>NZ_BAGD01000061.1 GCF_000308635.1 Nocardia otitidiscaviarum NBRC 14405 | reverse complement strand
AGCAGTGCCAGCGGGTAGCCGGAGCGCGGGTGCAGTGGGCCGAGGGCGAGCAGGCGGTCGCGGTGGGCGACGCGCATGGCCGCCACATCGTGGACGGGCAGGCCGTAGCGGTGGCGCAGGCGAGCGGCCACCAGGGCATTGCCCAGGCGGGCGTGCCAGGGCCAGGCACCGCGACCGGCGGGGCGGCGACGGCCGACGACCATATCGACCTGGGGCGTCAAATCCGCTACCAGGGTGGACAACTCGCGGGGGTCCATGGAGCCGTCACCGTCGAGGACGGCCACGATATCGGTCCGGGCCGACCGCACACCGGCGTGCACGGCACTGCCGTAGCCGGGGACGGGCTCGGTGACGACGGTAGCCCCGGCGGTGCGGGCGACCGCGGCGGTGTCGTCGGTGGAACCGTTGTCCACCACGATCACCCGATAGCCCGCGGGGATTGCCGAGAGTACGCCGGGGAGCGCACCGGCTTCATCGCGACACGGAATCACCACCGTGACGCAGGATTCCTCGTTCGATTCGGTCACGCCTAGACCGTAGGCCCGCGCGGGCCGGATGAACCCCAACACACCGATGACGAAAGTATGACGGGACCTGTGCGAACGCCCAGAACAACCGGCTCCGGGCTACCTCGCGGCCTAGGGTGGGTGCGTGCGGAACACTCCCGTCATCACGCCTTCCCGGCCGTTTACACGCCGGGCCGATCTCGGCTGGGCGGTCGGCGCGGCCCTGTTGGTCGCGGCCGCCGTGGCCGTTCCGCGAATAATGGGCAAACAGTGGTCGGATCGGCTGTACGCCGGAGCCGCACCGCTGTTCGGCGAATGGCTGCCGCACATCGGCTGGGGCACCGGTCCGGCCGTCGCCATCGCGGCACTGGTGATCGTGTACGGCCCCGGCCTCGCCGCACGCCTGTCCTGGCGGCGGCTGCTCGCCGTCACCTGGCTGACCTCGGTCGGGTGGGCCGGTGCGCTCGCCCTGGTGGACGGCTGGCAGCGCGGCTTCGCGGGACGGCTCACCAGCCGCGACGAGTACCTGCACGAGGTCGGCGGGGTCACCGATATCGCGGCCATGCTGCGCGGATTCTCCGCGCGCATCCTGGATTTCCAGCCCGACTCCTGGACCACCCACGTCTCCGGGCATCCGCCGGGGGCACTGCTCGTCTTCGTCCTGCTGGACCGGATCGGGCTGGGAGGCGGCGGTTGGGCCGGACTGCTGTGCGTCCTGGTCGGTTGCGGTGCGGCCGTGGCCATCCTGGTGACGCTGCGGGCACTGGGCGCGATGGAGCGCGCCCGCGCGGCAGCGCCCTTCCTGGCGCTCGCCCCGGCCGCCATCTGGCTGGCGGTGTCCGCCGACGCGCTGTTCGCGGGGGTCACCGCGTGGGCGGTGGCGCTGCTGGCGGTCGCGACCCGGCACGGTGCGCGGTGGGTGCCGGCCGCGGTGGGCTCGGGGCTACTGTTCGGCTTCGGGCTGTACCTCAGTTACGGTCTGGTGCTGATGGCGGTGCCCGCACTGGCGGTACTCGCGGCCCGCGGGCTGCGCCCCGTGATTCCGGTGGTGGTCGGGATGCTGCTCGTGGTGGGCGCGTTCACCGCCGCCGGGTTCTGGTGGTTCGACGGCTACCACCTGGTGGTGGAACGGTACTACCAGGGCATCGCCAGCGAGCGGCCCTACTCGTACTGGGTGTGGGGCAATCTCGCGGCCACCGTGTGCGCGGTCGGGCTGGCGTCGGTGGCCGCATTGCACCGCGTCGCCCGTGAACTCCAGCCGTCCGCACTATGGCGGACGTCGGACGCGGAGGATGCCGCGCAACAGACCGACGGCGAGAAGATTTCGCCATCCGTGCCGCACCGGCACTGTGACCGGGAAGTCGCGGCGCGCGATACTCACACACCGGATCATCGGCCGAGCGCGCACGAGGCGAGCGTGCGCGGGGCGAGCATGCGCGGGGCGAGCATGCGCGGGCCGAGCGTGCGCGGGAGTGCGGTACCGGCGCTGCGGCGGTGGCGGGCGGTGGTCGATCCGGCGGCGCTCCTGGCGGCGGCGGGGTTGGCGGCGCTGCTGCTGGCCGATCTCAGCGGGCTGAGCAAGGCCGAGACGGAACGGATCTGGCTGCCGTTCGGGCTGTGGGTGATCGCGGGGACGGCCCTGCTGCCGCGGCGGGATATGCGGGGGTGGCTGGCCGTGCAGGCGGTCGGGGCACTGCTCGTCAACCATCTGGTACTCACGAATTGGTGACTGTCATGCGCATTCTGGTGGCCGATGATGATCCCGTGGTGCGGGAGGTGGTGCGGCGGTATCTGGAACGGGACGGACTGGAGGTGGTGGAGACGGCCGACGGGCCGCAGACCGCGGCGGTATTGGCGCGCAACGACATCGACCTCGCCATCCTCGATGTGATGATGCCGCCGCCGGACGGCATCGACCTGGTGCGCATGGTGCGCGGCGGGCCGCATCCGGATACGCCGATCATCCTGCTCACCGCGCTCGGCGAGGAGGACGACCGGGTGCTCGGATTGCAGTCCGGCGCCGACGATTACGTGACCAAGCCGTTCAGTCCGCGCGAGCTCGCGCTGCGCGTGGCGTCGGTGCTGCGCCGCGCCCGGCCCGCCCCGAGCGCTGAGCAGGTGCTGCGCAGCGGGGATATCGAGGTGCGGCCCGCGGCGCGCGCGGTACAGGTGGCCGGGGTGCCGGTGGAGTTGACCGCACGCGAATTCGATCTGCTGACCTTTCTGCTGACCCATCCGCACCGGGTGTTCAGCCGCGACGAACTGCTCGCGGAGGTATGGGGGTGGACCTTCGGCGACCTGTCCACGGTGACCGTGCACATCAAGCGACTGCGCGCCAAACTCGGTGCCGCGCATCGCATCGACACCGTATGGGGGCGCGGATACGCCTGGGGCCGCACCGATTCCGGTGAGGATACGCCGCGTGCCGACTGACACCCCCGGCCTCATCGGCTACGCGCTCGCCGGATCGCTGCCGGTGGTGGTGGTCGGCGCCCTGCTGCTGCGCTACACCCGCAATCGCGCCATGACCACGAGTATGGCGGTGCTGGTGCTGATTCCGACGCTGGCGACGCTCAGCGGCGTGGTCGCGGTGAGCGGGCTCATGTTCGACGACGCGCTGGCCCGTACCGCCACCGTCCTGGGGGTGGTCACGGCGGTGACGGTGCCCGCGGCCATTCTGCTGGGGCGGGCGCAGGCGCGGGCCACGGTGTGGGAGAAGCAGATGCGCGAGCGGGAGCGGGCCGCGGAGCAGTCGCGGCGGGAGCTGATCGCGTGGGTGAGCCATGATCTGCGCACCCCGCTGGCGGGGATCCGGGCCATGGGTGAAGCGCTCGCCGACGGGGTGGTCGACGAGGGTGACGAGGTGCGCAGGTACGCCGAACGCATTGTGCGCGAGACCAATCGGCTCTCCGCCATGGTCGACGACCTGTTCGAGATGTCGAAGATCAATGCCGGGGCGCTGCGGCTGTCCCTGGAACCGGTGGACCTGCGCGAGCTGATCGACGAGGTGCTGGCCGCCAACCAGCCGACCGCCCGGCGCGCCGGAATCACCCTCACCGCAAGGCAACCCGAGCACCGCATCGTGGTGGCGGGCAGCGACCGCGCCCTCACCCGGGTGCTCACCAACCTGGTCGCCAATGCCATCGCGCACACGCCACCCGGCGGCCGGATCGAGATCGCCGCGGGCGCCTCCGACGGCCACGCCTGGACCCGCGTGGACGACACCGGGCCCGGCATCTCCCCCGTCGACCTGCCCCGCATCTTCGAGGTCGCCTACCGTGGCACCTCGGCCCGCTCCCCCGGCGCGGCCGAACTCGGCAGCAGCAGCGGCATGGGCCTGGCCATCGCCGCCGGGCTCGTGGCGGCCCACCACGGCGAGATCCACGCCGAGAACCGCGACCGGGGAGCCCGATTCGAGATCCGCCTGCCACTGCTCGGCAACGGCGGAGGTTAGCACGAGACGTCCTCTGCCACGCGATGGCCGCCCGCGACGCCCGGGCTTCCACTACGTGCCGAGGCTGGTCCGACTGAGAGGTCGGCCGAGCGGGACGGGCAGGCGAACCGCACTGTGCGTGCCCGCCGCCAGGGCCAGGGCCAGGGCCAGGGCCAGGGCCAGGGCTCGGGCTCGGGCTCGGGCTCGGGCTCGGGCTCGGGCTCGGGAGCAGGGCTACCAGGTCGGGGCACCGGCACCGGATGCGGATCGTAGTGGGGCGGAGGCGAATTCGGTGAGGCCGGTGGTGGGGGTGGTGGCGGCGGTGAAGTCGAGGAGGCGGTGGGCGCGGGCGGGGCTGGCGACGATGTGGCGGACGTCGCCGGGGCGGTAGTCGGCGGTGACCACCGGGGGTTTGCCGCCGTGGGCGGTGGCGAGGACGGCGGCCACCTCGCCGATGGTGATGGGGTGGCCGGAGGCGATGTTCAGGGGGACGAAGGCGTCGAGTGGGCGTTCGAGGGCGGCCAGATTGGCGGCGGCGATATCGCGGACGTGCACGAAATCGCGGGCCTGGCGGCCGTCTTCGAAGACGCGGGGTGCCTCGCCCGCCTCCAGGGCGGAGCGGAAGATGGCCGCTACGCCGGAATACGGGGTATCCCTGGGCATCCCGTCGCCGTAGACATTGTGGTAGCGCAGCGCGGTCACGGTGGCGCCGGTGGCGGTGGCCCAGGCGGCGGCATAGTGCTCCTGCGCGAGTTTGCTCGCCGCGTACAGGCTGCGCGGGCGTAGCGGGGCGTCCTCGTCGACCGGAGCCCAGTGCAGCGGTGCGCCATCCGGTCCGAGGTGGTCGAAGCGGCCCCCGTCCAGGTCCGCGCGGGTGCGCGGTGCGGGCTCGACCCGCTCACCGTTCCGGTCCACATAGCTGCCCTCGCCGTACACCACCATGGACGAGGCCAGTACCAGGTGGCGGCAGCGCGCCCGGTCCATGGCGGCCAGCAGCACCGCGGTGCCGAGATCGTTGTGACTGGCGTAGGCGGGCGCGTCCTGGGCACTCACCCCCGCACCGACCACGGCGGCCTGATGACACACCGCGTCCACCCCGCGCAGGCATGCGTCGAGCGCCTCCGGATCGCGCACATCCGCCCGCTCGACACCGCGCGGTGGCGCCGCCTCGGCCCCGTGGGCGGCGGGCAGCATCACGTCGAGCGCGACGACCTCATGCCCGGCATCGGTGAGTGCGTGGTGGATGTGGGAACCGATGAAACCGGCCGCGCCGGTGAGCAATACACGCACAGGTGTCCTCCGTAGCTGTGGCTCGCCAACCCGGGTACCGGGTGAGCGTGGTCATGGCCTGTCCGGCGACGGCCCGGTGTGGCATGGTCGCGGTCCGCCGGTGCGGCGTGGTGCCTCCCGGGCCGGATATCGTCGCTGGTCCGACGCACACACCACCCACCCGTCGCCTTCGATCCGACGACCGCTACGGACCCGCGCCCTGCCGGTCGAACATGCACCGCGCGGCGGATCGGACTCACCGTCCGCCTCCGCACGGGCAGCCCCGCGACGGCTTCGGTGCCGCCGGACGCGCCCATCCCGCCGGGCCCCGCGCCCGGTTCGGATTTCGACTGTCCGGCGTGCGCCTCGGTACGCGCGTCGCCCATCCGACGTGGGCCGCACATCGCGGGGCGGCCGCCGATCCGTGAAACTCCGGCGCACACGACAGACATATCCGCGATTGTGGTGCCCACGGCCGTCGTTCGCTGCCCGACAGGCCGCCGACACGCGGGCCGTCAGCCTTTCGTCACCATCGCATCCGCACATGCGGGGGCCGCCGCAGGATCGGTCCGATTCGTCGGGGCTAAACGGGTGGGCGGCGCGCGGGAACCGGATTCGAATCGGGTCTTGTGTCGCGGTCACTTCGGGTGCAGAATTCATCGCATAGTGAATTCAACACTCGATGAATTGCAGGTGGTCCCATGACGACACCGAACTCCGCGCCCGCCATCGACGTCGACGCCCTGTGCGTCGTGCGGGGCGGGCGGCGGGTACTCCACGACATCACGCTGACCGTGCCGCGCGGTCGCATCACCGGCCTGCTCGGGCCCTCGGGCTGCGGGAAGACCACGCTCATGCGCAGCATCGTCGGCACCCAGATCATCGAGTCGGGCACGGTGCGGGTGCTGGGTGATACGGCCGGGTCGCGTGGGCTGCGCTCGCGGGTCGGCTATGTGACGCAGGCTCCGAGCATCTACGACGACCTCACCGTCACCGACAATGTCTCGTATTTCGCTGCGCTGTACGGCGCTTCGCGGGATCAGGTGGTCGAGGCCATCGCCGCCGTGGGGCTGAGCGACCACGCCGGGCAGCGCGGCAATCAACTCTCCGGCGGGCAGCGCACCCGCACCTCGCTGGCCTGCGCCCTGGTGGCCGATCCGGAGGTGCTGATTCTCGACGAACCCACCGTCGGCCTGGATCCCGTACTGCGCGTGGAACTCTGGAAGGAATTCCACGCCCTCGCCGAGCAGGGTCGCACGCTGCTGGTCTCCAGTCACGTGATGGACGAGGCCGAGCACTGCGATCAACTGCTGCTCATGCGCGACGGTCACCTGCTCGCCCAACTCAGTCCGGACGAACTACGTTCCGACACCGGCGAATCCAGCCTGGAGAACGCGTTTCTCGCCCTCATCGAGATGGGAGGACGGTCATGACCACCACGACCCGACCCACCGGCCCCCGACCGCTGGCCGGCTACCGCGCCACCACCCTGCGCATCCTGAAGCAGCTGCGCGCCGACCATCGCACCGTGGCCATGCTGCTGCTGGTTCCAGCGCTGCTGCTGGTCCTGCTGTACTTCGTGTACCAGAATTCACCGACGCCGCCGGGCACGCCGCGGGTGTTCGACCGGGTGGGCATCAGCATGCTCGGCATCCTGCCGTTCATCGTCATGTTCCTCATCACGGCCATCGCCATGCAGCGCGAACGCACCTCGGGCACGCTCGAACGGCTCATGACCACACCGCTGTCCAAACTGGATCTGCTGGCCGGATACGGTTCGGCCTTCTCCATCGCGGCGGGCGCGCAGGCGGGCGTCGCCTGCCTGGTGTCGTTCTGGCTGCTGGACCTGCGCGCCGCGGGCAGTGTCTGGCTGGTGCTGCTCATCGCGATCGTCGACGCCGTCCTGGGGGTGGCGCTCGGTCTGCTGGCGAGCGCCTTCGCGCGCACCGAATTCCAGGCCGTACAGTTCATGCCCGTGATCGTCGGACCTCAGTTCTTCCTGTGCGGCCTGCTGGTGCCGCGTGAACAGCTGCCCGACTGGCTGGAGGTGATCAGCGATGTGCTGCCGCTGAGCTACGCGGTGTCGGCGTTGCAGCAGGTGTCGAACAATCCCGGGGCCACCGGCGCGATGTGGCGGGATCTGCTCGTCGTGGCGCTGTTCGCCGCCGCCGCACTGGGTCTCGGCGCGGCGACGCTACGCCGGAGAACCGCGTGACGGCGGAACGCGGCGGACGCGCCGGGCGGCGGCCCGGGCAATCCGGCACCCGGGCGGCGATTCTCGACGCCGCCCGGGTGCGTTTCGCCGAGGTGGGTTTCGACCGGGCGTCGATTCGTTCCATCGCCGCGGCCGCCGGGGTGGATCCGGCACTGGTGCATCACTATTTCGGCACCAAACAGCAATTGCTCACGGCCGCACTGGATATCCCCGCCGATCCCAGCGTCGTGACCGGAGCCATCGCGGCGGTGCCGCTGGACCGATTGGGCGACACCATCGTTCGCACCGTGGTCGGGCTCTGGGATTCCCCCATCGGCGTGCAGGCGGTGGCCGCCTTCCGCAGCATGCTCGGCGGCGGCGACACCGCGCTGGCCCGGACCTTTCTCCTCGAGGTGGCGCTGAAGGATGTTCGCGCCCGGGTGGATTCACCCCCGGGCACGGGCACGACGCGGGTGGCGCTGGCCGCCTCGCAGCTCATCGGCGTGCTGGTGGCGCGCAAGGTCGTCGAGATCGAACCGCTCGCCTCCATGCCCGTGGACGAGGTGGCCGCCCTGGTGGGGCCGACGCTCCAGCGCTATCTGACCGGCGAACTCGCGACCTAGCCGCTCCGGACGGCGGCAGCCCCCGTCAGTCCTGTAGGACGAACGCGGTGTGCTCCTCGTCCGACACCTCGCGCGCCTCGTCGACGAGCAGGACCGGGATGCCGTTGTCGATCGGGTAGGCGCGGCGCAGGCGCGGGTTGTAGAGCAGCGCGGCCCCCCGGTCGTCGTGGACCAGCAGCAGCGGGCCCTTGTCCTGCGGGCAGGCCAGCAGGCTGAGCAGGGTCGAGTCCAAGGTGATGTCCTCCGGCATGACCGATAACCTACCGGGCCGCGGCGGCACGCTCACCGTCCGGTGCGGGCGGCGACTCCTCCGCACCGTCGCTGCGCCGGGTGCGCAGGTACCACCACTGCGACACCGCCAGGCCGAGCACGCCGGCCGCACCGGTGGCCAGCCCGATCTTCCAGCCCGGCGGCCGCCAGGTCAGCACCAGCTCGGCGGATTCGGTCCCAGCCGGAATCCGCACGGCCACGAAGGATTGGACGACGGTCGAGATCGGCACCGGCCGCCCGTCGAGGGTGGCGCGGTAGCCCGGTCGGCCGAGACGGGCGAACACCACCTGTCCGCCCCGCGCCGAGGACACCCGCACCCGCCTGGTGGTGTCGGTCTCCGATACCGAGGTCGCGGCGACATCGCGGGTGGCCGAGACGCGGCCGCTGCCCCGGAAGGCCGACCGCACCGTGTTAGAGTGCTCGACGGCTCGGGCTCCAGCCAGTCCTCGAGGAGCACCGGCACGCGTACCGTCATCGAAAGTCGATTCAGCTGATGCCGATTCCCTCCCGACGCACGTACCACTCCGACGTCGACACTGCGGAGCATCCGATCCGGCCCGGTATCGACCGGCCGCACGCGGTCTCGGTGGTGGTTCCGGTGTACCGCGGCGAGGACACCATCGCCGCCCTGGTCGCCGAACTGCACGCGTTGACCGAGGCCACCACGACGCCGGGCGGCGTCCCCTTCGCGGTCTCGGAGATCGTGCTGGTGCACGATCACGGTCCGGACCGCTCCGATGTGGTCATGCGGGAGCTGCGCGCCGCCTACCCGGAGGTGCGCGCGGTCTGGTTGAGCCGCAATTTCGGACAGGACGCGGCGACCATCGCCGGAATGTCGGCGGCGCGCGGGGACTGGATCGTCACCATGGACGAGGACGGGCAGCACGATCCGGCGTTCATCGGCGCGTTCCTGGACGCCGCGCTGGAGCGGCGCGCCGACCTGATCTACTCCAAGCCGACGAACACCCGCCCGCACGGCTTCCTGCGCAATCTCACCTCGCGCGGCGCGAAACTGGTGCTGGCCACCGTCTTCGCCTTCCCGGATTCCACCCGCTTCGAGAGCTACCGGCTCATCCGCGGCGATATCGGCCGCCAGCTCGCCGATGTCGCCTCCAATGGCGTGTATCTGGACGTGGCGCTGACCTGGGTGGTGGGCACGGTCGCCCAGGTGCCGGTGACGCTGCGCGCGGAGGGCCGGGAGGAATCCGGCTACAACTACCGCCGCCTGTTCTCGCTGTTCTGGAAGATGGTGCTGTGCAGCGGAACCCGTGGCCTGCGCCTGGTGAGCATGTTGGGCGTGACGCTGGCGCTGGCGGGGGTGGCGCTGGCCGCCTTCGTGGTGTTCCAGGTGCTCACCCGGGAGAACTGGGCTCCCGAGGGCTGGGCGTCCACCATCGTGGTGCTGCTGCTGTGTTCGGGCGCGATCCTGTTCTCCCTCGGCCTGATCGCCGAATACCTGGGTGTGGCACTGCACGTCCTGGTGGGCAAACCGCTGTATCTGACCGTGGATTCGCCGACGCCGCGCCCGGATGCCGACCGGGCCGCGGCCGCCGACCGCGAGATCGAGCACGTCGGCGGCTGACCGCTCGGCTCAGGGCTTCAGCAGGTAGAGCTTCTCCCGTCCACCCGCGATGAGGCGGCGCTCCTCGACGTGTTCGGGGAAGCCGCGGAACAGTTCGTCGAGGGTCTCCTCGTCGAAGCGCAGCGGCCGCGCGCCGTCCCCGGCGTCGGTGAGGCGTCCGCCGAGCCCGGCCATGGCGCGATGGCGGGTGGCGGTCAGATTCCGGACCGGTTCGGCGACGATCACCCGTTCCCGCGCGGCGTCGAGCATGCGGTCCAGCACCGGTTCCGGATCGGGCAGGAAGTGGAAGAGGCTGCCCTGCATGATGACGTAGTCGGCGGCGGGCAGCGGGGTGTCGGCACGCAGATTCCAGACCTGCCCGCTGCCGCCCGCCCGGATCAGCCGGGCGATGAAACGCTCGTTGAGGTCGAGTCCGGTGTAGCGCACCGCCTTCTGCCGCAGGTACCGGGTGTAGAGGGTGGCCGGGCCGCAGCAGAGATCGAGCACCGCGGCGTTCTCGGGAACCAGGGCGGCGATGGCGCGATACCGCGCGCCGTAGTGTCGGCCGTACAGCCCCCGCATGAGTAGTTCGTAGACGGTTCCGTACCGGT
Source organism: Nocardia otitidiscaviarum NBRC 14405 (assembly GCF_000308635.1). Lineage (GTDB taxonomy): Bacteria > Actinomycetota > Actinomycetes > Mycobacteriales > Mycobacteriaceae > Nocardia > Nocardia otitidiscaviarum. The sequence continues at coordinate 199,254 of NZ_BAGD01000061.1, read as the reverse complement.
AGATGAAGCTGGTGCTCACGTCGATCCTGAACAGTTGGCGGACAACGTCATCCGTTGCACGAACTATGCCATCTGTCCGGTTCCGCCGCCTTCCGTGTGGCGGGCGTCTCAGCGCGAGCGGCGGAACGAGATGTGCCGGTGTCCGAAGAAGCTGGCGACCGCGACCAGGCCCATCACCACCACGGCGGCGGGCTTCTCCGGACAGTGCAGCACCGACACCGCCACCTGGAGCAGCAGGAGGTTCAGCGCCAGCCCACCGGAATTGACGCCGACGAAGGCCACGAAATCGCGCAGGGCGTGCCCGCACACCCGGAACACCAGGGTGCGGTGCAGCACGAAGGCCACCACGATGCTGACGGCATAGGCCAGCGCGGGGGCCAGCGCCACCGCGGCCGCCTTGGCGACATGGCCTTCCAGCACGGTCAGCCAGAGCACGGTGAGCACCATGCCGAGCGCGGTATTGAAGCCGCCCACCAGGGCGAAGGCGACCTCCTGCCGCCGCACCAGACGCAGCAGCAGGCCGGGCGGGGCGTCGGCGGCGGGCTCGGCGATGACACCGGAGTCCACCGTCAACTCGGGTGAGTAGTCGGCGGTGCTCACGAAACCGAGCCTGCCAGTTCACGTTCCGGTTCGCCGGAGGACTCGCCGGGGGATTCCGGCGCGTCCTCACGCCGCGATCGCACGTAGAGCCATTGCAGCACCGCGATTCCGACCACGCCGGCGGCACCGGTGGCGATGCCGATCTTCCAGCCCGGCGGACGCCAGGTGAGCACCAGTTCCGCGTCCCGGGTGCCCGCGGGGACATCCACGGCCACGAAGGAATCCGCGACCGTGGTGAAGGGGATGTCCTGTCCGTTCAGGGTGACGCGGTAGCCGGGCCAGCCCAGCCGGGCGAACACCACGCGGCCGCCGTCGTCGGAGCTCACCCGCACGCGGCTGGTGGTATCGGTTTCCGAGATCGACGTCGCGGTGACATCGCGGGCGTCGGCGACGCGCCCGTTCAGACCCGACACGGGACCGCCGTCGCGCTCCAGCACCGAGATCCACTGGTCGTGGCCCGGGTAGTCCACCCAGTGCCAGCCCGGCGGGGCGGGTTGGGTGCGGGCATCAGGGAACATGGCCCGCTGCAGGACCACCCGGTCCAGCAGCATGAGATCCACGATGGTGCGGCCGGTGGTCGGTTCGGGGGCGAACAGGCGGCGGTAGGCGTCCGGGCAGGTGCTGCCGTCCCAGCGCATGCACAGCAGTTCACCGAAATAGAAGTGCCCGTTGGGGGTGTAGCCCTGGACGTAGTTCAGTTCCAGGTCCTTGGCGTAGTTGCCGAAGACCAGGGAGCCGTAGGCACGGTCGAGCGATTTGTCCGCCGGGCCGATCAGGCCGCGATCACCGAGCTGGATGTTGCGGCCCGCGAAATCCGGGAAGGCCGCCATGGCCTGTTGCCGGTCGGCGGGCAGATTCCACGACATGAGATTCGGCTGCACCGCGCGCACCTGGACGAACGCGATGGGGAACATGGCGGCGATGGTCAGCAGGCAGGCCGCGGCGATACCGCGGGTGCGTCCCAGCGCGACCACCGCCGCGGTCAGCGCCGCGACCACCACCGCCGCGAGCACATGCCAGCCGATGCGATGCGGGTCGGCGGAGAAGGTGCGCACCCACAGCAGCAGGATCAGCACCCCGGCCGCGATACCGCGCCCGCGCCAGTCGCGCACCGTGCCGAACCGGCCCAGCAGCACGCACACCAGCACCAGCAGTCCGATGGCCAGCATGGGCAGTACGCGGGCGGGCCAGCGCAGCGGCCCGATGGTGCCCGGTCCGGCCGTCCACATGAGCGCCATGACGGCGAACAGCGCGATGGAGATGAATTCCCGCCAGTGCTCGCGCGCCCGCCGCCAGTCCACGAAGGCCAGCGCCGGAATCAGGAACCAGGCGATATAGGTCATGGGCAGCGGCTGCACATAGCCCCACCACGAGCTGAACGCCGGATAGGCGCTGGGCAGACTGGCATTCAGCGATTCCGACCAGGGCACCGTGAGGAACTGGTCGTTATTGATCTGCGCCGTACCGCGCCAGCTCACCTTGGCCGAGAGCATGGACGGCAGGAAGGTGAGCAGTCCGGCCAGGCCCGCGCAGCCCGCCGCCACCGCCAGCCGCAGCACCGGCTTCCAGGCGCGCCGCGTGACGAGCTCGCCCACCGCCACCGCGGCCAGCATGAGCACCGCCTCCACGGCCGGGAAGATGTACTGCACCGAGATCGCCAGGTACAGGAAGACGAATACCGGAATCGGACCGCCGTATCCACTGCGGCGTGGGCGGGCCCCTCCGTGGTGACGCGAGCTGCCGCCTCCGGGTCCATCGCCCCCGCCGGGCCCGCGCACGTAGCGCACCGACGACGCCCACGCGTGCAGCATGTACGCGGTGCCGGTGAGCGAGGTCATCCAGCTGGCGGTGTCGAAGAAGAGGAAGAAGCCGGAGAACGGGAAGGCCACGCCCGCGACCGCCGCCCACTGCGGGCGCGCGCCGTAGACCAGGCAGACGCGGTAGATGCCCAGTGCCGCGAGGATGGAGAAGAGCAGCTTCACGATGGTGGCGTACACGGCCAGATTCGGCACCGAGGGCGCGATCAGGTCGATCAGCAACTGCGGCGGGTTGAACAGACCCGCCTCCTCCATGGTGTAGTTGCCCGACATCCACTGGTCGGGAACCATGACCGGGAAGGTGCCCTCGCGCAGGGCGCGGCCGAGCATCACCCACAGTGGGGCGTACTGGGATTCGGTGTCATCGGTGTAGAAGTGGCGCACGTCGGCCGACAGCACCGCCGCATAGCCGAGCACCACGCCGATCGAGGTGACGAACCCCCACCGGAACACCGCACGCCGCGTACCGAGAATTCCACTGTCCACCACGAGTTCCAGACCCTACAGGCAGGCCCTCCGGAAGCGCACCGCACCCGGGCGCGCGCGGCGGCCAGACACCGGCGGCGATGCCGATTCCAGGCCGCCCCACCGTGTTAGAGTTCGACGCTCGGGCTCTGCCGTTCGGCATGTGGTCGGACGATCCGGGGCCGTCGCCGACCGCCATGAGGGGACCGAACTCCGGTGAGCACCGAACGCATTATCTTCAGCCGCCCGTTCCGGGCGAGCCGGGAGCTGGCGAATCTGGAGGCCGTGCTCGCCTCGGACCACAGCCACGGCGACGGGCGGTTCACCGCCGCGGCCACCGCCAAGCTGAAGGCCATCACCGCGGCCCCGCACGCCCTGCTCACCACCTCGTGCACGCACGCCCTGGAAATGGCCGGGCTGCTGCTGGAACTCGGGCCCGACGACGAGGTGATCGTCCCCAGTTTCGCCTTCACCTCCACCGCCACCGCCATGGCGCTGCGCGGGGCGACGGTGGTGTTCGCCGATATCGACTCCGCGACCGGCAATCTGGATCCGGACGCGGTGGCGGCCGTGGTCACCGAGCGCACCAAGGCCATCGTGGTCATCCACTACGGCGGGGTGGGCGCGGAGATGGACCGGCTGCTGGACCTGGCCGCCACCCACGGCTTCGCCATCATCGAGGACAATGCGCACGGCCTCGGCGGCACCTGGCGGGGGCGACCGCTGGGCACCATCGGCACGGTCGGCGCGCTGAGTTTCCACGACACCAAGAACGTGCACTGCGGTGAGGGCGGCGCGGTGCTGCTCACCGATGACATCCTGATGGGGCGGGCGGAGATCATCCGGGAGAAGGGCACCGACCGGGCGCGGTTCCTGCGCGGCGCGGTGGACAAGTACTCCTGGCAGGACATCGGCTCCAGCTACCTGCCCAGCGAACTCAATGCCGCGGTGCTGGACGCGCAGCTGACCGAGTTCGACACCATCCAGGCCAACCGGCACCGGGTGTGGGACGCCTACGCCGCCGGACTGCCGGATTGGGCGCGCCGCAACGATGTTCACCTGATGACCGTGCCCGCCGACCGCGAGCACACCGCACACCTGTACTACCTGCGGGTCCCCACCGAGGACCGCCGCGACGACCTCATCCGCCACCTCGCCGACCGCGGCATCGTGGCCCCGTTCCACTACGTACCGCTGGATTCCAGCCCGGCCGGACTGAAGCTGGGCCGCACCCCGGTGCCCTGTGTGCGCAGCGCCGAATTCTCCGGCACCGTGGTGCGGCTGCCGCTCTGGCCGGGCCTGTCCGACGTCCAGGTGCGGCGCGTGATCGAGGAGGTCACCGCCTTCACGGTGTAGCCGACGGACTCAGTCGTACAGGCGCTGCGCCAATTCCTCCGTCAGCACCTCGTACCGGTCGGATTCCCGGTTGTACCACCAGGTCCGGTCCCCGGGCCGCGGACGGCCCTGGGCCTGGACCGCGCGCGTGGAGGGTCGGAAGGTGGAGCTGCGCGGGATCTCGTCGACCACGTAGACCAGATCGGGGCGCTGGTCCGGGGGCAGGGCGCGCAGGGCCTCGCCGACATCCTCGGCTTCGAGGCGGTAGCCCGCGCGGACACTGAGGGCGGCCACGGCGAGGGTGCGGTCGCCGACCGGAAGTCCGTACGCCACTTCCATATCCACGGCCGTGATGTCGTTGAGCACATCGACGATCGGGTGGGTGTAGACCGGCCCGCGCGGGGTGTGAATGACGGTGTCGCGCCGGTCCATCAGCCAGTAGTCGCCATCGCTGTCGCGGCGGAAGAGGTTCTCCGTCGGCATCCAGGCGTCGCCGGGCGCGAACACCCCGCGGAGGCCGCCGCGGGAGAGATCCACCGAATCGGAGGCGGTGCCGATGAGCAGGCCCACCTCGTTGTCGGCGCAGCGCCGCGCGAAACCCGAGTCCTCGACCAGGATCTCGTCGGTCCTGGGGTCGTAGGCGATGAGTTCGACCTTGGCGGTGCCGGGCACCGGCCGGCCCTTGGAGCCGATCTTCTGCCCGGACACGTTCGCCAGCACCACATCGCCTTCGATGGAGGCGTAGAACTCCAGCACCCGCGCGGGGGCGAAGCGCTCCTGGGTGCGCCGCCACAGCCCGGCGGGCATCCCCGAGCCGATGAACAGGCGGATGGGATGTGAATGACCGTTCGGGAAGGTGTCGGCGTCGAGAATGTCGCGCAGCATGGTCCAGGTGTAGGTGACCACGGTGACGCCGTAGCGGTGCACCTCCTCCGCGAATCGGGCCGGATCCAGCGACCGCGCCAGCGCGATCCGGCTGCCGCCCGCGATGGCCCCGCCCAGGCTCACCAGCAATCCGGACGAATGGTGCAGCGGCGCGAGGCAGTACACGGTGTCGCGGCGATCCAGATCGGCCGCGGTGGCGGTACCGAAGGCCGACAGCGCCCAGCGGTGGTTGGTGATGTACTTGACGTCGAAGCGGTCACCGGTCCCGGTCACCAGGACGAAGGCCAGCTCGCGCGCCAGCCCCGGATTCGGCCGATACCAGCCGGGCAGGGCGACCGCGGCCGGGTCGATCTGCTCCATGTCCACCACATCGCCGCCGAGTGGGATGTCCAGGCCGCGACTCTCACCGCCGCCCAGCACCAGGGTGCGCAGCCCGGTCGCGGCGGCGTCACGCAGATTCTCCGGATCGGCGATGAGCAGTCTGGTGTCGGTGAGCACCACCGCCTGCGCGAGTTCGCTGCCGGGCGCGAGCAGTACCGCCACCGCACCCAGTCGCGACAGCGCGGCGATGGTCACCAGGGCGCTGGGCCGGGTCTCCATGACCACGCCGACCCGGGTGGCCGGGCGCACGCCCACCGAGACGAGTCCGCGCACCACATTGTCGATGCGGGTGTTGACCGCGGTATTGGTGTGCACCCGGTCGTCGAAGAGGAAGCATTCACGCTGCGGTGCGCGCCGCGTCTGCTCGTCCATCAGGCGACCCAGCGAGATTCGGGTGTGCGACTGGATCATGCCGAGGCGGGTCAGGCGCGGCAGGGCGCGCGCCGCCTCCCCGGTGAGCTCCACCGATCCGCGCAGCGAATTGCTCGCCACGGTCTCGAGCGTCTTGCCGATGCTGGTTCCGGCCTCGGCCAGGGTGGCCGCGGCGTGCACCACCCGGGTCAGGGTCGACCGCTGTCCGTTGCGCGCCACATGCTCGGCCATGGGCGCGATGTCGGCGGGGAGCTCGCCGTGGCCGTCCGCCCAGCGCACCCAGTCGCGCACCAGCGGCCAGGTGCGGGCGGTGGCGGTGCTGCCGGCGACCAGGCCGAAGTGTCCGGCGACCAGGGATGCCTCGTAGACCTCGGCATTGGGCGCGGCGCGCTTGATGCCGCGCACCGCGGCGGGCTGGCCGATGTCGTCGACCTCGCCGACGAAGGCCAGGATCGGGCATTCGATATCCGCCAGGGAAATGGGCTGGTCGCGAATAACGAAACCGCCCAGCATCATTCGATTGTGCTGGACGAACTGCTCGAGCAGGTCGGTGAGCGCCGGACCGGGGTAGCCGAGCCACCCCTCGGCCTCCAGGAAGCGACGCTGCCGCTCCTTGGGCAGCAGCGCCTCGCGGTTGTGCAGCTGACGCAGGAAGTCCAGCCGCGCCCGCGCCGTCTTCACCGGGTCGAGGGCCTGGAAACCCAACCGCACCATGGAGTCGGTGATGGGCAGTCGGGTGAGCACATGGTCGGCGAGGAACTGCGCGACATCGGCGGCCAACCCGTGCGGCAGTCCCAGCGGCATCCCGGCCACGATGTCGACCGGGCTGCCGAAGGTGACGATGCTGTCGACGTCCTTCCCGCCGCGATAGGCGGTGGCCTGGTAGGCGAACATGCCGCCCTGGGAGTAGCCCATGAGATGCACCGCGCGCCCGGTGATCTCGGCGACGGTGTCGATGGCGGCGCTCACGGCCAGCACGTGGTCGGCCAGATCCCGCTGCCAGCCACCCTCTTCCACCGCCGGGGATCCGAAATCCACCACCCAGCAGTCGATTCCGGCGGCGTCGAGAATTCCCACCGCGCCGTCGGCGGCATTCACGTCCCACAGTTCGGCGCTCACCATGAGCGGCGGCACCAGCACCGCGACCGGGCGGCCCGGCGCGCTGCTGTCGGGGAAGTAATGGCGCAGGCGATACATGCGCTTCCGCTCGACGACCTCGTACGGCGACGATTCGATGTCGTGCGCCAGCCCCCCGAACCGGATCACCTCGAGCCCGTTCTGCGCGGTGGCGACCAGCCGCTGCACGGGCCCCACGACGGACTTGGAATTGAATTTCACGACTTCTCCCAGACATACCTCGACGTGACCTGCGTCACCCGCCCCAACGCGTTCAGACGAGCTTGTCACATGGTCAGCCTACTTCGTGGGCGCTGTGAGCAGCGCCATGCGGCCACCGGCGCGTCCTACACGAGTGAAGGAATTTGCCGCCCTGGAACTATCCCGGACGGTATTCATGCGGCCGCGTCGAAATTGCGGCACACGTCATGAAACTGCGGGCACAGGATTATTCCCGCATTCCGCTGCGGCTCGCCGAGTCGGCGATCTACCATCGAATCGCTGGAACGCACTGTCGCGCATGTCATTTCACTCACACCGACTAATTCGCGGGCAGCTACCGCCTGCTATATCGCCGTGACCATCACCGGCCGTCGCGCCCAGGCGGCAATTCGAGGGTGAGGACTTCAGCATGACCATAGAAATGCCCGTCCAGGCCGAGACCAACGGCCGGAAGAGCCTCAGCACCGGCGCCGCCCACCAGTTGGCGCACACCACCAAATCCGAACCCCAGATGCAGGGCATCAGCTCGCGCTGGCTCACCCGATCGCTGCCGTGGGTGCAGGTGAAAGGCGGTATCTACCGGGTCAACCGGCGGCTGACCTACACCGTCGGCAATGGCGAGGTGGAATTCCTCATCGACGGCGGCAAGGCACGCGTCATTCCGGAGGAACTGACCGAAATGCCGCAATTGCATGATTTCGACGATGAGGAGATCCTCGGTGCCATGGCGCGCCGCTTCGAGCAGCGCGATCTCGAACCCGATACGGTCATCGCCGAATTCGGCAATCCCATGGACCAATTGCTGCTGATCGTGCACGGCAAGGTCGCCAAACACGGCACCGGCGAGTTCGGCGAACACACCAAGGTCGGAATGCTGTCGGGCGGAGACTATTTCGGCGATCGGATGTTGACCGACCCGAATGCCATCTGGCCGGTCACCCTGAAGACCGTCACTCCCGTCACGCTGTTGGCGCTGCCCCGCGCCGACTTCCAGGAACTGCTCGACAACGCACCACCGCTGCGCGATCGACTCGCGGCCGTGGCCGCCTCCGCACAACGCCCGCAGAACAAATACGGCGAGGCCGAGATCAATGTCTCCTCCGGCCATTCCGGTGAACCACTGCTCGACGGCACCTTCGTCGACTACGACGCCGCACCGCGCGAATACGAACTCAGCCTGGCGCAGACGGTGCTGCGGGTGCACACCCGGGTCGCGGATCTGTTCAACGACCCGATGGATCAGGTCGAACAGCAGCTGCGACTGACCATCCAGGCCCTCTACGAGCGTCGCGAATACGACCTGGTCAACAATCCGGATTTCGGGCTGCTGCACAACTGCGATCTCAAGCAGCGCATCTACACCGAATCCGGTCCGCCGACGCCCGACGATATGGACGAACTGCTGTCCATGCGGCGCAGCACCAGACTGTTCCTGGCACATCCCAAGGCCATCGCGGCCTTCGGTCGGGAGTGCAGCAAGCGCGGTATCTATCCGGATCCGGTGGAGGTCGACGGGCACCGAGTGCCCGCATGGCGAGGGGTGCCGATCTTCCCGTGCGGAAAGCTGCCGGTCAGCGACACTCAGACCACCTCGATTCTCGCCATGCGCACCGGTGAGAAGGACCAGGGCGTGATCGGCCTGCACCAGACCGGAATCCCGGACGAGTACGAGCCGAGTCTGAACGTGCGTTTCAAGGGCATCGACGACCAGTCGCTCATCTCCTACCTGGTGAGCTGCTACTACTCGGCGGCGGTCCTGGTACCCGATGCCCTCGGCATTCTCGACAACGTGCTGGTCGCCCGGCAGACCGACTGATCGACAGCCGCGCGCATCGGCTCCAAGTCGAAGCGCTCCAGCCGTTTCGCAGCCAGCGCCACCAGCCCGACAGCGCGTTCGCCCGTGCGGCGTACGCGTTCCCCGTGCGCCCATCGCACGTAGTCTCCACCGAGAGGATGATCTGCCATGACCATGCTCCATCACGACGCCGACAACAGCCCCGTCCTGCGCACCGACTTCCAGCGATCGGTCGCCGCGTATTGGAACGACAATCCCAACGACGATCGGGTGAACACCAAACTCGGCGAGGTCGACGGGCTGTACCACCACCATTACGGGGTCGGCGAGCCGGACTGGTCGGTCATCGAGGGACCGGAGGAGACCCGGCAGGAACGCCTCGTCCGGGAACTGCACCGGCTGGAGACGGCACAGGCCGATCTGCTGCTCGACCACCTCGGCGACGTGCGGCCCGGCGACCGGCTGATGGACGGGGGATCCGGGCGGGGCGGCACCAGCTTCATGGCCAATCAGCGGTTCGGCTGCGCCGTGGACGGGGTGACCATCTCCGAGTACCAGGCCGGATTCGCCAACGACCAGGCGCGCGAGCGCGGCGTCACCGACAAGGTACGGTTCCACTTCGCCAATATGCTGCACACCGGTTTCGAGGCCGGGTCCATGCGCGGCATCTGGACCAATGAGACCACCATGTATGTGGACCTGTTCGAATTGTTCGCGGAGTTCACCCGGCTGCTCGAACCGGGCGGGCGCTATGTGGTGATCACCGGCTGCTCCAATGACGTGACCGGCGGGCGCTCGGCCTCGGTGAGTTGGATCGACGCCCACTACGGGTGCAATATCCATCCGCGCAGCGAGTACTTCAAGGCGCTCGCCGCCAACAATCTGGTGCCCATCGCGGTCACCGACCTCACCCCCGCCACCATTCCGTACTGGGACCTGCGCACCCATTCGGAGCTGGCCACCGGTGTGGAGAAGCCGTTCCTCACCGCCTACCGGGAGGGTAGCTTCCAATACCTGCTGATCGCCGCCGATAAGGTGGGTAGGTGACCCTCGAATCCCCCGGCCTCGGCGCGGCCACCGATCGCGAAGCCCTGCCCGTCGAACTCGTCGACGAGCGCGGCCGGGCGATCGGGGCCTGCCCGGTGGCGGAGGCGCACACCGCACCGGGGCGGCTGCACCGCGCGTTCTCGGTCATGCTCTTCGACGCCGCCGGGCGAATGCTCCTCCAGCAGCGGGCCGCGGTGAAGACGCGCTTCCCGCTGCTGTGGACCAATACCTGCTGCGGCCATCCCGCCCCCGGACAGCCGGTGGCCGAGGCCGCGGCGGTGCGGTTGCACGAGGAATTGGGTGTGGCGGCCGACCTCGCCGAGGTGGGCACCTTCACCTATCAGGCGACCGACCCCGGAACCGGGCGCGTCGAATTCGAGTTCGACCACGTGCTCGTCGGTCGGCTCGACGGCTTTGCGCCGCAACCGAATCCGGACGAGGTGGAGAACCTCACCTGGCTGCGCCCGGACCAGCTCCGGGCCGCGCTCACCCACTCCCCCGAGGCCCACACCCCGTGGCTGGCACGGGTGCTGGAGATCGCGGACCACGCGGCCCGATCGCGGGGGTAGAAACCCTTACGCCGAGCGCTCATCCGGTGCCAGCAGGCCCGTATCGGTCGGCAGGGTCGCGATGACCTGTTCGAGACGCTTGTGATGCTGTTCGGCGGCGAGCAGCAGCCGATCGACGTCGCGGGACAGGAAGGCGTCGAGCATGACGGTGTGGTCGCTGTGCAGGCGCAGGCGGTCGGCCGCGCTCACGTGCACCATGGGCTGCACGGGTTCGGTGACATTCCACGCGGATTCGAGCATGTGCAGCAGCCGGAACATGCGCGAGGGGCGGGTGAGCGCGGTGTGGAAGGTGCGGGAATGGCGATGGTAGGCGATCGCGTCGCCGTCTCGAAGCGACTGTTCCAGTAGCGCATTCGCGTCGATGAGGGCGGTGCGCTCGGCAGTGCTGGCATTGGTGGCCGCGGCGACGAGAGACGCGGTCTCCAATGTCTGTCGCACCACATAGATTTCGCGCAGCTCCGCGGGCGTCAGCCGGGCCACGGAGTACCCCAGGCCGGGTTCGTGTACGACCAGCCCCTCCCCGATGAGGGTCGCGAGCGCCTCCCGCACCGGAATGTGGCTGACGCCGAAGAGTTCCGCCACCTCGCGGAGCGGGATGAGAGTGCCCGGCGGCGCCGCCCCGTCCAGAATGAGCCGCCGCAGGTCACTCAGGATGATGCGGGGGCGGCCCGGTGCACCGGCCACCAGCGTGGCCAGCAGGGCGGTGTGTCGTCGTGCGGGCATGGCGCCACGCTAGGCGGCGCATGTTGGTTTTCTCGGTCGTCCATGTCACGAACAGGAAAAGCGTCAACCGAGCATGGCGGCCCGCACCCAGCCGACGCCGGTCCGCACGCCGGGGCCCAGGCAGCCCATGACCATCTCCGGTGTCATCATCTCGTAGCCCGCCGTGATCCGGACCCGCCCGCCCGCACCCGGACCGGCGACGATCTCCAGCTCACCCACGCTGGGCTGGGCCATGGTCACCGGCCACCATCCCCACACGGTGCTCACCGCACCGTTGGACCAGGTGATGTGCACGGTGATCGGACCGTCCGCGGGATGCATGCAGTCCGACCACGCCTCGTGCACGCCGGTGAAGGTGCCGCCGGTGATACCGGGCCACCCGACGCAGTCCCGCAGCGATCCGACCGAGGTGAAGGTCATCGGCTTGGGCGTCATGTCGATGCCGCCGTGTACGGCGGTCCAGCGGAAGTCGCCCTCGGCGCAGCCACCCACCACCGGCGGCGCGGCCGGAGGCGGCACCACAGCCGCAGGCGGCACCGCCACACCAGTCAGGGGCGGCACCGCCGCCGCGGGGGCCGCGATGGCGAGCGCGCACGGCAGCATCGCGAGAATCATCCCGGATTTCCACACGGTTGCGGACATTAACGCAGGTCAGTAACCATGCGGTGGATGCACCGTCGGATCGTCGTTTCCGAACTCGCGATGATCGCCCGACTATGCGTCCAGCAGCCAGTCATTGGGGGCGAACAGTTCGAAATGCACGCGCCCGGCCGGGATTCCGGCCGCCAGCAGCTGTGCACGCACCGCTTGCAGGAATCCGGTGCCGCCGCAGAGGTAGTAGTCGGCGTCGGCGGGCAGTGCCACCTCGGCGAGGTCGAAGGTCTGCCCCTCGGCCTGGTACCAGGTGCGGTAGTCGGCGTCGCGCAGGTCGGCGGTGAGCGCCCGGACGCGGTCGCGCAGCGGATGCGTGGCGGCCGAGCGATCGCAGTGCAGCACCACGGTGCGCCGGGTGGACCTCGTGGCGGCCAGATACTCCAGCATGCCGACCATGGGTGTCACGCCGACCCCGGCGGAGATGAGCACCACCGGCGTGGTGGCCGCGGTGTCGAGGGTGAGGTCGCCGAACGGCAGCGTGACCTCCAGGCGGGTGCCCGCCGCGGCATGGCGGTGCAGCCACGACGACACCTCCCCCTCCGGTGTGCCCCGCTCGGCCGCCACCCGGCGCACGGTGAACGCCAGCCTGCCCGTGCCGGGCGCGTTGACCAGGCTGTACTGACGCAACTGCCGGGCACCGTCGGGAAGCAGCGCACCGACCGAAATATATTGCCCGGGACGGAAATCGGGCAGCGGCCGGGTCGGATCCTCGGCTTCGACGACGAAGGTGACCACGCCCGAGGCATCCTCGACGCGGTCGACCACGCGGGTCCAGCGGAAGACATCGCCCGCCGCCACCCCGGCGGCCCGGTAGAGCCCCTGCTCGAAGTCGATGAGGGTGGTGGCCATGAGCCAGTACACGCGATCCCAGGCGGCGGCCACCTCGGCGGTCACCGCCTCCGCGCCCAGCACCTCGACGATGGCGGCGAACAGATGCTCGTGCACGATCGCGTACTCGTCGGCGGTGACCCCGAGCGAGGCATGCTTGTGCCCGATGCGGGAGAGCAGTTCGCGCGGATGCGGCAGGTCCGGATTCACCAGATGGGTGGCATAGGTGGCGATGGAGGCGGCGAGTGCGCGCTGCTGCGCGCCCTGCGCCTGATTGCCCCGGTTGAAGCGGTCGCGAATGAGCTCCGGGTGGGCGGTGAACATCTTGCGGTAGAAGAGTGGGGTGATCTCGTCGATCCGGGCGCCCACCAGCGGCAGGGTCGCCCGGATCATCGCCGCGTGTTCGGGTTCCAGTTCCGGAACGACGTCCAGGGCCGGATCCATTGCGGTCGTCATGCTGTCTCCTCGTGCTAGCGGTCGACTGCCGGAGTGGCCGACAGATGCAGCAGTTCGACGGTCCGGGCGGTCACCAGATCGGCGAGCGTGTAATGGTCGAGCTCCCGATAGAACGCCTCCTGCGCATTCCGGAGAACATGTCGCAAACGGCAATTACTCGCCAATGGACACGGATGCTCGCCGAGGCATTCGACGACTTCGGCATCTCCCTCGAGACCGCGGACTATCGCGCCCACGGTCGCGGCGCGTCCTTCATCGGTGAGGAAAATACCGCCGGAGCGCCCGCGATGGGAGGCGACGAAGCCGAGTTCGGCAAGCCGCGAGACGGCCTTGGCGACATAGTGCTCCGAGGCATTGACCTGTCTCGCAACCAGTTTCGCTGTCACACGGGTATCGGCTTCGCTGCTGACCGCGAGGCGCATCATCGCCCGGAGTCCGAGATCGGTGAACCGGGAAAGCTGCATGGCTATACCGTACGTAATTCGGACAGTAGAAAGCGCATTCAGCGCGTGTGCCCTTTAATACGCTGTGCCGCGCATATTTTGTCGGTTCGGTCACAAGGACCAATTACTCTATTCCGCGCACCGCGGCCTTGGTATGGCTACCATGTGGCCAACCCGTGGCGGCCGGGGCGGATATCGGTGCCCGGCGCGACGCACGCCACACCCGGCTGGCAGCATGGCGGCCATGGATCTGGTCAGCGTGGAACGTATCGAGGACGCGGCGAAACTCCTCGCCCCCGTGGTGCGCCGGACGCCGCTGGTGGCGTCGCGGGTGCTGTCGGAGCGCACCGGCGTGGAGGTGCGGCTGAAATGCGAGAATCTGCAACGCACCGGGTCGTTCAAACCGCGCGGGGCCTACAACCGCATCGCGAATCTGCCGGCGGACGAGCGGGCGCGCGGCGTGGTGGCCGCGAGCGCGGGCAATCACGCCCAGGGTGTGGCGTGGGCGGCCACCTCACTGGGTATCGAATCCACCGTCTTCATGCCGGTCGGCGCGTCGCTGCCGAAGCTGGTGGCCACCCGGGCCTACGGGGCGACCGTGCACCAGGTCGGCGAGACCATCGACGAAGCTCTCACCGCCGCACTGGATTTCGCGGCGCAGACCGGAGCTACCCTGATCCACCCGTTCGACCATCCCGATATCGTGGCCGGGCAGGCGACCGTGGCGCTGGAGATCCTGGACCAGATGCCGGACGTGGGCACGGTGGTGGTGCCGACCGGCGGCGGCGGGCTGCTGGCGGGGATCGCGGTGGCGCTGCGCCATCTCGCCCCGCAGGTCCGGGTGATCGGGGTGCAGGCGGCCGAAGCCGCCGCCTGGCCGGGCTCGCTCGCGGTGGGCCGACCGGTGCCGCTGGATCGCATGACCACGATGGCCGACGGAATCGCCGTGGGTCTGCCCGGGGCGGTGCCGTTCGCCCATGTGGCCGAACACGGGACGACCATTCTCACGGTGGACGAGGACGCGCTGTCGCGTGCCCTCCTGCTCTGCCTGGAACGGGCCAAGCTGCTGGTGGAACCGGCCGGTGCCGCGGCGGTGGCGGCGCTGATGACCTGTCTGCCCGAGGAGCTCGAGCTACGCGGGCCGGTCTGCGCGGTGCTGTCGGGCGGCAATGTCGACCCGCTGCTGCTCACCCGCGTGGTCGGGCACGGTCTCAGCGCCGCGGGCCGCTACCTCGCGCTGCGCGTGACGATCTCGGACCGCCCCGGCAGCCTCGGCGCCCTGCTGGGGGCGGTCGGACGCACCGGGGCCAGCGTGCTGGATGTGGTGCACTCCCGCACCGGGTCCTGGCTCGCGGTCGACGAGGTGGAGGTGGCGCTGACACTCGAGACGCGCGGCGCGGCGCACCGGGACGACGTACTACAGGCGCTGGCCGACGCGGGATACGCGGTGCGCGTACAGGACTGACCACTTCCGCCACGCCGCCGGGTCAGCACATGTCCGGCGGTGGATCATCACATGGCCGTCGACGTCGCCGGATGACCGCCGGGTGTGTCCGGAACAGCTGTATGCCAATGCGTCTCGGCCGTCAGTGCGCGCCGCCGAGTTCCAGCGCCAGCACGCCCGCGATCACCAGCCCGATGCCGCCGACCTGTACCAGGGTGAGCTTCTCGTTCAGGAACAGCGCCCCGATCACCGCCACCGCCACCACACCCACCGCCGCCCAGATGCCGTACGCCACCCCGACCGGCATTCCGCGCTTCAACGCCTGCGACAGGCAGTAGAACGCCGCCCCGTAGCCGATGACCACGATGGTCGACGGCACGGGCTTGGTGAATCCCTCCGACAACTTCAGCGACACCGTCGCGGTCACCTCGGAGGCGATGGCCAGCGCCAGAAACAGCAGAGTCATGCCCGGGAGCGTATCCCGCCCGCGACGGCGCACCCCAGCCAGCGAACCGGCCACCTCCGCCAGCCGCGTCGCGGGAGAGAGTGGCGCGCAGGCACCGCCCGGCACCGCCGGTCGGTCGCGCGGGGCCGGGCGTCAGCTCAGCCAGTCGCGGTGGGCGGCGGCGGTGGCGCGCACCTCGTCGAGTTGTTTCGCGACCTGAACGCCCGCGGTGCCGCCGCGGGCGTTGCGGGAGGCGATGGAGCCCTGCACGGTCAGCACCTCGCGCACGGCGGGGGTGAGGGCCGGGTCGACGGCGGCGAACTCGGCGTCGGTGAGTCCGTCCAGGCCGACGCCGCGCGCCTCGGCGGCGCGCACGCATGCCCCGGCGGCCTCGTGCGCGACGCGGAACGGAACGCCCTGGCGGACCAGCCATTCGGCGATATCGGTGGCGAGGGTGAATCCGGCGGGGGCCAGTTCGGCCATGCGGTCGGTGTGGAAGGTCAGGGTGGAGACCAGCCCAGCGATGGCGGGCAGCAGCAGTTCCAGCTGCGCCACCGAATCGAAGACGGGTTCCTTGTCCTCCTGGAGGTCCCGGTTGTAGGCCAGCGGCTGCGCCTTCAGGGTGGCCAACAGGCCGGTGAGGTTGCCGATGAGGCGGCCCGCCTTGCCGCGGGTGAGCTCGGAGACGTCCGGATTCTTCTTCTGCGGCATGATGGACGATCCGGTGGACCAGGCGTCGGCCAGGGTCACGTACCCGAATTCCGGTGTGCTCCAGATGATCACCTCTTCGGCCATCCGGGACAGATCCACCGCGATCATGGCGAGCACGAAGGCGGCCTCGGCCGCGAAGTCCCGGGCGGAGGTGGCGTCGATGGAGTTGGCCGCGGCGGCGTCGAAATCCAGGTCGGCGGCAATGGCTTCCGGGTCCAGCCCGAGCGAGGATCCGGCGAGTGCCCCGGATCCGTACGGCGACACCGCCGCCCGCTTGTCGAAGTCACGCAGCCGCTCGATATCGCGCAGCAGCGGATGTGCGTGCGCCAGCAGGTGATGCGCCAGCAGCACCGGTTGTGCGGCCTGCAGATGGGTCTTGCCCGGCATCACCGCGTCCGGATGCGCGGCCGCCTGTGCGACCAGCGCGTCCACCACCTCGAGGACGCCGAAAGCGATGCGCCGCACCGCGTCCCGCAGCCACATCCGGAACAGCGTGGCGACCTGGTCGTTGCGCGACCGCCCGGCCCGCAGTCGGCCACCGAGTTCGGCGCCGACCCGCTCGATCAGTCCGCGCTCCAGCGCGCCGTGCACGTCCTCGTCGGATTCCAGCGGTCCGAACGCCCCCGATGCCACATCGGCGGCCAAGCGGTCCAGGCCCGCGAGCATGCCGTCCAGGTCGCCGTCGGACAGCAACCCCGCCTTGTGCAGCACGCGCGCATGGGCTTTCGACGCCCGCACATCGTAGGGGGCCAGCGCCCAGTCGAAATGCGTCGACTTGCTCAGCGCCGCCATGGCCGCCGCGGGCCCCGACGCGAACCGACCACCCCAGAGCGCGCCCTCGTTCGTGCCGTGCTGCTCGGTCATCGTGTGCTGTCTCCTCCGGGTCGGATCGTGGTCACGGGTGGATCGCTGTCATGAGTATGTGCCTGGCCATTTCGTCGGCCGTGAGTTCGGAATCGACGTCGCGGCGGTGGCGGGCGAGGACTTCGCGCGGGTCGCCGGGTGTGACGACCCAGCCCCGCTGCCGGAACCAGTCCACCGGGTGGTTGCGGCCCTCGAAGGGATACCACAGCTGGTGCACGTCCACGTGCACACCCTGTTCGGCCATGAACCGGGTACGTTCGCGGTCCAGTGCGTAGGCCCGCTCGGACCGTTCGCCGGACATGTTGAGCGCCACCCGGCTCCCGGGCACGCTCAGCGCGACGATATCGCCGAGCAGCCGGTCCTGCGCATCGGCGGGCAGGTAGCGCAGCAGCCCCTCGGCCAGCCACGCGGTGGGCCGGGCCGGGTCGAAACCGCTGTCCCGCAGCGCCTTCGGCCAGTCCTGCCGCAGGTCGGCGGCCACCGTGCGCCGCCGCACGGTCAGTTCACCGTCGTAGGCGGCGAGTGTCTTCGCCTTGAACTCCAGCACCTTCGGCTGATCGATCTCGAATACCGTGGTGCCGGCGGGATACTCGAGGCGGTAGGCGCGCGCGTCGAGCCCGGCCGCCACGATCACGAACTGCCGGATACCGGCGTCCGCGGCGGCGCGGAAGTACTCGTCGAAGTACAGCGTCCGCGCCACCACGAAACTCCACAGCTGGGTCAGGGCCTCGGCGACCGAGTCCTCGTAGTCGCCGCGACCCATGCGCTGCCAGACCGGCGAGTCGACGGCGGTCACCAGGACCTCCGCGTAGGGGTCGTGGAACAGCGCGTCCGGGCGGCGGCTCTCCGCCGCCCGCATGGCCGCGACCCCGAGGGCCGTCGCACCCACGCTCTCGGTGATATCCCAGTTGTCGTCGTCGGTCCGCACGGCGGCCTCCTTCCGGGGTGATCCCCGGGTTCGAGGCTACTTCTTGCCGAGGTCGCGGCGGGCGGCGACCTTGGAGGACAGGCCGTGGATCTGGACGAAGCCCTTGGCCAGGGACTGGTCGAAGGTGTCGCCCTCGTCGTAGGTGGCGAGGTTGAAGTCGTAGAGGGATTCGTCGGAGCGGCGGCCGTTGACGACCACATTGCCGCCGTGCAGCACCATGCGCACGTCGCCGGAGACATGCTGCTGGGTTTCGGCGACGAAGGCGTCGAGGGCGCGCTTGAGCGGGGAGTACCAGAGGCCGTCGTAGACCAGCTCGCCCCAGCGCTGCTCGACCTGGCGCTTGTAGCGGCCCAGCTCGCGTTCGATGGTGACCGCCTCCATCTCCTGGTGGGCGGTGATGAGGGCGATGGCGCCGGGGGCCTCGTAGATCTCGCGGCTCTTGATGCCGACGAGCCGGTCCTCGACCATGTCCAGGCGGCCGACGCCCTGGCGGCCCGCCCGCTTGTTCAGTTCGGTGATGGCCTCGAGCATGGTGACCGGGCGGCCGTCGATGGCGACCGGGACACCCTTGTCGAAGGTGACGATGAGTTCGTCGGGGGCCTCGAAGTTGACGGTCGGGTCGACGGTGTAGTCGTAGACGTCCTTGGTGGGGGCGTTCCACAGATCCTCGAGGAAGCCGGTCTCGACGGCGCGGCCCCACAGGTTCTGGTCGATGGAGAACGGCGACTTCTTGGACACGTTGATCGGCAGGTTGTTCTCACCCGCGAACTCGATGGCCTTCTCGCGCGTCCAGGCGTAGTCGCGGACCGGGGCGATGACCTTCAGATCGGGGGCGAGCGCGCCGATACCGACCTCGAAGCGCACCTGGTCGTTGCCCTTGCCGGTGCAGCCGTGCGAGACGGTGTCCGCGCCGTGGTACTCGGCGGCCTCGACCAGGTGCTTGACGATGAGCGGCCGGGAGATGGCCGAGACCAGTGGGTAGCGGCCCATGTAGAGGGCGTTGGCCTGGATGGTCGGCAGGCAGTACTCGGTGGCGAACTCGTCGCGCGCGTCGACCACGATGGATTCGACGGCGCCGCAGTCGAGGGCGCGCTGGCGCACGTCGTTCATGTCCTCGCCGCCCTGGCCCAGGTCGATCGCGACCGCGATCACCTCGGCACCGGTCTCCTTGCCGATCCAGCTGATGGCAACGGAGGTGTCCAGCCCGCCCGAGTAGGCGAGTACGACGCGCTTGGTCATAGTCCGTGTGCTCCTCGATTAGTGCGTATGAGTCTGTGCCGACCGGCCGCGTCCGCCTCCGGCTCCCTGCGCCGCGGCCCGCTCCGTCGTCCTGCAAATGATTATGCATGACGATGCAAGCCCATTCATAACCGGGGTCCCGAACCACAGCACCCGGCAGCTCCGGTCCTCCACGCCGCCGTCGCCCGCAACACCTCCAACACGGCACCAAGCACCGCGACCGCAGGCACCATAAACCCCGGGAATTCCATTGCGGCGGTTGGTACAACGGAAGAGTGAGTGCTTCGAGAATCTGGTTGCTGCTGGTGTGTGCGGTCGCCGCGACCGTGGTCGCCGTCCGGCCCGCCGCGGCGGCTCCGGAGCTGGCCGAGACCACGGTGCTGGACGTGTACTCCCCCGCCATGGACCGCGTCGTCTCCAATCGGGTGATTCCCGCCGCGCACGCCGGTGCGCCGACGCTGTACCTGCTCACCGGCGCGGGTGGCGGTCAGGACGGGATCTCCTGGTGGGACGACACCGATGTCAGGGAGTTCTTCGCCGACAAGAACGTGAATGTGGTGATGCCGATCGGGGGCGCGTTCACCCTGTACACCGATTGGATCGCCGACGACCCTATCGCGGGGCGCAACAAGTGGCAGACGTATCTCACCGGTGAGTTGCCGGCCGCGGTCGACGCCCGGTTCGCGACGAGTGGCCGCAATGCCATCGCCGGGGTGTCCATGAGCGCGGGTTCGGCGATCGACCTGGCTATCCAGGCGGGTGACCGGTACAGCGCGGTCGCCTCCTACAGCGGGTGCCCGTGGACCTCCGACGCCGCCGGGGTGGCGATGGCCGGTGCGGTGGTGCTGCGCGGCGGCGGCAATCCGGCGAATATGTGGGGTGTGCCCGGCGGCGAGGTGTGGCGTGCGCATGATCCGTATCTGCACGCGGAGCGATTGCGCGGTAAGATGGTCTACCTGTCGGCCGCGTCCGGCGTGCCCGGTGTCATCGACCGCAACGGCCTGCCCTCCCCCGTCGTCGAAGCCATCGCCAGTTCGTGCACCGCCGCGTTCGCCGCGCACCTGTCACGGCAGGGTATGACACCGATCCACGTCGACCGCTCCGCCGGATCGCACACCTGGGGCCAGTTCCAAACGGACCTGCACGACTCCTGGCCGCATCTGGCCCGTGCCATCGGCGCCTGATCAGACCCGAAACGCCTGCGCCAACCGCGCGTCGAGCCGCTGCCGCGCGGTGGCGAGCGAGGGGCCGTACCAGGTGAGGGCGCGCCCCTCCACCAGGGCCACCGGGATACCCGGAAATGCCTCCGGCCCATCGGTTTCGGTGAACACGTACGGCTCGTCGGGAAGTACGGCGAGTTCGACACCGGCGGTGAGTTCCCGCTCCGACAGGGTGGGATAGCGCTCCGGCCGATCCGCGTGCACGAGTCGCAGCCCCAGCCGCCGAGCGATATCGCCGGTGAAGGTGTCGCGCCCGACGACCATCCAGGGATCACGCCACACCGGAATCACCGCGTCGCGCAGCGTTTCCGGTGGCGGCGTCGACCATTGCGCGCGTGCGCGCACGAGCCATTCCGGATTTCCGGCGTCGAGCAGCAGTCCGAAAAGCCGTTCCAGGGACGAGAATGCCTCCTCCAGCGTCCGAATCCTGGTCACCCACACCGCGATTCCCATACCCCGCAAACGCTCGACGTCGATGCGCCGGTTCTCCTCCTGATTGCACACCACCACATCCGGTGCGATCACACCGATTCGACGCACGTTCGGGTTCTTGGTGCCCCGGACACGCTCGACCGGCAGATCGGGCGGATGCGTACACCAATCGGTAGCGCCCACCAGCAGATTCGGGCAGGTGACCGCGATCGCCTCGGTCAAGGAGGGGACCAACGACACCACGCGCCGCACCGGCCGCCGCAGCGGAACCGGCGCACCGAGATCATCGAGCAGTTCGGTGGGCACGGACACGCTCAGCGGGGTAGGACGGATGAGAGTCCACTGACGATGCCGTAGAGGGTATCCACGACCAATCCCACGGCCAGACCGGTGTACACCGACAACAGGTTGGGGTCCATGTCGGTCCAGGGTAGCGCGTTGTCTCGCGGCCCCCTCATCCGAAGGCGACGCGGTCGAGCCAGCCGGTGAACAGCTCACCGTCACCGAGGACCTCGATCGCGGCCGATTCCGGCGTGCGCCGCCGGTAGATGACGAGCAGCAGCTCGGTCAGCGGCCCCCGCACCGCCACCGCGCAGCGCTCGTGCGCCCGCCGCCAGGTGATGCCCGCACCGGTCAGGTCGATCACCCATTCGGCTTCCAGCTCCTCCGGCGCATCGGTGGCGTGCAGGTGCAGGGTACGGCCCGGGCCGAACAGTTCCCGGACTCGCGGGCGCTGCTCGAGCAGATCGGGCAACGAGCACAGCTCCAACCATTCGTCGATGGCGTCGGCCGCGAGATCCGGCTCCACCGCGAACTCCGCGCCGACGGCGAGGGTGGCGTCGGCGCGATGCACGAGTGCCTCATGAGTGAACCGACGCGCATAGAAATCGCTGGACCGCACGCCCGGCACCGGAGTCCACAGCGGCAGCCCCTCGCCCGCCGCGGCCAGCGCGCCGGACAGCCGAGCCGACGTCTCGCCCAGCCACGGATCGATATCGGCGGACTTCTCGTCGACGAATGCCGACAGCTCCCGGAACTGGAACTCGTCCTCCGGCAGCGGCTCCTGCACCCGGCGCTGCACGGCGGCGGCCGCCCAGCACTGGCCGCCGCCGACATGGCGGGCGAGCTGGCCGAGATTCCACTCCGGGCAGGTGGGGACCGAGGTGGTCAGATCTGCGTTCTCGATGGCGGTGCGGAGGTGGTCGGTCTGGGTGATGATCTCCATGGTGTAGCGGTCGTAATCCAGAGGCATGGGACCACCGTAGATCGAACGCCGGAGCGCGCCGCCGTATCAAACTTGGTTTCAGGCCAATTGCTCGATCTTGGCGGCCAATTCGGCCCCGCTCATCGGCTCCCGGGCGATGACGGCGATGGTGTCGTCCCCCGCGATCGTTCCCACGATCTCCGGCAGTGCGGCCCGGTCCAGCGCACTGGCGAGGAAATGCGCCGCACCCGGCGGCGTCCGCAGCACCGCGATATTGCCGCTGGCGTCGGTGGAGACCAGCAGATCCCCGAGCAGTTTCGACAACCGCTCGGTCCCGCCGGTCACCCCGCGCACCGGACTGCCGTCCTCGGGAACGACGTACACCCCGGCACCGCCGTCGGCGGCGCGCAGTTTCACCGCACCGAGTTCGTCGAGGTCACGGGACAGCGTGGCCTGGGTCGTCTCGATACCTTCGGCCGCGAGCAGGGTGGCCAGTTCGGTCTGGCTGCGCACCTCGTGCTGGGACAGGATGGCGATGATGCGGGCCTGGCGTCCCGCTCGTGTTCGCGCGATGGCCGCACCCGAACGGGTGGGTGCGGCCGAACGTCGCTCACCGCTCACCGCGCACCGCCCTCGAATTTCTCCAGCAGCCACACCAGCAGCGCCTTCTGGGCGTGCAAGCGGTTCTCGGCCTCGTCCCAGACCGCGCTGTGCGGACCGTCGATCACCTCGTCGGTGATCTCCTCACCGCGATGCGCCGGAAGGCAGTGCAGGACGGTGACATCCGGTGCGGCACGGGAGAGCAGGTCGGCGTTGACCTGGAAGGGCCGGAACGGGGCGACGCGGTCGCGGCCGTCGTTCTCCTGGCCCATGGACATCCAGGTGTCGGTGACCAGGGCGTCCGCGCCCTCGGCCGCGGCGAGGGGGTCGTTGGTGAGGGCGATCTTGGCTCCGGTCTCGGCGGCGCGCGCCCGCGCCGATTCGACGATCCACGGCAGCGGTTCGAAACCCTCGGGGGCGGCGATGGTGACGTTCAGTCCGGCCGTGACGCCGCCGAGCAGCAGCGAGTGCGCCATATTGTTCGCGCCGTCGCCGAGGTAGGTGAGGTTGCGCCCGGACAGGTCGCCCTTGCGCTCCTTCAGCGTCTGGAGGTCCGCCAGCACCTGGCACGGGTGGAACTCGTTGGACAGCGCGTTCACGACGGGAACCGTTGCGGCTGCGGCCATCTCGTCCAGGCGGGTCTGTTCGAAGGTGCGCCAGACGATGGTTTCCACGTAGCGGGAGAGCACCCGCCCGGTGTCGGCGAGGGTTTCCTCACGGCCCAGCTGGGTGTCGCGGCCGTCCACCACGACGGCGTGTCCGCCCAGCTGGGCGATACCCATCTCGAAGGAGAACCGGGTGCGGGTGGAGTTCTTCTCGAACATCACCGCCACCCCGCGCGGCCCCGCCAAGGGCTTGCGGCCCTGCGGGTTCTGCTTCAGTTCCGCGGCGAGAGCGAGGATTTCGGCCTGTTCGGCGGGCGTGACGTCGTCGTCGCGCAGGAAATGCCGGATGGTCACTGTGGGGTCCCCTTCGCCTTGGCCTGCGCGGCGTCGAGGATGCCGGGCAGGTCGGACAGGAAATTATCGGCCTGGGTTTCGGTGAGCACCAGCGGCGGCGCGAGCCGAATCACGTTCGGTTTGGCGGGATTGATGAGATATCCGGCGTCGCGGGCGGCCTCGTCGACCTGCGCCGCCACCGCGTCGGTGAGTTGGATGCCGATGAGCAGCCCCGCCCCGCGCACATGGTCCACCAGCGGGTGGTCGAGGGCGTCGATGCCGTCGATCAGTGTCTTGCCGAGCGTCTCCACATGGGTGAGCAGATCCTGCTCGTCGATGGTGCGCAGCACCGCCAGCGCCGCCGCGGCGCATACCGGATTGCCGCCGAAGGTGGTGCCGTGCAGGCCGGGCGTGAGCAGTTCCGCCGCCGCGCCCTGCGCCAGCACCGCGCCGATCGGCAGTCCGCCGCCGAGCCCCTTGGCCAGGGTGATCACATCGGGCACGATGCCCGCGGCCTGATGCGCGTAGAAGTGGCCGGTGCGCCCGATCCCGGTCTGCACCTCGTCCAGGATCAGCAGCGCCCCATGCTGTTTGGTGATGGCGCGGGCCCGCGCGAGATAGTCGGCCGGGGGCACCACGACACCGCTCTCCCCCATGATGGGCTCGATGAACACCGCCGCGGTCTGATCGTCCACCGCCGCCGCCAGTGCCTCGGCGTCGCCGTAGGGTACGTGCACCACGCCGGGCGGCATCGGCTCGAACGGGGCCCGCTTCGACGGTTGTCCCGTCAACGCCAGTGCGCCCATGGTGCGTCCGTGGAACGCCTCCTCGCAGGCGACGATCTTCGTCCGGCCGGTCAACCGCGAGATCTTGAACGCCGCCTCGTTGGCCTCGGTGCCGGAATTGCAGAAGAACGCCCGCCCGTGCCCGTCCCCGCTGTGTTCAGTGCCGAAGCGCGCGAGCAGCCGCTCGGCGAGCTCGAGCACCGGTTCGCTCGCATACAGATTCGAGGTGTGCCCGAGCGTGCCCAACTGCTGGGTGACCGCCTCCAGAATGGCCGGATGCGCGTGGCCCAGGCTGTTCACGGCGATACCGCCGAGGAAGTCCAGGTAGCGCTTGCCGTCGGCGTCGTACACCACCGCGCCCGCACCGCGCACCAGCGCGACCTTCGGGGTGCCGTAGTTGTTCATCAGCAGGGTGGACCACCGCTGCTGCAGGTCGGCTGTGTTGGTCATACATACTCCTGAGCCGGGGTGACCATCGTGCCGATGCCCTCCCCCGTGAATAGTTCCAGCAGCACCGAATGCGGCACCCGGCCGTCGATCACGTGCGCGGTCGGCACCCCGCCGAGCACGGCGCGCAGGCAGGCTTCCATCTTGGGCACCATGCCCGCATCGAGGCGCGGCAGCAACTTCTCGAGTTCGGCGGTATCGATCCGGCTGGTCAACGACGACCGGTCGGGCCAGTCGGTGTACAGCCCTTCGACATCGGTGAGCACCACGAGTTTCTCCGCGCCGATACCCTGTGCGAGCGCCGCCGCGGCGGTGTCGGCATTGATGTTGTGCACCACGCCGTCGGCATCGGGCGCGATGGTGGACACCACCGGAATACGGCCCGCGCCGATGAGATCCAGCACCGCATCGGGATTGACGGAGGTGACGTCGCCGACCAGGCCGATATCGGTGGCGACGCCGTCCACGTCGACGGTACGGCGGGTGGCGGTGAACAGGTGGGCGTCCTCACCGGAGATGCCGACGGCGTACGGGCCGTGCGCATTGATGAGCCCCACCAGCTCCCGGCCCACCTGACCGAAGAGCACCATGCGCACGACATCCATCACCTCGGGTGTGGTGACCCGGAAACCGCCCCGGAACTCGCCCTGTAGTCCGAGTTTGGTCAGCATGGCACTGATCTGCGGACCGCCGCCGTGCACCACCACCGGATGTACGCCGACGGTGCGCAGGAACGCCATATCGGCGGCGAAGGCGCGTTTGAGTTCGTCGTCGACCATGGCGTTGCCGCCGTATTTGACGACCACGATCTTGTCGTGGAACTTCTGCAACCAGGGCAGCGCGTCGGCGAGGACGTGCGCCTTGTCCAGCGCCGAGAGTTGTTCGTGCAGTGGGTTCATGAGCTGTAGGCCGAATTCTCTTCGACGTATCCGTGCGAGAGGTCCGTGGTGCGAATGGTGGCCTCGCCCGCGCCCAGGCCGAGATCCACGACCACGTGGATGTCCGCCCCGGACAGGTCCACCTCGCGCGCGCCGGGAGCGCCGGTGCCGTTGACGCACACCGGACTTCCGTTGAACGACACCGAGATCAGGTTGGGGTCGAGGTCGATCGGCGCGATACCGACCGCGGCCAGCACCCGGCCCCAGTTCGGATCCGAGCCGAAGAACGCCGTCTTGACCAGGCTGTCGCGGGCGATGGCGCGGGCACCGGTGAGCGCCTGATCCTCGTCCACCGCCCCGGTGACGGTGACCAGCACCCGCTTGGTGACGCCCTCGGCATCCGCCATGAGCTGACCGGCGAGATCGTCGCAGATCGCGAGCACGGCGGCGTCGAGTTCCGCCTGTGTCGGCGCGACCTCGCTGGCGCCGTTGGCGAGCAGCAGCACGGTGTCGTTGGTGGAGCAGGAGCCGTCCACGTCGAGGCGGTCGAAGGTGCGGCCGGTGGCCTTGCGCAGCGCCTCGTCCAGCTGGGCCGGGGTGGCCACGGCATCGGTGGTCAGCACCACCAGCATGGTGGCCAACGAGGGCGCGAGCATGCCCGCGCCCTTGGCCATGCCGCCCACATTCCACTTGTCCTTGTGATGGAACGCGGCTTCCTTGGGCACGGTGTCGGTGGTCATGATGGCCCGCGCGGCTTCCGCGCCGCCGGAGAGCCCGCCGCCCATCTCGTGCACGATCTCGGTGACGGCGGGAATCAGCTTGTCCATGGGCAGCCGGTCGCCGATGAGACCCGTGGAGCAGACCGCGATCTCACCCGCACCGGTCTCGGTGCCCCAGTTGCTCAGGGCTTTCGCGAGTTCCTCGGCGGTGGCGTGGGTGTCCTGGAATCCGCCCGGACCCGTACACGCGTTCGCGCCACCGGAATTCAGGATGACCGCGCGCAGCCGACCACCGGTGAGCACCTGCTGCGACCACAGCACCGGCGCGGCCTTCACCTTGTTGCGAGTGAACACGCCCGCCGCCGCGTATTCGGGACCTTCGCTGAAGACGAGTGCCAGATCCGGCTTGCCGCTGGCCTTGATGCCCGCGGCGATACCGGCGGCGCGGAAGCCCAGCGGCGCGGTGACGCCCTGGGTCCGAACCAGCTTGCCGTTCTCGAATGTCGTCACGGTGCCACTCCTACGGTGGAAAGTCCTGCGGTCTCGTCGAATCCGACGGCCAGATTCATGGATTGCACCGCGGCGCCCGCGGTGCCCTTGGTCAAGTTGTCGATCGCGCCGACCACCACCAGCACCCCGGCATCGGCGTCCACCTGGACCTGGAGGGTGACGGCATTGGAGCCGAGCACCGAACCGGTCTGCGGCAGGCGGCCTTCCGGCAGCAGGTGTACGAAAGGCTCGTCGGCATAGGCTTTCTCGTACACGGCGCGGGCCTCGGCGGCGTCCACCCGCACCGGCGCGGTGCAGGTGGCCAGGATGCCGCGCGCCATGGGCGCGAGGATGGGGGTGAAGGACACGGTGACGTCGACGCCCCCGGCGGCCTTCAGGTTCTGCGCGATCTCCGGGGTGTGCCGGTGCGCGCCCGCGATGTTGTAGGCCCGCGCGGAGCCCATCACCTCGGATCCGAGCAGCCCCACGTCGAGTTTGCGCCCCGCCCCCGAGGTGCCGGTCACCGCGACCACGTGCACGCTCGGTTCGATGATTCCGGCGGCCACGGCCGGGGCCAGCGCCAGACTCGCCACGGTCGGGTAGCAGCCCGGTACGGCGATGCGCCGCGCCCCGCTCAGGGCAGCACGGCCGCCCGGCAGTTCCGGCAGCCCGTAGGGCCAGCTGCCCGCGTGCGGGCTGCCGTAGTACTTCTCCCACGCCGCCGCGTCGGTGAGCCGGAAGTCCGCCCCGCAGTCGATGACGACGGTCGACTCCGGCAGCTGCTGCGCGAGGGCCGCCGACTGGCCGTGCGGTAGTCCCAGGAAGACGACGTCGTGGCCCGCCAGTTCGTCGGCGGTGGTGGGTGCGAGCACCCGATCGGCCAGCGGCAGCAGATGCGGCTGCAGTTCCCCCAGCGCCGTACCGGCGTTCGACCCCGCGGTCAGCGCCCCGATCTCGAGGCGCCCGGCTCGGTAGGCTGGATGCCCGAGCAGCAGGCGCAGCACTTCGCCGCCCGCATATCCGCTCGCACCGGCTACCGCGACCCGTACCGTGGGCCCACCCGAGGTATCCACCATGTGATGATTATGCACGAACGTGCAAGCTCATTCACGCGTGGGTGTCCGATCCGACCCGTGAGGTCGGTTCAGGGCCGGAACACCAGCAGCGGAACATGCATTTCGGCCGAGGTCAGCGAGCCGTGATGGCCGACCATGCCGGATTGCAGCGGTTCGACGGCCGATCGCACGATGCCCGCGCGCTGGCGGGCCACCACGACCAGATCGCCGATGCGGTCGAAACTCTCCGGAGCGATGACCGGACCGAACCACCCGCGCTGGATGGCATCCGCGCGCAGTACCACGTCGAACCGGTCGCCGAGGAGTTCGGACCAGGCGGCGGCGACATCCGGGGCCGCGCCGTCCAGGGTGTAGACGTGGCGGGCGCGGGGTTCGCCGCCCAGATCGCCGACGCCGTCGGCCAGGGCCGGATCGGTGTCGAAGTCGATGCGCTCGTCGACCTCCACCATGCCGTGGTCGGCGGTGACCAGCAGCGCGGCGTCCGCGGGCAGTCGTTCGGCGATGGCCTGCGCGGCGCGATCGACATTGGTCAGCTCGAATTTCCACGCCGGTGAGCCCGGACCGCGCACGTGGCCGGTGGTGTCCAGGTCGGCGTGGTAGGCGTAGACCAGGGAGCGGTCGCCCTGTCGCAGCGCGGTGAGCGCGCCGTCCACCAGATCGCCCATGGAGACGTCGAAGCGGAAGTCGCTGCCGCGGAAGGCCGCCCGGGTCAATCCCGATCCGGCCTGGAAAATCGGCCCGACCTGGGTGACCGCGACCCCGGCTGCCGCGGCCCGCTCGAACACCGTCGCCCGGGGCTGGAATTCCTCCGGGGACAGTTCCTTCAGCAGATCGACCTTCGGCCCGGCCCCGAACAGGCCCCACTTGAGCGGCGTCATCAACCGATCGTGTCCGGGCACCCGCAGCAGGTACCCCACCAGACCGTGCTCCCCCGGCGGCACGCCGACACCCAGGGATGTCAGGCTGGTGGTGGTCGTGGTCGGGAATCCGGCGGTCAGGCTCCGGGGATCGGCGCTGGCCAGGAATGGCGCGATATCGGCGTGCTCGGCCAACTGTTCGGAGCCCAACCCGTCGATCAGCAGGACGCACACGCGCCGCGCGTCCAATCCCAGTCCGAGCCGGTCCGTCTCTCCCGGAATTCCCAACCCGGCCAGGAGCGAAGGGAACAGATCGGACAGCGATGCCTGTCCGTAGCGCGGCACAGTGAACACGCCTCCCACCATCCCAAGATCACAGACGGCGGACAAGGGGATTGCCGCGACGACGCCCCGGTCGGCCCGAGCACCGCCCGCCCGCGGTGCGCGCCGCCGCCGAGGCGAACGACGCTGACGAACTACCAAGCAGTCGGTAGGGTGGGTTCGTCACCGCCACCGGCACGAGGAACAGGTATGGCAGACAAGCAATCCGACGTCCCGCTCCGACTGACCGGACGGTTCAACCACTTCGCGAGCACCCGCCTCGGGCCGGTGACGCGGTTCTACGCGCGACTGCACGGCAGGCTCTACACCCGTTTCGGCGGCTCCCGCTTCACCACCCTCGAGGGCAAACCGGTCTTCCGCCTGACCGTGCCCGGCCGCAAGTCCGGCGAACCCCGCCCGGTCATGCTCATGCTCATCCGCGACGGCGACGACCTGCTGGTCTGCGGCTCCAACGGCGGCAACCCGGGCGCGCCGAACTGGTGGAAGAACCTCATGGCCGCGGGCACGGCACAGGTGCAGGTCGGACCGGAGACGTGGCCGGTCGCGGTGCGCCTGGTCGAGGACGAGGTGGAGTACGACCGACACTGGCGCACGCTGGTGGCCGGCTACCCCAACTTCGCCACCTACCAGGCCCTGAGCCCACGCCGGTTCCCCATCGCGGTGCTGCGCCGTACGGAATGAGTGCCGCACGGCACGAGTACGGTCAGGCCACCGTTCAGGTGGACCAGACCGCGAGTTCGCCGCCCGGCATGGAGACGGCCAGGTAGTTCGGGCCGGTGAGCGACCATGCCTCGAAGTACCGGTCCGGCTCGATCACCACCGTGCGGCCGGTGTCCAGGGTGAGGCGGAGGCCGCCGGAGTCGGGGACGGTGGCCGTGGTGATCACACCGTCGAGCAGGACCACCAGGTCACCGTTGTCGCGGGTCGGGTCGCCCACGACGAAGTGTTCGATGCCGTTGGAGGTTTCCACGGCGAGTTCGCCGCCGATGTGCAGTTCGTATTCGCCCACGCCGAGGGCGAGCAGTGGCTCCGTCGACAGTACGCACAGGTTCCGGCCGGTGATCGGCAGTTCCATGTTTCCTCCTCGGGCTCTGTTTCCACTGTGCCCGAGGGGCGGACCGGTGCGCCGGGGGCGCTCCGGTCCGTGCGCGGCCTCATAGCGCGGCCGCGACTGTGAGCCGTCGCACTCCGGTCAGGCGTCCGCGAGGATGCCCAGCACCTGCTCGGACAGGAAGAACGGCTCCAGCCGCTCGCGAATCAGCTTGGACAGCACACCGTTTCGCTTGGCCTGCTCGATGACCGCCGGACCGTAGCGCAGGATCTCCCCGGCGATGTCCTCGCCCGAGAGTCCGAGTTCGGGCAGCATGGCGGCGAGGGTGTGATCGCCGTACTTGGTGAAGAACACGTCCACACATTCGTCGACGAGCAGCCCGAAGTACTCCTTCTCGCGAGTGGTGAGCGCGATCTGGTAGATGATCACCGCGAGTTCGCGCAGTTCCTGCTGCGAGAGGTATTCGCGCAGACCGCTCACCGGCTCCCCGGCGTGCAGATCCCAGAATTCCATGGCGGCGTCGTGCACGGGCGCGTCGCGCAACATCTCGCGAATCGCGTTGTTGGTGCGCTTCAGCGCGAATTGCGCTCCCTTACCGGCCATTTCGCCGAGGAAGGTGCCATCGCCGGCGGCCTTCTCGGCGGCCTTGCGCGCCTGCTTGGCGGCCGAGGTGCCCAGCGACACCAGCGATCCCACACCCGGGATCTTGCCCGCCATCTGCCGATTGGACTCCATGAAGTCGTTGATCAGCTTGTCCACGAACTTCGAGGCCACGGTGGCGATGAGCGGACTCTCGGTGAGCCGCTCCAGAATTCGCTCCTGCGCCTGGTGCATGCCGAAGATCTTCTCCAGCAGCTGTTCGACGGGTTCGCGGTCCACCACGTCACCGAGGGTGTAGTCGTTGTTCTCGGCGATATTGTCGTAGATGGAGTCGGCGAAGACGCTCACCACATCCCGCAGTACGGGGCTGCCGCCGATCAGGTTGATCACAGTGGCGACGGTCTGCTTGGCCTCGTCGATGCCGACGACCTCGCGGAAGACCATGGTGTCGGCGACACCGAGCACGGCCTCCACATCGCGGGCGACCACCTCGGCGAACCGGTCGCCGCTCACTTCTCCGACAAGGTATTCGACCTGGGCGTCCAGGAGTCGTTCTGCGATCTCACGCGGCTCGGTCATCGGCTTCCACCCATCTGCTGATCCGGGACCGCCCGCGCAGGCTACGGCTGATCGGAGTCCTGTTCGTGGACCGATTTCCGGATCTGCTCGAGGCGTTCCCGCGCGGCCTTCTCCCGCGCATCCCACTGTTCGGCGACGCTGCGGCCCACAGGTGTCTGCCGATCCAATTCGCCCATCCCCCGCGCGGTGCCGTAGCGCTGCTCGACCTTATCGCGAACTGACTCGAAAGTAGGGACTCCACCGGGCGAATAGCCCCCGACCGCTTCGATACCCGGCGTCGGCTCCGGTATGCCGGCGGTCACAGGAGCGGCCCCGACCTGCCCGAACGCCCCCGGCGCGTCGGGCTGTGGATAGTTCGCGCCAATCTGAGTGTCCGTACTCACACCCACCGCGACCGGCACATGACCGGTGGTCGCGGCCAGTGAGGCCGCCACCTCGTGCAGCGCTCCCAGGGCGGCGCGACCATCGGTGGCGGCGGCCACCACGGCGGCCACGTCGGCATCGGACAGGCTCGAGAGGGCTCTCGCGAGTTCACCGGCATCAGTCATAGAGCCAGGTTACGCACCGAATCGGACATTCGGCGCGAAGTAATAGCGGCGGGCTCTGGCTCCCGCCGCCATCGACCACCGTCGATCGCCTCAGGCGAGGAGCGCGAACAGCAGGCCCGCGACCGCGAAACTCACCACCGACAGCACCGTCTCGAGCACCGTCCAGGTTTGCAGCGTCTGTTTGACGGAGAGGTTGAAGTACTTGGCGATGATCCAGAAGCCGCCGTCGTTGACGTGGCTGAGGATGATGGAGCCCGCCGCGATGGCCATGGCGATGAGCGCCAGTGCCAGCTGCGAGTATCCCTGGTCGACCAGCAACGGGGCGACGATGCCGCCGGTGGTGACGATGGCGACCGTCGCCGATCCCTGCGCGATGCGCAGCCCGCAGCTGATCAGGTAGGCCAGCACGATGACGGGCAGCCCGGCCGCGGACATGGTGTCGGCCAGTGCCGCGCCGATTCCGGTGGCGGAGATGACCTTTCCGAAGAACGCGCCCGCGCCGACGACCAGCAGCAGCATGCCGATGGGCCGCAGCGATTCGCCGGTGAGCACACCCAGTTCCTGCACGCTGGACCCGCGCCGGATACCGAGCACGTAGAAGGCGATGAGCACCGCGACCAGCAGGGCGACGGCGGGCGTGCCCAGGAACGTCAGCACGGCCAGCGCGCGCGAGCCGTCGTCGAGAATCTGGCTGCCGAAGGTCGCGCCGAGGATGAGCAGCAGCGGAATGGCGATGATGGACCCGATGAGCGCGACGGAGGGCGCTTTCTGTTCCAGCACACCGGTTTTCGGGTCGGTCGCGGTACCGGGCCCCTCCCCGGCGGCCGACTGGCGCGGCCGCACCAGGAAGTCCTCGGGCACCTCGACCTGCACGCGCTTGCCGATCCAGCCGCCCCACACGATGCCCGCCGCGATGAAACCCGGGATGCCGCAGACGAATCCGATCAGAATGAGCCAGCCCAGGCTGACCCCGAGCAGGCCGCCCAGGGCGACCGGCCCCGGATGCGGCGGCAGGAAGGCGTGCGTCATGGACAGTCCCGCCAGCATGGGCATCGCGTACAACACCAGCGACCGACCCCCGCGTTTGGCGGCCACGTACACCAGCGGCGCGAGTACGAAGATGCCCACATCGAAGAACACCGGGATGCCGAAGATGAGGCCGAGCAGGCCCATGGCGATGGGAGCGCCCCGGTCGCCGAAGAGTTTCAGCAGTTTCTCGGTGAGCACGTCCGCGCCGCCGGAGCGTTCCAGGATCGCGCCGAGCACGGTGCCGAGGCCGATGATGACCGCGATATGGCCGAGAATGCCGCCGAATCCCGTCTCCAGCAGGGATTCCCCGGCCTTCAACGGTGTTCCGACAATGGTGGAGACCGGCAGTCCGGCGGCCAGGGCCAGGCCGAGGCCGGTGAGCAGCAGGGCGATGAACGGTTCGAGTTTGAACCGGATGATCGCGAGCAGCAGCACGGCGATGGCGAGCCCGCACAGCACCAGCAGCCCGGGGGTGGTGGTGCGCAGCCAGTCGACGGTGGCGCCCATGGGTTACCTCACTTCAAGGGATCGAACGAACGAGGCCGCGCGCGAGGCGATGGCGGACCAGCGGCCCGCGGCGACATCGGAGGGTGCGACGACATCGGTTCCGGCCGTGACGGCCACCGCGCCGTGCGCGAGGAAATCGACGGCATTGGCCGCGTTGACACCGCCGGAGGGAATGAGATCCACCTCTGGGAAGGGGCCACGCAGATCCTTCAGATAGCCCGGCCCGAGGGCGCGGGCGGGGAAGATCTTCACCGCCGCCGCGCCCAGATCGAGTGCGGCCATGACCTCGCTGGGTGTGAAAGCCCCCATGACGACCGGGATGTCGCGCCGCACGGCCACCGCGGCGACGGCGGGGCGCAGCCCGGGCGTCACCAGGAAGCGCGCGCCGCTGTCGATGGCGGCCTCGGCCTGGTCGGCGGTGAGCACCGTGCCCGCACCCACCACCGCGTGCGCCGACTCGGCGGCCTTGCGCAGGCAATCCAGCACGCCGTGGGTGGTGAAGGTGAGTTCCAGTGCTCGAATTCCAGCCCCCGCCAAGGTATTCGCGAGTGCGAGCGGGTCGGGGATCTCGGGCGCACGCACCACCGTCAACGCGCGATCGGTGCGGATCACCTCCAGGGCGGTGGTCACCGGGTCTCCTTCCGCTCGGAATTCATGCGCAGCGCGCGACCGGCCAGCGCGCCCGTGGGTCTGCCCTCGTCGAGGGCGAAGACGCCGTTGACGAGTACGTGGGAAATGCCGCGCGCCTGCTGTTTCGGCTGCTCGAAGGTGGCGGTGTCGGCGATGGTCGCCGGATCGAAGATCACCAGATCGGCGGCGTACCCGGCACGGATGAGCCCGCGGTCGCGCAGTCGCAGCCGCTCGGCGGGCCGTCCGGTGAGGTGGTTGACGCAGTCCTCGAGTTCCAGGTGCCCGAGTTCGCGCACATAGTGCCCGAGGTAGCGCGGGAAGGTGCCCCACGCCCGGGGATGCGGCCGCTCACCGACGAGCAGGCCGTCACTGCCGCCCATGTGACGCGGGTGGCGCATGATGGCGCGCACGTTCTCCTCGTGGCCGACATGCTGAAGAATGGTGGTGCCCAACTGGTCTCGGGTCAGCAGGTCGAAGAACACCGCCACCGGCGGCAGGTCGCGGTCGACGGCGATCTCGCTGACGGTGCGGCCGACGTACGCTCCGAGTTCGGGGTTGCGCACGCCGCTGAGCTGGATGGTGTCCCAGTCGACGGTCACGCCGTGGCAACCGTCCGAGCCGTTCACGGTGACGTCGGCGGCGATGCGCACCCGCTGGACCGGGTCGGCGATGCGGGCCAGCGCGGCATCCGGCCCGCCGGACATGACCCAGCTCGGCAGCAGCGCCGACAGCGTGGTGGAGCCGGGCAGATACGGGTACGTGTCGAGGCTGATATCGCAGCCCTCGGCCAGTGCGTCGTCGATCATGGCGAGCAGTTCCGGTGCGCGCCCGCGGTTCTCGCCGAAGTTCATGGTGGCGTGGGTGAGGTGCACCGCGCAGCCGGTGCGCCGGGCCAACCCGATCATCTCGGCGTAGGCGGCCAGTGCGCCCTTCCCGTAGGAGCGGGTGTGCGGGGCGTAGAAGCCGCCCGCCGCCGCGACCACCTCGCACAAAGCCGCCAATTCGTCGGTGTCGGCATACATTCCGGGCGTATAGGTGAGGCCGCTGGACATGCCGACCGCGCCCTCGGCCAGGCTGCGCGCGAGCAGTTCACGCATGAGGTCGATCTCGGTGGGTGTGGCGGGCCGCTGCTCCGGGCCGACGACGAGCAGCCGCAGCGTGCCCTGCGGCACCAGGTAGGCGGCATTGGGGGTGATGCCCCGGTCCAGCCGGTCCAGGTACTCCCCCACCGTGCGCCAGTCGAA
Source organism: Nocardia otitidiscaviarum NBRC 14405 (assembly GCF_000308635.1). Classification (GTDB taxonomy): domain Bacteria; phylum Actinomycetota; class Actinomycetes; order Mycobacteriales; family Mycobacteriaceae; genus Nocardia; species Nocardia otitidiscaviarum. The sequence continues at coordinate 163,740 of NZ_BAGD01000061.1, read as the reverse complement.
GTCGAGATCCGGATTGCCGTTCCACCCGGCGATCTGGCGGCGCACGATATCGAGGGTGGGCCCGTCGACGGGTGCGTAGGACAGGCCGTCCTGCCCGATCACCTCGGTCGTCACCCCCTGGCTGAGTTTGGGGAAGTGGCCCGGATCGGTGAGCAGGTGCAGATCGGAGTGGGCGTGCATATCGATGAAACCCGGAGTGAGAACCAGGGATTCACCCGGTATCACCCGGTCGGCAGCGGCGATCGAGCCGGGTTCGGCGAGGGCGGTGATGCGGCCGCCGTCGACCAGGACGTCGCCGCGCCGTCGCGGCGCGCCCGTCCCGTCGATGATGTCGATATCGCGAATCAGCAGTTCGGACACGGTCGCCTCAGAAGAAGGTGTGCAGCAGATCGACCACGCGGGGCCGCTCGGCATCGGCATCGTCGATCACGGGTATGAGCCGCCATTTGTCGAAGGCGGTGCAGGGATGCGACAACCCCAGCCGCACCACGCTGCCGACCGGCACCTCGTGCGGGGCAGCGCCGGGCAGCCGTAGAAAGGTGTGCTGGTCGTTGAGCGCCGACACCGTGGCCCCGGCGGGCAGTGCGCGCACTGCCGGTCCCGCGATCCGCTGCGGGACCGGCAGCCCCTCATCGAACGGGAGATCGCGCTTTCCGGCATCGAGCAGCGCCAACTCCGGTTCCGGCCGGGAGACGGTGCGCGCCCACCCGTGCATGGCCGAGCGCAGCGGGCGCTCGGTGTGCCCCGCGGCGAGCGGGGAGATTCCGGCATAGAAGCCGTCGTCGTGGATCAGGTACGCGCCGGAGCGCAGCACCACCGTGGTCGCGACGCCGCGTGCGCCGTCCTCGTCCGCGAGTCCGGCGAGGTGTTCGACCACCAGTTCCGGGTAGGCGCTGCCGCCCGCGGTGATCACCGCCGCACCGGGATACATTCCGGCGGCGGCGATCTCACCGTGCAGTCGGGTCAGATCGTCGAGGTAGCCGTGCACCGCGGCCAGCGCGCCATCGGTCCGGTCGTGGGCGAGCGCACCCTCGTAGCCGCCGACACCGCCGAGGCGCAGCCGCTTCGACGCGCTGATCGCCGCCGCGATCTCGAGTCCCCGCTGCACCGAACGCGCGCCGGTGCGCCCGTGCGGCCCGCCCAGTTCGACCAGGACGGTGAGCCGATCGGTGCGCGGGGCGGACTCCAGGACGCGGTCCATGAGTTCGACCGTGGCGACACTGTCGGCCCAGCACAGGAATTCGAACTCCGGGTGGGCCGCCAGCTCCGCCGCGACCCACTGCAGCGCGACCGGATCGACCAGGGCGTTCGCCAGCAGGATGCGGTCCACGCCGAAGGAGCGGGCCACCTGCGCCTGCCAGCCGGTGGCCAGGGTGATCCCCCAGGCTCCGGCGGTGAGCTGGCGCTCCCACAGCCGCGGGGCCATGGTGGTCTTGCCGTGTGGGGCCAGTCGCACCCCGGCGGCCCGGGTCCAGTCGGCCATGACGGCGAGGTTCGATTCCATGGCCGCGGCGTCCACGGTCAGCACCGGGGTGGCGAGGTCGTCGAGATGCGGTGCGGTGTCCAGGTATTCGCGCACGGACAGTCCCCACGCGGCGGGCGGGAGGGACTTGTGTTCCGGACCCAGCCTGCGCTCGTCCAGCGCGGCGACGGCGTCCTTGTCGATGGCCACGGAACTCCCTTCGGTATTCACGGTTCGCGGCGGGCGGCGAGATAGCCGCTATGCATTGCATATTTCGCAACGCTTGTTGCGTAATATGTAAGTGGTGGTTAGTCTGCACGGGATGGCCGAAAGCCGCAAGGGTTCGAAGGGAGTTCGTGTGATCTGGCCTATGCCGAACCGGCCGCGGGCGGTGACCGTGGGCGAGGGACTGGCCGTGCTGGTGGCCCAGCCGGGACCACTCGAGGACTCCCCCGTCTTCGAGCGCGGGGCGGGCGGCGCCGAGGCCAATGTGGCGGCCGTGCTGACCCAACTCGGGGTGCCGACGGCCTGGATCTCCCGTGTCGGCGACGACGGCTTCGGCCGGTACCTGGTGCGGCATCTGGGCGAACGCGGCGTGGACATCTCCGCCGTGGCCGTCGATACCGAGCGGCCCACCGCCGTCTATGTGAAGGAGCGCGGCGGCGGCTCGGACACACCCGGCGATCTGGCGGCCGGTGCCAGCCGAATGCTGTACTACCGCACCGGATCCGCCGCCAGCGCGCTGTCCCCCGCCGATCACGACGCGGCCGCCGCCCTGCTCGACGGCTGCGAGGTCGTCCACTTCACCGGCATCACCACGGCGCTCTCGGATTCCGCAACGGCGCTCACCGACTCCCTGCTCTCCCGGCCGCGCGGCGACCGGCTGCTCAGCTTCGATCTGAATTACCGTCCGGCGCTGTGGCATCGACGCACCGCGAATGCCGCCGAGGTGCTGGCCCGGCATGTGCGCGGCGCTGATGTGGCGTTCCTCGGCTCCGACGAGGCCGCGGCGGTCTTCGGCACCGGCGATCCGGATCGGCTGCGCGCACTGTTCCCGCAGCCGCGGCATCTGGTGGTCAAGAACGACGCGCACGCGGTGATCGGCTTCCTCGGCGAGCGCCGACTCGAGGTGCCCGCCCTCGCGCTCACGGTGACCGAACGCATCGGTGCCGGAGACGCTTTCGCGGGCGGCTACCTGGGCGCGCTGCTCCAGGGGCGACCGCACGAGCACCTGCTGCGCTTCGGTCATCTGTGCGCGGCGGCGGCGCTCACGGCCGTGGGCGACGGCGCCGAACTCCCGCCACCGGCGCGGTTGGCGACGCTGGCCGCCCTGGATACCGCCGAATGGTCCCGACTGCGCTACCCCGACGCCGTCATGACCGAGAATGTGGCCTCATGAGCCAGAGTCTGCTGCGCGCGCTGACCATTCTCACCGAACTGGGTGAGGACTCGAAATCCCTGGACGAGTTGGCCACTCGGCTGGGTGTACACAAATCGACGGTGCTGCGGCTGTTGCAGACCATGGAGGGCGAGCGTTTCGTCACCCATGACGCCGAACACCGGTACCGCCTCGGTTCACGACTGTTCGAGCTGGCCAATCGCGCCCTGGAGAGCCGCGATATCCGCACGGTGGCGCGACCGCATCTCACCGACCTCAATGCCGCCACGGGTCAGACCATCCACCTCGCGGTCTACGAGTCCGGTGAGGCGGTCTACATCGACAAACTCGATGCGACACAGAGTGTTCGGATGTACTCGCGGGTAGGCCGTCCCGCACCGCTGCACTGCACGGCGGTCGGGAAGGTGCTCGTCGCCGCGCAGCCGCGCACGCGGTGGCGGGCGATCGCCGAGGGCATCGAATACACGCGGTTCACCGATCGCACCATCGCCGATCCGGACGCCTACCTGACCGAACTGGAACTCGTCGCCGCACAAGGCTATGCGGAGGACCACGAGGAGCATGAGAGCTTCGTCAACTGCATCGGCGTCCCGGTCCGCGACGGCACCGGGGCGGTGGTGGCGGCGCTGTCGATGTCGGTGCCGGACATGCTGCTCGATCACGATCAGGTGCTCGCCCAGCTCCCCCGGGTGCGCGCCGCCGCCGACGCCGTCTCCGCCGAACTCGGCTGGAGTCCGTGACATCACCAACGACATCCGAAAGGTTCACCATGAGTGAGAAGATCGCCATCCGCACCACCGCCGCGCCCGCGCCCGCGCACACCTTCTCGCAGGGGGTGCGCAAGGGGCCGTTCGTGCAGGTATCCGGGCAGGGGCCGGTGGATCCGGTCACCAACGAGTACCTGTACCCCGGCGATGTCGCCGCCCAGACCACCCGCACCCTCGACAACGTGAAGGCCATCGTGGAGGCCGGTGGCGCGAGCTTCGACGATGTGGTGATGCTGCGCGTCTACCTCACCAAGCGCGAGGATTTCGCGATCATGAACGACGCCTACGGGGCCTTCGTCACCGCGCACACCACCGGTGATGTGCTGCCCGCGCGCACCACGGTGTTCACCGGTCTGCCGCGCGCGGAGATGTTGGTGGAGATAGACGCGGTGGCGATCGTCAGCGCGTGATGCCGAGACTGGCCGCGACCCAGGCGGAGAGGGTCGCGGCCCACTCCGGTTGCGCCACCACCTCGTTGTGGCCCGCGCCCGGAAACACCACGAGCCGTTTGGGTTCCGGCGCGGCCGCGTACAACTGCTCCCCCATGCGCAGTGGCAGTAGTTCGTCGTTGTCGCCGTGCATGATCAGCACCGGCGCACGCAGGTTGCGGATGCGGCGCAGACTCGGGTAGGCGTCGGGCACGAAGAGCTTCGGCAGGATCGGGTAGACCGCCGCGGCCGCGTCCCGCAATCCGGTGAAGGTGGAGATGAGCACCAGCGCGGCGGGCGGATAGGCGGTGGCCAGTTCCAGCAGCACCGCGCCGCCCAGCGACTTGCCCAGGTAGACAATCCGGTTCGGGTCCACCCCGGGCCGCTCCAGCAATGCCGTCCGGGCGGCCCGAGCGTCCAGGTAGGTGCCCTGTTCGCTCGGCCTGCCGGTACTGCGCCCGTATCCGCGATAGTCGAAGATCAGCACATCGAATCCGGCCCGCGACAGCAGCGCCAGAATCGGCGACCGGTCCCCGATATTCCCCGCGTTCCCGTGCGCGAACAGTATGTGCGCCACCGGTTCTCCCCGCGCGGGCACCCACCACGCGTCGATGGTCTCCCCATCCCCGGTCCGCAGCCGCAATTCCTCGTAATCGGTCCCGTACACCGCGGGCGTCAACTCGATCCGCCGCTGCTGCGGCAGGAACGTGAGCAGATTGAGCACGGGCCGGGCGGGATGCTGCATGGTCTCTTCCTACCAGCAGGTGGTGCATGCGATTCCGCTGCCCGCCGGAGTGTCCGCCGACACCGGTTCGGAGGTGTCGTCCGACACGCGGACGATGGGAACTTCGCACCCGCAAACAGTCTCGGAGCTGGTCAACCCGCAGATACGGTGTGGCTACCTCTTTTCGAGGGGGGTGGCGACCTGGCCTGATCCTCGTCGCCCCGCCAGAAAGGAGGTGGTGGGTCATGGGGAAGCACTCCCGCACACAGGAAACCCCGGTCAACTGGGCAGTAGTCTCGTTTGCCTCTGCTGCTGCAGTCGCCGGGGTCGTGTGCCTGATCCGACTGATACGTCGGTTTAGGTAACCCACACGGGTCGGGTGCCGTAGCAGCGGCACCTGACCCTCTCAGCCATCACACGGGGTGACGTCGTTCATGCTACGCGACCGCTGCGCGACACGACAGCGAAACGCGCAGAACATTGCAGGTCACCGCGATGACGACGGCCCGGATCCACGCGGATTCCGGGCCGTCGTCTGCCGTCGTCTGCCGATGTGTCAGCTGCGCAGCACCGCTCCCACCGCACCCGCCGCCGCGGTGACGGCGGCGTCGCGGGCGGCGCTGGCCTCGTCCTCGGTGAGGGTGCGGTCGGGGGCGCGGAAGCGCAGCGCGTAGGTGAGGGATTTGCGGCCCTCGCCCGCCTGCGCGCCCTCGTAGACGTCGAACAGGGCGATGTCCTCGAGCAGGTCGCCCGCACCGGTGCGCAGCGCGGATTCCACGGCGGCGGCCGGGGTCGATTTCTCGACGCTGACCGACACGTCCTGCAGGACCGCCGGGAAGGCGGAAACCACAGGGGCGGGCCGGTTCTCGCGCAACGGCAGGGCGTCCAGGTCGAGTTCCAGGGCGCAGGTGCGCGGGGGCAGACCCGAGCGCTCCAGCACCGCGGGGTGCAGTTCGCCCGCATGGCCGACCACGGTGCCGTCCACCACCAGTTCCGCGCAGCGGCCCGGATGCCACGGCAGGTACGCGGCGGTGCGCCGCTCGATCACGACTCCGGCGGCGTCGGCGATGGCGTCGACCAGTGCGAAGGCATCAGCCGCCTCGACCTGGCGGCCCTGCCCCCACGGGCCGCGCGGTTCGCGCTTACCGGTGAGCACGGCGGCGATGTGCACCGGCTGCTCGGGCAGCGAGCGCAGCAGGGTGCCGATCTCGTCCTCGGTGGGGCGACGGTCCACGGGCAGCGGATCGACGGCTCCGGTTTCGGCACCGGGCAGCACCACCTGGGCGATGCCGTAGATGGCGATATCCCGTGCGCCGCGCGAGATATTGCGACCGGCCACCTCCAGCAGTCCGGGCAGCAGGGTGGAGGCGAGGTCGGGGCGCTCGGCGTCGAGCGGGTTGAGCACCTTCAGCGTCTTGCGGCGCGAATCATCGGCGTCCAGGCCCCAGGTGTCGAAGACGGTGGCGGACATGAAGACCGGCGGCGGCACCTCCACGGCCCCGGAGAAGGCCAGCGCCTTGCTCACGGCGCGGCGGCGGCGCTGATCGGCGGTGAGGCCGCGCCCGGCGGGGGCGGTGGGCAGCACCGACGGGATCTTGTCCAGACCCTCGAGGCGCAGCACCTCCTCCACCAGATCGGCGGGCTGCACCAGATCCGGTCGCCAGCTCGGCGGGGTGACCACCAGCTGACCGTGGCCGGACTCGCTGACATCGACGTCCACGGCGCAGCCCACCTGCTGGAGGCGACGCGCGGAGGTGCCGGGCTCGTAGGTGACGCCCGCGGTGCGGTCGGCCAGATCCAGGTCCATGGCGATGGGTGCGGGGGCCCGGGTCGGCACCCGCACGTCGGTGAGCACGGATTCCACGGTGCCACCGGCGATCTCGGCCAACAGGGTGGCGGCCCGGTCCAGCGCGGCGAGATTCAGCTCCGGGTCCACCACGCGTTCGAAGCGGCGGCTCGCCTCCGAGCCCAGCTTGTGGCGGCGCGCGGTGCGGGCGATGGCGACCGGGTTCCAGGTCGCCGCCTCCAGGATCACGTCGGTGGTGGCGTCACCGACCTCGGTGCTGGCCCCGCCCATGATGCCCGCGAGCGAGATGACGCCCGAATCATCGGCGATCACCACGTCTTCGGCGTCGAGGACGCGTTCGGCCTCGTCCAGGGTGCGCAGCGTCTCGCCCTTGTTGGCACGGCGCACCACGAAACCGCCGGTGACCTTGGCGGCGTCGAAGGCGTGCAGCGGCTGGCCGAGTTCCAGCATGACGTAGTTGGTGACGTCGACCGCCGGGGAGATGGGCCGCACGCCCGAGAGCAGCAGTCGCCGCTGCAACCACCACGGGCTCACGGCCTTCGGGTCCACCCCGGTGACGCGGCGCACCGCGAACCGGGTGCACAGCGATTCCGGTTCGATCTTCACCGACCAGGCCGGTTCCTCGGCGTCGGGCAGCAGGCGTACGGCGGGATCGGCGTATTCCAGGTCGAACCCGCAGGCCAGTTCACGCGCCAGGCCGCGCGCCGAGAAGGCGTAGCCGCGGTCGGGGGTGATGGCCAGTTCGATGACGGTGTCGTCCAGGCCGAGCAGCTCATTGGCGTCGGTGCCCGGTTCGGCGGTGCCCGGTTCGAGCACCAGGATGCCGCTGTGGTCCTTGCCGATACCCAGTTCGGCGACCGAGCAGATCATGCCATTGCTGGTGTGCCCGTAGGTCTTCCGCGACGTGATCTGGAAGCCGCCGGGCAGCACGCCACCCGGCAGCACCACCACGACCAGGTCGCCGACTGCGAAATTCCGAGCGCCGCAGATGATCTCCTGCAACTCCGGATTGCCGACATCGACCTTGCAGAAGCGGATCGGCTTCTTGAACTCGGTCAGTTCGGTGATCTCGGCGACCCGGCCCACGACCAGGGGCTTGTCGATCTCGCCGCCGACCGGCCGCAGCCGATCGACCTCTTCGACCTCCAGCCCGACCCGGACGAAACCGGCGTCGAGTTCCTCCGGCGTCACCGACCACTCGCGGGTGGTCCGCCGCAGGATTTCCGTCAGCCACGACTGCGCTACTCGCACTTTTTCGCTTTCCTCGTTGGGTCGGGGATCAGGACTGGATGCCGAACGGCAGCGTGAACCGCACGTCGCCCTCGACGATGTCGCGCATATCGGGCAGGCCGTTGCGGAACTGCAGGGTCCGCTCCAGGCCCATGCCGAAGGCGAAACCGGAGTACACGTCGGGATCGATGCCGGAGGCGATGAGCACCTTCGGATTCACCATGCCGCAGCCGCCCCACTCGACCCAGCCCGGCCCGCCCTTCTTGTCCGGGAACCACACGTCCACCTCGGCGGACGGTTCGGTGAAGGGGAAGAAGCTGGGCCGCATGCGGGTGGTGGTGTCCGGGCCGAACAGCGCCCGCGCGAAGGCGTCCAGGGTGCCCTTGAGATGCGCCATGGTCAGACCCTTGTCCACGGCCAGACCCTCGATCTGCGAGAACACCGGGGTGTGGGTGGCGTCGAGCTCATCGGTGCGGAAGGTGCGCCCCGGGCACACCACGTAGATGGGCAGCTCGCGCGAGAGCATGGACCGCACCTGCACCGGCGAGGTGTGCGTGCGCAGCACCTGCCGCGAACCCTCCGGCGCGATGTGGAAGGTGTCCTGCATGGTGCGCGCCGGATGATCGGGCAGGAAGTTCAGGGCGTCGAAGTTGAAGTGCTCGGTCTCGACCTCCGGGCCCTCGGCGACCTCCCAGCCCATGCCGACGAACACATCGGCGACGCGCTCGGACAGCACGGTGATGGGGTGGCGCGCGCCGACCGCCGCGCGCGACGCGGGCAGCGTCACGTCGATGGTCTCGGCGACCAGCACGGCGGCATCGCGCTCGGCCAGCAGCTCCCGCTGCCGCGCCTCGAACGCCTGCGACACCCGCTGCCGGGCGACATTGACACGCTTGCCCGCGTCGGCCTTCTCCTCCTTGGGCAGGGTGCCCAGCGACCGCTGTGCCAGTGCGATGGGCGACCTACCGCCCATGTACTCGGTTTTCGCGGCCGCCAGTGCCTCCAGGTCGGCGGCCGCGGCAAACGCCTTCTCGGCTGCTTCCGCGGCGGCGGCGAGCGATTCCTCGCTCAATGCCGCGGTCTGCTCGGCACGGTCGATATCGTCGGCCACGATGTCCGTCTCTCCCCTGGGCTGGTACGAGTAGGGCGGATGCCCACCAAACATTCTTGCTGGTGGAATCCTAGGCGACGCACGCAGCCCATCTCACCCGCATTTGCCCGCGCCACGGCGGACGTGGCGCGGGACACCTACCGCGCGGGTGAACGCGGTGGTCGAGAGACGGTGGACGGTACCGGAAGCTCAGTTGCGCCCGGTCACATCCTGCGCGATCGCCGCGAGCCGGGTCTGGGCCGCGGAGACCACGCCGTGCCGATTCTTGTGCGCCTCCTCGTAGGCCACCACGGCGCGGACGTCGGCCGGTTCGGTCAACTCCTTGATGGCGGCGACGGCCTGGTTGACGTTCAACTCCTCGTAGTCGTCGATCGGCAGTTCGTCGGGGTCGAGCACGCCGGTGCTGGTGCGCAGGGCGTGCAGGGCGTCGGCGGCGCTGTCGGCGCCCTCCCGGCGGGCGACCCGCTCGGCCGTCTCCAGGGCGGCGTCACGGGAGGCCGAGATGGTCCGGACGGCGATATCACCGGCGTGCTGGCCGCGCTCGAGCAGGTCGCCGAGTGCGGGCGGGGTGGTGCGGAAGGTGTCCAGGGCGCGGTCGATGCCGCGCACCGACAGCGTGACCGGCACGTTGACCAGCCGCATCGTCGCACCCGTGGCCGCCTGCAGCGGGGTGCGGCGCAGGGCGGCCGGACCGCCCAGCGCGTCCTCGGCCAGCACGGTGGTCAACCACTCCACGGTGGCCGAATGCGCGGTGATCAGTCGATCCGCCAGCGCCACCACATCGGGCCGCCGCGCGGCGGTGGCCAGGGCCTTGATGTAGCGGGCGCGGTCGAGGAGCTGGTGTTCCAGGGCGAGGTCGCCGAGCAGCGCCTCGTCGAAGGGCTGCGCCTGTTCGACCAGCGCCTTGATCGCGGCGACGAGCCGACCGAGGAAGGGACCGACCAGCTGCGGCACGCCGCCGAGTTCGCGAATGGCGGATTCGATGGCCTCCACCCGGCGGCGGGCATTGTCGGCGTTCTCGGACAGTTCGCGGCGCACCGCGTCGGTCCGGGCCTGCGCGACACGGGTTTCGGCGATCTGGATCTCGGTGTCGGTCAGATCGCGGACGGTCCGCAGCTGGGCCAGCAGGATCGTGATGTCGCGTGTGCTCATGGTTTTCGTCCTTAGTCGCGTTGACATCGCATCGGCGCACCATTGCACCGCTCTGGTGACTACCCCGCTGTAGCGTCCGAAACGTCGTGCCGTGCCGCGGATCCGGCCCTATCGGCCGCCGGTGCGCGCCGGATAGCGATCTCGGAACACCGTCGCCGTGACCGGACGGCGGCCGGGATGGGCACGCCGCTCCGCGGGATAGCCCACCGACATGAGCAGGGCGATGGCGAGGTCGTCGCGATCCTCGATGCCGATAGCCTTCTTGACCGCATCCTCGTCCCAGCCGTTCATGGGCGAGGTGGCCAGGCCGAGTTCGGTGGCGGCGAGCATGGTGTAGGTGGCGGCGATCACGGCGTCCTTGACCGCGTATTCGCGCAGCAGGTCGCGCTCGGCCAGCGACTGCTGGAATCGGCTTGCCGCCGTGTCGAATCCGGAGATGAACTCCTCGGTCCACGCGCCATTGCGGCGGGCGAGGTCGAAGACGTCGGTGCGGTCGGCGCGCCACACCTGCGGTTCGGCGACGAAGACCAGCATGACGGGGGCCTCCTGCGGCTGCGGCTGCCCGTCGGTGGCCCGGACCAGATCCGCCCGGACCTCCGGATCGGTGACGACGACCAGCGAGCGGTCCTGGAGGTTCCAGCTGGAGGGGGCCTCCATGGCCAGTTCGGCCAGGGTGTCGAGAGCGGCGGCGGACACCGGGTCCGGGCGGTAGTGGCGAATGGTGCGGCGGGTACGGATGGCCGTGGCGACGGACATGATGTTGGTCATGTCTCTCACTATTGGAGAGTTACCGCCTTCCGGGAAGAAGGCACTAATTGGTGCGCTACTCTCCTACAGGTGACAACCCTGGTGGACTCGTCGGGACTGATCGCCGACTGCTATTCCGAGAAGTGCCCGACCCGACAGGTCCTCGACCACATCGCGGGCAAATGGACCGTGCTCATCGTGGACGCGCTCATGGAGCGCGGCACCATGCGCTACACCGACCTCAGCCGCCGCATCGGCGGGGTCTCGCAGAAGATGCTCACCCAGACGCTGCGCATGCTCGAAACCGACGGGTTCGTCACCCGCACCGTGCATCCCACCATTCCCCCGCGCGTCGAGTACGAACTCACCGCACTCGGCCGCAGCCTCGCGGAACCGATCGCGGCACTGCGAGACTGGGCCGAGCGGAATATCAACGAGATAGAGCGGGCGCGGCGGGCGCACGCCGCGCCCGAATGAGCGGGACCGCCACCCCGGCCGCCCAGAGTGCGACCGCGATGTAGACGATCTGCTCGGGCAGGCGGAACCACAGCGGTGTGGCCGGATCACCGTTGAGCGGAATGTCGTTCACCGCCACGTAGATGTTCGCGGGGGTCATGAGCACGAACAGCACGGCCAGGCCGATGCCCGCGACGCGGCGGGTACGGGTGACGATCAGCCCCAGCGCGCCGAGCAGTTCCAGGACCCCGGTCACGTAGACCAGGGCACCGGGGAACGGCAGGGCCGACGGGACCATGGTGGTCAGGTCGTCGTGGCTCGGCATCACATCGATGCTGTCGGGCGCGAAATGCGCCGCGCCGGTGAACATCAGCAGTACGGCCAGGCCGTGGGCGAAGGACACCCGCCAGGTGCTGAAGCGGCGGACGCCGAGTGCGCCCAGCAGGCGGAAGACCAGGGTCGGGACGACCATGAGCATGAGGGTTCCGAACATGAGACGCTCGCAATCGAATCGGTGGGCAGGGCGGGATCAGGCCGCGAATTCCGCGGCGGGGGTGCGTTCTTCGAGGAGCGCGGGGCGGGGGCGGCCGGGCAGCAGCAGGGCGATGAGCCCGCCGACCGCGACGATCGCCGCGCCGACCCACACGGCGGGCACCAGCCCGTCGGTGTAGGCGTCCGGACTCAGATACGAGCCGTAGGAGGAGAAGACCGACGCCAGCACCGCCACGCCCATGGCCACGCCGACCTCGCGAATGGTGTTGTTGGTGCCGGAGGCCATGCCCTGATCGGCGGGGTCGGCGCTGGCCATCACCACCGCCGAGGCGGGCGCGAAGGTCAGGCCCATACCGATACCGCCCAGCAGGAACGGCGGCACCAGGGCGGCGTAGGCGACGTCCCCGGTGGTGACCAGCGCCATCCAGGCCAGCGCCACCGCCAGGCACAGCTGGCCCACCGCGATGAGCACCCGCGCCCCCACCCGGTCGACGACGAGTCCGGCCAGCGGCGCCACCACCATCGGAGCCAGCGTCCACGGCAGCGTGCGGATACCGGATTCCAGCGGCGAGAGTCCCTGCACCACCTGGAAGAACTGCGCCAGCAGGAAGATCGAGCCGAAGACGCCGACGGAGAAGGCGAACAGGGTCGCGTTCACCGCACTGAACCCGCGCGAGCGGAACAGCCGCAACGGCAGCATGGGCTCGGGCGTCCGCCGCTCCCACAGCACGAACGACAGCAGCAGCACCGCACCGCCGACCAGTCCGGTGAGCACCCCGGCCGAGGTCCAGCCGTCGTCGGCTCCGTGGATCACGCCCCACACCACGGCGAGCACACCACCGGCCGAGAGCACCAGTCCCAGTACATCCGAACGCCGTGCGCCGCCGAAGGATTCGCGCAGCGCCCAGGCCGCCAGCGGCAGCGCCAGCAGTCCGACGGGCACATTGATCCAGAAGATCCACTGCCAGCTCAGTCCGTCCACCACGGCGCCGCCCACCACCGGGCCGAGTGCGACACCGAGGCCGGAGATGCCGCCCCAGATGCCGATGGCGGCGCTGCGCATCCGTTCCGGGACCGCCGCCGACAGCAGGGTCAGCGACAGCGGCATCACCGCCGCCGCCCCGAAGCCCTGGATCGCCCGAGACAGGATCAGCATCCACGGTTCGGTGGCCAGCGCACAGGCCGCCGAGGCGAGGGTGAACAGCGTGATACCGGCCAGGAAGACGCGGCGGCGGCCCAGCCGGTCGCCGAGGGCCGAGGCGGTGAGCAGCAGCGTCGCGAACGACAGCGTGTAGGCGTTCACGAACCACTGCAGGTCGGTCAGGGATGCGCCGAGTTCGGCGCGGATGACCGGCAGCGCATTGGTCACCACGAGGTTGTCGAGCGTGACCATGAACATGGGAATTCCGACCGCGGCCAGGACCGCGGCGAGCGGGCGGGGTGACGCCGGGGGCGCGACGGCCGGGGCGGTGGTGAGGGTGGAGGACATACCCGAGATCCTTAAGTTGTTATCCACTGATAACTTACTGCCGAAAGAGTATGCATCCGCTGATAACATGTCAAGGCATACCGAGACGGAGGAGATGGCGGATATGACCAGGACCCGGATGACGGCGAGCGAACGCGGCGAACAGGTGCTCACCGCGGCGATCGGAGCCTTCGCCGAATCCGGTTACGCCGCGACCAGAACCGATGAGATCGCGCGCCGCGCGGGCGTCTCACAGCCGTATGTGATCCGCCTGTTCGGCGGTAAGCGACAGCTGTTCCTGGCGGCGCTGCAGCGCGTGTGCGACCGCATCGAGGAGATCTTCCGCACCGCCGCCGCAGCAGCCGTACCCGACGCCGCACCCGCCGAACGCCTGGCCACCATGGGCGAGGCGTTCCACACCTTTCTCGCCGAACGCGAACTCGGCCTGGTGCTGCTGCACGGCTTCGCCGCCAGCTCCGATCCGGAGATCGGCACCGCGACCCGCGACCGCTACGGCCGGATGTACTACCTGGTCCGCGACCTCACCGGCGCGTCGGTGGCCGAGACCCGCCGCTTCATGGCCACCGGCATGCTTCTCATCGACATGGCCGCCATGGGAGCCATCACCGGGGACGGCTTCGGCACCGAGTGGGCCGCCGAGATCGTCACCGACCTCGCCGAACACGACGACTGATCGGCATCGCGGGATTCCGGTGCGCGGACAGCGCCCTTGGCGGCCGATCCTGGTCGGCCCCATACACATCCGCCACCGCGGCGGGCACCGAGCCCTGGACCGGCGGCGCTGCATGTGCCGAACCCATGGCACCCGTGCCGGATGTTCACCCGCTGTGCTGGACCCGGGCGCTCGCGTAGAGGCAGATGGCCGCGGCGGCGGCCAGATTGAGGCTTTCGGCACGGCCGTGGATGGGAATGCGCACCCGGTGGGTGGCGCGGGCGGCGACGGCGCGGTCCAGGCCGTGCGCCTCGTTGCCGAACAGCCAGGCGACGGGGCCGCGCAGGATGTCGTCGGCGTCGTCGAGGTCCACCTCGCCGCGGGCGGTGGTGGCCAGGACGGCGATACCGGCCGCCTCCAGCGCGTCGAGGGTGGCATCGATATCGCGTTCACGGGCGACGGGGACGTGGAAAAGGCTTCCGGCGCAGGCGCGGACGCATTTGCCGTTGTGCGGGTCCACCGAATCACCGGCCAGGACCACACCATTCGCGCCGACCGCGTCGGCGACCCGGATGAGGGTGCCCGCATTGCCGGGGTCGGCCATCGCCACCGGCACCGCCAGCATGCGCGGCGACGCGTCCAATACGGTGCTCAACGGCACGTCGACCTGGCGGCAGACCGCGACCAGGCCGGGCGGGGTCACCGTCTCCCCCAACGTTTCCGCCGCGCGGTCGCTCACCAGCGTGGTGCGCACACCCGTCGCGGCCGCACCTGCGACCAGTTCGTGTTCGCGCCCGGCGGCCTTGGCGGAGTAGAAGAGTTCCTCGACGCGCCCGGTATCCAGCGCCGCCGCCACCGAGTTGGCCCCCTCGGCGAGGAAGAGCCCGGTCTTGCGGCGGGTGTGGGCGCGGTGCAGTTTCACGGCGGCGACGACCCGCGAGTTGCGCCAGTCGATCGCTTCAGCGGTCACGGCTGCCCCGTCCTTTCTCACCCGTCGACAGTGACAAAGCGACGACCCGCGGAATGCGCTCGAAGAGCGCGTCCACGGGTCGTCGCGAGAATTCGGTTGTCACGCAGCCGCGAATCAGGCGGCGGGGGCGTTGACATCCTCCGGCAGCGCGGCCTTGGCCACGGCCACCAGACCGGCGAACGCCTCGGCATCGGAGACGGCGATCTCGGCGAGGTTCTTGCGGTCCACCTCGACACCGGCGGCCTTCAGGCCCTGGATGAAGCGGTTGTAGGTGATGTCGTTCAGACGCGCGGCGGCGTTGATACGAGCGATCCACAGCTTGCGGAAGTCACCCTTGCGCGCGCGGCGGTCGCGGTAGGCGTAGGTGAGCGAGTGCAGCTGCTGTTCCTTGGCCTTGCGGTACAGCCGCGAGCGCTGGCCGCGGTAGCCCTTGCTGGCCTCGAGGATGGAACGGCGCTTCTTCTGAGCGTTGACGGCCCTTTTGACGCGTGCCACTTGTCAGTCCTTGTTCGAATCGTGGGCGCTGCGGTCGCGCCCGGAGTTGGTCGGTTGAAAGCGTCCGTAAACGGATCGCGGATGGCTGCCTCAGCCGGAGATCAGAGGCCGAGCAGCTTCTTGACGCGAGCGACGTCCGCCTTGGCGACGACCTCCACGCCGTCCAGACGACGAGTCCGACGGGTGGGCTTGTGCTCGAGCAGGTGGCGGCGGTTCGCCTGCTGACGCAGCAGCTTGCCCTTGCCCGACAGCTTGAAACGCTTCGACGCGCCGCTGTGGCTCTTCATCTTCGGCATGGAATCCTCGTATCTGTCTCATACCGGCGGAACACAGACGTGTCCCACCGGTGCTACCTGAATCGTTCGTTACTGCGGTTTGTCCGCCTGCGCCGGAGCCGGCGCGTCGGCGGAGGCCGCAGGGGTGGAGCTCGGCGCGCTGCCGGCCTGAGCCGTCTTCTGCGCCTGCACCCGCGTCTTCGCACCCTTGTGCGGCGCGAGGACCATCGTCATATTCCGGCCGTCCTGCTTGGCCGAGGTCTCGACGTAACCGAATTCAGCGACGTCGGAGGCCAGCCGCTGGAGCAACCGGTAACCGAGTTCCGGACGCGACTGCTCGCGGCCGCGGAACATGATCGTCACTTTGACCTTCGAACCCGCCTGCAGGAACCGAAGGACGTGACCCTTCTTGGTCTCGTAGTCGTGATCGTCGATCTTCGGACGGAGCTTCTGCTCCTTGATCACGGTCTGCTGCTGGTTCTTCCGCGACTCGCGCGCCTTCTGCGCGGTCTCGTACTTGAACTTGCCGTAGTCCATGATCTTGCAGACCGGCGGGCGCGCGTCCGGTGCGACCTCGACGAGGTCGAGGTCCGCCTCCATGGCGACGCGAAGTGCATCTTCAACACGCACGATCCCAACCTGCTCACCCCCCGGTCCGATGAGTCGGACCTCCGGGACGCGGATGCGATCGTTGATGCGGGTCTCAGTGCTGATGGGGCCTCCTAGGTCAAGCGGTGTCGTCCAACGACCGCAAACGCTTAAACTGCAACCCCAATTTCAACACGAAAGCCCCGTGTCGGTATTTCTCCAACACGGGGCCCGAGTCGACCGGCCTGCGACGCAAACAGCTCGCATCGCACCTGTGCAGGAAAAATCCCACACGAGGAACCCATCAGAAAAAGATGGGCGACCGGACCGTCGAGCCTGGCAGTGACCGGCTGACGGTGGGAGTCGGGCTCCACTTGAAGCCCCGGGTCGATCGCAGGAACCGATCCGGGACGGTCGTCGCAGGTCAGTCTAACAGCTGCGGCACGATCCGCCGAATCGGTCCCCCCGAGACCATTGACAAGCCGCTCGGTGCCATGCTCATAGCCATGAGCGAGGCGACTGCTAATCCGGAATCGGACCTCATCGACGGCGAGTTGAGCGTACGCGAGCTGGCCGAGATCCCGGCCGTCGAGGTCATCAGCCGGGCCGCGGTCATGCTGATGAGCTCCGCCGCGGAGAAGCTGGGACTCGGCGAGGCCGATCCCGCCGCCAGCCCGCACCTCGATCTGGACGAGGCGCGCCGCGTCATCACCGCCCTCGCGGGCCTGGTGACCGCCTCGGTCGAATACCTGGGCCCGCACGCCGGCCCCATTCGCGACGGACTCCAGTCACTGCAGCGCGCCTTCCGCGAAGCCTCCGAACATCCCGACGCTCCGGGTGCGGGGCCGGGCGAGAAGTACACCGGCCCGGTGTACTGACCGCGCCCGCCGCGGCGGTAGCCCAGCGGTTGCGAGATGCACCGGAGGTCAGCCTCTTCGACGAGTTGACGCATATCGAGGCCGACTACCTCGACCTACCCACGGGCCACCGACCGATGTTCTCGCGTCCGAAGGATCTCGCCGAGCTGATTCACGGAATTGCCGACCGATGAGCCGCGATTAACACTTCCCGCGATCGAATCGATTGTCAGACGGCACCGCCACCGCGGCGGCGCTGAGCGTTGCCTGATATTTGCCAGTCGACGGCACAAGTGTGAAACAGCAACTATGAACATGGTTGCCTGGGAATAGTTCTCGCTGCACTTCCGACTCGATATGCGTAATGTCTTGCGCGGCCTATGATCGTGCCCGGCCTGTGCCAGGCCCGGACATAGGACGCAAACCGCTCGGGCAGTCCACTGCCCACCAACCGGGTCGTACGAGAACTCTCAACGGGGGTTGAACATGATTGAACTGTTGACGCGCCAGCGGACACCGCGCCGCTCGCGCACACGGGCCGGGATCGCCCCGGTCGTGCTGGCGGCCTCGGTCGTCGCCGCACTGGTCTCGGGCTGCTCCAGCGGCTCCGATGATCCCGCCACCACCGCGGCCACCCCGCCGCCGACCGAACTGCCCGACGGCGCGCAGATCGTGCAGGAATCCGCCCGCACCACCCAGACCCTGCAGTCGGTGCACCTCACCCTGAACGTGAACAACATCCCGAACCTGCCGGTGGAGATGGTGGACGCGGATGTCACCAACCAGCCCGAGGGCTCGGGGCAGGCCATGGGTGAGGCCAAGGTCCGCACCGCGGAGAACGAGCCCTTCATCGAGACCAAGTTCCTGGTCGTCGACAAGACCCTGTACGCGGCGCAGGACGGCGTGAAGTACGCCCCCGTCGGCCCCGCCGAGAAGATGTACGACCCCGGCGTCATCCTCGACAAGGACAAGGGTCTGGCCAATGCCATTGCGCAGGTGCAGAACCCGCAGGTCCAGGGACGGGAGAAGGTCAACGGCGTCGATACCGTGAAGGTCACCGGCACCATCAGCGGGTCGGTCATCGATCCGATCGTGCCGCGCGTCGGCGACGGCGTCGGCGAACTCCCGATCACCCTGTGGATCCAGGACGTCGCACCGCCCACCACCTCCGCCGCTCCCCTGCCCTCCACCGCCGCCTCGCCCGGCACCGGACCGAATCTGATCAAGGCCGAGGTCACCAAGGATCAGGGCAGCATCGAGCTGGAACTGTCGGACCACGGCAAGCCCGTCACCGTCGCCAAGCCCGCGGGCTGACGGCGGACACGAGCCCACGCTCGTGGATCGGAACCGGTCCGGGAAAGCGCCAGGGCGGCAAGGATTGCCGTCGCGCGCCCCGGACCGGCTGTCGTTCCCGGGTCCGGCGAGCGACACTCCGCTCGCGACCCGATGAGATATGAGACTCGCGAATCCCGGCACGGCCGGTTACGTATTCGGCCCGGGCGGCGATATCTGTGCGAACCGCACGTCCCGTCCGGCCCGCTGTAAGAGATTGTTCAGTGGAATGCAAGGCGCGGCAAGGACGATACGGTCCGAAGGCTATCGACTTGCTCGCGCGCGTGGAGGAATGACATGACCGACCGCCCAGACGTAGAGGAGCGGGAATTCCGTCGTCCTCCCCGTCCCGAGGGCCCGCCTCCGGTCTCCAATGTGTGGGTGTACAACGGTCGAGCCTACGACCTCAGCGACTGGATTTCCAAGCATCCGGGCGGCGAGTTCTTCATCGGCCGCACCAAGAATCGGGATATCACGTCGATTGTCGGTTCCTATCACAAGAATCCGGAAGGAATCGCCAAACTCATCGAGCGCTACGCACTCGACCGCGAAGCGCTGCCCGAGGACATCCATCCGAAGGCCAACGCGCCCGACTTCCTGTTCAAGGAGGGCTTCGACAGCTGGCGCGACACCCCGAAATATCGCTTCGACAACAAGGACGACCTCCTCCACAAGGTGAAGGCGCGGCTCAAGGATCCCGAGCTGGCGGCCCGCATCAAGCGGATGGACCGGTACTTCGACATCGTCGTCGCACTGTTGGCCGTCGCCTACTTCGCCGTACAGGGTCTGCGGCTGTGGGATACCGGCTGGATGCCGTTGCCGCTGTTCGTCGTGCTGATGGTGCTGCTGCGCAGTTCGCTGGCGGGCTTCGGCCACTACGCCATCCACCGTGCCCAGAAGGGCATGAACAAGATCTACACGAATGCCTTCGACCTCAACTACGTCGCGCTGGCCTTCGTGACCGCGGACGGTCACGCCCTGCTGCACCACCCGCACACCCAGAGTGAAGTCGATATCAAGAAGAACGTCTTCACCATGATGATGCAGGTCCCGCGGCTGTACCGGGTGCCCGTGCACACCGTGCACAAGTTCGGGCACACCGTCACCGGCATGATCATGCGCCTGCTCGACGTCTGCCGCCTCACCCGCAAGGTGGGCATCAAGGACATGTACGGCACCTGGGGCGGCGCGCTGCCGCACTTCATCGGCTCGTTCGGGGTGCGGTTCCTGCTGGTCGGTGAGCTGGTGGTGTTCACCCTGGCGGGCGACTTCTGGGCCTGGGCACTGCAATTCGTGATCACGCTGTGGATCAGCACCTTCCTGGTGGTGGCCAGCCACGACTTCGAGATGGAGACCGAGGAGATCGAGTCGAACACCGAGGACTGGGGCATCAACCAGCTCGAGCAGGCCTACGACCTGAAGGTGGTCGGAAACCGCTATGTCGACTGCTTCCTCTCCGCGGGATTGAGTTCGCATCGGGTGCATCACGTACTGCCCTATCAGCGCAGCGGATTCGCCAATATCGCCACCGAGGACGTTTTGCGCGAAGAGGCGGCGAAATTCGGAGTCGAATGGCTGCCCGCCAAGAGCTTCTTCACCGATCGCTTTCCCAAACAGATTCGCACCTACATCCTCGCGCCGTCGGACGAGGCGAAGGACAAGAAGTGGGGCCTGGTGCGGGAGCACTGTTCACCGTCGGCCTTCAAAACCTGCGGAATCTACATGGTCCAGGGTTTCACCGGAATCGGAACGGTCTGAACCGATTCCGTTGCGGGCGATCACGTCACTGTTCGGCACGGGGGCCGATCGCCCGATTCTTATCGAAAGAAGGGGAGAATTTCGTGTCCGTCACCATCGACGAGGGGGGCATCGAACCCACGGGGGCCATTTCCCACCGTAGCGAGGGCGAAGGGTTCGCCTACGATCTCGTGCACATGCTACCCACCCCGCCGACCACGGTCGGCGTGATCGAGGGCATCGCGACCGGGTCGCCGAGCGGGGTCTTCGATCAAGCCGAGGCGGCCGGTAGGGTGGCGGAACTGTTCGCCGATCCCGCTCAGCGGGCTCGCATTCCACGCGTCTACCAGAAGACCCGCATCGACACCCGCCACCTCGTGGTCGATCCGCTCGACGATCGGTTCCTGCCCTTCAGCCGCCGCCCCGGCACCATCCGGGAGCGCATGGACCTGTTCTACGAGCACGCGGTGCCGCTGGCCGTCGACGTGGCCCGGCGCGCGCTGGCGGGGGTCGCGGATCCCGCCGCCGAGGTCGGCCAGCTCATCTTCGTGACCAGCACCGGCTTCATCGCGCCCGGCGTGGACGTGGCGGTGGTCAAGCAGCTGGGGTTGTCGCCGACGGTCGGGCGCATCGTGGTGAACTTCATGGGCTGCGCGGCCGCCATGAACGGCATTCGCACCGCCACCGATTACGTGCGGGCGCATCCGGACAAGAAGTCGCTGGTCATCTGTATCGAACTCAGTTCGGTGAACGCGGTTTTCGACGACGATGTCAACGACGTGATCATTCACAGCCTCTTCGGTGACGGCTGCGGGGCGGTGGTCATCGGCGCGAGTCAGGTGCACCAGCCGCTCGCACCCGGCCGGGTCGTCATCCGGGACAGTTTCAGTCAGCTGTTCGACGATGCCGAGGACGGCATCGTGCTGCGCGTCAACGACGACGGCATCACCTGCGAGCTGGCCGAGAGCCTGCCGCACTACATTCTGCGCGGCGTCGATCCGGTGGTCACCGAGGTACTGCACCGCAACGGCCTGCACAAGACCGATATCGACCTGTGGGCCATCCATCCGGGTGGGCCCAAGATCATCGAGGAATCCGCGCGCTCGCTGGGCATTCCGGTCGAGCGGGCGGAGCTGAGCTGGAATGTGCTCGCCGAGTACGGCAATATGCTCAGCGTCTCGCTGATCTTCGTGCTGGAGCGGATGATCCAGCAGTCCGAGACCGCCGCCCCGATCTCCACCGGGGTGGCCTTCTCCTTCGCGCCGGGTGTCACCCTCGAAGGGTTGATCTTCGACATCATCCGCCACTGATCGACCTCGTCGCTGTCGAAAAGAGCGCAGTAGCAATGCAACTCATCAGATTCCTGTTCTCGATCTCCTGGATGCGGATCGCGGCCGTCATCGCCGCGGGCCTGATCTGCGGTGTGGCCAACACCTATCTGCTCACCCTGATCCGCGGGGTGGTCTCCCCCGAGCCGCACCCGAACATCACGCTGCGGGCCTTCGTCCTGACGGCGATGGTCATCCTGGTCAGCGGGGTGGCGTCGCAGGTGCTGCTCATCCGGCTGGCCCAGGACGCCATCTACCGGCTGCGGGCGGAGCTGAGTTCCGGAATCGTCTCGGCCCCGCTGGAACATCTGGAACGGCTCGGCATGCACCGCCTGATGGCGACGCTCACCGAGGACGTGCGGTCGCTGTCACAGGCCGTGACGGCCATTCCGAGCATCTGCATCGACGTGGCCACCATCGTCGGCTGCTTCGTCTACCTCGCGGTGGTGTCCGGGCCGATCTTCGCGGTCACCGTGGCGGGCACGCTGCTCGGCATCGCCTGTGTGGAGATGTTCCTGAAGCGGGTGCGCCGGATCTACCAGGAGGCCCGGGAGAACGACGACGCGCTGCTGCGTTCGTTCCAGGCGGTGACGCTGGGCATCAAGGAACTCAAGCTGCACCGGGGCCGCCGCCGCGACTTCATGGACAAGCATCTGCTGGGCACCGCCGAGCGGCTGCGCTCCCAGAATGTCGAGGCCGGGTCGAAATTCGCGCTGGCACAGGGGCTCGGACAGGTCCTGCAGCTGGCGACGATGGCGCTGATCCTGTTCGTGCTGGCCGCCGCCATGAACCTGCCCAAGGAGGTCATGATCGGGTACGTGCTGGTGACCACCTTCCTGTCCATGCCCATGCAGAACTTCATGCACCGGATTCCGGACCTGCTGCGCGGCGATGTGGCGCTGGCCAAGATCCGAACCATGAACCTGTCCATGGAGACCATGCACGACGAGGAGCGGCTGCCGTTCGGCGATCGGCCGCCGGTCACCGCGGCGCGGCTGGAACTGGTGAATGTCGGCTACAGCTATATGGCCGAGCGACCACCGCTGTTTCCGACGCCGGGAGCCGATGGGCCACCGCCCGTGCCGGGCCGAAAGGCGGGCAGTCCGGGTGGGCATCCGGCCCTGCCGGGCGGGCCGCCCACACCGGGCGGACGGCCTGGCAGCCCCGCCGGACATCCCGGCGGGCAGGTCGGACCGGGTGGTCACGGGGGTCCGCCGCCGGGAGGTCCGCACGCCGGGGGTCCCGGTCCGCTCGGCGGCGGGCCGGGAGCGCACAACGGGACGCTGCGACCCGATGTCAACGGCAAACAGCGAATCGTCCACGGCGGCCATGACGGTCGGCCCGTTCCGCTGGACGCGCCACCGCCCGAACTCGCTTCCGACGACGACGGTGGGTTCCGCCTCGGCCCCATCGACCTCACCTTCGAGCCGGGCCAGATCACCTTCATCGTGGGCGGCAACGGCAGCGGCAAATCCACCCTGGCCAAACTGATCACGGGGCTGTACGTGCCGCGCAGCGGGTTCGTGGAGTTCGACGGCGAGCAGATCAACCACGAGAACATCGAGTGGTTCCGGCAGAACTGCTCGGCCATCTTCACCGACTTCCACCTGTTCGAGGACTACCTCGGCTTCGACCGCCCCGGTATCGACGACGAGGTGCGGCACTACCTCGAGGAGTTGCAGATCGCGCACAAGGTGACCGTGCGCGACGGCCGACTGTCCACCATCGACCTGTCCCAGGGGCAGCGCAAACGGCTGGCGCTGCTGACCGCGCTGCTCGAGGATCGCGCTGTCTACCTGTTCGACGAGTGGGCAGCGGATCAGGAACCCCGCTTCCGCGACGTGTTCTACCGCGAGATCCTGACCAAGCTCAAGGAGCGCGGGAAGACGGTCATCGTGATCACCCACGACGACCGGTACTTCGATCTCGCCGATCAGCTGGTGAAGCTGGATTACGGTCGGTTGGAGGACGTTTCGACCCCGGCGGCGGTGACGGCGGAGTAGGGGGTGATCGCCCCGGACCGGCTCGCCGCCGGTCCGGACGCTGGCGCATCGGCGGCGACATCCGGCCGGACCGCCCTGAACTCCGAATACCGGCGGATCGGCATCGACATCCGGCCCGACCACGCTGAGCCCCCGGCGCGGTCGGGTCGGCGGCGATCGGTCACACCGCGGTGAGTTCCGCCTCGTGAAGCAGTGCCGCGAGCCGTCCGGCGGTCTCGGTGCCGGGCCGGGGGTTGTAGAACTCCAGGTACCAGTCCGGGTGATCGATGACCGCCAGGGTGGTCTTGTCGAAGATCAGGTCGCCGACCTCGGGATGCTGGACCGCCTTCACCGACCGGGTGGGTGCGGCCACATCGTGGCGCTCCCACAGCCGTGCGAATTCCGGACTGACCGTGAGCAATTCGTCGATCACGCGGGCGAAGGCAGGGTCTCCCGGGGCGTGAGCGGCGTCGGCGCGATAGGCGGCCACCACCTCCGGGGCGATGGCCTCCCACTCGGTGTGCCGATCGCGGTAGCGCGGATTGGTGAAGAACGAGATCAGACAGTTGTGGTCGGCGTCGTCGTAGCCGAACACCACGGTCGATCCCGCGTTGACGGCCAGGATATTCCAGTACCGGTCCCGCAGAATCGCCGGTCGCGGCGTCCAGGAGTCGAGCAGCTGCCGCAATTCGGGTTCGACCGTGGTGGTGGTCCCGTGCGGGCGCGGCGGCCGTAACCCCGCCAGCACGAACAGATGCGCGCGCTCGGGGTCGGACAGCCGCAGCGCCCGGCTCACCGCATGCAGGATCTCGTCGGAGACATTGATATCGCGTCCCTGCTCCAGCCACGTATACCAGGACACGCCGACCCCGGCGAGCTGCGCCACCTCCTCACGCCGCAGTCCGGGCGTGCGCCGCCGTCCCGAGGTCACCAGCCCGACATCGCCGGGGGTGAGCCGGGCGCGTCGGGTGCGCAGGAAGTCCCGGAGTTGCGCGTGCCGTTGCTCTTTCGCCGCCGCGGTTTCGCTGACCATGCCCAGCACAACGCGGCGACGCGCCCGGCTACTCCCGAGACCGCCGAATGTTCCCGAACGCCCGGACGACTTCGTCGCCAGCCTGGTGGTGATGAACCCGGGTTGATCGCGCACTGTTTGCGCTCCGGCGCGCTGACCAGACTCGACGGCATGACGCACAGCACTTCCCGATTCGAGAACAAGATCGCGCTCGTCACCGGCGGCACCAGCGGTATGGGGCTGGCCGCCGCGCGGCGGCTGCTGACGGAGGGCGCGACCGTCGTCATCACCGGGCGGGACAAGACCCGGCTGGACGCCGCCGTCGCCGACCTGCGTTCCGCGGTCGGCGGGTCCGAGGACCGGCTGCTCGCGGTGCGGGGCGATGTGGCCGAACTGGCGGAGATCGACGCGCTGGTGGAGTCGATCCGCGAGCGCTACGGCCGGCTCGACGCGGTCTTCGCCAATGCGGGTGTGGCCTCGTTCCAGCCCAGCGCCGAGATCGCCGAGGCCGAATTCGACCGCGTGGTGGACATCAATTTCAAGGGCGTGTTCTTCACCATCCAGAAGACCCTGCCGCTGCTGGCCGACGGCGGCGCGATCGTGATCAACGCCTCCTGGACCCTGCACCGCGGCATGCCCGGCGGCGCGCTGTACGCGGCCACCAAGGCCGCCGTCCACAACCTGGCCCGCACCCTCGCGGCGGACCTGGCCCCCAGAGGAATTCGGGTGAACTCGGTGAGCCCCGGTTACATCGAAACCCCCATGTTCCACGACAATGTCTCACCCGACGCCGCCACCGAGGTCGTGGCCGCCGTCGCCGCGGGCCGCACCGGCACCGCCGACGAAGTGGCGGCAGCGGTCGCCTTCCTCGCCTCCGACGAGGCCGGCTACATCAACGGCCAGGACCTCGTCATCGACGGCGGCTTGGTCGCGGCCACTCCCGGCGCGATGGTCTGACACGGCCTGCCGCACGACCGGGGGCGACGGGTGATACGACAGCGCCCTCTCCGCCCGGGCGGTGCCGTGGGTGCGGAGTCTGCGTTCGTCCACCGCGCTCGGGGCGAGTCCTGGTCGTGGTCGACGTTCAGCCCTGTCGTTCCCGATCTCGCCGCAACCGTTCGACGGCCTTCGCGATACAGGTCGCCCGGTCCGCGCCGGGTAGCTTCCCGCGCTCATAGGCGATCAACCGCTCAGCGGCCGCATGGTCCTTCATCACCATGCGGAGCAGCACCTGGAACCCGTCCGGCGTGGCCACCGGCACGGTCGACACCGGTCGCGGTGCTGGTCGGCGGGTGCTCGGCCTGCGTTTCTCGGCGAGCAGCCGGTGTGCCAACGTCAGGAATACATGGACATTGGGAACCTTGCGGACCGGGATGCTGATCGGCATGAGGCGACGCTCTCCCTCGAATACACACACATCGCCGTGCCGCACCTCGATCTGGTGGACCTGGGACCACCGAACAGACTTCGCACCGACACCGACCTCGTGCCTTGTCAACCAGAGCGCGCCGAACACCACGGTCTCCCCCCGGTACAGCTTCTCGACCGCGGCCGGCAGTTGGGCAGCCGTCACCTTCTCCTGGATGACGGCGCCCCAGCGGGCGGCGTTGGGCAATCCACCTTGCGAATAGTCTTGCAGTCGCAGTTGCTCGCCCTCGACATCGAGCAGGGTGTAGTCATAGGTGGTCTTGGTCTCCACCACCCCGTACAACATATGCCGGACGTGCTCCTGATGAAGCACCGTCGTGTCATAACGCACGGCGCGTACCTCGTCTTCGTGGGCGAATACCAGGCCGCGATCGTAGAGATCCAACCGGACCGCCCGATACGTCGCGGATCCGAACAGGCTCTGGTTCATATCCTTCACGAACGCGACACCGAACAGCAGGGTCAACGGCACGAAGACCACCAGACCGATCACGTTTCCGGCCTTGCCGCCCATTTGGTCTGTGCGGGTGAGGAGTTCGCTGATCATCGCCACAACTATCGTGGCGAATACCGCCACGGCGATCCCCAGCAGGAGCATCCCGCCCTGAATCCTGGCGGCCATGCGCGCGAAAACCTCGCGGTGAGCACCCAGATCCGCGTCGTACGCGGCCTGACGCACCCGATCGCGCAGGGCGCGCGCGTCGTATCCCTGCGGAGCCTCGACCATCGAACTTCCTATCCGTGGCAACCCGAGCCACTGCCCCCGAGGTATTCCCCATCCCATCCGGATCGTCCGAACCGGCGTCAGCGTGCACCGGCCACGGCGCGGCGGGTCCGGTGCGCGAACCGGGAAGACGGTCCGAACCGTCGATTCGGACGCTAACGGCTGTCGGTCGAACCCGCCATGGGGATCCCGGCTGATTCGGTTGTGACCGACGGTCGCGCGGCGGCTGCCCGGTGATCCGACGTCGCTTTCCGAACCGCGGTCGCACCGGTCGACGTATTCATACGGCCGACGATATGGGCCGACACATATCGGCAGCGTATCGAAAACTCGATGGGCGTCGAAAAGGCTTGCGGCAGTACCTCTCGAGCGATGCCGTCACGGCTCACGGCGGTAGGTAGCGGAGTGGCCCGGAGCCGAAAGGTTCCGGGCCACTTGCCATTCGCCACCGGCGGGCGCCGCGGCGGCTAGCGCAGGGCGGCGGCCTTGCGTCGGGCGGCGGCGGCCTTCTTGGCGGCGGCCTGTTGTTCCGGGGTGGTGGTCTCGGACTTCGTGGTCGCCCGCTTGGTGGTGGACTTCTTGGCCGCCGGGGCGGCTGTGGACTTGGTCGGGGCTGTCTTGGTCGCGGCGGTCTTGGTCGCGGCAGTCTTCTTCGCGGGTGCGCCGTTGGTGGTGGCCTTGGTGGTGACGGCGCTCTTGGCCAGGACCTCGCGCAGGAACTGGCCGGTGTAGCTGTCGGGGACCGCCGCGACGTCCTCGGGGGTGCCCTGGGCCACGACCGTGCCGCCGCCGGAACCGCCCTCGGGACCCATGTCGATCAACCAGTCGGAGGTCTTGATGACGTCCAGGTTGTGTTCGATGACGATGACCGTATTGCCCTTGTCCACCAGGCCGTTGATGACCGCGAGGAGTTTGCGGATGTCCTCGAAGTGCAGGCCCGTGGTGGGCTCGTCGAGGATGTAGACGGTGCGGCCGGTGGAGCGCTTCTGGAGTTCGGCGGCGAGCTTGACGCGCTGCGCCTCACCGCCGGACAGCGTCGGCGCGGACTGGCCCAGGCGCACATAGCCGAGGCCGACGTCGACCAGGGTCTTGAGGTAGCGGTGGATGGAGGTGACCGGTTCGAAGAACTCCGCCGCCTCCTCGATGGGCATATCGAGAACCTCGGCGATGGTCTTGCCCTTGTAGTGCACCTCGAGGGTTTCCCGGTTGTAGCGCGCGCCGTGGCAGACCTCGCACGGCACGTACACATCCGGCAGGAAGTTCATCTCGATCTTCAGGGTGCCGTCACCGGAGCACGCCTCGCAGCGGCCGCCCTTCACATTGAAGGAGAAGCGGCCGGGCTGATAGCCGCGCACCTTGGCCTCGGTGGTGGCCGCGAACAGGGTGCGGATCTTGTCGAACACCCCGGTGTAGGTGGCCGGATTCGAGCGCGGGGTGCGGCCGATGGGCGACTGGTCCACCTGCACCAGCTTGTCCAGGTGGTCGAGTCCGTTCACCCGCTGATGCCGCCCCGGCACCTGCCGCGCGCCATTGAGCTTGTTGGCGAGCACCGTGGCGAGAATGTCGTTGACCAGCGTGGATTTTCCGGAACCGGAGACGCCGGTGACCGAGGTGAGCACACCCAGCGGAAAACTCACGTCGATACCGCGCAGATTGTGCTCGTGCGCGCCGACCACGGTGAGCTGCTTCTTCCTGTCGATCGGCCGCCGCACCAACGGCACCTCGATCTGCTCCCGCCCCGACAGGTACGCACCCGTCAGCGAGGTCTTGTCCGCCAACAGCCCGGGATACGGTCCCGAGTACACCACCTGGCCGCCGTGCTCACCCGCCATCGGTCCGATGTCGACCACCCAGTCCGAGGAGTGGATGGTGTCCTCGTCGTGTTCGACCACGATCAGCGTATTGCCGAGATCCCGCAGCCGCGTGAGGGTTTCGATGAGCCGCCGGTTGTCGCGCTGGTGCAGGCCGATGGACGGTTCGTCCAGCACGTACAGCACGCCCACCAGACCGGACCCGATCTGGGTGGCCAGCCGGATGCGCTGCGCCTCACCGCCCGACAGCGTGGCGGCGGCCCGTGACAGCGTCAGATACTCCAGCCCCACATCGAGCAGGAAGCCCAGCCGGGCCTGGATCTCCTTGATCACCTGCGCGGCGATCGCGGCCTGGCGCTCGTCCAGGGTCAGTGCGTTGAGGAAGCGCGCCGCCTCGCCGATGGACAGATCCGAGAGATCCGCGATGGATTTGCGCTCCGCACCGGTCTTCAGCGTGACGGCCAGGATCTCCGGCCGCAGGCGCGCGCCGTTGCACACCGGGCACGGCACATCGCGCATGTACCCGT
This sequence comes from Nocardia otitidiscaviarum NBRC 14405, assembly GCF_000308635.1. Classification (GTDB taxonomy): domain Bacteria; phylum Actinomycetota; class Actinomycetes; order Mycobacteriales; family Mycobacteriaceae; genus Nocardia; species Nocardia otitidiscaviarum. The sequence goes on along the minus strand of NZ_BAGD01000061.1, from coordinate 134,758 downwards.
CGTAGTGCTCCTTCATCTGCTCCGATTCGGTGTTCTCCATGCGCCGCTGCAGGAACGGCATCACACCTTCGAAATCGGCGTAGTACGAGCGCTTGCGGCCGTAGCGGTTGGTGTAGGAGACGTGCACCTGATCGGAGCTGCCCTCCAGCACCGCCTTGCGCGCCTTGGCCGGCAGGTCCTGCCAGGGGGTGTCCATGGAGAAGCCGATGGCCTCGGCCAGGCCCGACAGCAGCCGGGTGAAGTATTCGGCGGTCTGCCCGCGCGACCACGGGGCGATCGCGCCCTCGTTGAGGCTCAGCTCCGGATCGGGCACCACCAGTTCGGGATCGACCTCCTTGCGGATGCCGAGGCCGGTGCAGTCCGGGCACGCGCCGTAGGGCGAGTTGAAGGAGAACGAGCGCGGTTCCAGATCCTCGATGTCGAGGGGGTGACCGTTGGGGCAGGCCAGCTTCTCGGAGAAGCGGCGCTCCCGGTCGTGCGCGTGCTCGTCACGGTCCACGAAGTCCAGCACCACGATGCCGTCGGCCAGCCGCAGCGCGGTTTCGATCGAATCCGTCAGGCGCTGCTTGGAACTCGGCTTCACGGCGAGGCGGTCGACGACCACCTCCACATCGTGCTTCTCCTGCTTCTTCAGCTTGGGCGGATCGGTGAGCGGATACACCACACCGTCCACCCGGACGCGCGAGTAGCCCTGGGTGTTCAGCGATTCGAACAGGTCGACGAATTCGCCCTTGCGGGTGCGCACCACCGGCGCGAGCACCTGGAACTTGATGCCCTCGTCCATGGCGAGCACCTGGTCGACGATCTGCTGCGGCGTCTGCTTCTGAATGTGCTCACCGCAGACCGGGCAGTGCGGGGTGCCCGCGCGGGCGTAGAGCAGGCGCAGATAGTCGTAGACCTCGGTGATGGTGCCGACGGTGGAGCGCGGGTTGCGGTTGGTCGACTTCTGGTCGATCGACACCGCCGGGGACAGTCCCTCGATGAAGTCCACATCGGGCTTGTCCATCTGGCCGAGGAATTGCCGGGCGTACGCCGACAGCGATTCCACGTACCGGCGCTGTCCCTCCGCGAAGATGGTGTCGAAGGCCAGCGAGGACTTGCCCGAGCCCGACAAGCCGGTGAACACGATCAGGCTGTCGCGGGGTAGGTCCAGGTCGACCCCTTTGAGGTTGTGCTCCCTCGCACCGCGCACAGTCAGGTGTTCCGCCACAGGGCTGTCCTTCCAACGTTTCGGCATCCAGAGTTACCCCCGACGCCATGCTATGCGCGCCCACCGACAAGTTTCGCGGCGCGCGCTGCGACGCTGGTCAACCGTGGAATTCAGTCGAAGATCGGGACGCGCCGCACCGCGGTCGCGCTCTGCACCGTGGGCCGGAAGCAGGCACTGCCCACGATACGGGACTGCGCGGCCCGGTCGCCGCCGCTGCGCTCATCGGTGGCGGGGGTCACCAGTCCGAGGTCACCGTCGAAGCGGCGGTATAGAAGCCGCCCCCGGCCGGTGTCGGGATGGCCGAAGAACAGGTACGGGAGTCCGCGGCGGCAGAGCCGGTCGGCGGCCTCGTCGTCGGTGAGATTCGGTATGCCGTCCCGCTGCCGCAGCGTCCGGACGCCGAGCGGTCCGGTCCAGCACACCACCGCGTCCGATCCGGACTCGGCGTCGGTGAACAGATGCGCGTCGTAGTCCATGGCGTCCAGGACGCGCGCGGCGTGCGCCGCCGAGATCACCTGGAGCCGGCGGTCCTTGCGCCGCACGATCGGTCGCGGCTCGCTGACCACGGCGAGTGTGGGCCGGGCAGGGTCGGGCCACGGTCGGGATGGCTCCTCCGGCCCACACTCGAGGCGCAGATCGAGACGTTCCAGCGCGAAGGTCACCGCGAACCGTCCCGGTCCGGCGACCTGCACCCGGTATTCCGTGCCCACCGAGCGCAGCACCACCTGCACCAGGGTGGGTGCGTCGGTCGTGGACCACTCCAACCGCGCCCGCACCGCGCCCTCGACGCCATGCCTGCGCAGGATCCGGCCCAGACCGCGCACCACCCTGGTGACCTCGGTGGCGGGCGCCGGACCACGGGTGGCGACTACGAAGTCGGGATCGATACCGCTCGACCACACGTCGTATGCGCCCATCGCCGTCCCCGCTTCCTTGTCGATCACGACTGTCGATCTCGATCCGGCAACCCTCGTCTATGGCAGCACTCCGACCGCATGACGTGACAGGGCCTAAAGTCCCCACTCGGTCATATTTCAGTAAAATTTTCCTGCAAAACCGTGGCGAACCCCCGTGGCGGCCCGCGACCGCTCGTAGGATTCCGGTACCGAGTGCGTCACGCCGGAGGACCGCCCATGGCCGACCATTCCCGCACCGGCTCCTACCGGGTACGGGAAACCTTGTCGCAGTTACGATTACGAGAACTCCTCACCGAGGTCAAGGACCGGGTCGAGCAGATCATCGACGCCCGCGACCGCATCGACGGCCTGGTCGAGGCGATGCTCACGGTCACCGCCGGACTCGATCTGGACGACACCCTGCGCACCATCGTCGGCGCGGCGACCGAACTGGTGGACGCCCGCTACGGCGCGCTGGGCGTGCGCGGACACGGCGAACGGCTCACCAACTTCATCGTGCACGGCATCGACGAGCGCACCCGCACCCGCATCGGCGCCCTGCCCGAGGGGCACGGCGTCCTGGGCGTGCTGCTGCGCCAGCCGGTATCGCTGCGGCTCGAGGACCTGGCCGGCCATCCCGCCTCGGTCGGCTTCCCGAGACACCATCCGCCCATGCACAGCTTCCTCGGCGTCCCGGTGACCATTCGCGGGGAGACGTTCGGAAACCTGTACCTCACCGAGAAGTTCGGCGGCCACCCGTTCACCGAGGACGACGAGGTACTGGTGCGGGCGCTGGCTGCGGCGGCCGGTATCGCCGTGGACAATGCCCGACTCTACGAAGCGGCCCGGACCCGACAGGCGTGGATCGAGGCCACCCGCGATATCGCCACCGACTTCCTGGCCGGCACCGAACCCGGCCGGGTGCTGGCCCGGATCGTGTCGCACGCACGGGAACTCACCGGCTCGGACCGCGCCGTCCTGGCCGTCGTCGCCGACCCGGAGGCACCCCCCGAAGCGGACGCCGAGCTGGTGGTGGCGCAGTGGTCCGGCCCGGGCGCCGAATACCACGGCCGCACCGCGCGCACCACCGGCACCGTACTCGGTGAGGTACTCACCGACCGCACCCCCGTGCGCTGCGACGACGCCCGCCGGGTCGATCTCGGCGTACCGCACGGCGACGCCGGGCCCGCCCTGGTGCTGCCGCTGCACACCACCGATTCCACCCTGGGTGTGCTGATCACGCTGCGTTCGGCCGGATCGGCTCCCTATTCCGACGAGGTGACCGACCTCATCGCCGCCTTCGCCGATCAGGCCGCACTCGCCATGCGACTCGCGGTGGCGCAGCGGCGCGTGCGCGAACTCGGCATCCTCACCGACCGTGACCGCATCGCCCGCGATATGCACGACCATGTCATCGGGCGGCTGTTCGCCATCGGTCTGTCCCTCCAGGGCACCGTGCCGCGCGCCCAGGATGTCGCGGTGCGGCAGCGACTTTCGGATGCCGTCGGCGAGCTACAGGAGGTGGTGGAGGAGATCCGCACCTCCATCTTCGACCTGCACGGCGACGCGGAGCACGGTACTCGATTACGACGACGCCTCGAACGCACGGTGCGGCAGCTGACCGCCGCCACCGCGGTCCGCGCCGAGTTGCACGTCAGCGGACCGCTGTCGGTGGTGGAACCCGGACTGGCCGAACACGCCGAGGCCGTGGTGCGGGAGGCGCTCGGCAACGCCGTCCGGCATTCCGGCGGCGACCGGGTCATCATCGATATCGACGTCGCCGACGACCTCACCATCGTGGTGGCCGACAACGGCCGCGGCATCGGCGAGCAGATCGTTCCCAGCGGCCTCACCGATCTCGCGCGCCGCGCCGAGAAGTCGGGCGGCCACCTCGCGGTCTATCCGTGCCGCGACGCCGACGGCGTCGTGACCGGCACCAAACTGCGGTGGTCCGCGCCCCTGCACTGAGGCCGCGAGGCCGCCGCCGACATCAGCGCGCCGGACCCAGCACCACGGCGGAATTGTGCCCGCCCATCCCGAGTGCGGTCTTGAGCGTGATGCCGCCGCTCATGGGGGTCGGGCCGTCGAGTAGTCGGGCGTGTGCGGCCGCCACGATCGGGGCGGCCGCCACGATGCCCCGGTCGTAGCCGATGGCCGCGGCCGCGACCTCCACGCCCGCCGAGGCGGCCTGGCAGTGACCGGCCAGCGGTTTGAGCGCCGTGACCCGGGGCCGCCCTCCCAGAATCCGCTCCAGCACCGCGGTCTCGGCATCGTCGCACTGTCTGGTGCCGGAGCCGTGGGTGTTGAAGTAGTCCACCTGATCCGGCCGGATCCCGGCATCCGCGAGCGCCCGGTGCACGCAGTCGAAGATCTGCTCGTGTGAGGGATCCACCGAGAGCACGTGGTAGGCGTCATTGGACATGGCGCCGCCCAGCACGCTCACGTACGGCCGGTCGGCGTCGCGGGTGAGGACGAAGCCGATCGACGCCTCACCGAAGCCGAACCCGCGACTGCCCTCCTGGAAGGGGCGGCACGCCTGCAACGGTTCGGTGTCGTCCACCGCCGCGCCCAACTGCACGAACGGCTCGACCATATCCGGCGTGGCGGACAGATCGCTGGCCACCACCAGCACGTCGTCGGCGAAACCGCTGTCCAGCCACAGCTTGGCGGTGATCAGCGCGACATTGCTGGAGCTGCACGCCGCCGTGACGTTCATGGACGGGCCGTGGAATCCGAACTCCCGCATGAGCATGGCGATGGGTGTGGAGGGCAGCAGGCGCAGATAGTCGCGATTGCGGCGTCGAGCCCCGTCGACAACGTAGAAGTCGCGCCATTCGTAGACGTCGCCGAGCACAATGGCGTGCAGCAGTCCCACCCGCCGACCGGGCCGCCAGCCGCGCTCGGTGGCGTCGGCGACGGCCTCGCGCGCCGCCTGCTGCACAGCACGCCCGTAGCGACTCGGACTCACCGCCGAATCGCCGCCGTCGGGGACACGCGCGACCCATCCCTGTCGATCGCGATCAGGCCCGTACCCTGGAAAGAGCCGGGCGGCGGGCTTACCGCTCAGCAAACCCTCCCAGAGGGTCTCGCGGCCCCAGCCGTAACCGGTGACCGCGCCTATCCCGGCGATGGTCATATGATCTTGGTGCTGTGCCGTGGACTTCGACGTACTACTGGTCATGCATCGCTCCTTCGCGAGCTGGTGCCTGTAATGATCACCAATCGGGTCCCGATGCAGTGCGGGATCGTGATTCATTCAATACCGCCGGGACTGTGCAGCGCTGCCACCCGGCACCACAATGATCCCGTGCTCCAAGGACAATGATCCCGTGCTCCACCGACGTAGGTCGACGACGATCAGGGGGTACAGACGTGGAAGTGGGTAACGATCGGGCAAACGACCCGACCGATGCCGAACAACTGGCTCAGCGGTACCGATCCCTCGTCGAGCACAGCCCCGACGGGGTGGTGGTGCATGAGCGGGGCATCCTCGTCTACGCCAATCCGGCAATCGTCCGGTTACTGGGCGCGGACAGTACCGAGGACCTCGTCGGTCAGCCGGTGACCCGCTTCGTCGACCCGAAATCCGTCCCCGGCATGCTGGCTCGCATCGGCCGCCTCACCGAGGCCGGCGCCGCCTCCGAACCCGCCGAGATGACCCTGGTCCGCACCGACGGCAGCCTGCTGGACGTGGAAACCGTCTCGGTGCTCACCGCCTGGCACAACCGGCTGGCGTACCAGGTGGTCATCCACGATCTGTCCGCCCAGCGCGCCGCCGAGGCCGCGCAGCGCCGGGCCGAACAGCACTTCACCACCGTGGTCTCGCAGCTCGAGGAGGGCGTGGTGGTGATCGACCGGCAGGGCCGCATCGAATCCATCAATCCGGCGGCGCTGCGCATCTTCGGCCACGAGGGCGAGGATCTGGTCGGCACCCCGATCTACGCGCTGCCGCTGACCCTGCTCGACGCCAACGCCATGACCCTGCCGCCCACCCGGCATCCGGTGGCGCGCACCCTGGCCACCGGGGAGACCGTGGTCGGCTACGTGTTCGGCGTGGACCGGCCGGACGGGCAGCGCCGCTGGCTGTCCGGGTCGAGCCGTCTGCTCAATCCCGGCGACCCGCAGTCCTCGGCGGTGTCGTCGTTCAACGACATCACCGAATTCCGGGCCAGCCGAAGGCAATTGGAGTATCAGGCCACCCACGATCCGCTCACCGGGCTGGCCAACCGGGCGCTGGTGCTCTCGCGGCTGGCGGCGGCGCTGGGCACCACCGAGGATCTGCCGGTGTCCACGGTGCTGTTCATCGACCTGGACGGTTTCAAAGCCATCAACGACACCCTCGGACACGCCATCGGCGACACCGTGCTGCAGATCGTGGCGCAGCGTTTGCAGCGCGGCCTGCGCACCGACGACATCGTGGGGCGGATCGGGGGCGACGAATTCCTGGTGCTGCTGTCCGGCCGCACCCTCGGCGAGGATCTGGAGGCGCTGGTCGCACGCCTGCGCCAGACCATGGCCGAACCGATCATCGCGCGCGGCCACCGCATCCAGGTGGACGCCTCCATCGGCATCACCCCGCTGCACCCCGGCGACTCCCGCACCCCCGAGGCCGTCCTGCACGACGCCGACGTGGCGATGTACCGTGCCAAGCCGCCGGGCCACCGCGACAGCTCCCCCGTGACCCGGCGGCCCAACAACACCCACGCCTCCTGAAAGCCGCGCATGATCCTCGAGCACGCCCTGCTGCCGGTGCGCCCCGGACAGTCCGCCGACTTCGAAGCCGCCTTCGCCCGTGCCCGGCACATCATCGCGGGTATGCCCGGATTCCGATCGCTGTCGCTGTCGCGCTGCCTGGAGCGACCCGACACCTATCTGCTGCTGGTGGAGTGGGATCGACTCACCGACCACACCGAGGGTTTCCGCGGTTCGGCCGAATATCGGGAATGGAAGGCGCTGCTGCATCCGTTCTACGAGCCGTTTCCCGTGGTCGAGCATTTCGCCCCGGTGTCCGAGCTCACCACCGCCGCCTCACCTGCGAATACGGCGGGGTCGCCGGAGGGGAACTAGACTCGACTGCTCTGTTCTCGAACGTTGCGCGTGTATCCGCGCGGTGACAAGGAGTTCCGTTTTGCCCGACCTCACCGAGGAGCGTCCTGTGTCCGCGACCGACTCCGACACCGCGGAGCTGGAGCGGGAACAGCGGCATCTGACGCTGCTGTACGAGCGGCTGGACGGGATGCGCCAGTACGCGCAGCGCCGACTACGCACCGTCCTGCTGGAAACCGGCGGCACCCCGCAGGCCCGCAGCGAACGCGAATCGTTCACCCAGCTCTACCACGAGGACCTGGCCAAATACGATGCCGCCGAGCACGGCCTGTGCTTCGGGCGCATCGACCTGGCGGCCACCGCGGACGGTGAGCCGAGCGGGAACGGCGACGGCGAACACCGCTATATCGGCCGCATCGGCATCCTCGACGAGGACGCCGACTACGAAACCCTGCTGCTGGACTGGCGCGCGCCCCTGGCCCGGCCGTTCTACCTGGCCACCACCGCCGCACCGGACGGGGTGACGCGGCGGCGGCACATCCGCTCGCGCAATCGCAAGGTCACCGCCGTCACCGACGAGTACCTCGACCTGGCGGCCGCCCAGCGCGCGGGGGCCATCGCCTCCGACGGCGGGGTGGGTAGCGAGAGCGCCCTGCTGGCCGCGCTCAACGCCGCCCGCACCGGGCATATGAACGACATCGTCGAGACCATTCAGGGTGAGCAGGACGCCATCATCCGCTCCGAGCACAAGAGCGTGCTGGTGGTGCAGGGCGGCCCGGGCACCGGAAAGACCGCGGTGGCGCTGCACCGCGCCGCGTATCTGCTGTACACCTACCGGCAGCAGCTGGACAAGGCGGGCGTGCTCATCATCGGGCCGAACTCCACCTTCCTGGACTACATCGGCCAGGTGCTGCCCTCCCTCGGCGAGACCGGCGTACTGCTGTCCACCATCGGTGACCTGTATCCGGGAGTCCGTGCGACGCTGGAGGATTCGCTGCGCGCGGGCGAGCTCAAGGGTTCGCTCGACATGCTCGACGTGTTGAAGAAGGCGGTGCGGGACTGGCAGGAGGTGCCCGCGGAGCCGATCCGGCTGCACTTCGACGGACACGATCTGACCCTGGACCGCAAGATCGTCACCAAGGCGCGCGGGCGGGCCCGGTCCTCGCGCCGGCCGCACAATCTGGCCCGGCCGGTGTTCGCCGCCGCGGTGGTGGACGCGCTGACCGACCAGCTGGCCGAGCTGATCGGCGCGAATCCGCTGGGCGGGCGCAATCTGCTGTCGCAGACCGATCTCACCGAGATCCGCGATGAGATGCGGGCGGATCCGGAGATCCAGCGGGCCATCGCGCGGCTGTGGCCCATCCTCACCCCGCAGGAGGTGCTGGGCGGGCTGTGGGCCGATCCCCAGCGCCTGGCCCGCGCCGCCGGAAAGCTCACCGACGAGGACCGCCGGGAGCTGCGGCGCGGTGACAGCGGCGAGTTCTCCCCCGCCGACGCGCCGCTGCTGGACGAGCTGGCCGAACTGCTCGGTGTGGACGATACCGAGGAGCGCGAGCGCGCCCGCCGCCGCTGGCGGGCCCAATTGGCCGAGGCGCAGGACGCCCTCGACATCCTCACCGGTTCGGCGCCGCAGGATCTCGAGGACGAATTGGATCCCGAGATCCTGATGGCCTACGACCTGATCGACGCCAGTCAGCTGGCCGAGCGGCAGCGGGTGGGACGGCGTGAGACCACAGCCGAACGCGCCGCCGGCGACCGCACCTGGACCTACGGGCATGTCATTGTCGATGAGGCGCAGGAGCTTTCGGAGATGGCGTGGCGAATGGTGATGCGCCGCATCCCGAATCGCTGGATCACCGCCGTCGGCGATGTGGCGCAGACCGGCGATCCGGCGGGAGCCTCGTCGTGGCAGCAGGTGCTGGAACCGTATGTGGCGCGGCGGTGGAAGCTCACCGAGCTCACCGTCAACTACCGCACCCCGGCCGAGATCATGGCGGTGGCCGCGGATGTGCTGGCCGAGATCGACCCCGAGGCCAGTGTGCCGCGCTCGGTGCGCGAATCCGGGTTCACGCCCGCCGCCCACCGGGTGGAGCCGAGCGGGCGCGCCGACGAGGTGAAGCGACTCGTCGCCGCCGAGGCCGACCGCCCCGGCACCACGGCGGTGATCGCACCGCACGATCTGGTGGCGGAGCTGTCCGAGGTGGGCGGCGACTCGGTGCGGGTGCTCACCGTCCACGATGTGAAGGGTCTGGAGTTCGACGCGGTCATCCTGGTCGAGCCCGGTCGACTGCTCGGCGAGTCGCCGCGCGGGCTGAACGACCTCTATGTGGCCCTGACCCGCGCGACGCAGCGACTGGCCGTGGTGCACACCGAGGACCTGCCCCCGGTACTGCACCGGCTCGCCTGAATTCGCGCTGCCGACAGCGCCGCGGCCCGTACCCCGGTCGGGTACGGGCCGCTCGGTCTTCGATGAACCGGGCTCGGCGGTGCCGACGCCCCGGACGGGGCTCAGCGCACGGTGTGCACGATCAGCACATCGGTACGGGACTTGCGCGCCACATCCGACGGGACCGAGCCGAGCAGACGGCCGGTGATGGTGTTGAGGCCGCGGTTGCCGACGACCAGCAGATCGGCCTCGACCTCCTTCATCAGCGACAGCAGCGATTCCACCGGCTCGCCGACGACGGACTTCTCCACGACATTGGCGGCACCGGCGGCGACGGCCTTCTCGCGGGCGATCCGCAGGATCTCGCTGGTGGGTGCGGAGCCGCGCACCTGGTAGGCCTCGTCCTTGAGCACATCGGCGGCCGCGGCCACATCCCGGTCGTCGGTCGGGTAGTAGGCGCAGGCGATGTACAGGGTGGCGCCCTCGTCACCGGCCAGTGCCGCGGCCCGCTCGACGGCGACGTACGACGAGTTCGAGCCATCGGTACCGACGACAATGCTCCGGTAGGCGGTCATTCTCTCCTCCAACGTGAGTCGGGTGCGGACACCGATACGTGGTGTCACGGCAACTTCGCCTGACAATAGCGGCATATCCGGCGGAACTTTTCGATATCGCCGCACATCACACTTGTGTGCCGTCACAGCATCAGCACACATTCCGCTGTGTCGCAGCGACACGACCCGCGCTACCAGCACTTGTCGCGCCTATCCCGACGCCGCCGGAATTAGCCGAACGTTATTGCGGGCGTGGGATATTCGTCACAAACAGCGATGGAACCGGATAGGAAACGGCCCGCCCGCCGCGGATGATCCGGGGCGGACGGGCCGGGTGATCAGCTCGTGGATCAGGGCCACGGGCGGTGATCGGCCCAGAACAGCCCCAGAATCCAGCCGATGAGGTCCATGCGTTTCACTCCCTGTCGAACACGATATTGCGCTGCGATACTAGCGCGCCGCCACGCTCAGCCGAGGCTGAAAAGAGGTTCGGTCACCGTGATTCCGAGTTCGGGAGTATGGGCGAAGAAGGCGAACAGCATGAGCGCCGCACCCGCCAATGCGATGTCCTTGTTGAACTGGATCATCTCGGTCTGCTTGGCCGTGGCGTCGGTTTCCTTCCAGAAGGCATGCATGAGGAAGGCGGTCGGCACCAGGAACAGCACCAGCAGCAGCGAACCCAGGTCCGCGAAGATGCCGAACAGCACCATGAGCGCGCCGACCAGCATCAGAACACCCGAACCCGCCACCGCGAGCTTGGGCGAGGGGATGCCCTTGGCTTGCGCGTATCCGGCCATGGCATCGGCCTGCGTGAGATGCCCGATGCCCGAGCCGAGAAAGAGAACGACGAACAGGACCCGTCCGATCAACACCACAACATCCATTGCCAGCTCCTCTGTCGGGTTGACTGCCGGGTACCCGTTCGGGTGATATGGCAACCAACTAGCCGTGGGATGTGCTCATTCCTGCGAGGAGGCTAGCGAGGCGCGGGCGTATTCCAGCGGAGGCATACCGATCTCCGCGGCGAACTCCTTGCAGAAGTGGGCCTGATCGAAGTAACCCAGCTCCACGGCCAGGTCGGCGAGGTCGGTGGTGCGCCCCCGGGCGAGCAGATACGCCCCGTCCTGCAGCCGGTAGCGACGCAGCACCCACTTCGGACCCGCGCCGACATAACGGCGGAACAGACGCTGCAGGGTGCGGACCGGGACGTCGAAACGATCGGTGACCTGGTCCACGCGGGTGAGTTCCGGATCGTGCTCCATGGCATCGACGATGCGCAGCACCAGCTGGTACGCCGTATCGTCGACGATCGCCCGGCGCTGGGCCACCTCGCGGAAGAAGTCCTCCACGAGCAGGCGGCGGTCGGCGAGAGTGGTGGCGGCGAGCACCTTGTCGGCGAGCCCGACCGCCTCCGGCAGCACCTCGGTCAGTTCGACGGCGGTGTCCCGGATGGCCCCGACATCCATTCCGGTGAACGCGCCGAACCCGCCCGCGCGGAACTTCACCCCGAATGTCTCACCCTCACCACGCAATTCGCGGACGTACTTGCTGGTGGTGACGCCGGTGACGAAGCCGCCGCGATGACCGGGCTCGCGCTCGAAGGTCATATTGACGGCCGGATAGGACAGGATCTCGGCGCGATAGGGCGGCATACCGCGCCGATCCCAGCGCACCGCCCAGTACCACTCGACATACCGGCTCACCTCGGGCCCGGCCGCCGATCGCTCATGGCTGTAGACCCGCAGCTGCTCCCGCGGCCGCAGAATGCCCTTCGCGGTCTCGGGCGGCACCCGCCGCGGGGCGAAGGGGGCGGCGGGGTCGGGCGGGTCGGCGTTCATCGGTGTGCTGTCGCATTCTTACAAGACCGGGGCGGGGCCGGGTGGCGAGACTGGTTCCCATGAGCGAAACCGTGAATCCCATTGCCCCGGGCTACCATTCGATCTCCTGCTTCCTGGTCGTCCCGGACGGCAACAAGGCCATCGAGTTCTACACCGCGGTCTTCGGCGCGGAACTCGTCACCCGCAACGATCTCCCCGACGGCCAGCCCGCACACGCCGAACTGCGGATCGGCGATTCCACCTTCCAGCTCGGCGTCCCCATGCCCGATCACGGCGTGCGCCCTCCCGAAGCGGAGTGGGTGCATTCCAGCGTGATCCACTACTGCCCCGACGTGGACGCGGTGGCGAAACTCGCCCGCGAGCACGGGGCGCGCGAGGTCGGAGATCCGGAGACCTTCGTCAACGGCGAGCGCTTCAGCCGCGTCATGGATCCCTTCGGCCATCGCTGGATCGTCATGACCCGGGTCGAGAACGTCTCCCGCGAGGAGGCCGATCGCCGCGTCAACGAATGGATGGCGCAGCAGAGCTGACGGTCGGCGCAGCGGAGCCGAGGCGACGGCGGGCGGCGGCGGGATCGCCCGACCGCTCACGACAGTCCGGCGGCGTCCATACCGCGTAGTTCCTTCTTGAGGTCGGCGATTTCGTCGCGGAGGCGGCCCGCGAGCTCGAATTGCAGTTCGCGGGCCGCGTTCATCATCTGGTCGGTGAGCTCCTTGACCAGGTCGGCCAGTTCGGCGCGCGGCATATTCTTCACATCGCGGCCCTCGTAGACGCCTGCCGAGACGGCGCGGCCGGGTTCGCCCTGGGCGCGGCGGCCGCGCGAGGCATTGCGGCCCGAACCGCCGACCTCGACCTCGGTCTCCTCGGCTTCGCGGTAGACCTGATCGAGGATGTCGGCGATCTTCTTGCGCAGCGGCATCGGATCGATGCCGTTCTCCTCGTTGTAGGCGATCTGCTTGGCGCGGCGGCGTTCGGTCTCGTCGATGGCCTGCCGCATGGAGTCGGTGATCTTGTCGGCGTACATGTGCACCTCGCCCGACACATTGCGGGCGGCGCGGCCGATGGTCTGGATAAGCGAGGTGCTCGACCGCAGGAAGCCTTCCTTGTCGGCGTCGAGAATCGCGACCAGCGACACCTCGGGCAGATCCAGACCCTCGCGCAGCAGGTTGATGCCGACCAGCACGTCGTATTCACCGAGCCGCAGCTGCCGCAGCAGTTCCACGCGGCGCAGCGTGTCGATCTCGGAGTGCAGGTAGCGCACCCGGACACCGAGGCCGAGCAGGTAGTCGGTGAGGTCCTCGGCCATCTTCTTGGTCAGCGTGGTGACCAGGACGCGTTCGTCGCGTTCGGTGCGCAACCGGATCTCGTGCACCAGATCGTCGATCTGCCCCTTGGTCGGCTTCACCACCACCTGCGGATCCACCAGCCCGGTGGGGCGGATGACCTGCTCCACGAACTCGCCGCCGGTGCGTCCCAGTTCGTACGGGCCGGGGGTGGCGGACAGGTAGACGGTCTGCCCGATGCGGTCGGCGAACTCCTCCCAGGTGAGCGGCCGGTTGTCGATGGCCGACGGCAGCCGGAAGCCGTACTCGACGAGATTGCGCTTGCGCGACATATCACCCTCGTACATACCGCCGATCTGCGGCACGGTGACGTGGGATTCGTCGATGACGAGCAGGAAGTCGTCCGGGAAGTAGTCGAGCAGGGTGGCGGGCGCGGACCCGGCGGGGCGGCCGTCGATATGGCGGGAGTAGTTCTCGATACCCGAGCAGAAGCCGACCTGCTTGATCATCTCCAGGTCGTACTGGGTGCGCATGCGCAGCCGCTGCGCCTCCAGCAGTTTGCCCTGCTTCTCCAGGTCGGCCAGCCGTTCGTCGAGTTCGACCTCGATATCGCGCACCGCGCGCTCCATGCGCTCGGGACCGGCGACGTAGTGGGTGGCCGGGAAGATGCGCACCACGTCCACCTGCCGCACCACATCTCCGGTGAGCGGATGCAGGTAGTACAGCGCCTCGATCTCGTCGCCGAAGAACTCGATGCGCACCGCGAGTTCCTCGTAGGACGGAATGATCTCCACGGTGTCCCCGCGCACCCGGAAGGTGCCGCGGGTGAAGGACATGTCATTGCGCGTGTACTGCACATCCACCAGCAGCCGCAGCAGCCGATCGCGGTCCACCTCGGTGCCCACCTCGAGCTGGATGGACCGGTCCAGGTAGGACTGCGGCGTGCCCAGGCCGTAGATGCACGACACCGACGCCACCACCACGACATCGCGCCGCGACAGCAGACTGGACGTGGCCGAATGCCGCAGCCGCTCCACATCGTCGTTGATGGAGCTGTCCTTCTCGATGTAGGTATCGGTCTGCGCGATGTACGCCTCGGGCTGGTAGTAGTCGTAGTACGAGACGAAGTACTCGACCGCGTTGTTCGGGAGCATATCCCGCAGCTCATTGGCCAACTGCGCGGCGAGGGTCTTGTTCGGGGCCATCACCAGTGTCGGCCGTTGCAGCCGCTCGATGAGCCACGCGGTGGTCGCCGACTTGCCGGTGCCCGTGGCACCCAGCAGCACCACATCGCGCTCCCCCGAGTTGATCCGCCGCTGCAACTCCTCGATGGCCGCGGGCTGGTCACCGGCGGGCCGATGCTCGCTGACCACCTGAAACCGGCCGTCGGCCCGCTCGATCTCACCGATGGGCCGGAACTCCGAATGCGCCAGCGGTAGATCATCGGGGATCTCGGTTGCGAAAGCCATGCTCACCAGCCTAGGACCAGGCACCGACAAAGTCCGCCGGAGCGGGCCCGGACCGGGCGAACGCGCCGTTGGGCCGTCGTCGGCGCGCAACGCACGGAGCCGCCCGGCTCGAATCAGGTTCGAGCCGGGCGGCTCCGGTTCCCGGACTGCCAGACCTCCGACTAACCGGACAGGCTCGGGAGCAGGCCGCCCAGGCCGCCGCCGCAGGCGCTGCCCGAGGCGCTGCCGGAGCCACCGCTGGATTCGGCCACCTGCACGGTGATCGAATCGCTGATCAGGATCTGGCGGGCCTCCAGCCGGTGGCTGCCCGCGGTCTGCGGGGTCCACTTGATGCTCACCTTGTTGCTGAGCAGTGACGGGCTGACCGGGCTGCCCGGAATCTCCTTGCCGTTGTCGGAGAACTTCACCGAGCTCAACCGATCCACCTCGACCGAGGCGGTGAGCGTGTAGGTACAGCCGACCTTGTGGTCCTTGCCCGACACCTCGAGATTGCCGACCCATGCGCCGGCCTGGGGCGCGGCCAGCACGATGGTCGCGGCCACGGCCCCGAAGGTGGTCAGTCCCATACCTACCCGCCGCGCGCGGGTCCCCTGTGCGTTCATACTCTGCTTCCCTTGTCCTACCGCCCACCGGTGTGAGCTAGCCGCACAGTATCGAAACAGATATGTTTCAGATCGGGTTTTCCCAGAAATCGCTGCGGGAAATCTCACGCCGCGAGCGACGCGACCCACACTCCTCTGGACGATCTCCACGCGAACAGCGATGCTGAGTGCATGACCCAGGCGCCCACGGTGGACCTGCACCGACCGAAGGTGGAGTACTTCAACGTCGACGAACTCACCAATATCGACCCCAAAGGCTTCGTGCGGAGCGTCGAGCGTTACCACGTGGAGCCCTGGGGGCTGTACATGGCCCGCACGTCCGACCATCCCGAATTCCACTACATCGAATCCTGGCTGCTGCCGAAACTGTCCCTGCGCGCCACGGTATTCCACTTCACCCCGGCACATCTGCGGGATCAGGACTACTACGTGGACATCGGCGAGTTCAGCCAGGTGGAGCCGACCACGTGGAAGTCGGTGGACCACTACCTCGATCTGGTGGTGCGCACCGGGCGCGAGGTGGAGCTGCTCGACGTGGACGAGCTACTCGCCGCCCACGCCGCCGGCTATCTGGACCTGGACCGGGCGCAGCGGGCCATCGAGATCGCCACCTCCACCATCGACGGAATCGCCCGGCACGGCCATGATTTCGAAGCCTGGCTGGGCGCACAGGGCATCAAGCTCAGCTGGCTGTAGTCCCCTCAGCGGGCTGTAGTACCGGGCGCGGCCGAGATCAGCACCCGCGCCGGGCGGCCCGGATCCGCATTCGCGTGCAGCCGTTCACCTTCCGCCACCTGAGCCGCGCCGACGACGGGAAAACCGATATCCGCCAGGCGATCCCGCAGCCCGTCGGCCACCGCCGGGCCCGCCACCGTGATCCGGATGTCGATGACGTCCTCGGCGGGCTTGCCGGGCACGGCGGTCGGGCCGATATGGTCGATGGCCGAGGCGTCGGCGGCGCAGGCGACGGCGAGACGGGCGATGATGCGCCGCGCCTGCGCCCCCCACTCCGGATTCGCCGCCACCACAGGCGGATCCACCGGCAGCACCGGCTTCCGGGTGCGCAGATTGCGCTCGAAGGGCACCAGCCGCTCCTCCCAGAGCCGATGCACCGCGGCGATCACGGCATCCTCCGCGCCATTGTTGTCCAGCAGCACATCGGCGGTGGCCCGACGCTGCTCGTCGGTGGCCTGAGCGGCGATGCGGGCGCGCGCATCGGCCTCGTCCACCCCACGGAACTCCACCAGTCGGCGCACCCGGGTCTCCTCGGCCGCGTCCACGATCAGCACCAGATTCATGAACGGTGCCAGACCGTTCTCCACGAGTAGCGGAATGTCCTGCACCACAATGGCGTCCGCCGGTGCGGCGGCGATCAGTTCGGCGGTGCGGCGACCCACCAGCGGATGGGTGATCGAATTGAGCGTGGTCCGCGCCGCATCGCTGGCGAATGCCTTGGCCGCCAAGGCCGGACGATCCAGCCTGCCGTCGGCGGCGAGGATATCGGAACCGAATGCGTCCACGAGGGCCGCCAGCCCCTCGGTGCCCGGTGCTACCACCTCCCGGGCGATCACATCACTGTCCACCAGCACCGCGCCCCGTGCGACGAGGCTGCGCGCCACCGTGGACTTGCCCGCTCCCATGCCTCCGGTGAGACCGATTCGCAACATTCGACCAGTCTCGCATCCAGCACGCAATCGGCGCGCAGCGGGCCTTTACCAGCCGAAAAAGGTGATTACCCACCGGGCCCGGCAATTCCACTTCCCCGCGCCGAGTTTTCCCATTCCGTAATAATTACGAGACCGGCCCGCAACTATTTTTCACCAATCCCGACCCCCCGTCGGCAACATTCCGACACGCCAGGGAGAATGTCACGGAAAATCCGGTACGGCACACTTTTGTTCCGCTAAGGTTCGCCGGAGGCGATACCCGGCCGGTTACACGCAAGCAAAGGAAGTTCAGTGGGCACCAAAAACATCCAGACGGGTCGCCACCGTCTGGGCCTGGCGGGCACAGTGCATTGCATCGAGATCCCCGCCGTCGCAGCCGCTCTCGCCGAGCATCGCCGTTCGTGGCTGACCATGCTGATCAGCCCCGCCCGCCACAGCTTCGCAGCCATGCGCAAGCGTTCCGCCGAGGCCGCCGCGCACTGGGTACCCGCCACCGCCAGCTGAGCCTGTCACGCGCACCGGCGCACCGGTCGCGATTCGTACGCGATCCCGGGTCAGGTGTCGCATCTCGCGCGGCACGGGCAATGCGGCACGGCGAATTCCGGGTACCGGATGTGCGGCGCCGCGTCGGAAAATTCACCGGAACTCGAATCCCCGCTCCCGTCGATCGACGCTGCGGCTTCTCGCCAATTCGCGCGAATATCCGGAGGGTGATCGCGGAAGCGGGCGATTGGGGTGCGGATTAACCGGCGTTCTCATACGCCTCCGCCAGCCAACCTCGTACCTCGTCGTCCACCTGGCCGGGTTCGCGTAGCTCGAGGTGATGGGTCCAATGCGCGGTGGCCGGGTGTGCGACCTCTTTGAAACGGGGCGAATCCAGTCGGTACGGCAGCTCGATGGTCAGCACCGCGGGCACATCGGATCGCACGTACCGCCCGGGCCGCCACACCTGCGCGAAGGCGCGCCCGCGCCGAAACCCGATCTGGCTCTTGCTGATCCGCATCTCCGCGGCCCCGGCCGCCGCGATGGCGGCCCGCACCGCCTCGGCGATACGGGCACCGGTCTCGTCGCCGTCGAAGAACTCCGCGATTCCCTGCGCGACAGCCATTGCCCCACCCTACGCCGCGGGCGGGGCCCGGAAACGCAATGTCCCCCGGGTCCGTCTGGACCCGGGGGACATGCAGCTCAGCTCACGCCATCAGGCGTGAATCAGGCGTTGCCCGACAGCTTCTCGCGCAGGGCGGCCAGCTGGGCATCGCTCGCCAGCGAGCCACCGGCGGGCTCGTTGGTCTGCGCGGCCTGCGCGCCGCTCTCGGAGGAGTAGTTGGACGAACCGCCGTTGGCGGCCTCGGCCGCGGCGTCGGCCGCCATCTTCTCCATCTGAGCGGTGTGCATCTTGTGGCGACGCTCCGCCTCGGCGTAGCGGGACTCCCACTCCTCACGCTGCTTGTCGTAGCCCTCGAGCCATTCGTTGGTCTCGGGGTCGAAGCCCTCGGGGAAGATGTAGTTGCCCTGCTCGTCGTAGCTGTCGGCCATGCCGTACTTCGACGGATCGAACTCGGCGGAGTAGTCCTCGTTGGCCTGCTTCAGCGACAGCGAGATCCGGCGACGCTCGAGGTCGATGTCGATGACCTTGACCATGGCGTCGTCGCCGACGGCCACGACCTGGTCCGGCACCTCGACGTGGCGCTCGGCCAGCTCGGAGATGTGGACGAGGCCCTCGATGCCCTCCTCGACGCGCACGAACGCACCGAACGGAACCAGCTTGGTGACCTTGCCGGGCACGATCTGGCCGATGGCGTGGGTGCGGGCGAACTGACGCCACGGATCTTCCTGGGTCGCCTTGAGCGACAGGGAGACACGCTCGCGGTCCAGGTCGACGTCGAGCACCTCGACGGTGACCTCGTTGCCGACCTCGACGACCTCGGACGGGTGGTCGATGTGCTTCCAGGACAGCTCGGAGACGTGCACCAGACCGTCCACGCCGCCCAGGTCCACGAAGGCACCGAAGTTGACGATGGAGGACACGACGCCCTTGCGGACCTGGCCCTTCTGCAGCTGGTGCAGGAACTCGCTGCGCACCTCGGACTGGGTCTGCTCCAGCCAGGCGCGACGCGACAGCACCACGTTGTTGCGGTTCTTGTCGAGCTCGATGATCTTGGCCTCGATCTCCTTGCCGACGTACGGCTGGAGGTCGCGGACACGGCGCATCTCGACCAGCGACGCCGGGAGGAAGCCGCGCAGACCGATGTCCAGGATCAGGCCGCCCTTGACGACCTCGATGACGGTGCCCTTGACGGCCTCGTCACGCTCCTTGAGCTCCTCGATCGTGCCCCAAGCCCGCTCGTACTGAGCACGCTTCTTCGACAGGATCAGGCGGCCTTCCTTGTCCTCCTTGGTGAGAACGAGGGCCTCGACCTCATCGCCCACGGAAACGACCTCGGCCGGGTCGACATCGTGCTTGATGGACAGTTCGCGGGAAGGGATGACGCCTTCGGTCTTGTAACCGATGTCGAGAAGGACCTCGTCGCGGTCGACCTTGACGATGGTGCCTTCGACGATATCGCCGTCGTTGAAGTACTTGATCGTCTTGTCGATAGCGGCGAGGAAGTCCTCGGCAGAGCCGATGTCGTTGACGGCTACCTGCGGCGAGGTGACAGTGGTGGGCATGTGTTGGGAGGCTCCGGACGGATTGTGGTCGGTAGTGGACATGTGGGCTTTCGGTATTGCTGCGAACACACAGCGATGGAACTAACGTTGGCTCATGCCACAGCGCGTCGCTGTGGCGGAGCACAACGCTGCACTCAAAGCATGCGGACTCACAGCACGAATCTCCGCCGATACCCAGGTCTTGCGATCCGAGTACAGTAGACACTCGCGGAAAACAGCGTACGCGACGTCAGTTGCACCAAGCAAACACGGGTCCACCCCGCGCGGGTCGATAGGGTGCTGCCATGTCCGAAGATCATCGCGTGCTGCCCGACGACGCCCGCCACGCCGAGGCCAATGCCCTGCTCGGGACCATGGCGGTGACCCGCGCCAAGATCGACTCGGCGGCGAGCCAGCGCGCCAGCCGCCGCTGGTGGGACGCCGATGCCGGACAGTATCACGACACCCACGCGGATTTCCTCGGCGTGGACTCGCCGACCGGGGAGTTCGTGTGGTGTCCGGAGGGGCTGCACGAGGGTGACTGGCGGCTGCTCGGCGACATCACCGGTAAGCGCGTGCTGGAGATCGGCTGCGGGTCCGCGCCGTGCTCGCGCTGGCTGGCCGCGCACGGCGCGCATCCGGTGGGCCTCGATCTGTCACGCGGCATGCTGGAGCGCGGGCTCGCGGCCATGGCGGCGGGCGGGCCGCGGGTGCCGCTCGTCCAGGCCGGTGCCGAGGAATTGCCCTTCGCCGACGCGTCCTTCGACATCGCCTGTTCGGCCTTCGGCGCGGTGCCCTTCGTGGCCGACTCCGCGCGGGTGATGCGGGAGGTGGCGCGGGTGTTGCGCCCCGGCGGGCGCTGGGTGTTCTCGGTCAACCATCCCATGCGCTGGATATTTCCCGACGACCCCGGCCCGGAGGGGCTGCGCGCGACCATCCCCTACTTCGACCGCACCCCTTATGTAGAGGTGGGCACCGACGGCGAACCCACCTACGTCGAACACCACCGCACCATGGGCGACCGCGTCCGCGAGATCGTCGCCGCGGGCCTGACCCTCCTCGACGTCATCGAACCCGACTGGCCGGAATGGCTCGACCGCGAATGGGGCCAGTGGAGCCCCCTGCGCGGCGAGATCTTCCCCGGCACCGCCATCTTCGTCACCGAGAAACCGGCCTGACCCGAGCCGCCACTTCCCCACGAACACCCGCGTGTCCCCTCCCACTTGTGGGAGGGGACACGTTTTTCCTTGCGCTACTTCGGTTCTCGACCGGCCTGTTTGAGCGCCAGGCGTAGGGCGTATTCGATTTGGGCGTTGATGCTGCGGAGGTCGTCGGCGGCCCACTGGGCGATGGCCTCGTGGACCGCCGGGTCCAGGCGCAGCAGCACCTTCTTCGGCTCGCGCTTGCCCTGGGCCATGGTCAGTTGTAGAGGGTGCCGGTGTTGACGACGGGCTGGGTGGGCCGGTCACCGCAGAGCACGACCAGCAGATTGGAGACCATGGCGGCTTTGCGCTCCTCGTCGAGTTCGACCATGCCCTGATCGGTGAGGCGTTCCAGGGCGAGCCCGACCATACCCACCGCTCCCTCCACAATGCGGGTGCGGGCGGCCACCACCTGGGCGGCCTGCTGGCGGACGAGCATGGCCTGGGCGATCTCCGGGGCGTAGGCCAGGTGCGTGATGCGCGCTTCCAGGACCTCGATTCCGGCCATCTCGGTGCGGTCGCGCAGTTCGGCGGTGAGCTCTTCGGCGATCTCCTTGCCGTCGCGCAGGCTGGTGCGGTCGTCGTCGTGGGCGTCGTAGGGGTGGATGGTCGCGAGGTGGCGCACGGCGGCCTCGGACTGGGTCTCCACGTACTGCTCGTAGTCGTCCACGGCGAAGGCGGCCTTGAAGCTGTCGACGGCCTTGTAGACGACCACCGCCGCGATCTCCACCGGATTGCCGTCGGCGTCGTTGACCTTCAGCTTCTGGGTCTCGAAGTTGCGCACCCGCAACGAGATTCGCCGCCGGTCGGTGAGCGGCACGGTCCAGAAGAAGCCGGGCTCGCTGACCGATCCTATGTAGCGGCCGAAGAACTGGATGACCCGCGCCTCATTGGGGTTGACGATCACCAGGCCGCTCAGCGCCAGCAGCGCGGAGATGCCGATCAGCGCCGCCACTCCGGCGACCGCGAAGGCCCCCGCATTTCCCTTGTCGGCCCCCGCGCCGATACAGACCGCCGCCACCGCACTCGCCGCCGCGACCACGGCGACCAGCACCGACAGCATGAGGAACCCGTTCATCCGAAAGGCCGGACGAAGCTCCATGACATCCTCCCAATATCGCAGTGATATCACGACAATAGCGCAGCGCTAGCACTCTGTCAAGCCGGACGTGCACTGCCAGCCGCGGTGCGAGACGGTGAGCAGCGGACGCATGCCCGCGAGATCGCGGCGGGCGTCACACCGTGGCGGCCGAATCGCGACGGGCGAATCGCGGCGGCATCGAGTACGCACCCGGGAATGACAGCGCCCGCGATCCTGCGATCGCGGGCGCTCATCCGGTGTGCGTTATCCCTTGGCAGGCAGCCGGGTTCAGCCGCCGTGGTCGGTGGCGAACAACTCGGCGGTGGCCGCGCGGCGACGGCGCTGCTCGACCGGGTCCGGGACCGGCACCGCCGCGACCAGCCGCCGGGTGTACTCCTGCGTCGGACGCCGCAGGATGTCGTCGCGCCCGCCCGCCTCGACCACGGCGCCATTGCACAGCACCACGATCCGGTCGGCGAGCTGGTCGACCACCGCCAGGTCGTGACTGATGAACAGGCAGGCCCAGCCGAATTCGGCCTGGAGTTGCGCGAACAGTTCCAGCACCTTGGCCTGGACGGAGACATCCAGCGCACTGGTCGGCTCGTCGGCCACCAGAATGTCCGGATTGAGCACCAGGGCGCGCGCCAGACTGGCCCGCTGCCGCTGCCCGCCGGACAGCTCGTGCGGATACCGGTGCTCGGTGCCCGCGGGCAACTGCACGTCATCGAGCAGGAATCGCACCCGATCGCGCAGCGCCTGCCCCTTGACCACCTTGTGCACGACCAGCGGTTCGGCCACACAGTCCCCGACCGTCATACGCGGATTCAATGACGTCGCCGGGTCCTGGAAGACGAACCCGAGCCGCCGCCGCAGCGGCCGCAGCCGCCGCTCCGACAGCCCGGTGATCTCCTGTCCCAGCATCCGCACCGACCCCGACGAGGGCCGTTGCAGGGCCGCCACACAGCGGCCGATGGTGGACTTCCCGGAACCGGATTCACCGACCAGCCCCAGGGTCTCGCCCCTGTCGATGGTCAGGCTCACCCCGTCCACCGCCCGGAACGCCGGGCGCCCCAGCGCGCCCGGGAACTCGACCACCAGATCGGTGACCGCGAGCACCGGCTCACCCCGCTCCGGCGTGGGCGACGTCGATGCCCCGGGGACAACGGGTTTCGCCACCGCGATGCGACCGGCGCGGGTAGCGGCCGAGTCGCCCGCCCCCGGCACCGCCCCCCTCGGACCCGACGATTCGACCGCATCCGAGCTCGCCGACTCGTCCGCACTCCGTCGCGTCGTACCCGCCGCACCGGGACTCCGTGCACCGACCGTGCCCGCTGTGCTCGGCCCGTCGACCATGCCCGGCCCGTCCACGGTGCCCGACTCGTCCGCGCTGCTCGCCCCGTCGACCGCGCTCGGCCCGTCCGCCGTCTCCGCGCCCGCGTCCACGGCATGCCCGGTTTCCCTGGGCGCGAGCGCCCTTTCCCCGGGCGGCAGTACCGCCGTATCCGTAGGCGCTTCGATCCGCCGCCCGCCCAGATGCGGTACGGCCGCCAGCAGGGCCCGCGTGTATTCGTGTTTCGGGTCGGCGAACAGTTCGTCCACGGACGCTGTTTCGACGACCCGCCCCTCACGCATCACCACCACCCGGTCGGCGAGGTCGGCGACCACGCCCATGTTGTGGGTGATGAGCACGATGGCGCTGCCGATGCGGGTGCGCAGATCCCGCAGCAGTTCCAGGATCTCGGCCTGCACGGTGACATCCAGGGCGGTGGTCGGCTCGTCGGCGATGATCACCTTGGGTTCGCAGGCGATGGCGATGGCGATCATCACGCGCTGCTTCTGCCCGCCCGAGAGCTGATGCGGGTAGTAGTCCACGCGATGGTCCGGGTCCGGCAACCCGACCATGCGCAGCAGTTCCACCGCGCGTGCCCTGGCTTGTTTGCGCGTCAGCTCGGTATGCGCACGCAGCACCTCCGCGATCTGATAGCCCACCGTGAACAGCGGATCCAGCGCGGCCCCGGGCTCTTGGAACACCATGGAGATGGCCCCGCCGCGCAGCGCGGTGAGCTGCCGCTCCGACATGGCCGTAATGTCCTTGCCGCCCAACGACACCAGGCCCTCGACATGTGCCGTGGCGGGCAGCAGGCCGATGGCGGTGCGCGAGCTCACCGACTTCCCGGAACCGGATTCGCCGACGATCGCGAGCACCTCCCCCGGCCACACCTGGTAGGACACCTCGCAGACCGCCCGCACCGCACCGGCATCGGTGGCGAAGGTGACCGACAGCGCGTCGATGGCCAGCGCCGGTTCGGCGGCGGCGGTGCTGGTTTCACTCATGCGTCGGCCTCCCGTGCCAGCGCCGCCTTCTCCACCGAGGTCGGCGCGTTCACCGCCCGGCGGGTGCGCAGCAGCGGATTCAGTACTTCGTTGAGGCTCTCCCCCGCCAGCGTGAGCCCGAGCACCACCAGCACGATGGCCGAACCGGGCAGGATGCACGTCCACCAGATGCCGTTGGACACGTCGACGATCGACTTGTTGAGGTCGTATCCCCATTCGGCGGCCTGGGTCGGTTCGATGCCGAAGCCCAGGAAGCCCAGGCCCGCGAGGGTGAGGATGGCCTCCGCGCCGTTGAGCGTGACGATCACCGGCAGCGACTGGGTGACGTTGGCGAGGATGTGCCGGAACAGGATGCGCGGCGTGGACGCCCCGGTGACCCGGGCCGCGTCCACATACGGTTCGTTCTTCACCGCGACCGTGGCATTGCGCACCACCCGGAAGTACTGCGGTACGAAGATCACCGTGATGGCGATGGCCGCCGACAGGATGCCGCCCGCGCCGCTGGATTGGCCGCCCGCCACCATGACCGACACCACGATGGCCAGCAGCAGCGGCGGGAAGGCGTACATGGCGTCCATGAACAGCACCAGCACGCGGTCCACCCAGCGCCCGACGTAGCCGGACACCAAACCCAGTGGCACGCCGACGAACAGCGACAGCACCAGGGAGACGGCGATCACCGCGAGCGCGGTGCGCGCACCGTAGATCACCCGGGAGAACACGTCCTCACTGCGCACCGAGGTGCCGAACCAGTGTTCGGCCGAGGGCGGCTGCTGTGCCGCGAAGGCCACGCCGTCGGCCGACTGGTCGGCGAATCCGTAGGGCGCCAACACCGGTGCGAACACCGCGACCACGATGAACAGCGCGACCAACCCCAGTCCGAACAGCAGGGTGACGCGTTGCAGCCCGTGTGTCATGCCGATGAGACGCAGGCCCGGCAGCCCGCGCCGTCGGCGCACCACGGTCGGGGCGGACACCGGGGTGCTCGTCTCGGTGACCGTTTCCGATGCGGTCATCAGAACCTCACTCTCGGATCGACCAGTGCGACGACGACATCGATGAGGAAGCTCGTCACCGCCACCAGCACCGCGATGAACGCGACGATGCCCTGCACCGCGATGAAGTCCCGGCTGCTCAGATATTCGGCGAGTTGATACCCCAATCCCGGCCAGTTGAAGGTTCTCTCGGTCAGCACCGCCCCGCCGAGCAGCATGGCGACCTGCATGCCCATCACCGTCACGACGGGAATCAGGGCGTTGCGGAACGCGTGTCGCCCGGTCACGGTGCGCTGGGAGAGCCCGCGCGCCCGGGCCGCGTCCACGTAGTCGCTGCGCAGCGTCTGGATCAGATTCACCCGCACCAGGCGCAGGAACACGCCACCGGTGAGCAGTCCGAGCGAGATCGCGGGCAGCACCGCGTGTTTCAGTACGTCCGCGAGATTCCCCATATCGCCGTACAGGATGGCGTCGATCACCAGGATGTTGGTCTTGGGTGAGACGTGCATGAGATCCAGTTCGACCCCGGCGCTGGCCCGCCCGGACGCGGGCAGCCAGCCCAGCTTCACGGCGAAGATCAGCTTGAGCACCAGGCCCACGAAGAACACCGGTGCCGCGTAAGCCAGGATGGCGAACAGCCGCAGCCCCACATCCGAGCTCGAATCCCGGTGCGTGGCAGCGTATCTGCCCAGCGGTATGCCGACCGCGAAGGCGATCAGCAGCGACCAGAACACCAATTCCACGGTGGCCGCGCCGTAGGTCAGCACCACGTCGGTGACGACCCGGTTGTCCTGGGTGCGCCCGAAGTCCAGCCGCACCAGGTCGGTCAGGTAGTCCCAGTATTGGACCAGGATGGGCCGGTTGAATCCGGCCGCCTCCTTGCGCGCCTCGATCTGGTCGGCGGGCAGCCGTCCGCCCACCGCCGCCGTGATCGGATCACCGATCACCCGCATGAGGAAGAAGACGACGGTCACCAGAATCCACGCGGTCGGCACGATCAGCAGTGCACGCACCCCGAGGTAGCGCAACAGCACGCCGTACCGAGAACCGCCGCCGCCCTTGTTGTTCCGGCGGGAAGGAGCCGGGGCGGCCGGCTCCTCCACCTTGGCCGTGGCCGTCACTTGCTCAGCACGCCGAACCGGAATCGGAAGGAGGGATCGAGTGTCTGCTCCAGACCCTGGATGTCGTTGCCCGCCACCGCGATCTGCTTACCGGCCAGCAGCGGCACGATGGAGATGTGGTCGCGGGCCAGATCGGCCTGCACCGCTTCGATGATCGCCAGGCGCTTGGTCTTGTCGGGCTCGGTGGACTCGGCGACCAGCTGCGCGGTGATGGCCGGGTCCTCGAAGTGGTTCTGCAAGAAGTTGTTCGGGCCGAAGAACGGGGTCAGGTAGTTGTCCGGGTCGGCGAAGTCCGGGAACCAGCCCAGCTGATAGATCGGGTAGGCGTCGCGGGCGCGTTCGCGCTGGTAGCTCACCCATTCTGTGGACTGGAGGTTGACCCGGAACAGACCGGTGGACTCCAGCTGGGTCTTGATGGCGGCGTACTCCTCGGAGCTGCTGCTGCCGTAGTGATCCGAGTTGTACTGCAGGTTCAGATCGACCGGGGTGGCGACTCCGGCGTCAGCCAGGAAGCGCGCTGCGGCGTCTTTGTTCGGCTGCGCCCCGTAGATCTCCTTGAACGGCTCCACCGCACCCGGGAAGCCCTGCGGCACCGAGGAGTACGCGGGGGTATAGGTGCCCTTGTACACATTGGTCGCCAGCGCCTCACGGTCGATGGAGGAGGCGATGGCCTTGCGGATGGCGAGCTTCTGTTCGGGGGTGTCGCCCGGCATGGTGTTCAGGTTGAATACGAAGTAGCGCAGCTCACCGCCGGGCCCCTCGTGCACCGTCACATTGCTGTCGGCGCGCAGCGAGTCCACGTCGGTCGGGGTGAGGCTGCGCCACGCCACGTCGATCGCGCCGTTCTGCACGTCGAGTTTCATATTCTCGGTGGTGGCGTAGTACCGGGTGGAGATGGTGTCGGTCTTCGGGGTGCCCAGCGCCCCGTTGTAGTCCGGATTCGCCCGGTACTCCACCAGTTTGTTCTTGTCGTAGCTGACGATGGAGTACGGGCCGGAGAACGGCTTGCCGTTCACCACCTCGTTGTCGTCCAGCACCCGGTCGGCGGGGAAGACCTTCTCGTCCACGATGGGTCCGGCCTGCGTGGTGAGCACGGCCGGGAAGGTCTGGTCGTTCGCCTCCTTCAGGGTGAAGCGGACGGTGCGCTCGTCGACCGCCTCGGTCTTCTCCAGATTCCCCAGCAGCGAGGCCGGTCCGTTGGGGTCGTTGATCCCCAGCATGCGGTCGAAGGAGAACTTGACGCTGGCGGAGGTCAGCGGATTGCCATTGGCGAATGTCAAACCCTCACGCAGCGTGCAGGAATAGGTGGTGGGATCGGTGAATTCACACTTCTCGGCCGCGTCCGGCGTAGGGGTGGTCTCGCCCGGCGGCAGATTCAGCAGGAATTGATAGACCTGGGTCTCCGGCAGTAGCGACCCGTTGTCGTAGGCGGCGGCGGGGTCCAGCGAGAAGATCTTGTCGGTGGTGCCGACCACGATCCCCTCACCGCCCCCGCCGCCCGTGCGGCCCGAACCGCAGCCCGCCACCGCGAGCACCGCGAGGCCCGTCATCCCCAGCGCCGCAACGCTTCTCGCTAGCCCAGGCCGATTCGGCCACCCGCGTCCAGCCGGTCTTCTCATCTCGATCCCTCATCTCGAAACCGCCGCCGACGACCCCGGATCACAAGACCGATGCGACAACGGTGAACTTTCGGTATGGCGGGCACAGTACCGACGAGTAATTGCCGTTACGTTGCGTTTGTAAAGAATCGTGCCCGGATTGATGGGATGATGATGGAAAAATTGTCACGCCCTGGTTACTTCACGATCGACCTGGAGTTTTCTCACGGTCGACGGTGCGCCGGACGGATATTCCGGTTGCTCCGGAACAGATTCCGGGCGTCGTAGGTCGCCTTGAGCGCGGCGAGGCGCTCGTAGGTGTCGGGCGCGTAGCCCTGCCGCGTGTACTCCTCGTCCGCCCGCGCGCCACCGCCGTACAGAAAGTTCGGATGGTGGCCGATGGTCCACGGGGCCAGTCCGGCACGGATATCCGCCAACCGCTCGTCGACTCCCGGTTCGGGGGCGGCGATCACGCGGGCTACGTACTCGGCCTCCCGGTGGTCCACCGCGATACCGGCCGGTCCGCGGCGTCGCAGCGCACCGCCCAGGTGTCGGAGTCCGGCGACGACGGGGACGCCCGAGTCCGGTCCGGTGCGGTCGAGGAAGGTCGCGGCCGCCCGCGCGGGTAGCGCGCTCAGCAGGGCATTGGTAGCGGTGTAAGCGTGCGGTTCGGCCGGATCCCGGTGGATGCCATGGCTTTCGGCGTAGGGCATGGTGCGCAGATCGTCGGTAAGCCGGGCGCCCACCGCCCGCAGCGGGGCCACGAGGCGCTCACCCTCGGCCGCGTCACCGGTGTAGGCGAGGGCGATCGTGGCGGTGTAGCGCCCGCGCAGCGGTTCGGGCACCTGCGGGAGATTCGGGATGGTGAGCATGGTGATGGCGGAGGTCACCTGTTCGGGCAGGTCTTCGGTCCACAGCCGCCAGGCTTCCAGCGCCGGTTCCACCGAACGGGTGTCGAAGGTGAGCTGGCCGCCGTACACCTCGGTGAGCGGTATCAACTCCAGTTCCAGCGCGGTGACCACGCCGAGGTTGCCGCCGGTGCCGAGTACGGCGCCGAACAACTCGTCGCCGGGGGTGAGGCGGCGCAGGCGGCCGTCGGCGGTCACCAGTTCGACGGCGCGCACATGGTCGGCGGCGTAGCCGAATTCGCGGGCGAGAATGCCGATCCCGCCACCGAGGGTGTAGCCGACGACGCCGACCGTCGGCGAGGAGCCGTTGAGCGGAGCCAACCCGTGTGCGGCGGCCGCCTCGACCAGCGCCCCGGAGCGGACACCGGCGGCCACCCGGGCGGTGCGGGACGCGGGGTCGATCCGGATATCGGTCATGCGCCGGGTGCTGATCAGCACACCGCCGTCGGCGGGCACCGACAGACCGTGGCCGGTGGCCTGGACCGCGATCGGAAGCTCTCGGCGGGCAGCGTATTCCACGGCGGCACGCACGTCCTCGGCATGCAGTGCGCCGAGGATCAGGGCGGGTCGGTGGGTGTAGGCGGTCTGGAAACCGGCGAGTTCCGCGTCGAAGCCGGGCTCGCCCGGACGGAACACCGGGCCGGTGGTGGTGGGTTCGGTCGTGGCTGCATTCGTCATGACTCCGACTCTGCCGACGCGAGCACGATAACTCCAACAGATAGTTCTGCTGGCTTCTAGAATTAGCAATTATGGAACTGCGGCAGCTGCGCTACTTCGTCACCGTGGCCGAGGAGGCCAACTTCACCCGCGCCGCCGCGCGCCTGCACCTGGCTCAGCCGGGCCTGAGCGCCCAGATCCGCCAGCTGGAACGCGAACTCGGACAGCAGCTTCTGGATCGGTCCGGCCGCACGGTCACGCTCACACCGGTGGGTGCGGCGGTGCTGCCGCTGGCGCGCGCGGCACTGACGGCGACCGAGCGCATCACCCACACCGTCGACGAATTCACCGGACTGCTGCGCGGCCAGGTTCGGGTGGGCATGATCTCCGAGGCCGCCACCGACGAATTCGACGCGGCCGGGGTGCTGGCGGCCTTCCACCGCGATCACCCCCAGGTCGGGATCAGCCTCACCGAGGACACCTCCGACCGCATGCTCGCCGCCCTGGGACGCGGCGAACTCGATCTGGCGATCATCGGCGACAGCGGGGCGGAGCTGGATCCCGCCGTGGCCGCCGAGACCGTCCTCGACACCGCCGTCGTCGCCGCGGTGGCCGCCGATGACGCGCGGTTCGGCCCCGGGCTCACCCTGTCCGAGCTGTGCCGCCACCAGCTCATCGCCCTGCCGCGCGGCACCGGTATCCGCGGCGTCCTCGAACGCGCCTGTGCCGCGGCGGGACTCACCCCCGACATCGCCTTCGAAGCCGCCGCTCCCCCACTGCTCATGCGATTGGCCGCCTACGGTCTCGGGGTGGCGGTCGTACCGGAGCCGACCGAGACCGAGGCGGCGGCGATGGGCGTGCGCACCCTGCCGCTGACCCCCGCCCTGCGCGGCCGCCTGATCCTGACCTGGCGCACCGACCGCCCGCTCGCGCCGGCGGCGAAAGTCCTACTGGGACAGCTGCGCATCGCGCTCACCGCCCGCTGACACCCCGCGGAAACACCACACGACGCGAGCCCGGCGTACGCGACAGCGACGCGACCGACATCCCGCCCGGGCCGGTGGAGCCGTACCGAGCGCTCCCACGACAACTCGACCCACGACAACTCGACCCCGCTCCGGCGGTGCGGAGCGGGGCCGATCGGGTAGGGCGTTGCGTCCCTAGAGGATCCGGGACAGGAAGGTCTTGGTGCGCTCGTGCTTGGGGGCGGCCAGTACCTCGCGCGGGTTCCCGGCCTCCACCACTACGCCGCCGTCCATGAACACCAGTTGGTCGGCGACCTCACGGGCGAAGCCCATCTCGTGGGTCACCACCACCATGGTCATGCCGTCGGCCGCGAGTTCCCGCATGACGCCCAGCACCTCGCCGACCAGTTCCGGATCCAGCGCCGAGGTGGGCTCGTCGAAGAGCATGAGCTTGGGATCCATGGCCAGCGCCCGGGCGATGGCCACGCGCTGCTGCTGACCGCCGGAGAGCTGGGCGGGATAGGTGTCGGCCTTGTCCGCCAGGCCGACCCGGTCCAGCAGCTCCCTGGCCCGCGCCACCGCCTTGGCCTTGGCGATCCGCTTGACCTGGGTGGGCGCCTCGATGATGTTCTCCAGCGCCGTCCGGTGCGGGAACAGGTTGAAATGCTGGAACACCATGCCGATATCGCGGCGCTGGCGGGCGGCCTCGCGCGGATGCAATTCGTAGAGCTTGTCACCCTTTTCGCGGTAGCCGACCAGCTCGCCGTCCACGTACAGCCGCCCGGCGTTCACCTGCTCCAGGTGGTTGATGCAGCGCAGGAAGGTGGACTTGCCGGAGCCGGACGGGCCGATGAGGCACAGCACCTCACCGCGCTGCACCTCCAGCGTGATGCCCTTGAGCACCCGCAGCGCGCCGAAGTTCTTGCACACCCGGTCGGCGCGCACCATGGGCGTCGCGGTGTCGGATGTCGCGGTCACTTGCCCTCCTCCACCACGTGCTGCTGGGAAGCCATGGCCCGCAACTGCTTTCCGGTCAACTGCCGCGATGAACCGCGCGAGTAGTAGCGCTCCAGGTAGAACTGGCCCACCATGAGCACGCTGGTGACCACCAGATACCAGGTGGCCGCCACCAGCAGCAGCGGCACCGGCTGGAAGTTCACGCCGTAGATGTCGCGCGCCCGGCCGTACAGGTCGGTGGTCAACGGAATCGCCGTGACCAGCGAGGTGGTCTTGAGCATGGAGATGAGCTCGTTGCCGGTGGGCGGAATGATCACCCGCATGGCCTGCGGCAGCACGGTGCGGCGCATGGTCTGCGACCAGGACATGCCCAGGGCCACCGACGCCTCGCGCTGCCCCTCACCCACGGAATTCACACCGGCACGGACGATCTCGGCCATGTACGCGGCCTCGTTGAGTCCCAGGCCGATCACGGCGAACAGGAACGGGGCCCGCCAGTCCAGCACATTGAAGTCCGCGAAGGACGGACCGAACGGCACCCCGATGGTGATGGTCTGGTACAGGCCCGGGAACAGGCCCCAGAACACCAACTGCACGTACACCGGGGTACCGCGGAAGATCCAGAGGTAGACCCACGACACCGACCGCAGCACCGGATTCGGCGACAGCCGCATGATGGCCAGCACCACGCCCAGCACCACACCGAGCACCATGGCCAGCACGGTCAGCTCCAGCGTGACCAGCGCGCCTTCCAGAATCCGCTTGTCGAACAGGTAGTTCGCGTAGGTGTCCCAGTGGTAGGCGGGATTGGTCGCCGCGCCGTAGAGGAACAGTCCCAGCAGCGCCAGGATGATCGCGGCGGCGATCCACCGGCCCGGACGCCGCAAGGGGATGGCCTTGATGGGCTCCGGCTCGGTACCGGCCGCAGCCGCCGCCGCGGTAGCGGCGGCGGACTCCGGCTTCTCGAACTTATCGGACATCGTGTGTGATCAGCCCTGTGCGCCGTTGATGACCGACTTGGCGATCACGCCCTCTTCGACGCCCCAGTTCTCGGCGATCTGCCGGTACTGGCCGTTGTCGATCAGATGCTGCATGGCCTGCTGCAGCACCGGAGCCAGCGGCGAGCCCTTCTTGACCGGCCAGCCGTAGGGGGCGGAATCGAAGATCGGACCGGCGGCCTCGATCACCTTCGCGTCCTTGTTGGCTTCCTTGATGGCGTAGGCGGTGACCGGCGAATCGGCCGACATGGCGTCCACCTGGCCCTGCACCAGCGCGGTGGCTGCGGCGCTCTGCTCGTCGTAGGCCACCTTCACGATCTCGGGCTTGCCCTCGGCGATGCACTTGGCGCTGCGCTCGGGAATCTCGTCGGTGTCCTGAACGGTGGTGCGCTGCACCGCGACCCGCTTACCGCAGGCGTTCTCCGGGTCCACGTCCGAGCCCACCTTGCGGGCCCACTGGCTGCCCGCGTTGAAGTAGGTGACGAAGTCGGCGGTCTGCTCGCGCTCCTTGTTGTCGGTGAACGACGACATGCCGAGGTTGTAGGTGCCGACCTCGATGGACGGGATGATCTTCTCGAAGTCGGACTCCTGGTATTCCGCGGTCACGCCGAGCACCTGGGCGATCGCGTCCATCAGGTCCACGTCGAAGCCGATGATCTCACCGGTGGCCGGGTCCTTGAACTCGTTGGGGGCGTAGGGCACATTGACGCCGACGATGAGCTTGCCCGAGTTCTTGATGTCCTCCGGCAGCTGCGCCGCGATGGCATCCACCTTGCTGATGCCCTCGACCTTGGCGACCTCCGGGCCGCTGCTCTCGGTATTGCTGCACGCGGTCAGCACCAGGACGCCGCCGGCGAGCGCACAGGCGGCCCGCAGGGCACGCCCGCGGAAAAATCGAACAGACACAGGTCCTCCACAGTTCGGTTACGCGACATCCGGGCGTCGCCCGCCGTTCGAAACGTAGACGAGTCGGACATTCCGCGCGGATCGGTAACGGAAGATTAATCCGCGACACGCTGGCGCGTGCCCGTTACGCGCCGGACATCGCTCACCAGCGGTGCAGACGTGCCCGCACCTGCTCGGTGAATTCGGTGGTAGATGCTAACCCACCCAAATCGGATGTGGCGACTCCGGCCCGCAACGTCTCCGCAACCGCGTTGTCGATGCGATCGGCGGCGCGGTGCAGTGCGGAACGGCCGTCGCGGTTGGCCAACCAGCGCAGCATCATGGCGGCGGAACGGATGAGCGCGAGCGGATTCGCCCGGTTGTGCCCGGCCAGGGTGGGTGCCGCGCCGTGCACGGCCTGCGCCATGGCGTGGGTGTCCGAGCAGTTCAGCGAGGGTGCCATCCCGAGCGAACCACTCAACTCACCCGCCAGGTCGGAGAGGATGTCGCCGAACAGGTTCTCGGTGACCAGCACATCGAAGGCGCTCGGCGTGCGCACCAGCAGGGCCGTGATCGCATCCACGTGCTCATCGGTCACCTCGACATTCGGATACCGTTCGGCGACCTCGTAGCACACCTCGCGGAACAGTCCCGTGGTCAGGGGCAGCACATTCGCCTTGTGCACGATGGTGACCTTCTTGCGCCGAGTCTCGGCCACCTCGAAGGCGAGCCGGGCGATGCGTTCGATGGCGGCGCGGGTGAACACGCCGACCGCCAGGGCCACATCCGGGGTCGGCCGGAACTCGCCCGATCCGGCATACATATTGCGGTCGGCGTAGAGGCCCTCACTGTTCTCGCGCACGATGACCAGATCCATGTCGGCCGCCACCGCCCGCACCCCCGCCATCCCGCGCGCCGGGCGGATATTGCCGTACAGACCGAACCGCTTGCGCACCGCACCCGCGGGCGGCAGCCCGGTCCGGTACTCGGCCGGGTAGGACGCGCTGTCGTGCGGACCCATGATCCACGCGTCCACCCCTTCGAGACCCTTCAGCGTCGCCTCGGGCACCGGATCCCCGAATTCCGCGATGGCGGCATGTCCGATCGGCAGCGGCACCCATTCCACCGCGGGCAGCCGCACCACCTCCAGCGCGTCGTCCACCACCTCGCGGGCAGCGCGCACCACTTCCGGACCGATCCCGTCCCCCTCGATCAGTCCCAGCCGCAGATTCCCGCCGTCACTCATGCCGGTAATCCTCCCGCAACCACCGGGACTCCGCCGAACCGGCCCGAATCATCCGTGTCCGGTCCGCGCGCCCGCGCCGCCGCTCGCCCGCTGCCGATATCCCCGCGTATCGTCCACCTGTGGTCCAGTCGGTCGAACTGATCCTCGACGAGGCGGCGGAAGCCACCGTCCGCGAACAGTGGCGCCTGCTGGCCGACGCCGGCCTGCACTCCCCCGACGAGACCCACCGCCCCCACATCACCGTCGCCGTCGCCCGCGAAATCTGGCCCCGCCTGGACACATCCCTGGCCCGCCAACCCTTCACGCCCCTCCCCGTCCGCCTCGGCGGCCTCCTCATCTTCGGCGCCCGCCGCCCGATCCTGGTCCGCGCCGTCGTCCCCTCCCTCCCCCTCCTGGATCTACAACGCCGATTGTTCGGTGTCATCTCCCCCTGCCCGGGTATCCCTTCGAACGTGCGTCCCGACGCGTGGACCCCACATGTCACACTGGCCAGGCGTGTGACCCCGGCCCAGTTGCCGACGGCCCTGGAGGCCGTCGGCCGGGACGGGGATTTCCCGGCTACGGTTGTGGGTATACGACGGTGGGACGGTGATCGGCGGCGCGAGTGGCCGGTCGGGTAGGGAACACAACCGCATCGTCCGGTGTTGGACCGGGCGAAACCGACACGAGAGGATGCCATGGCCACCCAGACTCTTACCGAGCAGAACTTCGATGAGGTCGTGACCGGAAACGACGTGGTGCTCGTCGATTTCTGGGCCGATTGGTGCGGCCCGTGCAAGAGCTTCGCACCGACCTACGAGGCGTCGTCCGAGAAGCACCCCGACGTGGTGTTCGGCAAGGTCGACACCGAATCGGAGCAGGGGCTCGCCGCCGCGGCGCAGATCCGCTCGATTCCGACCATCATGGCCTTCCGCGAGGGCGTGCTCGTCTTCGCGCAGCCCGGCGCGCTGCCCCCGGCCGCGCTGGAGGACCTCATCGGTCAGGTCAAGGATCTCGATATGGAAGAGGTCCGCAAGCAGCTCGCCGAGCAGCAGTCGCAGTAGAGCGCGGCACCGACGCATGAGCGCCGCACCCGAGATCGGGTGCGGCGCTGCTGTTTTCGAGCCCCGTCGTTTCGAGCCCCGTCGTTTCGATGCCTGGACAGCGCCGCACCCCACCACCGTCGGGTAGCGGGGTGCGGCACTACCTCAGAAGTGGGTTCCGAGGTGGTTGATGCCCGCGATCATGGCGCGGATGGCGGATTCGGCGCCGTCGTCGGCGAGGGCGGCGCCCCAACCGCGGCGGTTGTTGAACTCGCATTGGACGAAGGTGGCAATGCCGTCGTCGGTGCGGCGCTGGTGGAAGGCGAGGATCTCGACCGGGTAGCCCTCGTCGTAGAGGGCCGAGGTCAGCGTCGCCACCGGGCTGCCCGCCGCCACGACGGTGCGCAGGTGGTCGGCGATCTCGAGGGTCGCCGTGTAGCGCCCGCCGGGTCCGTGGTGCCCGATGGGCGTCCACTCACTGAGCTTGACCGGGCCTTCGTGTTCGCAGTACCGGTCGTAGAACTCGGCGGGGGTGAGGTCGCGGCATTCGGCCCGCAGGCTCGCGGGGGCAGCGGCGATGAACGTGTGGGTATCGATGGTGATGGTCATGGTGAGGTTTGGTCTTCCCGAATCTTCCGAGGAATGGCAGAGGGGACCAGCGAAAATCAAGAGCAGAGTGGCCGCAGCGAGGGGGCCGGTCCGAATCAGACCCCGCTACGGCGGGCTACTACGAGAATTCGCGCTACAGCCACCATCGCGGTGAGCGGAAGAAGCGCGGCGCGGTCGCGGTCGGCGACGTCGAGCGCTGCGCTGCGGCTGTAGGCGGGATTCGGCACGGCGTCGAGCTTAAGGGGACATCTCGGGGATAGCAACCATATTCCGCGCCGACCCACGAGTAACTTTCACCACGGTCGCAGCGGCATGCCTGCGGGACTCTCGGGACCCCTTCCACAACAATGGGCAAATCGACAGCTAATCAACGGAAGAGGTGCCATGCCCGATCCCACGATCCAGCGCACCATCGACCATCTCCTCCGCTGCCACCGCACCTGCCGACACCAGATCCACGCCGATCCGGATCCCGGCGCGGCCCACGTGGATCGGCGGCATACCGCCATGCTGACCGATGTGTCCGAACTGAGCCGCCACACGGCCGACCTGCTGGACCGCGACTCCCCCTGGGCAGCGTGGTTGTGCGAACTGACCCGCGACGCCTGCATCGACCTCGCCGAGCAGTGCGAACAGTACGGCGAGCGGGCCTGCGCGGACATCTGCCGTGCCACCGCGCTGGCCTGCGCGTCGATAGCGCCGAGCGCGCTCCCGCAACACTCCTGACCATCCACCGCCCCGCCACACGCCCGGTTGCGTCGGCCGCGACGCACCGATTCATGCGGGCGCACCGCCCGTGCGCGCGATGCTCACGGGCAGTGCGCACCACGGTCGGTCAGTGCGCGGCCGCGTCCCAGCTGCGGCCCACACCCACCGACACCTCGAGCGGCACCGAAAGGTCGATGGCCTTCGACATATGTTCGCGGGCAAGCGATTCCAGCGCCTCACGCTCCCCCGACGCCACCTCGAAGACGAGTTCGTCGTGGATCTGCAGGAGCATGCGCGACTTCAGGCCCGCCGCCCGGATGGCGCGCTGGGTGTCGATCATGGCGACCTTGATGATGTCGGCGGCCGTGCCCTGGATGGGTGCGTTGAGCGCCATGCGTTCGGCTGCCTCGCGGCGCTGACGGTTGCTGGAGTCCAGGTCCGGCAGGTACCGGCGGCGGCCGAACAGGGTTTCGGTGTAGCCCACCTTGCGCGCCTGCTCGACGGCGTCGCGCAGATAGTCGCGGATGGCGCCGAAGCGGTTGAAGTACACCTCCATCTGCGCCTTGGCCTCCTCGGCACTGATCTTCAACTGCTGCGACAGGCCGTAGGCGGACAGACCGTACGCCAGGCCGTAGGACATGGCCTTGATGCGGCGGCGCATCTCCGGGTGCACCTCCGACAGCGGAATGTCGAACGCCTTGGACGCCACGAAGGTGTGCAGGTCCTCACCGGAGTTGAACGCCTCGATCAGGCCCTCGTCCTTGGACAGGTGCGCCATGATTCGCATTTCGATCTGGCTGTAGTCGGCGGTCATGAGCGATTCGAAGCCGGGGCCGACCACGAAGGTGTCGCGGATGCGGCGACCGGTGTCGGTGCGGATCGGGATGTTCTGCAGATTCGGCTCGGTGGACGACAGCCGCCCGGTGGCGGCGATGGTCTGATTGAAGGTGGTGTGGATACGGCCGTCGTCGGCGACGGATTTGAGCAGGCCGTCCACGGTCACCTTGAGCCGGGTGGCGTCGCGATGCTCGAGCAGATGTTGCAGGAACGGGTGCTGGGTCTTCTCGTACAGGCCCTCCAGCGCGTCGGCGTCGGTGGTGTAGCCGGTCTTGGTGCGCTTGGTCTTGGGCATGTCGAGCTCGTCGAACAGCACCACCTGCAACTGCTTGGGCGAGCCGAGGTTGATCTGCTTGCCGATCACCTCGTAGGCGTTGTTCGCGGCCTCGGCGACCCGGTCGGCGAACTCGCGCTGCAACTGTTCGAGCTGATCGGCGTCGACGGCGATACCGGCCTGTTCGAGATCGGCGAGCACGGCCAGCAGCGGCAGTTCCATATCGCGCAGCAGCGCGGTGGACTCGATGCGCTCGAGTTCCTCGTCGAAGGCGGCGGCGAGGTCGGAGACCGCCTGGGCGCGCAGGATCTCGGTCTTGGCGAGCTCCTCGTCGACCTGGTCCTCGTCGTCGAGCAAGGACAGCTGGGCCGCGCCCGAATCCTCCACCCGCAGTTCGCGCTTGAGGTAGCGCAGCGACAGATCGTCGAGAGTGAAGGTGCGCTGGCCCGGCCGGACCAGGTAGGCGGCCAGGGCGGTATCGCTGGTGAGGCCGCCGAGCGTCCACCCGCGGGCGCGCAGCGCGTGCATGGCCGACTTGGCCTCGTGCAGGGCCTTGGGGGTCTCCGGATCGGCGAGCCAGGCGCCGAGCGCGGCCTCGTCCTCCGGGGTGAGGGCGTGGACGTCGAGGTAGCCGCCTTCGCCGTCGGCGGACGCGATGGCGATGGCCTTGGTGTCGCCATTGACCGGATTGCCGATGCCGACCACCGAAACGCCGTGGCGCTGACCGGCTTCGGCGTGTTCGGCCAGCCAGTCGGCGACCGCGCCCGGAGCCAGGGTGCCGCCGCTGATCTCGAATCCGGCCTCGGCCTCGGGCTCCACCGGGGCGAGGGTGTCGAACAGGCGGTCGCGCAGGACGCGGAATTCCAGGTCGTCGAACAGGGAGTGGATCTTCTCCCGGTCCCACGGCTGCATGGCCAGCTGGTCGGGGGTGTAGGGCACCGGCACATCGCGCACCATCTCGGTGAGTTGCCGGTTGAGCACCACACTGGACAGGTTGGCGCGCAGCGCGTCTCCCACCTTGCCCTTGACGGTGTCCACCTTGTCCACCAGCGCGGCCAGGTCGCCGTATTCGCGCACCCATTTGGCGGCGGTCTTCTCGCCGACGCCGGGAATGCCGGGCAGGTTGTCGCTCGGGTCACCGCGCAGCGCCGCGAAGTCGGGATACTGCGCCGGGGTGAGCCCGTACTTCTCCTCCACCGCCGCCGGGGTGAACCGGGTCAGCTCGCTGACGCCCTTCTTCGGGTACAGCACGGTGACATCGTCGTTGACCAGTTGCAGCGAATCCCGGTCGCCGCTCACGATCAGCACCCGGTATCCCTGCGGCACCGCCTGTGTGGTGAGCGTGGCGATGATGTCGTCCGCCTCGTACCCCTCCATCGCCATGGTGGGAATCCCGAGCGCCCCCAGCACCTCCTGGGTGATCTCCACCTGCCCCCGGAACTCGTCCGGCGTGGTGATCCGGTTCGCCTTGTACTCCGGATACGCCTCGGTCCGGAACGTCTTCCGGTTCACGTCGAACGCCGCCGCCACATGTGTGGGCTTCTCGTCCCGCAGCAGATTGATCAGCATCGCCGTGAACCCGTACACGGCATTGGTGGTCTGCCCGCTCTGCGTCTTGAAGTTCTCCGCAGGCAGCGCGTAGAACGCCCGATAAGCCAGCGAATGCCCATCCAGCAGCAACAACGTAGGCCGCTCCCCCACATCGGCGGTAGCGGTGGACGCAGCACTCGGACGCTGATCGATAGAGGCAGGAGTCACGCACCAGAGTCTAGGGACGTCCACCGACAACCGTACGCACCGGGCGCGAACAGCACCGCGGAAATCCGATTTCGTCCGGAGGCGGCGACTTGGTACCGTGTTCGAGCAACGAAGGGGCGTAGCTCAATTGGCAGAGCAGCGGTCTCCAAAACCGCAGGTTGCAGGTTCAAGTCCTGTCGCCCCTGCAAGAGGTGTCGGGCCGGTCATCCGCGGATGACCGGCCCGACACGTGTGTCGCCGGGTCAGCCGACGCCGAGGTAGGCGGATTTGATGGCGGGGTCGACCAGGAGGTCGCGGCCGGGGCCGGACTTGGTCACCTCACCGGTTTCCAGAATGTAGGCGCGGTCGCTGCGGGTGAGGGCCTGCTGGGCGTTCTGTTCGACCAGCAGGACCGTCGTGCCGCTGTCGTTGATCTCGGTGATGATGCGGAAGATCTGCTGGATCACCATGGGGGCCAGACCCATCGACGGCTCGTCCAGGAGCAGGAGCTTCGGGCGGGCCATGAGGGCGCGGCCGATGGCGAGCATCTGCTGTTCACCGCCGGAGAGGGTGCCGCCGACCTGGCGGCGGCGCTCGGCGAGGCGAGGGAACAGCTCGAAGACCCAGTCCAGGGTGGAGTCGTACTCCGACCGCTGTTTGAACGGCCGGGCATAGCAGCCCATGTCCAGATTCTCCTGGACCGTCATTCCCGGGAAGACACCGCGCCCTTCGGGAGCCTGGATGAGCCCGGCCAGCACCCGCTCGTGCGCCTTCATGCGGGTGATGTCCTTGCCCTCGAACAGGATTCGCCCCCTGGTCAAGGGCAGCAGGCCGGACAGGGCGCGCATGGTGGTGGTCTTGCCCGCACCGTTGGCGCCCAGCAGGGTCACCAGCTCACCGGAGCCGACATTCAATGAGATACCGTGCAGCGCTTGGATTCTGCCGTAGTTGACGACGATGTCGTCGACCTGGAGCAGCGCGGACGCCCCTTCCTGAGCCGTACCTCCCGCAGGCTTGCGCAGCGTGACAGCCGGTTCCGTCGACGAGGTCCGGCCGGCCTCACCGGTGTCGGACGCGGACTCGGCGGCTCCCGACTCGCCCGCGTCGGCCGCTGGGGAATCCGTATCCTCCGCCGCGGCGACATCCGCCGCGATCTCCTCGGCCTGCGCACCCTCCGCCACGTCCTCGGCAGCCACCTCGGCCGCCGGGCTGTCCTCCGGCACACCCAGATACGCCGCGATCACCGCCGGATCCTCGCGAATCTCCTCCGGTAGCCCGTCGGCGATCTTGCGCCCGAACTCGAGCACCACGATCCGATCCGTCACCCCCATGACCAGCCGCATATCGTGCTCGATGAGCAGTACGGTGAAGCCGTCGTCACGGATCTTGCGGATCAGATCCATGAGCGCGGACTTCTCGCTCGGGTTGAACCCGGCGGCGGGCTCGTCCAGGCACAGCAGCTTCGGTTCGGTCGCCAGCGCCCGCGCGATCTCCAGCCGACGCTGGTCACCGTAGGACAGGTTGCGCGCCTTCTCCACCGCGCGCGGCGCGATGCCGACGAATTCCAGCAGCGCCATCCCGCGCTCGATGGCGTCGTGCTCCTCGCGCCGGTGGCGGGCGGTGCGGAACAACGCGCCGGGCACCGAAGTCCGGTGCCGTGCATCGGTTCCCACCACCACGTTCTCCAGCGCGGTCATCTCCTCGAACAGCCGGATGTTCTGGAAGGTGCGTGCGATGCCGAGGCGGGTGATCTCGTTGCGTTTGGTCTTGGTGAGCGGCTTCCCGTCGAAGGTGACGGTGCCCCCGCTCGGCCGGTAGACCCCGGTGATGGCATTGAAGCAGGTGGTCTTGCCCGCCCCGTTGGGTCCGATGAGCCCGAGGATCTCGCCGCGTCGGATCTCGAAACTGACCTGATCCAAGGCCGTCAGGCCGCCGAACCGCACGGTCAGGTCGTCGGTGCTCAACAGCGGCGCGCCAACCGCGGTCTCGATCTCGCGATGCGGTGCGACCACCTCGGCGACGGCCGCCGCACTGCCCAGACCGGGCACCACCTCGGAGACGTCCACGGTGCCGGTGCTCTCGGCCTCCGGGGCCTCGGTGTATCCGGCCGCGAAATCCTCGTTGTCGAACAGCGCGTCGCCCGCGCCCGGCCCGGTCATCGCCGCGCTCCCGTCGTCGCCGGCGCCGCCGCGGCCACCGGTTTGTGCACTGCCCGGTACACCTGCCGCCCGTAGGCGAGCAGCCGCTGCCG
The DNA here is from genome assembly GCF_000308635.1 of Nocardia otitidiscaviarum NBRC 14405. GTDB lineage: Bacteria > Actinomycetota > Actinomycetes > Mycobacteriales > Mycobacteriaceae > Nocardia > Nocardia otitidiscaviarum. Next base: position 92,773 of record NZ_BAGD01000061.1, on the reverse strand, counting down.
GACCGGGAACAGACCCTGCGGCCTGAAGATCATCACCACCACCAACGCGAGACCGAAGAACAGATACTTGTAGTCACCGAGCGACTGATCGCCCACCTCCACCGACATGAACCGGTTCGGCAGGTACACCACCAGGAACGCGCCCACGATCACCCCGAGCTTGTTGCCCTGACCGCCGATGACCACGGCGCACAGGAACAGCATGGAGTTGATGATGTTGAACACGCCCGGATTGATGTACTGCACCTGGCCCGCGTACAGCGCACCCGACAGACCGCCGATGGCGGCGCCGATGGTGAAGGCCCACAGTTTGAACTTGAAGGCGGGCACCCCCATCATCTCGGCGGCGTCCTCGTCCTCGCGGATGGCCACCCAGGCCCGGCCGACGCGGCTGCGCTCGAGATTGCCCACCAGCACCAGCACCACGATCACCAGCGCCATGCCGATCCAGAACCACCAGGTGCCGGAGTTGGCGCGGTCCAACAGATTTCCGCTCTCGGAGTCGCCGAGATTGCCGGAGGAGAAGTAGCCGCCCGGATGGTCCTCCGATTCGCCGACTCGCGGGTAGGCGATACCGGACAGACCGAGGCTGCCATTGGTGATGTCACCGAGATTGTCGGCCAGCAGCCGCACGATCTCACCGAAGCCGAGGGTCACGATGGCCAGGTAGTCGCCGCGCAACCGCAGTGTCGGCGTCCCCAGGATGAGCCCGGAGATGGCGGTCAGCAGAATGGCGATCGGCACACAGGCCAGCCACGCCCACTTGGTATTGAGGAAGCCGCCGTCGGTCTGATTCCACGGACTGTTCGGACTGGTGAGCAGGCCCACCGAGTAGGCGCCGACGGCGTAGAAGCCGACATAGCCCAGATCGAGCAGACCAGCCTGTCCCACAACGACATTCAGGCCGATGGCGATGAGCGCCGTCATGGCGAACTGCGCCATCACACCGCCGAAGCTGGTGCCCGGGGTGTCGAGCAGCGGCGGTGGGAACAGGGGCAGCAGCGCCAGCGCCACGATGGCCGGTACGCCGACGGCCCACTGCGCGGGCCGGGACAACCCGCCCCACCAGGCGCGCAGTGCATCGCCGACGCCGCGCATGGTCCGCTCCGTACCCTGCGGCCGGTCGGTCGTCTTCGGTTCGCTCATGCGCGGGCCCTCCCCAGACTCTCACCCAGAATGCCGGTCGGCCGGAACATCAGCACCGCGACCAGCAGCACGAAGGCGACCACATCGCGCCATTCGGTGCCGAACAGGATCTGCCCGTACATCTCGGCCAGCCCGAGCAGCAGTCCGCCCAGCAACGCGCCCCGCAGGTTGCCGATGCCGCCCAGCACGGCGGCGCTGAACGCCTTGATGCCCAGAATGAATCCGCCGGAGTAGATGATGCCGTTGGGCACCCGCAGCGTGTACAGCAGCGCCGCGGCACCGGCGAGCAGGCCGCCGATGAAGAAGGTCAGCATGATGACCCGCTCGCGGGAGACGCCCATCAGGGTGGCGGTATCCGGATCCTGCGCGACCGCGCGCACACCGCGGCCGAATTTGGTTCGGTTGATGAAGAATTCGGTGGCGACGGCCAACAGGATCGCGGCCACGATGATGACGACCGCGGTGTTGGTGACGGCGGCGTCGAAGATGGAGAACAGTTCCGTCGGCCGCACCAGCATGATCGGCTGCTGGGCATTGGTGCCGCCCATACCCGGCCAGATCTTCGGCAGCACGTAGTGCACGAACTCCTGGAGCACGAACGACATGCCGATCGCGGTGATCAGGAAGATGAGTCGTTTCGCGCCGCGTTTGCGCAATGGCCGGTAGGCGACCCGCTCCAATCCGACCGCGGCGCCGCCGGAGACCAGCATGCCGATCACCATCGCCGTGCCGAGGTACACGATCGTCAATCCGGTGCCCTGCGCGTAGACATTTCCGCTGGCTCCGAAACCGAGCAGCATCAGTCCGATCAACTGACCGAACATGCCCAGCATGAATACTTCCGAATGGGCGAAATTGATGAGGCGCAGTACACCGTAAACAAGGGTGTAGCCCACCGCGACCAGAGCGTAGATCGAACCGTAGGTGAGACCGTCGACGGTGAGCCGCCAGAATTGGTCGATCACACCGGTGACATTGAAATCGATGGACCCGTTCGCCAGCAGGGTCACACCGGCCAGTGCTGGTGAAGACATTCGTTACTTTCGCCGTAGAGGAAACAGCGTGTGCCGGCCGGGCCCGACAACCGGCCCGTGATTCCGGCACACGCTGTTTCGAATCGGTGCTGCTACTTGACCTCGTACATCCAGATCAGTGCCTTCTCCAGTTCACCGGTCGGGCCCCACTTGTACTCGCGGGCCAGGCCCTGCCCCTGGTAGGTGCGCACGTACTCGACCATGTCGGCGCGGGTCACCTTGCCGGCGACGATGCCCTTCAGCATGATCGTGGTCAGGTCGTAGCCCTCGGTGGAGTAGGCGCCCGGGTCGTAGCCGTTGAGGTCCTTGTACGCCTGGGTGAACTCGTCCGGCGAGGGACCGCACGGGCAGGAGATGAGCGCGCCCTCGGCGGCGTCACCGGCCTGGCGCACGAACTCCACGTCCTTGGCGCCGTCGTCGGAGATGAATTCGGCCGTCACCCCGCCCGAGCGCAGCTGCTGCACGAACGGGGCCGCCTCGGCGTAGTAGCCCGCGTAGTAGATGGCGTCCGGCGCGGCGGACGACAACTTCGACACCGCGGCGGAGAAGTCCTTGTCACCTTCCTTGACATTGACCGCGCAGCTCGGATCGGCGACCGAACCCAGGGTCTCGGTCAAGGTCCGGGCCAGGCCGACACCGTAGTCGGTGTTGTCCGCGACGACGCAGATCTTCTTGTACTTGCCGGTCTGCAGCAGGTAGTTGGCGACCGCCGGGCCCTGGATGCCGTCATTGCCGAGGCCGCGGAAGAAGGTCTTCCAGCCGTTCTTGGTGAGATCGACATTGGTGGCCGACGGGGAGAGCGCCAGCAGTCCGGCATCGCTGAGCACCTGACCGGTCGCCTTGGTCTCACCGGAGAAGGTCGGGCCGAGCAGACCGACGATCGACGGGTCGTTGATGATCGTCGGGATGACCTGGGTGGCCTTCTGCGGATTGCCCTCGGTGTCGAATTCCTTCAGCGTCACCTGGCAGTCGGAATTGGCCTTGTTGAACTCGTCGATGGCCAGCTTCGCGCCACGGACGATATTCAGGCCGAGATTGGCGTTGGGGCCGGTCAGCGGGCCCGCCATGGCAATGGACTGCGGGGCGCACTTGGCATTGCCGTCACCGGCCGGGTCGGCCGCGGCCTTGGAATCGGCGGCGGCCACCTCATTGCCGTCCAGGTCGACCTGAACCAGCGGCTGGATACTGAGCCCGCCGCCCTCGGTACCGCTGTCGGTCGATTTGCTGCCGCATCCCGCCAGCGCGAGCGCCGCTGCCGCCCCGATGACCACCGCGCGTGCCATGCGCCCGCGCCGCAGGGAAGACGTGCGCGTCATTGAACCAAGCACGATTCACCTCTATGTTCTGTACTCCCCGGCTCGCCGAGGGGGCCGCCCTCATCATGTCGGCCCGGTCAGAACATAGCCCCGCCGCGTTAGCTGCGCATCACATTCGCATCAGTCGTGTGACATCGAGACAAACTATTTTCCCGCCCGTGTTGCCAGGGCGTTAAGGATCTACGGTCCGCCCCGGCAACATAGCGGTTAACTATTACTTGGGTGCGAGATTCTCCAGCACCACTTCGGCGACCGCCTTCATGGTGGTGCGTCGGTCCATGGCCGTGCGCTGTATCCACTTGAATGCCTGCGGTTCCGATAGCCCCTGCGTCTGCATGAGCACACCCTTGGCACGCTCCACCAACTTGCGGGTCTCGAGCCGGTCCGCGAGATTGGCGACCTCCCCCTCGAGGGCCGTGATCTCGTGGAAGCGGCTGGCGGCCAACTCGATGGCGGGCACCAGATCCGACTTCGTGAACGGCTTGACCAGGTACGCCATCGCACCGGCGTCCCGTGCCCGCTCCACCAGGTCACGCTGGCTGAACGCGGTCAGAATCACCACGGGGGCAACGCGTTTCGAGGCGATCTCGGCGGCGGCATCGATCCCGTCCCGCCGCGGCATCTTGACGTCCATGATCACCAGATCGGGACGCAGTTCCTCGGCCAGGTCGACCGCCTGCTGGCCGTCACCGGCCTCACCGACGACGTTATAGCCCTCCTCGGAGAGCATCTCGACGAGATCCATCCGGATGAGGGCCTCGTCCTCGGCGACCACCACCCGCTTGGGGGCGGACGGCGCGGAGTCCTTCTTCGCGCCCGCGCCCCCTGCTGTCGTTCCCATAGATAGACCCCTGTCGCTTCCGATAACCAACACCGACGCTGCTCGTCCGACGCCACCCTCGCCGACCGGCACGCATCCGAGTAACCCAAAGACTACCGTCCACCTCCGCCCACAACCCATCTACCCAGCGCAAACCGACCAGTATCACAACGTCACCCCCCGATCCCCGGCGTGGTTAGGTCCCCAGCCAGATCACCCGCTATAGTTTTCACCCGGTGCGCCGGGTTGGCGGAACTGGCAGACGCGACGGTCTCAAAAACCGTTGTCCGAAAGGACGTGTGGGTTCGAGTCCCACACTCGGCACCAAGGTCAGGGGCCGTTTCCGAGATCAGCGGAACGGCCCCGTTCTCATGCGGTCCGCAGCAGTCCGCGCGGCGGCGTCCATCGCATCGGCCACCGCATCGAGATCGTCCGAGAACAGGTGCCCGTACGGGTCCAGGGTCAGCTTGGGCGTCTTGTGCCCCAGCATCCGCTGCACGACTTCGATATTCGCTCCGGCACCGATCGCGGCGATGCCGCGGCGAGATGCGAACAACCAGTCAGGACAATCAACCGGGGACATCGAGTGCCGAGGGGCACCGATACCATCGCCACGTATGAGCACCGAGCCGGTTTCGCGCCTGGCGGCTCCGCGCGTTGCCGCCGGGGCGATCATCGTGCGGGAGTCGTCGGTTCTGCTGGTGCGGCCCACTTACAAGGACCACTGGGATATCCCCGGTGGATATGTCGAGATCGGTGAGTCTCCTGCGGACGCCTGCCGCCGGGAAATCCGGGAGGAGTTGGGAATCACCGTGCGCGACTTGCGTTTCGCGGCGGTGGATTGGGCGCCGGACAGGGCGGGCGACAAGCTGCTCTTCCTCTTCGCGGCACCCGAACTCGATGGTGTGGATGTCGCTCGGTTGCGATTTCCCGATGGCGAGTTGGCCGAGGCTCGTTACGTGCGACTGCCGGATCTGGAGCGATATACGGTGCCGCGGCTGGTACGGCGGATCAGAGCAACGGTTCGAGTTATCGACTCGGGCGGGTTTCCGATCTATCTCGAGAATGGGGAATGAGACGGGGCCTGCTCCCGCGACGGTCAGGTAAGGCACACGACGCCACCACACTTCCAATTCATTTCATCGCTTCCGCAACCCACTCCGAAGCGAGATGTGCAATACCCCTGCGCCACTACGGCTTCCCGCGCAGCGAACCAGTTCAGGGTGACTCAGCGCCCGAATATCCCTTCGAGGCGGTTGCGGGAGCCGGGGTGGAGGAGGCGGGCGACGCTTACGAGGCCCGTGGCGGACCAGGTGCGGCGGCGGATGAGCAGGCAGGGTTCGGTGGGGGTGATATCGAGGTGGCGGCATTCGTCCGATGTTGCCAGGACGGCTTCGACTATGTGTTCACCGCGGATCAGCGGGGCCACGCGGCTGAGGTAGTCGTTGGGGGTGATGGCGGTGAAGTCCTGGGCCAGGTAGTCGGGGGCGGCGGTGGGGCTGACGTAGCGGTCCTCCAGCTGGATCGGCGTGCTGCCCTCGTAGTGGACGAGGATGGAGTGAAACGCTGTGGCACCGAGGGAATCTCGCAGATGGGTGTGGTCGGGGGCGATGGTCTCGGCGCGGACCAGGATCACCTCGGTGTGGTGGCGGTGGCCGCGTCTGGCGATGTCGTCGGCGATATTGCGGACCTCGAACAGAGGCGAGGACGCCTTGGCGCCGCCGACGAAGGTGCCCACTCCCGCCGTACGCACGATCAGGCCCTCGGCGGCGAGTTCGCGCAGGGCACGGTTGACGGTCATGCGGGACAGGCCGGTGGCGGCGACGAGCTGATGTTCCGACGGCACCTGATCTCCCTCCACCCAGCGGCCCGAGCGGATCTGCGCGGACACCAGGTTCTTGACGCGCTCATAGGCGGGCACGGCCTCGCCGCCCGACTGTTCGAACAGTGCGGCGAGTTCGCCGTCGACCGCCGCCATACCGCCCAACCGCTCCTCGCCCATCCATTGCTCCGGCCCCGCAGCCTACCGGCCACACCACAGCCCTTGACGGCTGTATATACAGGAATATACAACTGGACGGTGACGGCACCGCTTCCGGCGCGTCGCAGGTGTCTATCGCCCACGGCGGCGAGATCGGCATGGGACGCTCGACCACACCGGAGGCGTGGGCAGCGCGGCGCGGGCAGCTCGCTCGAGGCGGAAAGGAATTCACCGTGGCATCGTTCGTCGTCTCGAATATCGGGACGCTCGTCACCAATGATCCGGAACTCGGCGCGGGGCCACTCGGGGTGCGCCGCGACGCGGCCATCGCCTTCGCCGACGGGCGGGTGCGCTGGGTGGGCGACAGCGCCGCCGCGCCCGCCGCCGACCTCGGGATGGATCTCGGCGGGCGAGCGCTGCTGCCCGGCTTCGTGGAGAGCCACTCGCACCTGGTGTTCGCCGGGGATCGGGCCGAGGAGTTCGCGGCGCGCATGACCGGGACGCCGTACACGGCGGGCGGTATCCGCACCACCATCGAGGCCACCCGCGCCGCCGACGACACCCAGCTGGAGAACACGGTGCGGCGACTGATGGCCGAGGCACTGCGTTCGGGCAGCACCACCGTCGAATGCAAGACCGGGTACGGGCAGACCACCCGTGACGAACTGCGCGGCGCACTGGTGGCGGGACGGTTCACCGAGGAGGTGACCCTGCTCGCCGCCCACGTTCCACCGCCGGAATACGCGGGCCGGGCCGACGACTACGTCACCATGGTGTGCGATGAGATGATCGAAACCGTTGCACCGCACGCCACATGGATCGACGTGTTCTGTGAGCGCGGCGCATTCGACGAGGAGCAGTCCCGCGCGGTGCTCCGGGCCGGTGTGGCGCACGGGCTGGTGCCGCGGGTGCACGGCAATCAACTCGGCACCGGACCGGGAGTGCGACTGGCCGTCGAGATGGGGGCCGCGTCGGTGGACCACGTCACCTATGTGACCGATGCGGATGTCGACGCGCTCGCGAGCAGTTCGACAGTGGCGACATTGTTGCCGGGAGCCGACTTCTGCACCCGCAACGCCTACCCCGACGCCCGCGCCCTACTCGACGCCGGTGTGACGGTGGCCCTGGGCGCGGACTGCAATCCCGGCACCAGCTACACCACCAGCCTGCCGTTCTGTATCGCGCTCGCGGTGCGGGAGATGAAGATGAGCCCCGAGGAGGCGGTGTGGGCGGCCACCCTGGGTGGCGCGAAGGCGCTGCGCCGCACCGATATCGGACGATTGAGCATCGGCGCCCGCGCCGATGCGCTCGCGCTCGATGCCCCGTCCTATCTGCACCTCGCCTACCGGCCCGGGGTGGCGCTGGTGCGCGAGGTCTGGAAGGACGGCGATCTCGTCGGACGCCACACCGCGTGACCGGTCGACTCCGCTCACGTCGCCCACCCACGGCCGCATTCGCCGAGAATTAGCTATCAATACTTCCGGTAACGGAAACCATTCCGAGCGAGATGGAACCATGCGTACGAATCCCCCACCCCGAGCAGGAGGCATGGATGCGCCGGACCTCGAAGTCCCTCATGATCGCCAGCCTGTTGCCCGTCGTCGCGGCAGCCGGTTGCGCCAGCGACGACGCGACGACGAACTCCTCGCCGACCGGCACGACATCCACAACCACCACGACAGGGCCGACCGCCACCGGCAACGAGGATCCCGGTGAAGCGACCGGTGCGGAACGCATTCCGCTGGGTCAGACCAAGGTCGTGATCATGCCCGCCGACGCCGTCCTCGATATCAAGGGGCTCCAGGAGTGGGACCGGTCCGCACTGCGGTGCACCGCGACCAGCGCATCCGGCGAGGAGATCGAACTGCTGCCCCCGCCCGCCGACGCCGAACCCGAGCAGGGCGCACAGGGCGCGACCTGGGTACCGCTGTGGACGGTCGGCGCGACACCCGGTGAACTGACCATCGGATGCAGCGACCCCGAGGGAAGGATCCCCGACAGCGCGACCAGCTTCGTGCGGGTGGTGCCGCGCGGCATCTGGTTCGGCTGAGCCCGCCCCCTGGCGGCCCGAACCTCTCTGGCGGCGCTCAGTTCGGACGGCGCGGGCGGAAGGCGTCGAGCAGCCAGGGCGCGCGGCGGTGATGCGGGCGATAGCGGTTGGCCCACAACGGATTCGATTCGTCGCGACGGTACACGGCGAGCTCGCCGGCGATGGCGTAGCGCAGGTGGGTGGTATCACCGATGACCTCCCCGTCGGTGGCGAGGGCCTCCGGGGCGGGCAGCTGCACCAGCAGCTCCGGCAACTGGCGTTCGCCGTAGACCCGACTGTGGCCGATGGCCCCCAGCAGCAGCGCCACCACCGCCCGTGCCCGCGACCAGCGCAGGTCGGCGCGCAGCCAGCGCACGTCGAGCAGTCCGGAATCGAGGCGGTCGCGGAAGGCGGGCACCGCGCCGTGCGGGTGATACGGGCCGTTGCCGACGAACAGGAACCACACCCGCTGCCAGCGGCCGTCCAGACAGATCTCGATGGGTTGGGCGCGACGCAGCGTCACCACCAGGGCGGCGGCGAAGGCGGGCCACTTACCCCAGCGGTGCTGCCAGCGCTCACGCAGCCGCACCAGTTCGGGATAGGTGCCGATGCTCGAGGTGTTGATGAGATGGCGGGTGTGCGTCTCGCCCTCGGCCTCGTATTCGACGCTGGCGATATCGACGGCGACCGCCTCACCCACCCCGGTCGCGTCGATGACCTCGCGCAGGTCGTACACGCCGAGGTCGCGGGCGAAGTGATTGAGGGTGCCGGTGGGGATGACCACCAGCGGCAGTTCGTGGCGCAGCGCGACGGCGGCCACCGAGGCGACCGTGCCGTCACCACCGGCGACGCCCACCGCCAGCACCGGCGCCTCGGCGTCGGCGATGGCGCGGGTGAGCTGTTCCGCGGCATCCAGGTCGCGCTGGGTGCGCAGGACGGTGGCGGCGGGCAGCGCGGCGCGAATGTCGTCGGTCGGGTCGTAGTCGGGGTCGCCGGAGACCGGGTTCACCATGACGACGAGGCCCTTGCCCTCCACCAGCACGGGGGCCTCCCGCACCGGACGGGCCAGCGCCTCGTCGGATTCCCGCACCGGCCACCAGCGCCGGGTGGCCAGCGCGATACCGGAGCCGACCGCCGCGCCGACCAGCACATCGGAGCCCCAGTGCACGCCGGTGTGCACCCGCGAATAGGCGACGGTGGCGGCCAGCGGCGCGACCGCCAGCGCGGTGCGGGGACTTTCCAGTGCGACGGCGGTGGCGAAGGCCGCCGCGCAGGCGGCATGCCCGGAGGGAAAGGACGACGATGTCGGCGCGGGCACCAGCCGCCGGTACATCGGCAGCACCTCGGCGGCCGGACGGCGGCGGGCGATGAGCGTCTTGAGCCCGACGTTGACGGTGAGACTGGCCCCGGCCACCGAGGCCACGCCACGCATGGCCGCACGGCGTGGTGCGCCCTTGCGTGTTGCCAGCAGGGCCGCGATACCCAACCACAGCATGCTGTAGTCGGCACTGTTGGTCAGTCGCAGCAAACCGCTGTCCATTCTCGACGCGGGCAACTGCGCCACGGCACCCTCGATCGTTCGATCGAATCGGCCGACCTTCCGGAATTTGCTACGCACCCAGCTACTCACCAGCTCGACATTACCGATTCCCCCGGCACGACACCGTGGTGGGCGGATTCACCCCTGCAACAACAGTATTCGGCCACGCGCCGCCGCGCCACCGCCGTGGTGGCACCGTGGAACCCCGATCGGTTCACCCCGGCCGAACGGGGCCGCCGCTGGACCGAGCGCGCGTCCGCCCGCCACCGAGGCGCAGGGGTGAACGCAGCGGTGCCCGCCGCCGACACCCGGCCGCCTGCGTGGGAGCGGTGGCGCGCGCCGATATATTCGGCGGGAAAGGGCACGGCCACACGCGGGCGGCCGTTCGAGGTGCGGCCGAAGCCGGACAGCCGTCGAACACCGAAAGGCGATATGCACTGGGATCAGATGACCGACACGGTCGAGGACCTACGCAAGCGGGCGACGCGGCTGCGGCGCGGCGTCGGACAACTCGGGGTACTCGAGTCGATCATCGACGCGGCCGACGGGCCGTGGCTCGGGGCCATGGACGCCGATGGGCGCGGGGCGGCGGAGCTGCGCATGCACCTGGTGGGGCGCTACCGCCTCACCGTCGTGGTCACCAGCGCCGGGAAGATCAGCCACGTGCAGCTGAACACGCCCGTCGCGGGGGCGGCCGGTGAGCGGGTGCTCTCCCCCAAGCCCGCCCTGCGCAAGGGCTGGGACGAGCACGAGAAGATGCCCAAGCAGCCCGCGTGGCTCGACTACGTGGTGGAGTGGGTGGAGAACGCCAGCGGCGCGGTGGGCCGCCACGCGATCGTGGAGTGGCGGCTGCGCGGAGCCGACCGCCAGCTGGCCGCCATGAACGACACCATCGACACCCTGCGCGCCAACCTCGTCGAGCGTGAGGCCGCCCGCGACGAACTCGCGGCCGAGGTCGCTGGGCTGCGCGCCGAATTGATCACCCTGGTGGAGGAACTGGAAGGGGTGATCTCCCGCAGCCGGGCCGAGGACGCGGCCGCCACCGCGAACGACGCCGTCACGCCGGAGACCTCCGAGCCCGAGGCCCCGCCCGCCGTCCCCGAAAACCTTGCGCAGGAGGCAGAGTCGTCCCCGACCCCGCGGGCGGCCGGGCCACAGCCGCCCGCCGCCGAGGCGGGGACGCCCGAGCGCACCGCGAACGCGGACCCGGTACCGCTCCCGACCGCGAGCGGACAAGTTCCACCCACACCGGAGCCGGAGTCCCGAACAACCCGACCCACACCAGCGCCAGAGTCCCGAACAACCCGACCCACACCGGAGTCCGAGGCGGTACCGGCCCCCTCGGAGTCCGAGCACACACCGCGCTCCCCCGCACACGTGTCGGAGTCCTTGCCGCCCCCGCGCACTCCCGGGTCCCGGCCGCCCGTCCGCGAGGCGGACTCGCCCGAGCGCACTCCGGACGCCGGGCCGCAATCGCACTCGGCGGAGGTCGGGCAGGCTCCGCCGACGCCGGAGCCCGAGACGACCCGCCCCGTATTCGAGTCCGAGGGGACACCGTTCCCCCCGGTATCCGACCACTCGCCGCGCACATTCGCCGCCACAGCGCAGGAAACCCGCGCGCCCGACATGACCCGGCACGCACCGGACGCCGAGCTGGCTTCGGCTGCTCCCCCGGCTGTACCGCCGTCGGTACCGGAGCTCCCGCCGCATGCATCGGTCGGCGACGCGCCGGAGCATGGGGACGGATCAGTGGGCGCCGGTGCCGAGCCGGGGTCGTTCCGGCTCTGACCGTGGAGCCGAGCGGGATGCTGTGGAGGGGTTTCGTCGTTGTCGTCATCCGTGGACAGTGCATCCGAGCGGCGGCGGGAACAGCTGCGGGAATTCTTGCGGAGTCGGCGGGAGCGGTTGACTCCCGGTGATGTCGGGATGCCGGTGGTAGGGCGGCGGCGGACGCCGGGGTTGCGGCGGGAGGAGGTCGCGGTGCGGGCCGGGGTGGGGGTGTCCTGGTATACGTGGCTCGAGCAGGGGCGGGATATCACGGTGTCGGGTGAGGTGCTGGACGCGATCGCCGGGGCGCTGCTGCTGAACGAGGTGGAGCGGGCGCACCTGTATCTGCTGGCGGGGTTGAATCCGCCACCGGCGGCCGGGCGCACCGAGGGTGCGTTGACCCCGGCGGTGCGACAGCTGCTCGACGCCTGGGGGTGGCGGCCCGCCGTGCTGCGGGACCGGACCTGGAATGTGCTGGCGTACAACGAGTCCGCCGGGACGGTGTTCGGTTTAGACGACCGAGCGCACAATTGCCTGCGGACCTTCTTCACCAACCCCCGCTATCGGGCCCTGCCCGAGGTGTGGGCCGATGCCGCGCCCGCCGTGGTGGCCGCCTACCGCGCCGACGCCGCGCACTTCCCGGGCGACCCCGCCTTCGACCGGGTGATCACCGAATTACGCACGGCCAGCCCCGAATTCGCCACACTCTGGGACCGGCACGAGGTCGGGGTGCCGGTGCAGGCCGTGAACGCCCTGCGGCATCCCGAGGCCGGTGACCTGTTCTTCGACGCCACCACGCTCACCGTCACCGACCGCCCGGACTGGTCGCTCATCCTCTATGACCCGCGGCCGGGCACCGCTACCGCCGCGCGCCTGGAAACACTGCACCCGCACCTCGCCGACCGGTAGATCCGGTGCCGGTGGTCGCAATGCCCGCTGTGCAGCGCCGACCACGCACACGGTGGCCCGGCGATGTCGATGGGCGGGACGGTCCGTCAGCAGGTGGTTCGGCACCCCACGCTGCCCGCCAGCCTGGTGGTGCCACGCCTACGATAACTCCGCACTGTATCCGCCGAGCACCGCCGAGCACGCTGAAGCCATGACGCACAACAGTTTCCGCTACGACGGCAAGATCGCGCTCATTACCGGCGGCACCAGCGGGATGGGGCTGGCCACCGCGCGCCGCCTGCTCGCCGAGGGTGCGCGGGTGATCATCACCGGCCGCGACCAGACCCGCCTGGACGCGGCCGTCGCCGAACTCGGCGGCCGAGGAGCGGGCCACGCCGCCGAAGCGCGCGACGAGTTGCCGGATGACGCCCTCGAACGTGCCGGGCGGGTGCTCGGGATCCCCGGCGATGCCGCCGATCTCGCTGATCTCACCGCCTTGGCCGCCACCATCCGCGAGCGCTTCGGCCGCGTGGACCTCGTCTTCGCCAATGCGGGCATCGGCGCGTTCCAGGCCATCGACGAGGTCACCGAGGCGGAGTTCGCGCGCGTGGTCGACATCAACTTCAAATCGGTGTTCTTCACGGTGCAGCAGATGCTTCCGCTGCTGTCCGATCGGGCCGCCGTCGTCATCAACGCCTCCTTCGCCGTGCACCGCGGCGCACCCGACGCCGCCCTCTACACCGCCACCAAGGCGGCGGTCCACAGCCTCGCCCGCACCGTCGCGGCGGAGCTGGCTCCCAGGGGGATCCGGGTCAACTCGATCAGCCCCGGGTACATCGACACCCCGGCGTTCCGCGCCGAAGCCTCCCCGGAGGCGCAGGCGGCGGCCGCGTCGCTGGTCGCGGCGGGCCGGATCGGCGATCCCGACGAGATCGCCGCGGCCGTCGCCTTCCTCGGTTCCGACGAGGCCGCCTACATCAACGGCCAGGATCTGTCGATCGACGGCGGCCTGACGTCTGTCATTCCGGCGGCCATGGTGTGAGTCGCAGCGGCCGCGCGGACATGACCGCAAGGGTGAACCGCCTCGGCACCTATCTCGTATCCCCGGGGCAGAAGGCTCATCACGGAGGTCGCGCGTGCGTGTCAACAGGGTGACGGTTGATCTGTCGGAGTATCCGGATCTGGTGGTGATCTACCTCGGCATGCGCGTGCGCACGCCCCGGGGCATGCTGCGACTGCTCGGGGTGGGCCCGAAGCTGTACAGCTCGCACCGGGACCGGCCGGACGGGCTGCTGCACCACGAGGACATCGTCTGGTCGCTGTTCCCGCCGCACTGGGGTGCGCGCCAGTACTGGCGGGATCTGGAGAGCCTGGAGCGGTGGACGCGCTCGGATCCGCACCGGCAGTGGTGGCAGCGGTTCCTGCGCGATTCCGGCGGGACCGGCTTCTGGCACGAGGCGTATTTCGCGCGCGGGGGCATCGATTCGGTGTACGACGATATGACCCCGGCGACGGGGCTAGCGCGCTTCGCACCCACCGTCCCCGCGCGCGGGCGCATGTTCTCCACGCGCGGGCGCGTCCAGGCGGCCGAGCCCACCGTCGCGCCCGTGGTCGACGAGGACAGCTACTATCGGTGATCGCCCGCCGCGCCCATTCCGCCGAGGCTGGCACGCGCGATTCCGCCAGCGCCGCCACGCGCATGGCAGCGATCACCGGGCGCGCGGGAAGGCGAACGCCAACAGTGGGCGACAGACACCGAACGCGCGGATGAATATCCTGGTCGAGAGGTGTGATTCGGTCAGGAGAGCATTCCCAGTGGTGGCGAGTGCCAATACGGTTACCGCCATGCACGTCCTGTTCGTCTGCTCCGGAAATGTCTGTCGATCGGTGATCGCGGAGCGACTGACGCTCGCCGTCGCCGCCGAACACGGACTGTCCGATCTGACCGCCGAGAGCGCCGGGGTGCGCGCCCTGGTCGGATTCCCGGTGGAGCCCTTGGCCGCGGAGACCATCGCCGGACTGGGCGGCCATATCGAGGGTTTCAAGGCGCGCCGGCTGAAGCCGGAGATGGTGCGCCGCGCCGATCTGATCCTGGCCATGACCGAGCAGATCCGGGAGAAGGTGCGCGAGCTCGAACCCTCCGCCGCACCACATACTTTCACCCTGCTGGAGGCGTACCGGATCGCGAAGGTGAGCGGGGCGCGCACGGTCGCGGCCCTCAATCAGGCCCGCAATGATCTGGCCCTGGTCGGCCGGGAGAACATCGCCGATCCGGTCGGGCTGTCCCCGCAGGCGTATTGCGAAGTGGGTGACCGCATCGCGGAAGCGCTGGTCCCGCTGCTGTTGGCATTGCACGCGCATGAGCATCCGCAGGCCACCATCCACCCTCGCGCGGCCGTCGAGGAGGCTGGTGCGGCGCGACCGGCCCTGCTCCTGCTCCCCGGCGGTCGCGATTCCTCGGCTCGGCACGCGGAGGGCGCACCGCGCGAATCCGGCGCGGCATCCGAAGAACCGGTGCGATCCGGCACGGAATCGGCCGTGAGGGTTGCCGCTTCGCGGTTCTAGGCGCAGACTCACAACAGAACACCAGCGTGTCAATGGACCTGTCTGCCGCAAACGTCCGGTAAGGGGCTACACTCCCCGCGGATACTCCACCCGGTTAGACACCAGAACAGGACTGAAGGACATGCCGAAACGCATTTCGGATGTTTCGCTCCATGTTTACGTGACACCGCAGACCCTCGACCGTGTCGTGGGCACCGTCTGCCGCGTAGTGGATGAGCATGTGGCCGATCGCGATCTGTTCGCCTGGCGGTTCACGCTCCCCGTGGAAGCCGACGATCCGACCCACCGCCTGCTCGAAACCCAATGGCGGATGGACCATCCCGACACCGAACCCGGCGAGCGGCGCACCTACGAGATCGCGCTCAACCTCGTCGGCGACGCACGCCTGTTGACCAAGGCGGCCATCGCCCGACTGGAAGAGCGCCTGGTATTGGGACTGTCGGCGGACGAACCGTTCCCCTATGTGATCCGCGCCCTCCAGCGCGAGAGTTTCGACCTCGAAGAGAACCGCGAACGCCTCTGAACGACAATCGGGCCGTACCCGACCGGGTACGGCCCGACAACATTCCGGGGCGTACTTCAGCGGCGCGCCGGGAAGTGGCGGATCACGCCCTCCTGCACCGTGCTGGCCAGCAGTTCACCGGCGCGCGAATAGAAGTGCCCACGCGCCAGCCCGCGTGATCCGGCGGCCACCGGCGACTCCGTGGCGTACAGCGCCCAGTCGTCGAAGCGGAAGGGACGGTGGAACCAGATGGAGTGGTTCACCGTCGCCGCGATGATGCGGTCCAGCCCCCAGGACAGGCCGTGCGTGGTGATGATCGAGTCCAGCACCGTGGTGTCCGACGAATACGCCAGCGCCGCAACATGAATCAGCGGATCATCGGGTAGCGCCCCGTCGGTGCGCATCCACACCCGATTGTGGTTGAGCTTCTCCCCCGTGCCCTTGAGGATCCAGGCCGGATCGTTCGTGTACCGCATATCGATGGGATGCGGTGCGTTGACGAACATCTCCAGCCGGTCCTCGAGTCCGGCGAAGGTCTCCTCGATCCGCGGCAGCCCCTCCGGATCGGGCACCTCGGGCAGCGGCACCCCGTGCTCGAGGCCCTTGCCCCAGTCCTGGAAGGCCGCCAGCATGACGAACAGTTCCTGATCGTCCTGGAAGGCGGTCACCGTCCGGTTGGCGAAGGCGCGCCCGTCGCGGTGGCGGTCCACCCGGTACTCGATCGGCTTCTTGGGATCACCGCCGCGCACGAAATGCGCGTTGACGGCGTGCACCGGGCGTTCGGGTCCGACGGTGCGGCCCGCGGCGATGATCGCCTGCGAGACCAGCTGCCCGCCGAAGGTGCGGCTCCACACCTTCTCCGGATGGTGGCCGATGAAGATGTCCGGCCCGGCCTCCTCGAGGTCGAGCAGCTCCAGCAGCACTTCCAGATCGGCGGCCCGGGACAGCGCTCCCGGCTCCGCGATCTCCTCGCCCAGTGACGCACTCACCTCAGTGATCCTCCTCGCCGATACGGTGAACGTGAATCATATTGGTGGAGCCCACAGTTCCCGGCGGCGAACCCGCCACGATGACCACCAGATCACCCTTCTTGTACCGCCCGATGGACAGCAGCGCATGATCGACCTGATGGATCATCTCGTCGGTATCGGCCACCCGCGGCACGATGAAGGTCTCGGTGCCCCAGGTCAATGCCAGCTGGCTGCGGATCTCCGGCTGCGGGGTGAAGGCCAGCAGCGGCAGCGGGGTGTGCAGGCGGGCCAGGCGGCGCACCGTGTCACCGGACTGCGTGAAGGCGACCAGGGCCTTGGCATTGAGCCGCTCGCCGATATCGCGGGCGGCGTAGGAGATGACGCCGCGCTTGGTGCGGGGCACGTGGGTCAGCGGCGGCACCCGGCTGGAGGTCTCGCCCTCGACCGCGTGCACGATGCGGGCCATGGTGCGCACGGCCTCGATCGGGTACGCGCCGACGGAGGTCTCACCGGAGAGCATGACCGCGTCCGCACCGTCCAGCACCGCGTTGGCAACATCGGAGGCCTCGGCGCGGGTGGGCCGGGAATTGGAGATCATCGACTCCAGCATCTGGGTCGCCACGATGACCGGCTTGGCGTTCTCGCGCGCCATCTGGATGGCCCGCTTCTGCACCAGCGGCACCTGCTCGAGCGGCAGCTCCACACCCAGGTCGCCGCGCGCCACCATGATGGCGTCGAAGGCGAGCACGATGGCCTCGAGATTGTCGATGGCCTCGGGCTTCTCCAGCTTGCCGATCACCGGGACGCGGCGGCCGACGCGATCCATCACGTCGTGCACCAGCTCCACATCCGAGGGCGAGCGCACGAAGGACAGCGCGATGAAGTCCACGCCCAGCTTGAGGGCGAATTCCAGGTCGTCGATGTCCTTCTCGGACAGCGCCGGGACGGAGACGTCCATCCCCGGCAGCGAGACGCCCTTGTTGTTGGAGACCGGCCCGCCCTCGGTCACCCGGCACACCACGTCGTTACCCTCGACGTGGTCCACGGTCAGCCCGACCTTGCCGTCGTCGACCAGCAGCCGGTCGCCCGACTTGGCATCCGCGGCCAGTTCCTTGTAGGTGGTCGACACCCGGTCGTGGGTGCCCACCACATCGTCGACCGTGATGCGGACGACCTCACCGGTCGCCCAGAAGGTCTTCCCGTCTCCCTCGAACCGGCCGAGGCGGATCTTCGGTCCCTGGAGATCGGCGAGAATACCTACCGCGCGGCCCAGATCGTCGCTGGCCTGACGCACCTTCTTGTAGTTCTCGGCGTGATCGGAGTGCTCGCCGTGGCTGAAGTTCAGCCGCGCCACATCCATTCCGCTCTCGACGAGTTCCCGAATCCTTTCCTCGGACGACACCGCCGGTCCGAGCGTGCATACAATTTTCGTCCGTCGCATCACACGTCAACCCTAGACCTGCCCACACACTCCCGCTCACCGGGCACACCGCAACAGTGGGCGGCGGCCGGATGAACAGCGAGCGTGGCGCGCGTCACGCTTGGAGGAATGCCCAGCAACCCCTCAGCGAGCGACGTGACGCGCTAGACGAGTCTCCAGTCCGGACTGCGCGAATCCGAGGATCAGGCAGATGACCCAGTAGTAGACCGCGGCCACGCCGTAGAGGGCGAAGAAGTCGAAGGTCGGGGCCGCCGCCAGCTGGGCGGTGCGCAGCAGTTCGGTCACCAGGATGGTCGAGGCCAGCGAGGTGTCCTTCACCAGCGAGATGAGGGTGTTGGACAGCGGCGGCACCGCGATGCGGGCGGCCTGCGGCAGGATGATCATCCGCAGCGCCTGCGGATAGGTCATGCCGACCGCGTACGACGCCTCCCACTGCCCGTGCGCCACCGACAGGATGGCCGCGCGGATCACCTCGGCGGCGTACCCGCCCACATTGAGGCTGAACGCGATGACCGCCGCCGGGAACGGGTCGATCACGATATCCAGCTGCGGCAGCGCGTAGAACACGATGAACAGCTGCACCAGCAGCGGCGTCCCGCGAATGATCGAGATGTAGAACCGGGCCGGCGCGGACAGCAGCCGGACCGGCGACATCCGCGCCAGCGCCACGAACAGCGCGAGCACCAGCCCGATGAGGAAGCTGATGGCGGTCAGCGGCAGCGTCTTGGTGACGGTGGCCTCCAGCATGGGCCAGAGGTTCTGCCGAATGAGATCCCAGGTGGCGGCATCCATCTTCGGTGCGACGTCTACTTCGAGACGTCGACGCCGAAGTACTTCTCGGAGATCCGCGCCAGGGTGCCGTCGGCCCGCAACTCCGCCAGGGCCTGATTCACCTGGTCGATGAGCTCCTGGGAATCCTTGCGGGCGGCGAACACCTGCTGGGAGACCTCACCGGTCTTGCCCGCGACCCGCACCTCGTTGGTGCTGTGCTGCTTGGTGTACTCGGCCACGGCCAGGGAGTCGTTGACGGTGGCGTCCACGCGGCGGGTGTTGAGCAGCTGGATGGCCTGCACGAAGCCCTCCACGCCCTCGACCTTGCAGCCCGCGTCACCGGCCACCTTCGACCAGTTGGAAGTGGTCGACTGCGCGCAGACCTTGCCGTTCAGATCGGCCAGGGAGGCGATGTCGGTGGTGTCCTGGCGGGTGACGATGACACCCTCGGAGACGGTGTAGGGCTGCGACAGCGCGTACTTCTCGGCGCGGGCGGGGCTCGCGGTGACCTGGTTGGCGACCAGATCGAAGCGCTTGGATTCCAGGCCCGCGAAGATGGCGTCCCAGGGGGTCTGCACGAATTCCACGGAGCGGCCGAGCTTGTCGGCGACGGCGGTGATGACCTCGACGTCGTAGCCGGTGAGTGCGCCGTTGTGTTGATAGCTGAACGGAGAGTAGGTGCCCTCGGTGCCGACCTTCAGCACGTTCGGGTCGTCGTCGTTGCCACCGCAGGCGGTGAGCCCGGCGGCGGCGACGATGGCGAGTACGGCGGCGAACAACTTACGGCGCACAGTGAACCTCTCCTCGAGCGTGGGCAGGCCACGCGACAGACAACCGGTACAGGGTACGCCGGGAACCGACCGTCCGGGACCTCAACGATTGCCGTGCGCGCAAACCTGGTGCGATCGACGCCGGAGATGATAGCGACGGGCGGGCGGCATCGACGTGTCGACGCCGCCCGCCCGGGCGTGTGTCCTTCGAATCAGTCGCGCAGCGGACGACCGTAGGGATCGGGCACCTTGCCGATGAGGATGAGGATGCCGTCGATCAGACCCCAGATACTGCCGATACCGCAGGTGAGCACGGTGACCACGATCTGCCACACGGCGATCTGGTTGAAGCCCAGATAGAAGCGGCCGATACCGAAACCGCCCAGGAAGATCTGCAGCAGACCCGCGATGAGCTTCTGCTTGTCCGACAGCGGGGTGCCGTAGATGTCGCGGCCGTACGGCGCTTCCGGATCGACGCCCGGGCCGAACTGCGCGGGCGGGTAACCGCCGGGCTGACCGTAACCCGGCTGAGCGAAACCGGGCTGACCGTACCCGGGCTGCGGATACTGCGGCTGCGACTGGCCGTAGGGCTGCTGGGGTTGCTGGGGCTGCTGGGCGTACGGATCGGCGCTCTTGCCCAGATCCGGACCGGTGCCCGGCGCACCGTACTGCGGCCCTTGGCCGGGCTGCTGCTGATAGGGATCGGTCACGGTGTTCTCCTCATCGATACTGCGATACCGCGCGGGCGGTCAGGACTTGGTGTCGTCCGCGTCGCCGGACTTCGTGGGGTCGGTCTGCTCGGGCCGGGTTGCCGGGGATTCGGGCTCGGCGGTCTCGGACGGGTTATCGTCCGCGGAGCCGGTTTCGTTGTCGTCGGTCGCCGTGGGCACCGAGCCGGACGCCTTGTCCGTGGACGCCTTGTCGGCGGCTCCCTTGTCCGTGGGCTCCTTGTCGGCGGCCCCCTTGTCCGTGGCCCCCTTGTCCGCGGCACCCTCATCCGCGGCACCCTCGCCGGTGGGCTCCCCGTCCGCGGGTTCGGCCTCCTCGTCCTTCGTCAGGGTCACGCTGCCGTCCTCGGCGGTGTCACCGTCCGCGGTGGCCGTCGCGGCGGCGGTGGCGGCTCCTGCCGCCCCGTAGGCGCGCAGCTTCGACAGCTGCCACGGCCACGGGCGATGGTCCTTGGAGCGCAGTTGCTCGGCCGTTTCGCGCCCCTTGGTCGCCAGCACGAAATACGCTATCGCACAGAGGAATACGATGGCGGAGGTGAAGGAGTTGACGCGGATGCCCGCGATGTGGGTGGCCTCGTCGTCACGCAGCAGCTCCACCCAGAAGCGGCCGAAGCAGTAGACCGCCACGTAGAGCGCGAACAGGCGGCCGTGGCCGATGCGGAACTTCTTGTCCAGGTAGAGAAGTGCGGCCACGCCGAGCAGGTTCCACACCAGCTCGTAGAGGAAGGTGGGGTGCACGACCTTCTCCACCACGCCGGTGGAGACGCCGTCCATCATGTCGAGCTGACCGTTGGCATCGAAGCGCAGGTAGATCTCCAGGCCCCAGGGGACCGTGGTCTCCCGGCCGTAGAGCTCCTGATTGAACCAGTTGCCGAGGCGGCCGATGGCCTGCGCCAGCAGAATGCCGGGCGCGATGGCATCGCCGAAGGCGGGCAGCGGGATTCGGTAGACGCGGCAGGCGATCCAGGCGCCGACGCCGCCGAGCAGCACCGCACCCCAGATCCCTAGGCCACCCTCCCAGATCGCCCACCAGTCGCCGGTGGCATTCGCCCCGAAGTACTTCTGCCAGTCGGTGGCCACGTGGTACAGCCGTCCGCCGACGAGACCGAACGGCACCGCGAACATGGCCACATCGAGGACCGTGCCGCCCTCTCCCCCACGCTGCTGCCACCGCTTCTCGCCCAGCCAGATGGCCGCGACGATGCCGATGATGATGCACAGCGCATAAGCACGCAGCGGGAACGGCCCGATCTCCCAGACACCGCGCGGCGGTGAGGGAATATAGGCCAGGACGTCGGCGGCACTGCCGGACAGGACACTGTCAGCCAGGACTCGATAGGTCACGGCCCCAACCGTAGCGGAAGCGGCCCGCCACGCACGGAACGCGGGCACGCCCCGCCGACTCGGCACGCCGCGCACCGCCGCATCCGACCGCCCACCGCATGCGGATCGAACAGCTCGAACGGCCGGATGATCCGCACGGCCGGAGCCGCCCATGCGGAATCCGGAAGCCCGGATGAACCGCGTACCCGGTCGTAGCGCGGGCGTTGAGCGTGGTAGCGCAAGCGGCGAAACCCCACCCGACGAACGGGGGCGACGGCCCCGGGAGGTCCGGGTGTGGCGCGGGGCAATGTGTCGAGATCACCGCCGGACTCGCGGGCACCCGCCACGGCTACCTCGGCAACTGGCGCGGGGTGAGAAGGCCCTGGAACCGCCGCGCCGCGGTGGCGCTGGCCGACGCGCTGCGGTGGCGCTGGCCGACGCGCTGCGGTGGCGCTGGCCGACGCGCTGCGGTGGCGCTGGCCGACGCGCTGCGGTGGCGCGGCGTCGGGGTTCACCGGGCGGCCGTGGGAGATGGCAGACAAGGCATCGGCTCTCGCCCATGCCGCACTGGTCGACGTCGAGGACGCGCCCGCGGTGCGCCAACCGAGGCGATCCGGGCGACCGCCGCACCGTTGCGCGGCTAGGAAGGCACCCGCGCCGACCGCACGCCCTGTGCCAGTTCGGCCGTGAGCGAGCGCACCGCGTCCAAGCCCTGGGCGGCGGCGCTGACCAGGGCCGAGCCGACGATGACACCGTCGGCGTAGGCCGCGATCTCGGCGGCCTGGGCTCCGTTGCGCACGCCCAGGCCGACACCGATCGGGATATCGGAGTGGGTGCGGATGCGGGCGCACAGGGCGGGGGCCATATCGGAGACGGCGTCGCGCGCGCCGGTCACACCCATGGTGGAGGCGGCGTAGACGAAACCTCGTGACGCCTCCAGGGTTTTGACCAGACGCTCCTCGGTGGAGGACGGTGCCACCAGGAAGATGCGGTCCAGATTGTGGGTAGCCGACGCGATGAACCAGTCGTCGGCCTCCTCCGGAATCAGGTTCGGCGTGATCAGCCCGAGGCCGCCCGCCGCCGCGAGATCGCGGGCGAAGGTGTCGACGCCGTACTTCAGCACCGGATTCCAGTAGGTCATGACGACGGCCTTGCCGCCCGCGTCGCTGATGGCCTCCACCACCCGGAAGACGTCGCGCACCCGCACGCCGCCGCGCAGCGCCTGTTCGGCGGCCGCCTGGATGGTGGGGCCGTCCATCACCGGATCGGAGTAGGCGACGCCGACCTCGATGACGTCGCAACCGGATTCGACCATGGCGGTGCAGGCGTCGATGGACCCCTGCAGGTCCGGGTAGCCGGCGGGCAGATAGCCGATGAGCGCCGCGCGGTTCTCCTCACGGGCCGCGGCGAAGGTGTTGGCGAGATTGGACTGCTGGCTCACTGCTGCCCCTCCGGGTCGTCGAACAGCCCGAACCAGCGGGCGGCGGTGTCCATATCCTTGTCGCCGCGACCGGACAGGTTCACCAGGATGATCGCGCCCGCACCCAGTTCCCGGCCCAGCTGCAACGCGCCCGCCACCGCGTGCGCGGATTCGATGGCCGGGATGATGCCCTCGGCGCGCGAGAGCAGCAGCAGCGCGTCCATGGCCTCGGTATCGGTGATCGGCCGGTACTCGGCGCGCCCGCTGTCCTTGAGGTAGGCGTGCTCGGGGCCGACTCCCGGATAGTCCAAACCCGCTGAGATGGAATGGGATTCGATGGTCTGGCCGTCCTCGTCCTGGAGCAGGTACGAGTACGCGCCCTGGAAGGCCCCCGGGCTGCCGCCGGTGAAGGTGGCGGCATGGCGACCGGTGTCGACGCCGTCGCCCGCGGCCTCGTAGCCGATCAACCGCACGTTCGCGTCGTCGAGGAAGGCATGGAAGATGCCGATGGCATTGGAGCCGCCGCCCACGCACGCGGTGACCGCGTCGGGCAGGCGGCCGGTCTGCGCCAGCACCTGGGCGCGCGCCTCCATGCCGACGATGCGCTGAAAATCGCGCACCATCAACGGGAACGGATGCGGACCGGCGGCGGTGCCGAAGCAGTAGTAGGTGCGGTCGGCATTGGTGACCCAGTCGCGCAGCGCCTCGTTGATGGCGTCCTTGAGGGTCTGCGAACCGGAGGTCACCGACACCACCTCCGCGCCCAGCAGCCGCATGCGGGCCACGTTCAGCGCCTGCCGGGCGGTGTCGACCGCGCCCATGTAGATGACGCATTCCAGGCCCAGCAGCGCGCACGCGGTGGCGGTGGCGACGCCGTGCTGACCCGCGCCGGTCTCGGCGATGACGCGGGTCTTGCCCATACGCTTGGCCAGCAGCGCCTGGCCCAGCACATTGTTGATTTTGTGAGAACCGGTGTGGTTCAGGTCTTCCCGCTTGAGCAGAATGCGCGCGCCACCGGCGTGCTCGGCCAGTTCGGTGCATTCGAACACCGGCGACGGGCGGCCGGTGTAGTCGCGCTGCAGGCGGTCGAGCTCACCGAGGAAGTCCGGGTCGAGCCGCACCTTCTCGTATTCGGCGGTGACCTCCTCGATCACCGCCATCAGCGCCTCGGGGACGTGGCGGCCGCCGTAGACGCCGAAATGGCCGCCCAGGTCGGGCTCGTGCGCGCTCTTGTTCGCGACGCCGTCGCTGGCCTTGGGCAGGGTGTCGTTCGTCGGTGTCATCTCGTCTCTCACCGGCCCCGGCGCACCGGCTTCGGGCAGGACGGATGGGTGCCGGCCGTCACCAGCTCGGCCACGGCGGCGCGAGGATCACCGCTGGTCACCAGGCCCTCGCCGACCAGGACGGCATCCGCGCCCGCACCGGCGTAGGCCAGCAGGTCGGCGGTGCCGCGGATACCGGACTCGGCCACCCGGATGACCTCACTGGGCAGGCCGGGCGCGATGCGGGCGAACACGTCCCGATCCACCTCGAGGGTCTTCAGGTTGCGGGCGTTCACGCCGATCACGGTGGCACCGGCGGTGAGGGCGCGATCGGCCTCCTCCTCGGTGTGCACCTCGACCAGGGCGGTCATGCCCAGCGATTCGGTGCGGTCGATGAGCGAGGACAGCACGTCCTGCTCCAGGGCCGCCACGATGAGCAGGATGACGTCCGCGCCGTGCGCACGGGCCTCGTGGATCTGGTAGGGCCCGACGATGAAGTCCTTGCGCAGGATCGGGATGTCCACCGCGGCGCGCACGGCGTCCAGATCGGCCAGGGAGCCGTGGAAGCGGCGCTGTTCGGTCAGCACGCTGATGATGCGCGCACCGCCGTCCTCGTAGGCCCGGGCCAGATCGGCCGGATTGGCGATATCCGCGAGCGCGCCCTTGGAGGGGCTGGCACGCTTCACTTCGGCGATCACGCCGATCCCGTCCTCGTGCAGCGCTGCCTTCGCGTCGCGGGGCGAGGGTGCCGCCGCGGCAGCCTTCTTGACGGCCTGGAAATCCAGGAGGGCTTCCCGTGCGGCCACATCCGCGCGGACCCCGTCGAGAATCGAGTCGAGTACCGTCATCTGGCTCGAATCCTTTCTGGGGAGACGGACTTGCTGCCTGAGAATCCCCCCAGGCGCTGTCTCACCGATGCTGATAAAGAGTAAATGGCTATCTCCGCGTCGTTGACGGCGGGGGCGGTACGGGGGCTTGGTCCGGTCTCCACCGCTGTTCAGCGAGTCGGGCGACCGGCCGACCCGGTATCCGGATCATCGTGCGCGGCAGAGGTATTGGCGGCCTCGTCGGTGGGGTCGTCCCCGGCGTCGAGGGCATCCCAGAGCACTCGGCCCGACAGTTGTTCGCCGGGGACGGGCTGTGACGCGGATTCGGCGCGGCGCGGCGCCGTCTCACCGGCACGCCGCTGGTCCGTCTGAGCGGCACGCCGCTGGTCCGTCTGAGCGGCACGCCGCTGGTCCATCTGAGCGGCACGCCGCTGCGCCACCTCGGCGGCGGCCGCCGAGCGCCGGACGGCGGGGTTGTCGTATTTGCCGGACAGTCGGCCGGTATCCGATGGCATGCGCACCAGCAGCACCCCGGCCAGGAAGGCGGCGACCGCGCCCACCAGCGCCACCACGGCGGGTGCCGTCGCGGTCTGGGTGCTCACCACATGTTCCCAGTCGCGCAGTTCGGCCAGTCGACCGGCCCGCTCCGCGAGCTGCCCCTCGCCTCTGAGCAGGGCGTACTCCGGCACCGCGGCCACGGCGGCGAGCAACGCGACCACCACGCCGACGATTCGGCGCGGCCAGCCGCGGGTGGCGAAGACGGCCGCGATGGTGGCGACCAGGGCCAGCGCCAGCGGAGTGAGCGCACCGAACCAGGTACCGCCGTCGAGGTCGATATCGCGCGGCGCACCGAGTTCACTACTGACCGCGATGCTCACCCACGTCATCCGCGAGGACACCCACAGCGCCCCGGCGGCGACGGCCAGCAGCAGCACCGCCACGATGGGTTTGCGCTGGCGCGGCGTAACCGCCTGCCCCCCTTGCTCGTCCGCGGCGACACCGGCTTCGATCTCGGCGCGAATGGCGGGATCGACGGAACCTGAGGCACTTTCCCCGGCTGCCGTCGAACCACACTGCGAGTCGGCAGGATTCGCGGCGGCGAATACCCCACTGGTCGCGCCGGACGGGCCATCGTGCGAGGAGGCGGCGCGGTCGGCCGGACCGCCGTGAACATCCGCATCTCCCTCCCCCGGTGAGGTGTCCGGTTCCCGGCGGCGATCCGGGTCGGCCGCATCGCTCATAGCGTGCCGCCCTGTCCGTCCGGGCGGTAGGCGCGGACCGTCTGGGCGGCGGCGACGGCCTTGAGGACGGCCATGGCCTTGTTGCGGGATTCGACGTCCTCGTAGTCGGGGTCGGAGTCGGCGACCACGCCCGCGCCCGCCTGCACGTAGGCGATGCCGTCCTTGAGCAGGGCGGTGCGGATGCAGATGGCGGTATCGGCGTCGCCCGCGAAATCCAGGTAGCCGACCACGCCGCCGTAGATGCCGCGGCGGGTGGGCTCCAACTCCTCGAGCAGTTCCATGGCGCGCACCTTCGGCGCGCCGGAGAGGGTGCCCGCGGGAAAGCAGGCGCGCACCGCGTCGAGGGCGATGCGGCCGGGAGCCAGGCGGCCCGAGACCGTGGACACCAGGTGCATGACGTGGCTGTAACGCTCGATGTGGCGGTATTCGGTGACCCGCACGGTGCCCGGTTCGCACACACGGCCCAGATCGTTGCGGCCGAGGTCGACGAGCATGAGGTGTTCGGCGTTCTCCTTCTCGTCGGCGAGCAGCCCCTTCTCCAGCAGCAGATCGTCCTCCTCGGTGGCCCCGCGCCAGCGGGTGCCCGCGATGGGATGCGTGGTGGCGAGGCCGTCCTTCACCGTGACCAGCGATTCGGGACTGGAACCGACGATGGAGAAGGCGGTGCCGCCGGACCGGTCCGGGATGTGCATGAGGTACATGTACGGGCTCGGATTGGAGGCGCGCAGCATGCGGTACAGATCCAGCGGGCTGCCGTCGTAGTCCATCTCGAAGCGCTGCGACAGCACCACCTGGAACGCCTCGCCCGCCTCGATCTCCTTGACCAGGCGGCGCACGCCCGCACCGAACTCCTCGGAGGTGCGCTGGCGGCGGAACTCGGGCTCGGGTCGTTCGAAGACGGAGACGGTGGAATCGGCGGGGGCGGCCAGGGCGGCGGTCATGCGGTCCAGGCGGGCCACCGCGTCGTCGTACGCCTCGTCCACGCGCTCGTCGGTGCCGTTCCAGTTCACCGCATTGGCGATGAGGGTGATGGCTCCCTCGTGGTGGTCGAAGGCCGCCAGGTCGGTGGCCAGCAGCAGCACCAGCTCCGGCAGTTCGAGGTCGTCGGCGGCGATGACCGGCAGGCGTTCCATGCGGCGTACCGCGTCGTAGCCGAGATAGCCGACCAGGCCGCCGGTGAGCGGGGGCAGACCGGGCAGTCGTTCGGTGCGCAGCAGTTGCAGCGTCTCCCGCAGCGCCTCCAGGGGCTCACCCCCGGCGGGGGCGTCGGCCGGCACCTGCCCGAGCCAGGTCGCCTGCCCGTTCTCGACGGTCAGCGCGGTGGGACTGCCCGCACCGATGAACGACCAGCGCGACCACGATCGCCCGTTCTCGGCCGACTCCAGCAGGAAGGTTCCCGCCCGGTCGGCGGCCAGTTTGCGATAGGCCGAGAGAGGAGTTTCCGAGTCCGCCAACACCTTTCGAATCACCGGAACGACCCTGTGATCGGCCGCGAGCAGGCGGAACTGTTCGCGGGAGGTGGTGGTGGGAGTGGAGGAACCGCGCATTGCCCCATCATTCCAGGCCGGTCGATCGGCATCGAATCCCGCTCCCCGCACAGCCGGAGCCATACCGGCCGCGAATAACAGTGGCGGTGATCACTACACTCGCCACACGCGGTATCCCTTATCGAGAGGAGTTCAACACCGATGTACCCCTCGCAACCGGTCGCACCGGAGGGTCCCCGGCACGCCAGTCCGCAGGTCGGCCCGGGTGGGCACCCGACCCAGCCGCCCCGGATGATGAATATGAACCCGGCCGCCAAGCCCAGCGCCCTCGCCTCCTTCGTCACCTATGTGAAGGCACTCGAGGCGCTGGATCCGCGCCGCTTCCCGGACGAGTACGCCGAGCACGCCGACCGCATCCGCGAGCTCAAACCCTTCCTCCGGGCCCACGGCATCCTCGATGTCATGGAGATCAAGAACCCGGACGTCGCCGCCCTCATCGGCGTCTGACCCTCACCGGGCGTCCGATACGCACAGGCGATTCGGCCCGCGCACACCGCTGTGCGCGGGCCGTGCCGTGTGTCGCGCCGCGCCGTGGCTCCCGGAACGCTGATCCGAGCGGAGCGGGCCACTCCGCTCGGGACTATGCTCGCCGCCATGCGAATTCGCGCGTTTCAAGCCGCCGACCGGGACGCTGTGCACGAGGTGTCGGTGCGGGCCGGAGCGGGATCGCCGTCCGGAGTGCTGTGGGGAGATCCGGAGTCGGAGATGGCGGTGTATCTGGATCCGTACATGGATCTGGAACCCGATTCGCTGCTGCTGGCGGAGTCGGATGGGCGGCTGGTGGGGTATCTCGCCGGATGCCTGGACGGGACGCGGTTCCCCAGCGAGGAGGAACGGATCGAGCGGGCCATCCGGACGTATCGCCTGCTCCGGAAACGGACCGCACGGGCGTTCTTCCTGCGCAGTGCCGTGGATATGGCGGCCGCCAAGCTGCGGCGACGGCCGACGGCCGGGGATTTCGTCGATGCGCGATGGCCGTCACATCTGCATATCGGCCTCGTTCCCGAGGCGCGCGGCACCGGCGCGGCCGAGGCGCTGATGCGGCGGTGGTTCGAGCGGCTCGACGCGCACGGCTCTCCCGGCTGTCATCTACAGACCTTGGTCGAGAACACCCGGGCCGTGCGGTTTTTCACCCGGACCGGATTCGTCACGCACGGCGTGCCCGCCGAGGTGCCGGGACTTCGGTACCGGGGCGCGCGGGTACATCAGCTGACGATGGTGCGCCCCGGCTGAACGGCGACCGGCCCTCGTCGCCCGACCGGTTGCGGCAGTCCGCCGGTGCCCGACGTCCCGTAATGTCTCCGGCATGAAGGCAGGCCAGCTCGCCCCGAGTTTCAAGCTTCCCGATCAGACCGGCACCGTGCGCTCACTCGACGAACTGCTCGCGGACGGCCCCGTCGTGCTGTTCTTCTACCCCGCCGCCAATACCCCGGTGTGCACCGCCGAGGCATGCCACTTCCGCGACCTCGCCGCCGAATTCGCCGCCGCGGGCGCGACCCCGGTGGGCATCAGCACGGACTCGGTGCAGACCCAGGCCGGTTTCGCGGGCAAACAGAACCTGGGCTACCCGCTGCTCTCCGACAACGACGGCGCGGTAGCCGCCGAATTCGGCGTCAAGCGCGGCCTGCTGGGCAAACTCTCCCCCGTCAAACGCACCACCTTCGTCATCGACCCGGACCGCACCATCGCGACCGTGATCAACAGCGAACTGCGCGCCAACGTCCACGCCGACGACGCCCTGGAGTTCCTCCGCAACCGCGCGAAGTAGCGCCGACCGCATACGGCGGTAGCACCACCGATCGCGGCCAGGCAACGACGGGGGCGGCGGCGATCAGCACAGCACCAGGACACTGCCCGCGTAGGCGACGACGATGAGGGTGGCGGCGGCGAAAGCCGGTTGTAGCAGCCGTCTTTCGAGATAGCGCGGCCGCGCGGCAGGACGGCCTGATCCGAGGCTGTGACGGCCGGGCCGCCGCAGCCGTGGGGCACTCCAGGGGCGGGGACGGGCCTGCGGCCGCGGCCGTGAGGCATTCCCTATGCGGTAGCCGCCCGGCGACCTCAGCCATGCAGCGCCCCTGGAGCGACGGCGGTCGCCGGTGCGCGGGGACGCCGTTCCAGGCAGCGGTCGGTCGTTTCGGTTCTGCGACTTCAGTTTTCGGCGGATCAAGCCGATCGCGGTGAGGATTGCGGTGAGGAGGAGCATCGTGCGGGGGCCGGTCAGGCGGCGGGGGCCGGGCGGGGGTTGGTGGTGCCGCGTGGGAGGCGGCGGCGGGCGGGGCCGGGGTCGGGGACCAGGTCGAAGCGGATGAGGCTGTCGGCGGTGTCGAGGAGGGTTTCGGCGAGGGGGCGCATGGTCCAGCCGAGTTCGCGGCTCGCCTTCTCGGCGCTGACGGATTCGTCGCGGCCGAGGTAGGGGACGGCGGTGCGGGCGGTGGCGTCGAAGCGGGCGGCCAGGCGGACCAGCCAGTCCGGCAGGGCGCGGGCGGTGATGCGGTAGCGGCCCGCCAGGATGCGAGCCATGTGCGGGAGCGACACCTGATCCCCGGCCAGGATGTAGCGGTTGCCCGCGGCCGCCGGCACCTCCATGGCCAGGCGGTGTCCGACCGCCGCGTCCCGCACGTCCACGGTGCAGAAGTTCAGCCGCGGTACACCGGGCATCTCCCCGGCCAGCACCAGGCGCAGACCCTCCACCGAGGTGCCGACCCGCGCGTTCCGCACCGGCCCCAGGATCATGCCGGGATTGACCACGGCGAGTTCGAATCCCGCCGTGGCGTGGGCGAAGTCCCAGGCCGCGCGTTCGGCGAGCGTCTTGCTCTTCTCGTAGGCGTCGCAGACCGCCGGGTCCGACCAGTCCGCCTCGGTGCACAGTCCGGTGTGCCCGACCCGTACCGCCGCGATCGACGACGTGTACACCACCCGTTCGACCCCGGCGTCGCGCGCGGCGCTCAGCACCCGCCGCATGCCCTGCACGGCCGGACGCACCAGTTCGTCCTCGTGTTCGGGCGTGCCGAGCGGGAACGGCGAGGCGGTGTGCAGCACGTACCGGCAGCCCGCCACCGCCTCGGCCCAACCGACATCGCTGCTCAGATCCGCCTCCACCAACTCCACGCCGCGCAGGTGCGCGGTGGCGGCGGTATCGGCGAGCGAGCGGACGGTGCCGCGCACCGCGTAGCCGTGCTCCTGCAATTCGGCGACGACATGCCCGGCGAGATACCCCGAAACCCCGGTCACGAGAACACGATCCGTCATGGCCAAGCTCCAATCTAAGCGATGTTCAGAATCTAATCAATGTATAGATTGGCGGGACCCCGGCCGTCAACCCCTTACGCTCATGCCATGTCGACGAAGTCCCGCTACCACCACGGCGCGCTCCGGGAGGAGCTCATGCGCGCATCCCTCGAGCTGATCGAATCCGAGGGCCTGGCCGCCGTGAGCCTGCGCCGCGTGGCCCGCGAGGCCGGGGTCAGCCCCGGCGCGCCCTACCACCACTTCGCCGACCGCGCCGCGCTCATGACCGCGCTGTCCACCCAGGGGTTCGAACTGCTGCGCGCGGAACTCCAGACCGCCCGCGACCGGGCCGACACGCCCATGGCCCGCCTGGCCGCCCTCGCCGACGCCTACGTGCGCTTCGCCCGCGAGCGGCCCGCCCACTTTCGCCTCATGTTCCGGCCGGAGCTGTCCCACTCGCACAAGCATCCGGAGACCAGCGCGGCCGGTGACGCCGCCTTCGCCGTACTGGCCGACACCGTCGCCGAGGCCGCCGCGGCCGGGGCGCTGCCCACCGACGAGGCCGATATCCTCGCCATGACCTGGTGGAGCCTGGCCCACGGACTGGCCTCGCTCACCCTCGACGGCAAACTCCCCGATCGGGCCGCACAGCTGGGGATGACGGTGCCGGACCTCAGCGACCGGGTCACCCGACTCTTCGCCGACCTGGTCGATTCCACTCGGACACGACGCTGACCCAGCCCACCGAACCACTGCGGCGCAACCCACCGCGCCCCAGCCGAGCGACCTCCTAGCAAACCCTGCGGTACGGGCCTACGCTGTGCCCATGACGACGCCGATCGAACAGCCGACCGAAGGCAGGAGTTCCTTCGCCACCTGGCGCAATCGCATTATCGGGGTGCTGGTGCTGGCCCTGGTGCTGTGGCTGGCGTATCTCGTTCTGGCCGCGTTCATCCCGCGCTGGTGGGCCCAGCGAATTGCGGAAATGGTGCATTCCAGCTTTTCCAAGGGCATCTGGTACGGACTCGTCTTCGGGTTGGTCTGCACGGCCGTACCACTGTTTCTCATCCTCTTCTCCACCATGGTCTGGCGGAAACGGGGTGGCCGGTTCGTCGCCGGTGCGCTGGTGGTTCTCGCCATCGCGGTGGCCGTGCCGAACCTCATGACGCTCACCATCGTGCTGGGCAACAGCAGCGCCGCCCACGCCGGTGAGCGCATTCTCGACGTGGACGCCCCGGGCTTCCGCGGCGCCTGCCTGGCGGGCGCCATCGCGGCCGCGATCCTGTTCGCCCTCACCGCATTTCTGTTGGCTCGCAGGGGCTTCCGTCGACATCGTGCCGTCAAGCAGCGGGCCGCGCAGGAAAAAGCGCAACTCACCGCCGATGCGCCGGACCCGGCACCGGCACCGGCACCATCGGAGCCGCGCGAGCACTGAGCGAGCCACCCCGGCGTCACGCGCCGCCACGTGAGTGATGTCACGTCATTCAGTAACGCCCGTGACGTTTGAGCGAAATCGTGGCAAACTTTGTTTGCGGGTGACTGCACGTTGAAGCTCCGGGGGTCGCGGACACGCTTCGACGATCGACAGTCACTTGGCTGCTACGAGAGGGCACACGGTGACCAAGTGGTTGAATCCAATGGAACAGCGAGCTTGGCGTACTGTCATCGCGCTGACCACCCGGCTGCCCGCCGCCCTGGATACCCAGTTGCAACGCGAATCCGGGATCACCCATTTCGAGTACTTCGTCATGACCCTGCTCTCCGAGGAGCCGGGCCATCGATTGCAGCTGAGCGAGCTGGCGCGAAAGGCAAACGCATCGCTATCGCGACTGTCGCATGTGGTGTCGAAGCTGGAGCGGCTCGGCTGGGCGCAGCGCGCCACCATGGCGGGCCGCCGCGGCGCACAGGCCGTACTCACCGACGCCGGATTCCAGAAGGTGACCGAGGCCGCGCCCGGCTATCTGGATACGGTGCGCGGCTTGGTATTCGACGGCTTGGACGAGGAGCGCACCCGGGAGCTGCTGGAGCTCGGTGAGCTCCTGGTGGCGCAGATGGAGCGTGGAATCAACCGTGGCATAGGGCGATCCGGCCGAGGCGGAGGCGGCGCGGACGGCCGGGAGTACCTGCTCCCGGACAATCACATCGCCCCGGCCGCACCCGACGGCGACACCCTCGGCAATCTCTAGCCCGAATCTCCAGCCCGCCCGCGCGACGCCCACCCGATCCGAAGCCGACTCGGCCGCAGGCGGATTCGCACGCTCGCGCGCTCAGGCCGTCGCGGTCAGCAGCACATCGCCGTCCCAACAGGTGTGGGTGCCGGTGTGACAGGCCGCGCCCTCCTGGTCGACGATGAGCAGGATGGCGTCGCCGTCGCAGTCCAGGCGCACCTCGTGCACGTACTGGGTGTGCCCGGAGGTCTCCCCCTTCACCCAGTACTGCCCGCGCGAACGCGAGTAGTAGGTGGCCTTGCGGGTGGCGAGCGTGCGAGCCAGCGCCTCGTCGTCCATCCACGCCATCATGAGCACATCACCGGTGGACTTCTCCTGGGCGATGGCGGCGACCAACCCGGCCTCGTTGCGCTTGAGGCGGGCGGCGATGGCGGGTTCGAGACTCATGATTCGGTTATAACAGGGCGGACGGCTCGACCCGCATGCGGCCCGGTGACGCCCCTCCGCCGGGGTAGATAACGAAGTGATAAACATTGGAATGAAGATCGGCGGCCTTACTGGACAACCGCCCAGTATTCAGCGCATGCATTACCGATCAGTAATGGCCGTGCTGTGCGTGGTCGCCGCCGCTCTCCTGCCCGGCGCCCCGGCCGCCGCCGAACCCACCGCGGCCCCCACCATCGCCAGCTACAACGTCTTCATGCTCTCGCGCAATCTCTACCCCAACTGGGGTCAGGTCACCCGCGCGGACCTCATCACCGCCCAGGGCGTGGTCGCCGACCAGGACGTGGTCGTCCTCCAAGAGGCGTTCGACAACGACGCCTCCGAGCGCCTGCTGAGCAATCTGGCCGCCACCCATCCGCACCAGACCCCGGTCATGGGCCGCTCCCGCGGCGGCTGGGACGCCACCGAGGGCTCGTACTCCGCGACCACTCCCGAGGACGGCGGCGTGGCCATCGTGAGCCGCTGGCCCATCACCCGCAAGATCCAGTACGTCTACGCCGACGCCTGCGGCGCGGACTGGTGGTCCAACAAGGGGTTCGTCTACGTGGAAGTGGCCGCGCCCGGCGGGCCGCTGCACGTGATCGGCACCCACGCCCAATCCGAGGACGACGGCTGCTCGGCAGGGGAGCCGCGCACCATGCGCTCGCGCCAGCGCGCCGAACTGCGACAGTTCCTCGCCGCCCGGAACATCCCGGCGAGCCAGCCGGTGTACGTGGCGGGCGATCTCAACGTGATCGAGGCCAGTGACGAATATCCGCAGATGCTCAGCGAATTGGGTGCGGTGCGCCCCGAGCACACCGGCCACCCGCACTCGTGGGACTGCCGCAACAACAGCGTCTGCCTGGACCAGTACGGCGCGGAGTACGCCTCCGAGCATCTGGACTACGTGCTGCCCATCGCGGGCTACGCGGTGCCCTCGCGGTACGTGAACGAGACCCGCCGGGTGAAGAGTCCGGAGTGGTCGGTCACCTCCTGGGGCAAGACCTACCGCTACGTCGACTACTCCGACCACTACCCGGTGTTCGGGCGGGCGGGCTGATCAGCGGACGGTGATGCCCTCGGCGCGCATGGCGTCCTTCACATCCTTGATGGTCAGATCACCGAAGTGGAAGACGCTGGCGGCGAGCACCGCGTCGGCACCGGCCCGCACGGCGGGGGCGAAGTCGTCGACCTTGCCCGCGCCGCCGCTGGCGATGACCGGCACCGTGACCGCCGCGCGCACCGCGCGGATCATGGTCAGATCGAATCCGGCCTTGGTGCCGTCGGCGTCCATGGAGTTGAGCAGGATCTCGCCGACGCCCAGTTCGGCCCCGCGCACCGCCCATTCCACGGCGTCGATGCCGGTGCCGCGCTTACCGCCGTGCGTGGTCACCTCCCAGCCGGACGGGGTCGGCTCCTGCCCCTCCGGCACCGTGCGCGCGTCCACCGAGAGCACGATGCACTGGGAGCCGAACCGTTCCGACATCTCGCGCAGCACTTCGGGTTTGGCGATGGCAGCGGTATTGACCGACACCTTGTCCGCGCCCGCGCGCAGCAGCCGGTCCACATCGTCGACGGTGCGCACGCCGCCGCCCACGGTGAGCGGGATGAAGATCTGCTCGGCGGTGCGGGTCACCACGTCGATCATGGTGCCGCGGTCGCCGGTGGAGGCGGTGACGTCGAGGAAGGTGAGTTCGTCCGCGCCCTGGGCGTCGTAGGTGGCGGCCAGTTCGACCGGATCACCGGCGTCGCGCAGATTCTGGAAGTTGACGCCCTTGACCACGCGGCCCGCGTCCACGTCCAGACAGGGAATCACGCGTACTGCCAACGTCATTGCCTCACCTCTCCTCGGACCTGATCGACACAGGCGGCGATCATGTCCAGTAGTTCCTCGTGCACACCGGGCGCGGCCGCCAGCACCGAACCCGATTCGATGGTCCAGTCCCGCCCCAGCAGATCGGTGACCACCCCGCCCGCGGCCCGCACCAGCGCCACCCCGGCGGCGTTGTCCCAGGCGTGATGGCCGAACACCACGGCACCGCCCAGAATCCCGGATGCCGTGTACGCCAGGTCGATTCCGGTGGAGCCGTGCATGCGCAGGCGTCCGGACAGGCGGCTGAGCGCACCCAGCAGATTGAAGCGGAAGCGCCCGGGGATGCGGCCCTCACCGTCGAGGTTGAACGCGCCGAAGCCGATCATGGCGTCGGAGAGCCTGCTCGTCGACAGTGGCGGCAGCGGTGCGCCGTTGAGCAGCACCGGTCCCCCGGCAGCGGCGGCGTAGCGCTGCCCGAGCACCGGCAGCCAGGTCAGCCCCAGTACCGGGACGCCGTCCTCGACCAACGCCAGCAGCATGCCCGAGAGCGGATGTCCCGCCGAATAATTGAAGGTGCCGTCGATGGGGTCGAGCACCCACGCGGTACCGGAGGTCAGCTGCGGACCGCCGAATTCCTCACCGTGCACCGGGATTCCGGTGCGCTCGTGCAGCTGCCGCGAGATCTGGCGTTCCAGTTCCAGGTCCAGGGCGGTGGCGAAGTCGCCGCGGCCCTTCTGGACGGCGCTGGGCGCGCCGAGCCCCTCCACGAAACGCGGTGCGGCGGCGTCGAGTACCTCGCTCGCGACGGCGAGCAGCGCGGTGCGGTCGGCTGCCATCCGCTAGCGGACCGCGTCGAGCGCTTCGGGCAGGGTGAAGCGGCCCGCGTACAGCGCCTTGCCGATGATCGCGCCTTCCACCCCCTCGGGCACCAGGGTGGCGATGGCGCGCAGGTCGTCCAGGGTGGACACGCCGCCGGAGGCGATGACCGGCGCCTCGGCGGCATTGGCGACCTGGCTCAGCAGGTCCAGGTTGGGGCCGGTGAGGGTGCCGTCGCGGCCCACGTCGGTGACCACGTAGCGGGTGCAGCCGTCGCGCTCCAACCGCTCGAGCACCTCCCACAGATCACCGCCGTCGGTGACCCACCCGCGGCCGCGCAGCCGCCATTCGCCGTCGATGAGCTTCACGTCCATGCCGATGGCGATGCGGTCGCCGTACTCACCGAGCACGCGCGCGCACCACTGCGGATTCTCCAGCGCGGCGGTGCCGATATTGACCCGGGCGCAGCCGGTGGCCAGCGCCGCCTTCAGCGAATCGTCGTCGCGGATGCCGCCGGACAGTTCGACCCGCACATCGAGTTCGCCGACCACCTCGGCGATGAGATCGCGGTTGCTGCCCCGCCCGAAGGCGGCGTCGAGGTCCACCAGATGCACCCACTCGGCCCCGGCTTCCTGCCAGGCGTGGGCGGCGTCGCGCGGCGAACCGTAGCTGGTCTCGCTTCCGGCCTCGCCCTGAACGAGGCGGACGGCTTCACCATTGGCGACATCGACGGCGGGTAGCAGCACAAGACTCACGGAACCACCTTAGTGGTTGCCGGTCGGCGGCCCGCCGTCGGCCCGCACCGGGGAGACGCCGGTCACCAGCGATAGTCGAGGAACTTGCCGTCGAAGGTGACCACCACGCGGT
Source organism: Nocardia otitidiscaviarum NBRC 14405 (assembly GCF_000308635.1). Taxonomy (GTDB): domain Bacteria; phylum Actinomycetota; class Actinomycetes; order Mycobacteriales; family Mycobacteriaceae; genus Nocardia; species Nocardia otitidiscaviarum. The sequence goes on along the minus strand of NZ_BAGD01000061.1, from coordinate 55,509 downwards.
CACCGTCCGGATGCGGGCGGCGGCTGATGTCGACGGTGAAGTTGATGGCACTCATGATGCCGTCGCCGAACTCCTCGTGGATGAGTTCCTTGAGCGCCGGTCCGTAGACATTGACGGCCTCCACGAAGCGGTACACGGTGGGATCGGTCATGATCTCCGGATCGGCGGTGCGGGCGGGCTGCCGCACCAGCGCCTCGGCGACCGCGTCATCGAGGCCGAGCAGACCGCACACCTTCGCCGCCTGCTCCCCGGTGAGCGGATGCCGTCCCAGCAGTGCGGCGGTGGTCCACACCAGTGGCGCGTCGATGGCGGCCGCCAGCTCCGCCCACGTGTGCCCGCCGCGGATGCGGGCCGTGGTGACGAGGTCGGCGGCCTCGGTCTTGCTCATCATCGGGGTCATCGAGATCTCCTGTATCGGAAGCGAACTCCGCCACCCTGCCACAGCGCCAGCGGTCGACCGCCGCTGGAAACACACTGTTCACCGCACCGGTCACCTGCCGGAAACCCGTACCGGAATGTGAGGTTCGGGAAACATCGGGGCGGCGGTGAGGTCATGGCTGGGCAACAACCGGTGCCCAGAATCGGCATATCCCCACCGATCGAAGGAACTCCCCACATGTCGTATCTGAAACCCGCCGAGTTCGTCACGAAGATGGTGGACGCCGGCCAGGACAAGGCGCTGATGTCCACCCGCGACACCGTGATTCGCGCGTACATGGCGGGTGCGATCCTCGCGCTCGCCGCCGCGTTCGCCGTCACCATCACCGTGCAGACCGGCAATCCGCTGCTGGGCGCGGTGTTGTTCCCCGTCGGCTTCTGCATGCTCTACCTGCTCGGCTTCGACCTGCTCACCGGGGTGTTCACGCTGGTGCCGCTGGCCTGGCTGGACCGGCGGCCGGGCGTGAATCTGCGGGCCATGCTGCGCAACTGGGGGCTGGTGTTCGTCGGCAACTTCGCCGGGGCGTTCACCGTGGCCGTCATGATGGCGATCATCGTGACCATGGGCTTCGCCGTCGATCCCAACGAGGTCGGCCAGAAGCTCGGTGACATCGGCGAATCCCGCACCGTCGGCTACGCCGAGTACGGCGCTTCCGGCATGCTCACCCTGTTCATCCGCGGCGTGCTGTGCAACTGGATGGTCTCCACGGGTGTGGTGGCCGCCATGATGTCGACGTCGGTGTCGGGCAAGGTGATCGCCATGTGGATGCCCATCATGCTGTTCTTCTACATGGGCTTCGAACACTCGATCGTCAATATGTTCCTGTTCCCCTCGGGCCTGCTGCTGGGCGGCGACTTCTCCATCGGGGACTATCTGCTGTGGAACGAGATCCCCACGGTGGTCGGCAATCTCGTGGGCGGGCTCACCTTCGTCGGCCTGACCCTGTACGCCACGCACCGGCGCACCGCCGCATCCAAGCCGGTCGAGGAGCCGGTCGCGGTCTGACGCCCGTGCGCTCGGACGCCGCCGACCGCTCCGGGAGCGGTCGGCGGCCGAGAGCTCAGAGTGAGCGCACCCAGTTGCGCAGCAGCTGCGCGCCCGCGTCGCCGGACTTCTCCGGGTGGAACTGGGTGGCCGACAGCGGACCGTTCTCCACCGCGGCGAGGAACGGGACGCCGTGTTCGGCCCAAGTCAGCTTGGCCGGGGCGATGGTGCCGTCGCCGTTCCACTCCCACTTCTGCGCGGCGTAGGAGTGCACGAAGTAGAAGCGGGTGTCGGCGTCCATGCCCGCGAACAGCACGCTGTCCTCGGGAGCCCGGACGGTGTTCCAGCCCATGTGCGGCAGCACGGGGGCGTCCAGGCGCTCCACGGTGCCGGGCCATTCGGCGCAGCCCGCGGTCTCGATGCCGTGCTCGACCCCGCGCTCGAACAGGATCTGCATGCCCACGCAGATGCCCAGCACCGGTCGGCCGCCCGCCAGCCGCTTGCCGATGATGCGCTCGCCGCGCACCTCCTGCAGGCCCGCCATGCAGGCCGCGAACGCGCCGACGCCGGGGACCACCAGGCCGTCGGCGTTCAGGGCGATATCGGGATCGGCGGTGACGGTGACCTCGGCCCCGGCGCGCACCAGGGCGCGTTCGGCGGAGTGCAGATTGCCCGAGCCGTAGTCGAGCAGGGCCAGTCGCTTCGTCCGCCCATTCGTCACCCGGCCACCGCCGTCCACGGAATCGCCGCGCGATGTCGTGTTCACAGCGCCCCCTTCGTGGAGGGGATACCGCTCACGCGCGGGTCGTATTCCACCGCGGCGCGCAATGCGCGTGCCACGGCCTTGAATTCGGCCTCGGTGATGTGGTGCTGGTCGCGGCCGTAGAGCACGCGCACGTGCAGGGCGATGCGGGCGTTGAGCGCGATGGACTCGAAGACGTGGCGATTGATGATCGTCGAATAGGACGCGCCCGGGCCCGCGCTCGGAATCACGGTGTGCAGCAGGTGTTCCGGCTCCCCGGTGTGCACGCAGTAGGGGCGACCGGAGACGTCCACCACCGCGTGGGCGAGGGTTTCGTCCATGGGGATGTAGCAGTCGCCGAAGCGGCGGATGCCCTTCTTGTCGCCGAGCGCCTGGTGCAGCGCCTGCCCGATGACGATGGCGGTGTCCTCCACCGTGTGGTGGGCCTCGATCTCGATATCGCCCTTGGCGTGCACGGTCAGGTCGAAGCTGCCGTGCTGGCCGAAGGCGGTCAGCATGTGGTCGTAGAACGGCACGCCGGTGGCGATGTCGGTCTTGCCGGAGCCGTCGAGGTTGAGTTCGACGACGATGCTGGATTCCCGGGTGGTGCGTTCCACCCGTGCGGTTCGGTCCATGCTCGCTTCCTGCGGTGAATCGGACACGGTCATCGGGCGATCAGCTCCTCGGCCGCCAATTTCTCGCTGGCGCGCAGGAATTCGTCGTTCTCCGCGGCCAGCCCGATGGTGGCGCGCAGATAGCCGGGGATGCCGACATCGCGAATGAGCACACCCTCGTCGAGGTAGCGCTGCCAGGCGCGCGGCGCATCGGCGAAGGAGCCGAACAGGATGAAGTTGGCGTCGGACCCGATGACGTCGAAGCCGAGCGTGCGCAGTTCCGCCGTCACCCGATCGCGCTGGCGCGCGAGTTCGGCCACGCTGCCGAGGGTTTCGTCGGCATGCCGCAGCGCCGCCCGCGCCGCGGCCTGGGTCACCACCGACAGGTGGTAGGGCAGCCGCACCAGCAGCAGCGCGTCGATGACGGCGGGTGCGGCGGCCAGATAGCCCAGCCGTCCGCCCGCGAAGGCGAACGCCTTGGACATGGTGCGGGTGACGACGAGTTTCGCCGGGTACCGGTCGATCAGGGTAATGGCCGAGGGCGCGGCGGAGAACTCCCCGTACGCCTCGTCCACCACCACGATGCCGGGGGCGGCGTCGAGGATCCGCTCCAGGTCGGCCAGCGGAATGCTGTGTCCCGTCGGATTGTTGGGGCTGGTCACGAACACCACGTCGGGGCGGCGCTGCGCGATCACCCCGACCGCGTAGTCGATATCGAGCGAGAAGTCGCCGCCGCGCTTGGCCTCCACCCATTCGGTGTCGATGCCCTCGGAGATGATCGGGTGCATCGAGTAGGAGGGCACGAAACCCAGTGCGCTGCGGCCCGGTCCGCCGAATGCCTGCAACAGCTGTTGCAGGATCTCGTTGGATCCGTTGGCGGCCCACACATTCGACACGTCCACCGCGACACCGGTCTGCCGGGTCAGGTAGGCGGCCAGATCGGCGCGCAGGGCCACGGCGTCGCGGTCCGGGTAGCGGTGCAGGTCGACGGCGGCGGCGCGAATGGATTCGGCGACGTCGTCGACCAGCGCCCGGCTCGGCGGGTGCGGGTTCTCATTGGTGTTGAGCTGTACCGGCACCGTGAGCTGCGGTGCGCCGTACGGCTTCTTGCCGCGCAGATTGTCCCGCAGCGGCAGGTCCTCGAGGGTGAGGCCCGCGCCGGGAACGGCCGCGGTCGGCTCGGTGCGCGCGCTCACGACAGTGCTCCGAAGCGCACCTGCACGGCCTGCCCGTGCGCGGGCAGATCCTCGGCGTTCGCCAGGGCCACCACATGTCCGGCGACGTCCTTCAGCGCCGACTCGGAGTAGTCGACCACGTGGATGCCGCGCAGGAAGGTCTGCACGCTCAAACCCGAGGAGTGCCGGGCGCATCCGGCGGTGGGCAGCACGTGATTGGAGCCCGCGCAGTAGTCGCCGAGGCTGACCGGCGACCACGCGCCCACGAAAACGGCTCCGGCGCTGCGGACGCGGGCGGCCACGGCGGCCGCGTCGGCGGTCTGGATCTCCAGGTGCTCGGCCGCGTAGGCGTTCACCACGCGCAACCCCTGGTCGATATCGTCGACCAGCACGGTGCCGGACTGCTTGCCCGACAGCGCCTCCACCACCCGGTCGTGGTGCTTGACCACCGCCAGTTGCGCGGTCAGCGCCGCGTCCACGGCGTCGGCCAGTTCCGCGCTGTCGGTCACCAGCACGCTGGCGGCCAGGACATCGTGTTCGGCCTGGGAGATGAGGTCGGCGGCCACATGCGCCGGATCGGCGGTGGCGTCGGCCAGGATGGCGATCTCGGTGGGCCCGGCCTCGGCGTCGATGCCGACCAGGCCGCGGCACAGCCGCTTGGCGGCGGTGACGTAGATGTTGCCGGGCCCGGTGATCATGTCGACCGGTGCCAGCTGCGCGCCGTCGGTATCGGTGCCGCCGTAGGACAGCAGCGCCACGGCCTGCGCGCCGCCGACCGCCCACACCTCCTCGACACCGAGCAGCTCGGCGGCGGCCAGAATGGTCGGGTGCGGCAGGCCGCCGAAGCGGGCCTGCGGCGGCGAGGCCACCACCAGGGATTCCACCCCGGCGGCCTGCGCGGGCACCACGTTCATGACCACGCTGGACGGGTAGACGGCATTGCCGCCCGGCACGTACAGACCGACGCGCTCGACGGGCACCCACCGTTCGGTGACGGTGCCGCCGGGCACCACCTCGGTGGTCGTGTCGGTGCGGCGCTGATCGGCGTGTACCACGCGGGTGCGCTCGATGGCGACCTCGAGGGCGGTGCGCACGGCCGGGTCAAGTTCGGACAGGGCCCGGTCGAGTTCGGCGGCGGGTACCCGCACGCTGTCGGGGGTCACCCCGTCGAACTTCGCGCTGAACTCCTGCGCCGCCGCGACGCCCCGATCGCGGATGGCCTCCACGACCGGCCGCACGTGATGCAGCACCGAGTCCACGTCCACTCCCCCGCGCGGCAGTGCCGAGCGAAGTTCAGCAGCGGTGGGCGTACGTCCGCGCAGATCCACGCGGGCGAGCTCGATGCGGCTTGTCATAGCGCTGTGCAGTCCTTGTCTGTGCTGATCGGTCTGTGCTGATCGAGGTTGCCGAACGGGGCGTGAACACCCGATTCGTCCACTTGACAGCCTATCCGGCCCACGCCAGCGGGTTTCCGGCGGCCGCGCGACGCGGGTGACCCGCTGGTCATGCGGGTGAACGGCGCGCGCGTCGGCGCCGAGACGCCGCCGTCACGGCCTTTTCTCGCGGGTCACCGTTGTGTTTCCGCCGCTCGGAGGCGGGCGTACCGGACCGGTGCGCCCGATACCATCGACAGTGGCGCGAATTACGCGGCGTGACCGGGATTCGAGCCGAACGATCTGCTCCGTGCGCACGGTGCCGAGGGTGGACGCGGCCGGATCCTCCGAACGGCACCGGACGCCTGTCACCCGATGCGCCGACGATAGTCCGAGGAGCTGGAGTGAACACAGATCCGGAGACCGATGCCCGGCGCGGCACCATCCGTCACCACCGTCCGCCCATCCCGCTACGGCGACCACATCGCCCCACCGTCGATCCGGTCGGTGCGGAATCCGATTCGATTGCGGCACTGCGACTTTCCGACGGCCGGGTGCTGCTGGTGCCCGCGTGCGGCCTGCGCATCGGCCGCACCCGGGACAACGATCTGGTGCTGGACGATCCACGGGTCAGCCGCACCCACGCCCGCCTGGTGCTGCGCGGCACCGGGGTGGTGGTCCACGACCTGCGATCGGTGAACGGGGTGTACGTGAACGGCGCTCAGATCACCGGCCACGTCACGCTGTCGCACGGGGACGTCCTGAATATCGGCATCACCACCCTGCGATTCGAGCGGATACCGAGCCGGTAGGCGCGGACCTCACTCGGCCACGAGTCGGCGGATGACCATCGGCTCGGCCAGGACGTCGTCGAGCACGTCCCGCACGTGGTGGAAGTGCGGGGTCTCGAAATGCTCGGCCAGGGCGGCGGCCCCGACCCACTCCTCCACCAGCACCATGTGGGCGGCGTCGTTGGGGTCCACGAACGGCCGGTAGACCAGGCAGCCGGACTCCGCCAACGACGGCTCGATCATGCCCTCGAGCGCGGTGCGCAGCCGGTCCTCCCGACCGGTGCGGGCGCGAAATTCGGCGATGACGTGCAGGGTCATGATGTCGTCTCCTTACGGGTCAGGGGCGGGCGGGGCCGGTGCCCGCGCCGGTGATGGTGATGGTGATGGTGATGGTGATGGCGGTGGCGATCTCGTCGAGGTCGGCCGCGGTCAGCGTCAGCTCGCGAGCGCCGATCCAGCCGTCGATCTGCGTCGGGGTGCGCGCACCGACGATGGCCCCGGTGACGCCCGGCCAGGCGGTGGCCCAGGCGAGGGCTACTTCGGCCACGCTCACGTCGTAGCGGGCCGCGATGGGGCGCAGCGCGTCCACCAGGGCGAGGTTGGCGGGCAGGTCGGTGGTGAAATCCGGACTGCCGCTGCGCCAGTCGTCGGGCGCGAGCACCCGGTCGGAGTGGAACGCACCGGTCAGCAGGCCGGACTGGAGCGGCGAGTAGACGATGACGCCGGTGCCGTGGGCTCGCGCCCAAGCGATGTCGGTTGCGGCGGTGCGGTTGACGGCCGAGAACGGCGGCTGGATCGCGTCCACGTGCGCGATGGATTCGGCGATGTCCAGCTGTGCCGCATCGTGATTCGACAGACCGATGGCGCGGACCTTGCCCTCCTTCTTCAGTTCGGCCATGACCTGCCAGTACTCCGCCAGCGGGGTGGCGTTGGCGGAAACCTCGGCCTCGCCCTGGTAGACGAACAACTCGCCGGTGTCGGGCCAGTGCACCTGGTAGAGGTCGATGTGGTCGACGCGCAGGCGGCGCAGTGACGCCTCGAGTTCGGCGCGCACGGTGTCGGGACGCATGATGCGGCGCGGTGAGCCGGTGCGGTCGTCGCCGGGTTCCCAGATGAGGCCGGTCTTGGTGAAGAGGTAGGGGCGGTCGACCTCCGACAGCTCGGCCATGGCGCGACCGACCAGTTCCTCCGCGTGGCCGAGCCCGTAGGCGGGCGCGGTATCGAGCCAGTTGATGCCGCTGCGCACCGCGTGCGTGATGGCGGCGATGGAGTCGGCGTCATCGGTGGCTCCCCACGAGTACTGCCAACCGGCTCCCGAGATGACCCAGGTGCCGAGGCCGAGCGGGGTGATGTCCATGCCGGTGTCGCCGAGCGGGCGGGTGGCGTGCATTCGACTCTCCTGTTCGAGGCCGGATCGGTTCCGGCCACGATGGCCACACTCGTCCGCCGCGCCGCGCCGAAACAGCGCCGCACCAGCCTGGGCACCGCAGGACCAGGACGGTCCGGCGCACGGCTCGGATACTGGACGCATGGTCATGGATCGACGGGCGGAACTCGGTGAATTCCTGCGCTCCCGGCGCGCACGGCTGCGACCGGACCAGGTGGGGTTGATCGACCACGGGGTGCGGCGGCGGGTGCCGGGCCTGCGGCGCGAGGAGCTGGCGTTGCTGGCCGGAGTCAGCGTGGATCACTACGTGCGGCTGGAACAGGGCCGCACCCTGCACTTCTCGGAATCGGTGCTGGACGCGGTCGCACGCGCGCTGCGACTGGACCCGGTGGAACACGAGCACCTGTATCGCCTGGCACGGCCCTGGTCGGGTGCGGAGACGCCGGGTGCGCAGCGGGTGCGGCCCGGCCTGCTGCGACTGTTGGAGGCGGCTCCGGAGGTACCCGCCTACATCGTCGGGCGCGGTACGGCGGTGCTGGCGTGAATCGCGCGGCCGCCGTGCTGCTCACCGACTTCGGCGCGCTCCCGCCGCACGAGCGCAATCTCACCCGGCTGGTGTTCCTGGACGAGGGCATGCGCGACCTCTACGAGGACTGGCCCGCCAAGGCCGCCGACGTGGTCGCCTATCTACGCCTGGACGCCGCCCGCAATCCCGGCGATCCGGCCGTCACCGCCCTGATCGACGACATGTGCCGGGACAGTGCGGAATTCGCCGAACTGTGGCGGCGTCACGACATCAAGGACAAGACCCACGGGCGCTACGTGTACCGCCACCCGATGGTGGGCCGCATCGATCTCGGCTACGAAACCCTGCGCCTGCCCGACGATCCCGATCAGGGGCTGGTCGCCCACACGGTGGAGCGGGGCTCCCCCAGCGAGGTGGCGCTGCGGCTGCTCACCAGCATCGACGCACCCGCCGCCACCACGAGACGCTGAGCCGCCACAAACGCTGAGCCGCCACAAACGCCGAGCCTCACAAACGCCGAATTCTCACGGAAGCCGACCCGTCACGAAAAGCCGAGCGGGACAACGAGAGCGGCGGGTGACGCGTGATCGCGTCGCCCGCCGCCGGTCCGTCGCTACCCGGTGTCGCCGCTACTTGGTGTTGCTGTCGATCTGTAGCGAACCGCTGCCCGGATCGACCACGCGCAGGTCGAACGGCTTGGACTTGCCGCCGTAGGTCAGGTTCGCCAGCCGCATATCGGCCGCACCGGCACCGTCGTTCTGGCCGGAGATATCGCGATAGCCGTTGATCGGGTTGGCTTCCCAGTACTCACGGAAATCGCTCTGCCCGCCGTACACCGCCTGCGCGGCGGGGGTCAGCATGGCCCAGGCCGAGCCGTAGTTCTTGGCGAGCAGCGCGTTGTAGAAGTCCTCGATGGCGCTGCCGGCCTGACCGATGCCGACGGTGCCGACATTGCGCGCCGAGCCGAGCGCCACCGAATCCTCGGTGGTCTGCGGGGTGCCGGTCACCTTCGAGGTGGTGGGGCCGCCCGCGTCGGTGCCCGAACCGCCGTCGCCGCCACCGGAATTGAGCATGGCGGCGACCACGCCGCCGACCACGATGAGCACACCCACCACGGCGATCCAGACGAACTTGCGGCTGCCCGGCTCGCCGGGGTGCGGTTCCATGGCGGTGTGCGTGGCGGGGCCGTGGGAGGCCGGGGGCCGGGGCGGCGGGGTGGACTCCAGCAGGGCCGCGGCACTCACCGCGCCGGTGGGGATGTCGGCGCTGGCGGACGGGCGGCGGTCGATGGGCCGGGTGGGCTGGCGCGGCGGCGCAGGGCGGCGCGGCGCTTCCGGTCCCCGCTGCTGGGGGCGTCGGGCGGCCAGGACGCGGGTGGCGTCCGCATCCGGGCCGACCTCGGCGAAGTCCGCCATGCGGTCGCGCACCTCGTGCATGCTCGGCCGGTCCTCCGGCTCGAAGCTCAGCAGGCGGCGCAACAGATCCTCCAGCGGACCGGCGTTGCGCGGCTCGCTCAGCTGACCGTTGGCGGCCGCGTACAGCAGCGCGAGCGGATTCGGGTTGGTGCCGTAGGGCGGTTCCCCCTCCAGCGCGTGGAACAGCGTCGCGCCCAAGGCGAAGACGTCGGCGGCGGGCGTCGGCTCGGCTCCGCGCGCCACCTCCGGGGCGAGGTAGGCGGCGGTGCCGGAGATGAGTCCGGTGGCGGTGAGGGTCACATCGCCCTTGGCCTTGGAGATGCCGAAGTCGGTGATCTTCACCGCCCCGTTGTCGCCGAGCAGGATGTTGCCGGGCTTGACGTCCCGGTGCACGATGCCCGCGCGGTGGGCGGCGATCAGCGCCGAGGCCACCTGCTCGCCGATGCGCGCCACCTGCGGCAGCGGCAGCGTGCCCTGCGAGGACAGCACGACGGCGAGACTCTGCGAGGGCAGGTACTCCATGACCAGGCACGGGTCGCCCTCATGCTCGGTGATGTCGAAGACGACGATGGCGTTGGGGTGCTGGAAACGGGCGGCGTTGCGGGCCTCTCGGGCCGCGCGCTGGCGCACCACGTCCTTATCCGCTTGGGACAGGGTCGGCTGGGTGAGGATCTGTTTGATCGCCACCGACCGTTCCAGCCTCTCGTCGATGGCTCGCCAGACGACGCCTGTGCCGCCGCTACCAATCCGTTCGACCAGGCGGTAATGCCCTGCGATCACTTGGCCGGTTTCGATGGCACTACTCCGAAGTTCTCCGCGATGAATGACTGTGTCGGGGCGGTTGCCCGCGTGTTTCCCCGCACGAGTGTAGCGGGCCGCGCGCGTCGCGCCGACGTCAGCGCGAGATATGACTGAGATCTCGCTGAGATCCTCGTCGCATTCGGGTGATTATCGCGTTACCAGCTGGGGAAACGCGCGTGTCGGTGTGCGGTGAGGATCACTATTCCCGACGCGCCGCCCACTGCCCGCGCGCCAGTTCCGCCGCGTCGGCGTCGGTCAGCTCGATATCGAAGACCTCGGCGAGGATCTTCGGCAGCTCGGCGAGCTCCAGCTCGCGCGTATCGCCGGTGCCGTCCGGATACTCCGTGGTCCAGACGGTGCCGTCGAGGACGTGGTGCACCTCCGGCAGGAAGCGCTGCACGAACGGCCGGGTGGTGAACGGGGAACGCGGCGAGGTCGAGACGAAGTGGTTTCCGACCGCGTAGTCGATGCGGTACTGCGGGCTCACGGCGACGGTGTGGCGGTCGACCCAGCCGTCGCGGCCGAACTGGTGCAGCGTCCACTGCTCCACGTCGAGGGGGCCGTTCGCGCGATCGAGCCGGTAACGCCAGGCGCCGAGGGCGAATTCGCCCCGGTCGGCGGTGAGCTCGACCGGCGCCAGGGGGCCGAAGCCGAAGCCGACGTCGGTCAGCCAGGCGCGGTCGTCGACGACCACCCGCAGCAGGGCGTGGGTGGCGGGCCGCAGCGCGGTCGCACCCATGGTGACCCGGCCGGACAGTCCGGTGAATTCGAATCCGAGCCGCTCCAGCGCGGCGGCGAACAGGCCGACATGCTCGTAGCAGTAGCCGCCGCGACGGCGGCGAATCAGCTTGTCCTGCACCGATTCGACGTCAAGGGGGATATCGCGGCCGAGGATGACCTCGAGGTTCTCGAACGGAATGCCGGTGGTGTGCGCGTAGGTCAGCCCGCGCAGGGTGTCCAGGGTCGGCGTGCGGTCCCCCGTGTACCCGATCCGCGCCAGATACGCGTCCAGATCCAGGTCGTCGCCGTTCCACCCGTACGAGGGGTCCGCCGGGGCGCTCATATCTCCTCCGTCCACTGCCGCGATCGATTCGATCAACACCGTGCGGACCGAAGATGTTCCGCGCCAGCCTGCCAGCCCACCGGCAGCACGGTCACGACGGTGATTTCGTGGGCACGGCGGGTACCGCACCGCCTCCACGCGATCGCGTGGACAGTGGTGACCGGGCGATTTAGCCTGGGACCGCGACGGCGCGCGGTGGGGAGGCGGGATCATGACGGATTCGATGTGGAACCGGGCGCGGTCGTGAGTGCGCCATGGGATCGACTACGACTGTTCACGGTGCGGGAGTTCACCGTGCACTGGGGGCGGACGCTGGCGACGGTCGCGGTGGTGGCGGTGTCGGCGGCCTTCCTGGTGGCCGTGTTCGCCATCTCCGGTTCGGTGACCGGTTCGATGCAGCGGCTGACCGCCGGGCTGGCGGGCACCGCGGACCTGGAGGTCTCCGGAGTCACCGACGCCGGATTCGCGCAGTCGCTGCGCGATGAGGTGGCGGCTGCGCCCGGGGTGGCGGCGGCGGTGCCGCTGCTGCGGGCGAATCTGCCGGTCGACGGCGAGCGGGTGCTGCTGCTCGGCATGGACGGGTCGAGTGCGGCACTGGGCGGCGAGCTGAGCGGAGCCGTGGCCGACGACGTGGTCGGGTCGCTGCTCGGCGTATCGAACGGCGTGCTGGTCGGTCCGGACCTGGGCTATGCGAAAGATGATGTGTTCCAGCTGGGTTCGGTGCGGGTCACGGTTGCCGCCGTGCTCGCGGGCACCGAATCGGGGCGATTCAACGGCGGCCACTATGTGGTCGCGCCGCTGCCGCTGGCGCAGCGGATCGTCGGACGCATCGGACAACTCGACTCCATCATGATCGTGTCGGCACCGGATGCCGATGCGGGAGCGCTGCGTTCGGCCGTGGATGCGGTGGTGGCCGGGCGGGCGATCGTGGCCGAACCCATGGCGCGCGCCGCGGATACCGGCAACGGCGTGCTCATGCTGCGCTTCATGGCCGCCATGGGCGCCGGTATCGCCTTCGTGGTGTCGGCGTTCCTGGTCTACAACACGATGAGTATGGCGCTGGCGCAACGCCGTCCGGTGATCTCCATGCTGCGGGCCATCGGCGGCGGCAAGCGCACCATCGTGCGCGACACCCTCGCCGAGGCGGCCGTGGTGGGGCTGGTCGGCGGGGCCGTGGGCGGGCCGCTGGGGATACTCGCGGGGCGCTGGGCCATCGGCCTGCTGCCGCCCGCCGTCACCCAACTGGTGGAGGTGCGGCTGGAGTACATCCTGCCGGGATACGCGGTGCCGGTGGCGATCACGGCGGCGGTGCTCACCAGCGTCGGGGCCTCGGCGGTGGCGGCGCGGCAGGTGTACCGGGTGGCTCCGGTGGAGGCGCTGGCACCGGTCGGGGTGTCGCGGGCCGATGCCGGATCCGGGTGGACGCGGCTCGCCGCCGCGGTGGCGGTGCTGGCGCTGACGGCGGCGACCCTGCTGGTGGTGCGCGCGCAGCTGGGCGTGTTCTCCGCTGTCGCACTGGGTTTCGCGTTCGGCGCGCAGATCGCGCTGGCCTTCCTGCTCACCGGGCCGATCGTGGCGGCGACCGCGGCGGTGGCGCGGCGCGGCGGCGGGGCCGGGGTGCTCGCGGCGGTGAATATCGAACGCGCGCCCCGGCGGGTGTGGGCCACCCTCATGACCGTCACCATCGCCGTCGGTATGACCGTGACCATCACCGGAGCCAATGACGACGCCGTGCGCGGGGCGCGCGACAGCCTGGCCAGTCTCGGCGACAGCGAGCTGTGGGTGAGTCCCACGCCGGAGGATCAGACGCCCACCGACCTGCTGCCGCCGGAGGTGGCCGAACGGGTGGCGGCGGTGCCCGGCGTGGCGCGTATGACGGAGGGGCAGTTGGCATTCGCCGCCTTCGGCGGCACCAAGGCGCTGCTGTACGGCGTGGCCCCGGGCAGCAACTACCCCATGTTCCGGGCGCTGCGCGCCGAGGTGGGGCAGCGGCTGCTGGCCGGCGAGGGCCTGGTGCTGTCCCGCTCGCTGGCGGGCCAACTCGGGGTGGCCGCCGGGGATACGGTGACCCTGCGGACGCCCAGCGGAGAGAAACGCGCCGCGGTGCTCGACACCGTGTCCTATTTCTCGGCGCTGGCGGGCACCGTGGCCATGAGCCTGGACCTGATGCGGGACTGGTTCGACCGCCCCGGATCGACCACTCTGCAGATCGACGCGGCCCCGGGCACCGATCTCGAACAGCTGCGCTCCGACCTGCGCGCGGCCGCCGGACCCCGGGTCTTCGTCTACTCCGGGCGCGAGGCCCTCGACGGCATCAGCGCCTCCATGACCCAGGCCATGGCCCTGGCCCGCGCCATTCTGGTGATCACCGCCCTCATCGCCGCCACCGCCCTGCTCAATACGCTCATGCTGGCGCTGCTGGAACGCCGCCGCGAACTCGGCATCCTGCGCGCCGTCGGCTCCACCCGACGCTTCGCCCTGCGCATGATCCTCACCGAGGCCGCCGCGATCGGTGTGGTGGGCGCGGCCCTCGGTCTCGTCTTCGGGTTGATCGAACAGTTCCTCTATGCCGCCATCGCCACCGACCTGCTCGGCATCGAGATCACCGCCCGACCCGGCCCGCTGCTCCCGGTCTTCGTGGCGGCGGCATTGGCCCTGAGCCTGCTCGGCTCGATTCCGCCCGCCCTGCGCGCGGCCCGGCTGAATATCGTGGACGCGGTCGCCGCGGACTGATCCCACCGCCGAATCGGACTGAGCGAACGTCCGCCTAGAATTCGGAGTTCTCGACTAATTCGAGGTTCTCGAATACGGGCGAATTCGGAGGGTGGCGGGTCGGTGACGGATCAGGTGCGAGGCAGGAGTGCCGATGCCCGGCGTCGCGCTATCCGGATCGCCGCGGAACACGGCCCCGCGGCGGCGGGTGCCACCGGAACGTTGCTGCCGCCCCGGGCGACCAGTTCCGGCACGCTGCGGCGATTGCAGGAGGAAGCGCTGCGGCAGTTCGCCACGCGCGGGTATCACGGGGTGTCGGTCAGGGATCTGGCCGGGGCGATCGGCATCCATCCGAGTTCGGTGTACGCCCATGTCACCTCGAAGCAGCAGCTGCTCACCGAGCTGATCCGGCTCGGACACGAGGAACAGAGCGAGCGCCTCGTCGGCGCGGTGGCGGCGGCCGGTGACGATCCGGTCGCACAGGTCACCGCCATGATCGGGGAGCTGGTGCGGGTGCACGCCGACTATCCGCTGCTCATGCGCGTGACCAACCGGGAGTTGGAGGCGCTGTCGCCGACGGCCCGCGCCGCCGCGTACGAGGCGCGGGTGCGCGCCGAACAGCTCGCCGTGGAGATCATCGTGCGCGGCCGGGAACGAGGGCTGTTCGGTGACAGCGAACCACTACTGGCCATGACGGCACTGGGCTCCATGGGAATTCGTGTGGCCGAGTGGTGGCGTCCCGAACTCGGGATCGATGTCGACGAGCTCGCCGACACCTACGCCACCTTCGCCCGCAAACTGCTGGGCTGACCGGCGGTCAGTCCGTGATCTCCCGGTAGCCGCCGCGCTGTTTGGCGGCAATCGCTTTCGCCGCCTGCGCGGTGGCCTTGGCGGGATCACCGTGGCGTTCGACCGAGACGATCCCCACGGTGCCCTCCCTACCGTGCCGGGTGGCGAGGATATCCAGGTGCGGGTCGGTGACGATCTCCCAGAACTTGGTGCCGCTCGACGTTTCCGCCTCGAAATACCGGTGGGACAGGTCCGGGCCACGCCGTTGCCCGCCGAACAGCATCAGGGTGTCGGGAGCGGCCTGCTCTAGGTGATCGGCGAAGCGGCTGAGGAACGAGGTCGCGACGATCCAGGACAGCGAACTCTGCCATGAGAGTTTGGCCGGGTGCTGGTCCAGGTGGGTGAAGACCCGGTCGTCGGACACCGCTTCCAGGTCGGTGAATACCGTGTCGGCACTGCCGTCGAGACCGACGACCAGCGCGTTGATCGCCGTCAGCGCGGGCTCCCACCGCGTGCGCTGTTCGCCGCGCAGGGCGGCCGCGTACTTCGCGCCGAGCCGCCGCGAGCGCGGCCGTTCGCGGCGCACCTCGGCGGGGCCGAGCAACCGCAATCCGGTGTCGCCGATGCGCCACTCGGCGTGGCCCACGCGTTCCCACAGCGCGCGCAGGCTCGCGGGCAGCGGCGTGCCGAGTTCGGCTGCCAGGGTATCGATCTCGCCGGGCGCGGCGGGTGGGCCGAGTTCCACGTGGAGATCGGCCAATTCGGGGATGTGCGTCGTGAACCCCTGTGCCGTCAGGTATTCCGCGATCTCGGCGAGCGCCCGCACATGCCAGACCGGATCCTGCTGATCGTCGCGAATGCGGGCGCGCACCCATTCGGCCACGGTCATGTCGGTACGCAGCCGATCGGCGTCCCAGCTCACCGTCTCCACATTGGTCAGCACCGCGCCCTCCCGGTACAGCTCCAGCTCCCGGCGTTCGTGTGCCGCCGCGGTCGCGGGGTCCACCGCGAACCGGAGCCGGTCGAAGGCGGTGAGGTATTCGTTGTCGGCGTCGGGTCGGCGGAAGGTGCGCAGGATCGCCGCCCGGCCG
This sequence comes from Nocardia otitidiscaviarum NBRC 14405, assembly GCF_000308635.1. Taxonomy (GTDB): domain Bacteria; phylum Actinomycetota; class Actinomycetes; order Mycobacteriales; family Mycobacteriaceae; genus Nocardia; species Nocardia otitidiscaviarum. The sequence goes on along the minus strand of NZ_BAGD01000061.1, from coordinate 39,607 downwards.
GGCCGGTACCAGGGGTCGGAGGCGGTGTACTTCGCGGCCAGGCAGGTGGCCGTCATGCGGGCGACGGCGTGCGCGGCCGCGTCCTGGTCGGCGAAGGTCAGGCCGAGCGCGTCGATATGACCGTTGTCGACTCCCCAGCGGTACACGACGCGATCGACGTAGCGCACCAGCTCGACGAAATCCTTGCCCGCGCGCGTCCACAGCAGCACGCGTTCGGACTGCTCCGGTACCGCACCGAGGAAGTCGCGCAGATCGTCGTAGCCGAGCACGGTCGACCGGAACGGACTGTGGCACATGCCGAAACCGTCGAAGCAGAACACGGTGTGCTCGGCGTCGAGGAACCACACCTCGCCCGTGGCCCGATCGGCGAGCAGGCGTCGCCCGGGTGTTACCCCGGCCAGTCCGGCGAGTTCCGCGTCCGTGATCCTGGTCAGCGGCCGTCTCGCCGCCCGAGCCCGCTCGCCCCGTTCCCGCAGCGCGAGCCGGGCCGAATCGGTTGCCCCGGAGAGCACCTCGGCCAGGCGGGCGCGGGTGTCGGATGCCTCCAGCGGATCGGCCCAGTCCCGCCCGCGCACCAGGCTGTCGGGTTCGACGGCCGCGACCGGGAGCGCCGCCCATGCCGCGTGCGCCGCGCGGACCAGTTCGGACTCGTTCCCTTCGAGGGCCGCCAGGATCCCGGTGGACAGGGCGAATTTGAACACCCGCTGCTCGACCGGATCGGTCGGGGCGGGCCACCCGCTGATCTCGCGCAGCAGTTCCACCCTGGGCCACCGCTGCCCGACATGGTCGACGAGGGCATTGGCGTAGTTTGCGGCGGCACGCGGGTCGCGGCGCTCGCGCAAGCGCCGCATCACATCCCGGTGCACCTGGGCCGAGAAGACCTCGCCGAGTGCGTCGCCCATGCGCCAGATGCTGCGCCGCTCGGTGAACAGGCGCTCGATCAGCGCGCCGCGCGCCGCCGCGGAATTCACCTGCCGCACCGCGGCATAGAGGTTGGCGACCACCTCACCGAGCTGATCGTCCAACGTCTGCCCGTGGCTGAGCTCCGGGCTGTGCGCCGGATCGGAGTCGGCGTAGCGGCGGCCGTAGTCGTCGAGCGCGGCGATGAGGAAGTCCTGCGCACCCGGATGCCGGAACCGGTACAGCTGGTGTCCCGCGGCATTGCGCGCGCCGATGGCGGGATGGGTCACTATGGTCTCGATCATGGTGGTGGCGGCGCGGACGGCCTGCTCGGGTGACAGCCGCGGCAGCACGCAGTGCGGCTCGCTCGCGTCGAACAGTTGCTCCCACAGCGCCTCCACCGTGCCGCCGGGGGCGGGCAGCCCCGCCAACCGGAGCAGTTCGTCGAAGACCGGCGGTTCGTGCGCCACCGGGGCCAGTGCGAGACAGACGGCTTCCTTCAGCTCGTCGTTGTACATCTCGCCGAGGATGTCGGAGGCGGCGGGTTCGGGCGTGTGCTCGAGCAGGTGGATGAGCACGGCCACCACCGGGCTGTCGGCGGCGTCCACCCGCAGCCGCCCGACCGTGCGGGTGCGGTCCTGGGTGGGCAGCCGCCGCAGGCCGATGGCGGCCAAGTCCGCGCGGTCCGCGCGCGAGCCGTCCAGGATGGTGCGCAGCGCCCACCCGATCACCGCCGCCTCGGGCTCGTCGATGTCGGCACGCAGCAGCACGCGCTGGGCGACGATCTCGCCCAGCGCGGTTCCGGCGAGCTCGGTCAGGATCGGCGCGGCATCGTCGGCGGCGGCGCGCAACCGCTCCAGGTAGCTCGCCGAAGCCTCGGCGTCGCCCCAGCGGCGGTCCAGCTCCGCGCGCGTCAGCACCGCTTCGCCGCAGCCCAGTTCGTGTGCCCGACGCAGCAGGGTGAGGCAGGGGCGGCTGTAGGGATCCTTGCCGAGCAGCTCCCGCGCCGCCTCGGCGAGTGCCGCACCGTTACGCACCAGCGGCGCGACCGTCGAGATCGCCCACAGCCGGGTCTGCCACTCGCAGGCGGAGGTGGGCACCAGCCGCGCGAGGGCATCGGCGGCCGGGCTGTGGTCGCGGCCCGCGCGGCGATCCAGTTCGGCGCGCAGCAGCGCGGTGCCGGTGGTGTCGGGCACTCGATCGAGGACGGTGTTCACCTGTTCGCCGGTGATCGTGCCGTCGTCGAGGCCACGCACGATCCAGCTCGCCCGGACCAGCGGTCGGTACTCCGGTGCGATCTCCAGGGCGGTGAGCGCCGCGCGCGCCCGCTGCTCGTCGTCGGCCGCGTACTCCTGCAGCAGCGCACGGCGGATCCGGAAATCGTCGACGGCGGGTACGTCGCCGTCCAATGGCAGGCGGCCGAAGACCGCGACGAAGGCGTCGAGTAGTTCGGGTCGGTCTGCGGCGCGGGCGATCTCGTCGAGCACGCGGGCCCGGTCGGCGTCACGAGCGAGCAGCGCGGTGTGCAGCAGCCAATAGAGGGCCAGATGCGGATCACCGTGCAGCAGCGGCAATTCCAGCTCGAAGACCTTGTCGACGTCGGTCCCGCTCCACCGGTCGGCGTAGTGCCCGGCGGCACTGGCGGCCAGCGCTTCCGCGGACTGCATGGGTTGTCCGTCGTGCAGCAGCGGCCGGGCCAGCAGCCACATCAGCCACTGGTAGCGCTCGGCCAGTTCGGCGCTGGTGGGAGTCGGCTCGCTGACGTCCGGTGCCGAGGCCGGGAGGAAGGACTCGCGGATGTCGTACTTCGAGCGCTCGTCCGTGTCGTCCGCGGCGGCACGCTCCAGTTCGTCGCGATAGGCCAGCCAGACGTCGAAGGAGTCGAAACACAGTGCCAGTTCCCGGGTTTCGTGATCCTGCCACCACACCCGGCCGTCGCCGCGTAGATCCAGCAGCGTGTAGTCGTCGCCCTCGTCATCGATGATGACGAAACCGCTCAGCGATTTGTCGATGGCCCCGAAGTACGGGTGGTTGCGGGCCAGGTGGGCGTCCACGAGCGGGCCGCGATCACCCACCCAGTAGTCGAGCAGCCGTTCGTCCACGGCCGCCGCCACCCGGGCGGGTACGGGCAGGCCGAAATAGCGAGTGGCGGAGGGGTGCGGGTCCATGGTCTTCCTGAGGTCGAGTTCGCACGATCGAAATACGTTGTGCCGGTATGGAGGACGAATCACCGCCGGATGGATGCGACCGCGGTTGACGCATCGTTCCCGGACGAACGATCGTTTGGTTCGGCACGCTACTGTACGACCGTGACACAAACGACAGACGACGGATCCGCCGCCGTGCCGCGGGCCGTTCCGGTGGCCGAGGCGCAGGCCCGCTTCGGCATCCGGCAACTGTTCGACCTCGCCCGCGCCGATGATCGGGACACCGTCCTCGTCGCACCGGGCGGCGTGCGGGTTTCCCAGCTGCCCTTGGACTTTCACGCCCTCGACCGCTGGGCCGGGATCGCCTCCGACCCGGCCGCGTGCGGACTGGTCGTGGACGGCGACCTGACCGTCACCGGCGCCGTGACCAACTGGGAGAGCGACTTCGGCCCCTTCCTGCTGGTGCGCGGCGATCTGCGGGCGGGCGATCTGGGCACGGGCGGCAGTCAGGTGCGCGTGGAGGGGGCGACGACGGTGACGCGCACCCTGTTCGGGCACTACAACCACGGGCGCGGCGTCTTTCGCGGCACGGTACGCGCGGAAGTGGTGGCGGTCGACGAACATCTGCTGGAATTCCATGCGGGACTGACCGCCGAGGTAGTGGCGGCCGGTAATTTCCTGCGCCTCGCCGATCCAGGCCGCGCCCGCGTCACCGCATGGGCGGGCCGCGTCACGGATCTGGAGGGCAAGGCGCTCACCACGGTCGGCTCTCCCACCGCGCGGGCGCTGCGCCTGCTGGCCGAGCCGTACTGGGATCTCGACGCGCGCGCGGTGCTGGCGGCGCAGTCGGACGGGCGGTCGCTGCTGGCCCGGCACCCGGTGAACGAGTTCGCCGAGCAGGAGCAGCGCGGCGCGCACGCGGCGGCGGTCGAGCGGGCGCTACGGCGCGCGGAACTCCCGGCGTACCACCGTTTCCAGGACGGATTCCGCGTGGACGAGGGGGCCGAGCCGGTGCAGGTGTACCACTGCGAAGCGGACGAACCCGATCCCGAGGCGGACCCGCCGGACGAGACCGCATTCGTGCGGCGGTGTGCCGACGTCTTGACGGCGGCCGGGTTCCGCGTCGAGTACGACCCCGACGACGAGGAGGTGCTGCGCGTCCACGAGTGAGCGGCCTGGTCGCGTGCGACCGTCGTACCCGACGGCTACCATTCGCCCATGCGTTCGATCGATACCGCGCAGCGGCGCGCTCGACTGGCGGTCCGGCATCTGCTCGCTCCCGAGGCGCGGGTGGACGATGCCGCCGAGATCGCGCGGGCCATGGTGGTGCTGCACGCCACCGATCCGGCGACGGTGTTCCTCTCGGTGGCCGCGCGCAGTCGGACGGTCGAACCCGGGCATGTGGAGAAGGCGCTGTACCAGGATCGGACGCTGCTGCGCATGCTGGCCATGCGGCGCACCATGTTCGTGGCGCCGATCGACCTGGTGCCGGTGTTGCAGGCGTCGTGTGCCGACGCGCTGGCCACCAAGCAGCGAAAGACGTACGGGCGCTTCGTGGAACAGGCCGGGGTCGTCGACGGGGACATCTCGGCGTGGTGGGCCGAGGTGGAGGCGGAGACGCACCGGGCGTTGCTGGCGCGGGGCGCGGCGACCGGGGCGCAGTTGAGCAAGGACGTGCCGCGGTTGCGGACGCAGGTCGACACCGCGCCGGGCAAGTCGTATTCGAAGCCGACGAATATCACCACCTGGGTGCTGGTGACCCTGGGCGCGGAGGGGCGGATCGTGCGCGGGCGGCCCAATGGGTCGTGGTCCAGCAGTCAGTACACGTGGTCGCCCATCGAATCCTGGCTGCCGGACGGTATCGCGGCCATGTCCGCGGACGAGGCGCGGGCGGAGTTGGTGCGGCGGTGGCTGCATCGGTTCGGCCCGGCTCCGGTGAGCGATGTCAAATGGTGGACCGGGTGGACCGCCGCCGAGGTGAAGAAGGCCCTGGCACGACTGGACACCGTCGAGGTCGCGGTGGACGGCGGCACCGGACTGGTGCTCGCCGACGATCTGGAACCGGTCGCCGCGCCGGAGCCGTGGGCGGCGCTGCTGCCCGCCCTCGATCCGACGCCCATGGGGTGGCAGGCGCGCGATTGGTATCTGGGCGCGCACGGTCCGGCGCTGTTCGACCGCAATGGCAATGTGGGGCCGACCGTGTGGTGGGACGGGCGCATCGTCGGCGGCTGGGCGCAGCGCGCGGACGGTGAGATCGTGTGGCGGCTGCTGGAGGACGTCGGCTCCGAGGCGCAGCGGCATATCGAAGCCGAGGCCGTCCGGCTTACCGACTGGTACGGCGAAATCCGCCCGATTCCTCGCTTCCGTACCCCGCTGGAGCGGGAGCTCACCGCTTAGCGGCCGCACACCGCGTTACCGGCCCACCGCCGTAGGTCCCGCCCGTCGTGAGGGCGTGAGACCTGCGGCGATCATCTGAGGCGGCGCGGATGTCACACCTGCCGTCGCACACGGGTTCCATTCGGCCGCTACATATTCCGTTTTATCCTTCAAAATCCGTCGGGTGTCGGGTGGGCGGTCCCGCTGTTAGGGTCTGCACGTACATCTGCATGTCCGGGGCGCGGGGGGCGCTGGCCCGGTCTTCCCATTCGGAGAGTGTCATGGCCTTCCTGAACCGCTTCCTCTACAATGCCCGCACGATCAGCCAGTTGGTCGATCAGGCGCCGAAGTGGCGGGAGCAGTTGCTGGCCAAGCGCACCGAGTTGCGCGGCGGCTCCTTTCGGGACGCCACCATGGGGATCTGCGCCCTGGTGGCGGCCGCGGACGGCAGTATCGATCCGGTCGAGCGGATGCGGGTGGCGCAGCTCATCGGCGCGGATCCGGTGCTGCGCCAGTTTCCGGTGGACGAACTGCGAAATCTCTTCGAGGACAACTGCAATCGGATCGCCATGGATCCGGCGTTCGGCCGCGCCTACGTCATGCAGCAGGTCGCCAAGTGCACCGGCAAACCGGCCGAGGCGCGCGCCGTCGTGCAGTTGGGCATCATGATCGGCAATGCGGACGGCGGCTTCGACCAGCACGAGGCGGCCACCATTCGGGAGGCCTGCCAGGTGCTGCTGCTGGACCCCGAGGAGTTCGGGCTCCCCGACTGACGCGCCGGGCCTTACATGTCCAGGCCGAGGTCCAGCACACGCACGGAGTGGGTGAGCGCACCGACGGCCAGATAGTCCACGCCGGTGCGGGCGTAGTCGGCGGCGGCATCCAGGGTGAGACCGCCGGAGGATTCCAGCTTGGTGCGCGGTGAGCGGGTGTCGCGGCGCTGCACGGCGGCTTGGGTTGCCCACAGCGGGAAGTTGTCCAGCAGCACGAGTTCCACGTCCTCGGCGAGCACGGCGTCGAGCTGCTCCAGGCTGTCCACCTCCACCTCGCATTCGATGGCGGGGTTCAGTGCGCGCACCGCCCGCAGCGCCGCCACCACCGAACCGGCGGCGACCACGTGATTGTCCTTGATGAGCGCGGCGTCGCCGAGCCCCATGCGGTGGTTCACGCCGCCGCCGACGCGGACCGCGTACTTCTGCAGCGACCGTAGACCCGGCAGTGTCTTGCGGCTGTCGCGGATGCGGCAGTGGGTGCCCGCCACGGCATCCACCCAGGCGGCGGTGGCGGTGGCGATTCCGGAGAGGTGGCAGACGATATTGAGCAGGGTGCGCTCGGCGGTCAGCAGGCCCCGGGTGGGAGCGACGACGCCGAGCACCGCGTCACCCGGCCGCACCCGGGTGCCGTCCGGCACCCGCTCGGTGACCTCGTAACCGCCCGCCCCGATCACCTCGTCCAGCACCAGCAGGCCGATATCGAGCCCGGCCACGGTGCCCTCCTGCCGCGAGACCACCGCCGCCTTCACCACGGCATCCTCGGGCACCGTCGCGACGGTGGTGATATCGGGCCCGTAGCGCAGATCCTCGTCGAGGGCGGTGCGAATGAGCGCGACCACCTCGTCGCGGTCGAGTCCGGTATCGAGAGTCATCGCTGCACTCCTGGATCGATGGACCGAGCACCGCGCCGCGGACGAGCGGTGCCGGGAAGCGGAAACGGTGCCGACATCCGCGCGTGTCCGCCCGCGCGGGTACGAAGGTGCTCGGCCGCATCGGCACAACCGTGCGCGGCGGCGCGAGTGTGCTCGGCGCGGGTAGGCCCCTTCCCGGCCGAGCGATGCGATTCCGAATGCCACTCGGCGGCAGCGGATTCGGCCGTCGCGGCCACGGGCGGTCTCATGACGCTGCGGTGGGTACGGCGGTGCGCGACCAGGTGGGCTGCTCCCAGCCGTCGGTGAGCAACTGCGGCCGACCGTCCTCGCCGAGCCGCACCCCGAGACTGCGGCGCTGCTCCGCGCGGGGCTCCGGATGGTCCGAACGGGTGTGGCAGCCACGGCTTTCCGTGCGCGCCGCCGCCGCGACCAGCAGGACACGGGCGGTGAGGGTGAGTGCGGCATCCTCGATATCGGCGGCGGTCACCGTGGCGGAGGTATCGGTGCCGGACCGCGATTCGCCGACCGTGGCATCCGGACCACCGTGATACCCGCGCGTCAGGGGGTGCGCCCCGGCCGGGTGCTCGTCGGCCGCACCGCCGTACGGACGGTGGTGCGCGGCTTCCGCGTCGACACGGTATCCGCGAGCCGCGCTCCCCCGGCCGCCCCCGAGCAGTCCGCCCGGCGCGCTGCCGCCCTTGTCGCCGCCCGGCCCGCGCGATGCGAGGCCGCCCGCAGCACCACCCGGACCGCGTGACGCGGTACCGCTCCCGTGATCGCTAGGTCCACGCGAGGTGATGCCGCCCACGTCGTCGCGCGGCCCGGCGTGCGCCTCGTACCCCGGTCCGAGCGGTGAGGCGAGTGGCACACCGATTCCGCCGTCCGGCCCGGGGGCGGCGATATCGATTGCGCCGGAATCGGTTCCGGTGCCGCTGGCGGCGAGCAGTTCGAGCAGGCGCAGCACACCCTCGCGCAGGCCGTCACCGTCGCGGACGACGGAGGCGCGGTCGGTCATCAGCCGTTGCAGGGCGGTGCGGTCGACGCGAGGCAGGTGCAGGGGGCCGATCTCGGTGACGGGGTCGGCTGCGCCGAGGCGTTCGGTGGCCGCCGCGCCCGCGCGTTCGCCGACCACCAGGCCCTCGAGCAGGCTGTTGGAGGCGAGCCGGTTCGCGCCGTGCAGACCCGTGCGCGCCACCTCGCCCGCGGCGTACAGGCCGGGGACGGTGGTGCGGCCGTGGGTGTCGGTGACCACGCCGCCGCACTGGTAGTGGGCGGCGGGGGCGACCGGGATGAGTCCGGTGCGCGGGTCGATGGCCGCGGCCAGGCAGGAGGCGGTGATGGTCGGGAACCGCTGGGCGAAACCGTCGATGGCGCGGGCATCGAGATAGACGTGCTCGGTGCCCAGTTCGCGCATGCGGGCCGCGATGGCCCGCGACACCACGTCGCGCGGTGCGAGGTCACCGCGCGGGTGCACTCCGGCGGTGACCGAATTGCCTTCGGTGTCCACCAGAATCGCGCCCTCACCGCGCACGGCCTCGCTGATGAGCGGTCGCCGCCCCAGCCCGCCGCGCGCGTACAGCACGGTCGGATGGAACTGCACGAACTCCAGATCCGCCACCACCGCGCCCGCGCGCAAGGCCAGCGCCACGCCGTCGGCCGTCGCCCCGGCGGGATTGGTGCTGCACGCGTACAGCTGCCCGAGCCCGCCGGTAGCCAGCAGCACGGCGGGCGCGTGCACCACACCGAAACCCCGGTCGGACCGGGCGAGTACACCGCGCACGCCGCTCGGCCCGGTCAGGATCTCGACCGCTGCCGCACCGAAGATCACCGGCAGGCCCGCCGCGTTCAGCGCCCGCTGCACCTCGGCCCCGGTGGCGTCGCCCCCGGCGTGAATGATGCGCCGCGTACTGTGTCCGCCCTCGCGGGTCCGCGAGACCTGCCCGTCACGTCCGAGATCGAAGACCGCGCCCAGATCGGTGAGCGCGGCGACGGCATCCCGCCCGCCCTCGACGATCGAGCGCACCGCCGCCTCATCACACAGACCGGCCCCGGCCACCACGGTGTCCTCGACATGTGACTCCACCGAATCCCCGTGCGGGGCGACCACGGCGATCCCTCCCTGCGCGTACTGCGTGGCGGTATCGGTCGGCCCGCCCTTGCTCAGCGTGAGCACCCGCAGCCCGCGCAGCGACGCGGTACGCGCGGCGGTCAGCCCGGCCACCCCGCCGCCCACGACGACGAGATCGGCCTCGGCCTCCCAGTTGATCGTGATACTCACCGGATCTCTCCCTTCCCGGTGGTCGTGCGCACGCCCGCCGCCGTCACGCCACGGCGGACCGACCCGGTGTACGGCAGCATCCGGGGCACGGCGACACCGCATGTCCTCGCCCCGGTGACCAGCCGTTCGGGCCAGCCGACCGCGCACCGCCCGGGCCGCGCTACCCGCGCACCCGGCACATCGACCGTCCAAGCTCCCGGCAGAGCCACCCGCACTCCCGGCTCGACCGCCAGCCGCACTCCGCGCCCGGCAACCATTCGCCGCCCAGGCCCAGCGCCCGCACTGCCCGACACAGCCACCCGCACTCTTGGCTCGACCGCCAGCCGCGCGGACTGCTCGGCGACCGCGCGCATCCCCAGCCCGGCGACCGTGCGCGCCCCCGGCCCGGCGGCCGCGTGGGCCGCCGGGAGCTGGGGGCCGCCTGTCACTCGCCGCCGCCCGGGTTGCCGATCTCGATCATGCGCTGCACCGAGTTGCGGGCCAGGGCGGCGGTTTCGGGGTCGACGTGGACCTCGTCGCGGTTCTCCACCAGGGAGCGGAGCAGGGCGGCGGGGGTGATCATCTTCATGTACTTGCAGGAGGCGCGGTCGTTGACGGCCTGGAAGTCCACGCCGGGGGCGGCCTTGCGCAGCTGGTGCAGCATGCCGACCTCGGTGGCGACCAGCACCTGGTTCACTGTGCCCGACTCGCCGCTGCGCGAGCTCCGCGCCGCCGCCTTGGCGGCGTCGATCATGCCGCCGGTGGACAGGATGTGCACCCGGTCGGCCGGGAACTCGCCCGCGCCCGCGAGGTAGAGCGCCGAGGTGGCGCAACCGCATTCGGGGTGCACGAACAGTTCCGCGTCCGGATGGGTGCGGGCCTGCTCGTTCAGCTCGTCGCCGTTGATTCCGGCGTGCACGTGGCATTCGCCCATCCAGATGTGCATGTTCTCGCGTCCGGTCACCCGCTTGACGTGCGCGCCCAGGAACTGGTCCGGCAGGAACAGCACCTCGCGGTCGGGGTCGATGGAGGCGACCACGTCCACGGCGTTGGAGGACGTGCAGCAGATATCGGTGAGGGCCTTCACCGCGGCGGTGGTGTTGACGTAGGAGACCACCAGCGCCCCCGGATGTTCGGCCTTCCACGCACGCAGTTCGTCGGCGGTGATGGAGTCGGCCAGTGAGCAGCCCGCGCGCTGATCGGGGATGAGCACCGTCTTCTCCGGGCTGAGGATCTTGGCGGTCTCGGCCATGAAGTGCACACCGCAGAACACGATGGTGTCCTCGGGTGCCTCGGCCGCGATCCGGGACAGCGCGAGGGAGTCACCCACGTGATCGGCGACGTCCTGAATCTCGGGCAGCTGGTAGTTGTGCGCGAGGATGGTGGCATTGCGTTCGCGCGCCAGTCGCTTGATCTCCCGCGCCCACTCCGGAGTGGCCTCGACTCCCCCGAAACCCGACGGTCCATCGGTGATGCGCTCGGTCAGCGGCATCATCGCACCCAGTGCAGCCATGGTCCGGCTCCTAACTCTCATGCGTCCGGCAGCTTCGCCGATTCGCATACACCCGGTTTTCGACTTAGAATCGAAAACGTGGCCCATCGTAGCACCATCCACGAATCGCTCACCGCGGTGTTCCAGGTTCGCCGCTTCCCCGAGGGCATCACCGCAGGTAGTGACGTTTCCGAGGCTTCAGGGGCTTCGGGGGCCGAGGCACCGCGTCGATCGCTGGATCGCCGCTGCCCGCCCGGCCAACGCACCGAACTGGCGGTGCTGCTGTGGGAGCGGGCCCTCGATCCGGCCAAGGGCACCTGGTCGCTGCCGGGCGGGCGGCTGCGCGACGACGAGGACCTCGACTTCTCCGCCGCCCGCCAGCTCGCCGAGAAGGTGGATGTGCGCGAGCTGACCCACCTGGAGCAGCTGTCGGTGTTCAGCGATCCGCACCGGGTGCCCGGTGACCGCCGCATCGCCTCGGCCTATCTGGGTCTGGTGCCGCTGACCGCCGACCCCAAATTGCCACCGGACACCCGCTGGCATCCGGTGTCGGCACTGCCGGACATGTCCTTCGACCACGGCGTGGTGGTGGGGCACGCCCGCACCCGGCTGGCGGCGAAGCTCTCCTACACCAATATCGCCTTCGGTCTGGCCCCGGAGCGCTTCACCATGTCCACCCTGCGCGAGATCTACTGCGCGGCACTCGGATACGAGGTGGACACCACGAATCTGCAACGGGTGCTGTCGCGCCGCGGGGTCATCACCCCCACCGGCGCGACCGCCTCACCCGGCCGGACGGGTGGCCGTCCGGCCGCGCTCTACCGCTTCACCGACACCGAGATCCGCGTCACCGATGAATTCGCCGCGCTGCGCCCGCCGAGCTGACCACCTCGGGCTGGGTAGCCCAGCGGTAGCCGAAGCCGCGCACCGTGGTGATCAGTCCGGGCCGGTCGAGTTTGGCCCGCAGGGTCGAGATGTGCACGTCCAGGCTGCGGGAGACGGCGAGAAAGGCGTCACCCCAGATGCGATCCATCAGGATCTCCCGGCTCACCGCCTGCCCCGGCCGCTCCACCAATGCCTCCACCAGCTCGAATTCCTTGTGGGTGAGCAGGATCGGCGCGCCGGCCACGGTGACCTCCCGGGCCACCGGATCGACGCGCACGTCACCGGTGTCCACCACCGCGGACCGGGCCGCCGCCTCCGCCGCGGTGCGGCGCATGGCGTGTTCGATGCGTGCCACCAGTTCGCCGATCCGCGGCGGTTTGACCAGACAGTCGTCGGCCCCACCGCGCAGCCCCCGCACGATGGTCCGTTCGTCGTCGTCCTCGCTGAGCAGCACCACCGGTATCGAACTCACCTCGCGCAGCCGCCGCAGGGTGGTCAGGCCACAACCGTCGGGCAGCTCCAGGTCCAGCAGCGCGGCATCGTAGTCACGGTGGCCGAGCAGCAGATCGGCTCCCCGGCGTTTGCGTTCGGCGTCGAAACCCCTTTCCGTCAACATATCCACCAGCGCATCGCCGGATATGTCGTCGTCCTCGATCAGCAGCAACCGCACCCGTCCCCCCGGACTTCGGTCGGTCACCACGCTCTCCGTCATTGTCCTCATCCGATCTCCTCCCGAATCGGTCACGAGTCCAAGAGATTAGGACAGCCTTCCCGGTGCGGGCAGTAGCGAATGCGACGGGTTCAGTAGCATGCGCGACATGAATGTCGCGGTATTCGTGGTCGACGGCGTCGCCGACTTCGGTTACGCGGCGCTGATCGAGACCTTCAGCATGGCGAACGGATTGCGAGAGCGGCTCCCGCAATCACCGCCCCCGTGGCGGGTGCACACCGTCTCCTTCGGCCACCGGGTACGTTCCGGCAACGGGCACTCCGTGACCACCACGCCCCTGGCCGAGCTGCGCGAGGAGGTCGATCTCGTCATCGTCCCGGCGGTGAACGTGCTCGACGCGCAGGCGCTGATCGGTCTGGTCTCGGCACCGCACAGCAGGCCGGTGCTCGAACATATCCGGCGGACCCACCACGCCGGCGGACGGCTGGCGGCCGCCTGCACCGGCACCTTCTTCCTCGCCGAGGCCGGGGTGCTCGACGGTGCGCCCGCGACGACGAGCTGGTGGCTCGGGCCGAGCTTCCGGCGCCGCTACCCCCGGGTGGCCCTGGACGAGAGCCGTCTGCTGTGCCGGGGCGGCCGGATCACCACCGCCGGGGCGTCACTGTCGCATATGGACCTCGCACTGTCGCTGGTACACGGCCGCTCTCCGGCGCTGGCCGAGCTGACCGCCCGCTACCTGGCGCTCGGCAATCGGGATACCCAGGCCGCCTTCGCCGTTCCCGAGGTGGTCGCCCGCGGCGACGCGCTGGTCGCAGCCTTCGAACGCTGGGTGCGCGCACATCTGTCCGAACCGCTGCACATCGCCACCGCCGCCCGCGAGCTGGGCACCACCACGCGCACCCTGCAACGCGCCACCCGCGCCGAAATCGGTCTGACACCGCGCGAATTCGCCAACGACATCCGCCTGGAGCGGGCCGCGCACCTGCTGCGCACCACCACGCTGACCGTCGACTCCATCGCGGCACACGTCGGCTACTCCAGCCCCGCCACCCTGCGCACCCTGGTGCGCCGCCGCCACGGCATGACCCTGGCGGAACTGCGCGCCGCGCGCGGGCCGTGGTGACGGCCGACCCGAAGAACTCACGGTGCCGAATTCTCGCAGCCCGGCGGCGAAATGGCGGGCTCGCGAATCTCAAACGTATGTAAAAACACCTGCGGGCATTACCGGCGCGGTGGACAGCGGTGATTGAATCGCGGCGGCGTCCGTTTCGACGCGTCGTGCGATCATCGGCCGCGCATCGGTGCGGCGGTCCGCGATTCTTTTCCGCTGAGGTGTACAGGATTTGACAGATGAGTGACCCACGCCAGCCGAACCCCTACCAGCAGCCGGGCGGATGGCCGCCGCATCCGGCGGGCGGGCAGCCACCGCAGCGGTTCGGACCGGGGCCCCAGCAGCCGATGCCCGGCGCGCCCCAGCAATACGGTGCACCCCAGCAATACGGTGCCCCGCAGCACGGCGCTCCGCAGCAATACGGCGCTCCCCCACAGCACGGCACTCCTCAGCAATACGGCGCTCCCCCACAGCAATTCGGCGCACCCCGGCACCAGCAGCCCGGCATGCCGCAGCAGCCCCATCCGGGTGCACCGCAGCCGCAGTTCGGACCCGGGCCCGGCGGCTACCCGCAGCAGCCACCGAGCGGCGGCAAGAATCAGATGCCACTGATCATCGGCGGGGTCGCGCTGGTGGCCGTACTCGGCATCGGTGCGGTGTTCCTGCTCTCGGGTTCGGGCGGCGGCATCGTCGGCGGCTCGGACGACCCGCGCGATGTGGCGGAGGACTTCGTCAACGGCGGCGCGAAGAACAAGGACCTCATCTGCCAGTCGGACCTGTCGATGATCGAGAGCGTCGACACCGGCGGCATCACCGTCACCAATGTGCCCAAGGTCGACTCCAAGTCGACCCTGAAGAGCGTCGACGTGCCCTCGGGCGCGGACGAGGGCACCTTCACCGTCGACGTCGAGGTGAACTTCGGCGGCCGCACCAACACCCAGTCACTCACCTACGACCTGGTCAAGGAGAACGGTGAGTGGAAGGTGTGCGGGATCGGCGACGCGCTGAAGTAGCCGCGCTCAGCCGCGCTCGATCAGCGAGGGCCGATCGGCGTCGGTGACGTAGAGCGGCAGGTCGGCGGCGAGCCGGGCCAGCAGCGCGGGCGCGTTGCCGCCCAGCGCAGCCTGGTACTCGTCCAGGGTCAGGCCCACCACCTGGAGGAAGCGCAGACTGCCGTGCGGGGTCCCGATCTCGCCGAGTTCCGGGTCGACCGTGAAAGCCATGGCGCGGATGGCGCTGTCGGTGCGGTCGCCGGCCAGCGGGCCGCCCGCCTTCATGGTGTGGCCCGGCTCGAAACGGTTCTCGCTCTGGAACACGTAGCGGCCCAGCGTCTGCAGCAGCTGCGCGGGCCACAGCGGCGGCTGCGACTCGGCCGTCGACCGGACCACGCGCATGGTGAACTCGAATCCCCAGCCCGAGGTGTGCGGATCGGCGGACTCCTTCTCGTACAGTTCCGACATGCCGTAACCGACGTAATGCCAGTGCGCGATCGGGTCCGTCCGACCGAAAATGCTGATGCCGTCGAGCGGATCCGGGCCGCCGAGCGCCCACGGCTGCTTCGTACCCAGGTGGTACGGCGTCGCCTCGCCGTACAGCCGACGCAGTGCACCGTCGATGGCATCCCAGCCCGTTGCGCTTTCCATGCCGAGTGACCCTACGGCCGGACGGCCGCCGCCACCACGGTCGGACGGCTCAAATCAATGTAAAAACAAGTGCCGGAACAGTTCCGGCGACGGTGGTCACCACTGTTGTTCGCGCCCACGATGTTTGGTGGTGCGGCGGTAGCGCCGACCGCTGGGGATCGGCTGGGCCGCGTTGGAGCGGCGCAGGGCGTGGCGCTGTCGCCACGCGGTCAGGTCGGCCCGTTCCGAGGGGGCGACGGCGGCCCGCTCCGGCGCGACCGGGTCGTCGGCGCGCTGTGCGGCGGTTCTCATGGTGGTCTCCCGATCGGATGTGTTGCTGTTCGACGCCCCACGGTAGGTGTGGGAACGGGGCGGGGCCAGTGATTTTCGGGCTGCGATTTCCGGGCTGGCTAGACTGGCCCGATGCCCTTGGTAGACGTCACCTACGCGCCGAGTATTCCCGACACCGTGCTCCGTGAGCTGGCGGAGGTGCTGCCGCATGCGGTATCGGTGGCGGTGGAGTGCCCGGAGGAGCCGTACGACGGCGATTTGCAGCCCGGTGACGTGGAAATCCGGTTCCGACCGCTCGGACCGTTCGACCGCAGTGGACTCGATGTGGTGATCGAGGCCCGGTCCAAGTACTTCGCGAGCCGCGCCGAGAACCGGCAGGAGCGGGTGGACGGGCTGCACGCGGCCATCGAGAAGGCGGTCGATCTCGACGATTTCGGCATCTACCTGTCCCTGCCGGTCGCCGCGTGGGCACAGAGCGAATGACCCGCGGCGCGAAGGAGGTTCAGCGGTCGGGATTGCCCCGACCCGCACCCTCGAACGGCATCGGCCCGAAGCCCTGCGCCGAGCCGCCGTTCGCCCCCGGACCGCCGTAGGGTCCGTAGCTGATGGCCGAACCGTACGGTCCGGGCGCGAGCAGGCCGCGGCGCGGCGCGTCGCCGCCGAAGGGCTGGAACTGTCCGCTGCCCAGATCGTCGGCCACGCTCAGGGCCGACCAGATGAGCACCAGCAGCGTCGCCACCAGCGGTTGCGCGATGAGGGCCGGCCAGGCGGGCACGGTGGGCGCGAGTTCGACGATCGACCCGACCGCCGGGTTCTCCGGGCGCGGGTACAGCACCTCGGCGGCGGCCTCGCCGACCAGGCGCATGACGAACGCGCCCAGCAGTGAGCCGATCACCAATCCGGCCAGCAGTATCGGCCCGCGCACGCGCCGCCACCGCCACGTGACGGTGGCGGTGAGCACCCCGGTCACCATGCCGACGAGAACGAAGACGGCCAGCGCGTCGAACTGGTGCGCGCTCTCCCCGGTCAGCACCGCACCACGGTCCGGCTCCACCACCACCAACCGTTCGGCCGGGGCGAGGAAGGCCCACACCATCGCCGCCATCGCACTGACCGCGGTGACGCCCGCGACGACCAGCGCGGCCGCCCGGCGTTCCCGCCGCAGCACCTCGGTCCGCGTCCCGGAGGCTCCAGGTGGAGCGAATCCCGGTGCCACTACCGGTGTTCCAGACTCTTCGAGTCCAGCACCCCGTGGCGCGAGCATTTCGCCCACCAACCGTCCGGACTCACCTGCACGATCATGCGGCGGCCGCACTGCTCGCAGTAGCGCGGCGGTTCCAGCCCGAGCGCGGCGGCGGCCGGGACCGGATCGTCCGCGCCGGGTTCGATCAGCTTGCCGGTGAACGGGTTGTACAGCGCCACGCGCGCGGTGACCTCGTCCGTTTCCATGTCCACGACATTACCCATGTGCGCACCCACTTCCCGGCATGCGGTTGCCCAATCGATATGCGATGCGCACTACAGGGTTTCGTTGAGCGCCTTGATCGGCATCTTCAGCTCGCCCAGCAGATCGAGGTCGGCCTCGGCGGGACGGCCCAGGGTGGTCAGGTAGTTGCCGACGATGACGGCATTGATGCCGCCCAGGATGCCCTGCTTGGCGCCCAGGTCGCCGAGGGTGATCTCGCGACCGCCCGCGAAGCGCAGGATGGTGCGCGGCAGGGCGAGCCGGAAGGCGGCCACGGCGCGCAGCGCGTCGGCGGCGGGCAGCACCTCCAGATCGCCGAACGGGGTGCCCGGCCGCGGGTTGAGGAAGTTCAGCGGCACCTCGTCGGGTTCCAGTTCGGCCAGCTGGGCGGCGAATTCGGCGCGCTGCTCCAGCGATTCGCCCATGCCGAGGATGCCGCCGCAGCACACCTCCATCCCGGCCTCGCGCACCATGCGCAGGGTGTCCCAGCGCTCCTCCCAGGTGTGCGTGGTGACGACCTGCGGGAAGTGCGACTTGGCGGTCTCGAGGTTGTGGTTGTAGCGGTGCACGCCCATGGCGGCGAGCTGGTCGACCTGCTCCTGGCTCAGCATGCCCAGCGAGCAGGCGACCTGGATGTCGACCTCGTTGCGAATGGCCTCCACGCCCGCGGCGACCTGCGCCATGAGGCGCTCGTCGGGGCCGCGCACGGCGGCCACGATGCAGAATTCGGTGGCTCCGGTCTTGGCGGTCTGCTTGGCGGCCTCGACCAGGCTGGGGATGTCGAGCCAGGCGGCGCGCACCGGCGACTGGAAAAGGCCGGACTGCGAGCAGAAGTGGCAGTCCTCCGGGCAGCCGCCGGTCTTGAGCGAGATGATGCCCTCGACCTCGACCTCGGGACCGCACCACTTCATGCGCACGTCGTGGGCGAGGGCGAGCAGTTCCTCGAGCCGGTCGTCGCCGAGGCGCAGCACCGCGAGGGTCTGCTCCTGGGTCAGGCCGATGCCCTGTTCGAGCACCTGCTCGCGGGCGATCGCCAGAATATCGGTGTTGACGGCTACCTGGGTCACAGCGCGAAATCCCTTCGTCCGGCCGATGTGGCCGAGCAACTTGAACGGTGTTCAGGGTAGGCTAGCAGTCGCGAACGTGAGCCGAAACACGAAGGGTCGGGATTATCCGTGCAGCTGCACCGCACCGATGTGGTCGACGGGGCCATCGCCATTCTGGACCAGTACGGACTGGCCGATCTGACCATGCGGCGCCTGGCCGGATCGCTGCATGTGCAGCCCGGGGCGCTGTACTGGCACTTCCCCAACAAGCAGGCGCTGCTGGGCGCGGTGGCCGACCGCATCCTCGCCCCCATGGACGAACCCGTGACCGCCGACGAATGGTCCGGGCAGCTCGGTGAACTGGCGCATCGGCTGCGGTCGTGCCTGCTGGCCTACCGGGACGGGGCCGAATTGGTCTCCGCCACCTACGCTTCCCGCCTCACCACCTCGAAAGGCCGCGAGCGCATGGCGAGTGCGGCCATTCGGGCCGGAATGACCAGGGAGGAGGCCGATCTCGCGGCCTTCACCCTGCTCTACTACGTGCTCGGGCAGACCGTGGACGAGCAGGCGCGCATGCAGATGGATTCGGTGGGCGCGCTGGCCGACGAGCATTCGCCGCTGTACGACACGCCCGATGCGACGGCCCGTTTCGACTTCGGGCTGCAACTGTTCGTGAGCGGGGTGCGGCATCTGCTGGGCACCCGCATCCGCTGAATCCGGACCTCAACCGGATGCCATCGGGGTGCGTTCGATCAATCGGACGAACGGCACGATCTGGTGCAGGATCACCGCGTTGTACTCGGCCGGGCGCTGCTTCGGATTGGCGTGACCGGTGGTACGCGTGGTCACCACCAGCAGGGTGCCGTCCGGGCCTCCCACTCGGTCGATGAGGGCCCGGTGGGTGTAGGCGACGTCGACTATGTAGTCGGCGTAGGGGTTTCGAGGGCGGATGAACACGATGGCCGGGCGGGGTTTGCCGTCGGCGGGTTCGGCCAGCGCGCGCAGATGGTTCACCGCGCCCCCGGCCACGATCGCCTTGAACTGGGATTCGATCAGCCCGGTACTGGCCACATCGGTGGTGAGGATCTTCTCGCGCAGCGAATCCCGCACCGCCTCACCGAAGTCGTCGGGTTCGATGCCGTAGCGACCGCCCTGGTATCGGTCACGGCGGGAATAGGTTTCGGCGATCAGCCGCAGCAGCCTGCTCTCGCGCGCACCGGGGAACCAGCCCACCCAGCGCATGAGCTCCTCCCCCTGGTCGCGGCTCTCCGGGCGCACGGCGTGCAGGTCGATCGGGGTGCAGTCCAGCAGTACCGCCAGCACCTGCCGGGAACTGGCGGTGTGCAGGTGGTGGGCGATCTCCAGGGCGATGACGCCGCCCATACTGTGGCCTGCCAGCACCACCTTCGGTATGTGCGCGGCCTCGGTGACCCGCACGATGAGATCGGCGATGACCTTGGTGTCGATACCGGTGTTGTCGTAGCGCACCGCCCACACCGAACCGAGCTGGCTCAACGTCGGTAGCGCGCGGGCGGTGTCGGTGGCGTCGAGCGAGCCCAGCCCGACCAGATCGAAGACCGCGGTATCGGCGGCCGCCGCACCGGACGGACCGGCGATGGGCAGGACCGCCGGTGCGGTGCGGGCCAGCCGCGCTCGCTCGGGGGCGACGTCGAGTCGCCAGTACTGTGCGAACAGCGCGAGGAACAGCAGCGGTATCAGCGCGAACCGGGCCGCGATCCGCAGCCCGCGCCGCTCTCGCCACCGGGTTCCGAATCGGGTTTCGCGCAGCCGCGCCCGCCGCCGCTCGTCGTCGTACTCGGCGGCGCCGGACGGATGTGGATAGGCCCACATACCGCTCCACTGTAGGCAGGGATCGCCCGGTGATCACACCCCCGAACGCGCCGCCCCGCAGCGCGGACCATGCGAGGGGTGCCCACGCGGGCGACGGCGATCCCACCCACGACGAGCACCACGGCCACCCGCACAGCGGCGCTCCCGCCCCGCGGAGCACGAGGCCACAGGCGTCCCGCAGCGGCGGCCCCCACGGCGCGCGCCTCCGCAGCCGCGTGGCGGCGATCCTGCCACGGCGTGCGAACACCTACCCGGTCCGGCAGCGGACTCCGTACCCGGTGCGGGCGACGGCGGACCTACGCGGCGGCTGGACCGCCCACTGCCAGTGGGCCACTGCGACGCGCGCGGCGGCACTACGACTCACCGGTGTGGCGCGGTGATTCAGGGCCCCGGCCGCGGCCGAACTCAGGGCGGCGGTACCGCGCCGACAGTTCAGCCGGGCAGGTAGCGGGCGCGCCAGTCGGCGTCGAACCAGTCGGGCGCGGCGGCGGCGAAGCGGGCGGCGGGCCAGGAGCCGACGCCGGAGGGGAGGGTGCCGACCAGGTCGACGCCGGTGACGGCGGGTAGGTCGGCGCGATTGCAGGTGGCGGCGAGGTCGGGTTCGTCCGGCCAAGCGCCGATGACCAGGCCCGCGCACGGGACACCCGCCGACGCCAGTGTGCGCGTGGTCAATTCGCTGTGGTTCAGGGTGCCCAACCCGGCGGCGGCCACCAGCAGCACCGGTGCGCCGAGCTTCTGCGCGAGGTCGAGCAGGGTGAATTCGCCCATCCGCACCAGCAGGCCACCCGCGCCCTCCACCAGGGTGAGGTCGGCGTCGGCCAGCGATTCCACCGCCGCCGCCGTATCGGCGAGGGTCAGCAGCGGCCGACCGCAGCGGCGCGCGGCGGTATCGGGGGCCAGCGGATCGGGATAGCGCGCCAGTTCCAGGGTGCGGGTGACCCCGCTGAGTCGTTCGACGACGGCCAGGTCACCGGGTTCGCCTGGCGCGACCCCGGTTTGGGCGGGCTTGCACACCGCCACCCGCGCCCCGGCCGCCCGTGCGGTCGCCGCCAGCGCGGCGGTGACCATGGTCTTGCCGACATCGGTGGACGTGCCGGTTACGAAGAGAACGCTCATGCCGGAACCGTCTGCTGCCCGCGCGCCCGCGCCAGCACCTCGCCGAGAACCGTTGCGATGGTGTCGAGTTCGGCGGGGGTGAGGTCGGCGCGGGCGGTGAGGCGCAACCGTGAGGTGCCCTCGGGGACCGAGGGCGGGCGGAAGCAGCCGACACTGAGGCCCCGGTCGCGGCAGGCGACGGCGGCGTCGTAGGCGAGTTGCGCCTCGCCGAGCACCACCGACACCACGGCCGAATCGGGTTGTGCCACACCGGCGATCCGGGCCAGGTCGGCCGCCCGGTCGAGCACCCGACCGGCCAGGCCGGGGTCGCGGCGCAGGACGCCCAGGGCGGCGCGGGCGGCTCCGACGGCGGCGGGGGCGAGTCCGGTGTCGAAGATGAACGTCCGGGCGGAGTCGATGAGGTGGGCACGCACCCGCTCGCTGGCGAGGACCGCACCGCCCTGTGCGCCCAGGGCCTTGGACAGCGTCGCGGTGATCACCAGATCCGGTTCGCCCGCCAGCCCGCATTCGTGCACCAGCCCGCGACCGCCCGTGCCGCGCACGCCGAATCCGTGCGCCTCGTCCACCACCAGGACCGCGCCCCGGGCGCGGGTGACGCGGTGCAGTTCCCGCAGCGGCGCGAGATCGCCGTCGGCGCTGAAGACCGAATCGGTGAGCACCAGAGCGCATTCCTCGACGCGCCGGGCCAGCAGCCGGTCCACGGCGTCCACGTCGCGATGCGGGGCGATCTCCACCCGCGCCCGCGACAGGCGGCAGGCGTCCACCAGCGAGGCGTGGCTGCCCGCATCCGACACCACCAGCGCACCGCGCCCGGCCAGCGCGGTGACCACGCCCAGATTGGCGGCGTAACCGGAGGCGAACACCAATCCCGCCGGTGCGCCGACGAATTCGGCGAGTTCGGTTTCCAGCAGTTCGTGTTCGGCGGTGGTACCGGTCACCAGCCGCGAACCCGTGGCACCCGCGCCCCAGCGCCGCACCGCCGCGACCGCGCCCTCGATCACCTCCGGATGCCGGGTGAGCCCGAGGTAGTCGTTGGAGGCCAGGTCGATGGCCTCGCCCTCGGACGCGCGCGGCCGCAGTTCGCGGCGCAGCCCGGCGCGCACCCGTTCTGCGGCGCGTTCGTCCAACCATCGCAAGGGATCGACACTCACAGCTCCGCAGCATACTTGAACAGCGTTCAGGGTGGGGTGGAGCGGGTCGGATCGGCCCTCACCGCGGCCCGACGTCGCTATCCTGGGAGACCGAGGTAGGAGAGATGTATGCCACGTTGGGCAATAGTGGTCGAACAGACAACCGGCTTCGGAGACAACAAGATCTGGTCCCCCAAGGTGCTCGCCGAGGTGGTGGGAACCCGGGAACAGGCCGTGGCCAAGTTGTCGGAACTGGTCGGCAAATTCGTTCCGGACCACCCCAAGCTCGTCAGCCGTCGCACCGTGCTGCGCGACGGCGACAACTACATGCTCATCGCCCGCGGCTGGTCCGACGATTTCCACTGTCTGTTCCGGGTGTGGGAGGTGCTGTCGGACAGCGAGGAGCAGGAGCGGCTGCGGGAACGCCGCGCCAACCACTGATCAGCGCGAATCACGGCAGGCGCTGACCACCGGCAGGCGCTGACCACCGCTCAGGCGGCGGCCGCGGCCAGCATGGCGGCGGTGATCCGGCGCACGTCCTCGGTGGTGCTGATGAACGGCGGCATGCAGTAGATCAGATTGCGGAAGGGCCGCAACCACACTCCGGCGTCCACGGCGGCGTGGGTGGCCTTGCGCATGTCGACGGGGTGGTCGAGTTCGATGACGCCGATCGCGCCGAGCACCCGCGCCTCCACGACCCCGGGGAGGTCGCGGGCGGGCGCGATCCCGGTCCGGAGTTCGGATTCGATGCGGGCCACTTCGCCGCGCCAGTCCCGCGACAGCAGCAGTTCGATGGAGGCGACGGCGACCGCGCAGGCTAGGGGGTTGCCCATGAAGGTCGGCCCGTGCATGAGCCCCCCGTGTGCGGCACTGAGGGTTTCGGCGATCTCGGCGGTGCACAGCGCCGCGGCCAGGGTCAGGTAGCCGCCGGTGAGCGCCTTGCCCACGCACAGCACATCCGGGCGCACGCCCGCCTGGTCGGCGGCGAAAAGCGTTCCGGTGCGGCCGAATCCGGTGGCGATCTCGTCGAAGATCAGCAGGATGCCGTGTTCGTCGCAGAGGCGGCGCAGGTCGGTGAGGTAGCGGGGGTCGTGGAAGCGCATGCCGCCCGCGCCCTGGACGACCGGTTCGACGATGACGGCGGCCAGTTCGTCGGCGTGCGCGGCGAGTGCGCGCTCGAGTTCGGCGACATAGTCGGGTACGTAGCCGCGCGGCGGGGCCGGGACGAAATGCTGCGGGGTGAGCACGTCGGTCCACAGCGCGTGCATGCCGCCCTCGGGATCGCACACGCTCATGGGCGTGAAGGTGTCGCCGTGGTAGCCGCCGCGCCAGGTGAGCAGCCGGTGTTTGCCCGGGCGGCCGCGCGCGCGCCAGTACTGCAGGCACATCTTCACCGCGACCTCGACCGACACGGACCCGGAATCGCAGAGGAACACCTTGTCCAGCCCCGCGGGTGTGTGCTCGACCAGCAGTTGGGTCAGGCGCGCGGCGGGTTCGTGGGTGAGGCCGCCGAACATGACGTGGCTCATCCGGCGCGACTGGGCCAACAGCGCCGCGTCGAGCACCGGATGCCGGTAGCCGTGCACCGCCGCCCACCACGAGCTCATGCCGTCCACCAGTTCCCGGCCGTCGGCGAGGGTGAGGCGGGTGCCCGCGGCGGATTCGACCACCAGGGGTTCGGTGGTGGCCGGGAAGCCGCCGTAGGGATGCCAGACATGGGCGGCGTCGAGGGCGGTGATCTCGTCGGGGGTCAGTGCCACGGGTGCGGTCCTTCGCCAGGTGTCGTACCCCGCCCCGGAATCCGCCGGGCGCGAGCTTGAACGCCGTTCAAGTTACCACCGCACCTTTCGGGACGCGGCCACCCGGCGTAATCTGCTGAACATAACTCTTTGACTGAGTCAAAGGATTGGAGCCGAGATGGGCACCTCGACCGACACCGCCCCGGATATGCGGCAGATCGCCGCCGTCCGCGCCTTCAACCGCCGCTACACCCGGGTGATCGGCGTGCTGCGCGAGGGCCTCGTGGACACCCCCTTCTCGCTCACCGAGGCGCGAATCCTGTTCGAACTGGCCGATTCCGGCCCCCTGGAAGTGGTGACGCTGCGCCGGTCCCTCGGCCTGGACCCCGGCTATCTCAGCCGTATCCTGGCCCGCTTCGAGGCCGACGGACTCGTCGAGCGCCGCCGCGCCGAACGAGACCGCCGCATCCAGGAGGTGCGACTCACCGACCACGGCTGGGACACCTTCGCCGACCTCGACAATCGCTCCAGCCGCGATACCGCCGCACTGCTCGCCGACGTTCCGGCCGCCGACCGCGAACGGCTGATCGCGGCCATGCGCACGATCGAGCACATCCTCGAACCCGCCTCGGACGCACCGGCGTTCACACTGCGCGCCCCCGCCCCCGGCGACCACGGCTGGGTCATCCACCGCAATGCCGTGCTCTACGCCGCCGAATACGGCTGGAACGCCGACTACGAGGCTCTCGTCGCCCGCATTATCGCCGACTATCTGAAAACCCATGACCCGCAGCGGGAACGGGCCTGGATCGCCGACCGCGACGGCGAACCGCTCGGCGCGGTGTACTGCATGCGCGACTCCGACACCACCGCCCGCCTGCGCCTGCTGCTGGTGGAACCCGGCGCCCGCGGCCTCGGTGTCGGCACCGCCCTGGTGGACGCCTGCCTCACCTTCGCCCGCGCGGCCGGCTACCGCGAGATAGTGCTGTGGACCAACGACGTCCTCACCGCCGCCCGCCGCATCTACGAACGCGCGGGATTCGAACCGGTGGAGTCGAATCCGCACCACAGCTTCGGCGTGGACCTGATCGGCCAGACCTGGCGACGCGCACTGATCCCCTGACACCGGACATACATCCGACACCACGCAGCACGCCACGACCGCCGCATCGACCGCCCCGGATGCGGGCTGGTCGACCGTCGACTCCTCCGCACGTCCGGTGCACTGACCGCCAGCGAGCCGGGGTGCCTGGCGACCCGTCCGGCGTCAAGGCTTCGGAGCGTCAGCACTTCCGCCGGGCAGCACACCAACCGGCCGATACGCCAACCGCCTGCGTAGCAAGGCGTCACCCCGTCACAGCGGCGCGGGCGCGGTCGAGTTGGCGGCGGAGTTCGGCGAAACCGCTGTCGCCCAGGGCGTCGGACAGGCGCGCTTCGATCTCGGCGAGTCGCCGGGCCGCGGTGGCGAGGGCGGCGTGGCCGGAGGCGGTGAGGACGACCAGGCGGGCGCGGCGGTCGACGGGGTCGACGGTCCGGGTGACGTAGCCGCAGCGCTCCAGGCGGGTGACGAGCTCGCCCATGGACTGCTGGGTCATGCCCGCGGCGTCGGCGAGGGCCGTGACGCGCGATCCCTCGGGCTCGAGGTGGCGGAACACCGCGTAGTGGGCGGGGCGCAGGTCGGGGTGGAGTTCGGCGCGCAGTGCGCGGTTGAGCTCGTCTTCGACGGCGCGGGTGGTGCGGACCAGCAGTTTCAGGATGGACTCCGGCGATACGGACCGTTCGGCCATTGACATATTATGAAGGATACCTTTGTAATTGAGGAATGGACGAGTGCACACTCACATTCCGCAACGGCCACCGGGTCACCCTCGTCGCGGAGGACACCGATGAGCACGGCCCCTATCTGCGGCTGCGCCATCTGCTGCCCACCCCCGGCCGCCAGGCGGGACCGCACTGGCACCCCACCCTCGCCGAACGGTGGACGGTGCGCCGAGGCGCGCTGCGCTTCCGCATCGACGGCACGGAAGTGATCGCGCGGCAGGGCGATTCGGCCGTCGCACCCGCCGGGGTGGTGCACGAGTTCTGGAACGAGGCCGCCGACACCGAGATCGACCACGAGATCCGCCCGCCACTGCACCACTGGGCCATGTTCGAACTCTGGCACGCGCTCGACGCCGCCGGAAAGACCACCGTGGCCGGCCGCGTACCCCGCGACCCACTGGCCCTCGCCCTGCTGTGGGACTACCAGGACGGCTATCTCGGGGGCATCCCGCCGCGACTCCAGCGCACCGTCCTCGGCGGCCTGGCCCGCCTCGCCCGCGCCCTCGGCTACGAACGCCGCTGGCTGCGCACTTCGGCCGCCGCGACACAGTAGCCGGGCACGACCGAGCGAACACCCGGCGCACAGGGACGGGCGGACAACCCGCGCCCCGTCGTGCGCCGATCGCGCGGCGAGCCACCCGATCCCCCGCGCGGCAGCGGAGCCCACCACACCACCGGCCCGGCTCCGGCCGATACTGTCATGGCTATGCCGTCGTCCTCCGCCGCCCCGGACCGCACGCCACTGGGCGTCTGGCCGGGCACCGCGTACCCCCTGGGCGCGACCTACGACGGCGCGGGCACCAATTTCTCGCTGTTCTCCGAGGTGGCCGAGCGGGTCGAACTGTGCCTCATCGACGACCGCGACCGCGAGCAGCGGATTCCGCTCGACGAGGTGGACGGGTACGTGTGGCACTGCTACGTGCCCGCCATCGGCCCCGGCCAGCGCTACGGTTTCCGGGTGCACGGGCCGTTCGAACCCGAACGCGGACTGCGCTGTGATCCGAGCAAACTGCTGCTCGACCCCTACGGCAAGGCGTTCGACGGGCAATTCGACAGCCATCCCGCCCCGTACACGCCGGGCCGGGACTCCCTCGGCCACACCATGACCGGCGTGGTGATCAACCCGTACTTCGACTGGGCCGACGACCGCTCGCCCAAACGCCCCTACCACGAGACGGTCATCTACGAGGCCCATGTCAAGGGCATGACCGTCACCCACCCCGAGGTGCCGCCGGCACTGCGCGGCACCTACGCCGGGATGGCGCATCCGGCCATCGTCGACCATCTGCGCGGCCTCGGCGTCACCGCCGTCGAACTCATGCCGGTGCACCAGTTCCTCCAGGACCGCGTGCTGCTGGATCGCGGCCTGCGGAACTACTGGGGCTACAACAGCTTCGGCTATCTGGCCCCGCATCACGAGTACGCCGCCAACCCGGCCCCGGGTGCGGCCGTCACCGAGTTCAAGGCCATGGTGCGCGCCCTGCACGCCGCCGGTATCGAAGTCATTCTGGACGTGGTCTACAACCACACCGCCGAAGGCAACGAATTCGGGCCCACCATCGGCTTCCGCGGCATCGACAACGCCGCCTACTACCGTCTCGTGGACGACAATCCGCAGCACTACATGGATTACACGGGCACCGGAAACAGCCTCAACGTCCGCCATCCGCACACCCTGCAACTGATCATGGATTCGCTGCGCTACTGGGTGCTCGACATGCACGTCGACGGGTTCCGCTTCGACCTGGCCGCCACCCTGGCGCGCGAACTGCACGATGTGGACCGGCTGTCCACCTTCTTCGACCTGGTGCACCAGGATCCGGTGGTCAGTCAGGTCAAACTCATCGCCGAACCCTGGGACGTGGGCGAGGGCGGCTATCAGGTCGGCAACTTCCCGGTGCTGTGGACCGAATGGAACGGCAAATATCGTGACACCGTGCGGGATTACTGGCGTGGACAACCGGCGACCCTGGGCGAGTTCGCCTCCCGGCTGACCGGCTCCTCGGACCTGTACGAGACCACCGGCCGCCGCCCCGGCGCGTCCATCAACTTCGTCACCGCGCACGACGGTTTCACCCTCGCGGACCTGGTGTCCTACAACGAGAAACACAACGAGGCCAACGGCGAGGGCAACCGCGACGGCGAAACCTACAACCGCTCCTGGAACTGCGGGGTGGAGGGCGAGACCGACGATCCCGCCGTGCTCGCACTGCGCGCCCGGCAGCAGCGCAATCTGCTCGCCACGCTGCTGCTGTCCCAAGGCACGCCGATGCTGCTGCACGGCGACGAATTCGGTCGCACCCAGCGCGGCAACAACAATGCCTACTGTCAGGATTCCGAGCTGTCCTGGATGGATTGGTCGCTCATGCGCACGAATGCCGATCTGCTCGCCTTCACCCGCCGCGCCGTCGCGCTGCGCACCGCGCATCCGGTGTTCCGGCGGCGGCGCTTCTTCGACGGCCGCCCCGCCCCCGAACACGCCCACCCCGGCGATATCGGCTGGTTCACCCCCGAGGGCACCGAGATGACCGCCGCCGACTGGGACAACGGCTTCGGGCGGTCGCTGACCGTCTTCCTCAACGGCGACGCCATCGCCGAACCCGGGCCGCGCGGGGAACGCATCACCGACGATTCGTTCCTGCTGTGCTTCAACGCCCACGACGAGCCCCTGCCCTGCACCCTGCCCGACCCGGACCACGGCGCCGAATGGACTGTGGCGCTGGACTGTTCGACCCCGACCGGAGCCCCACCCGACCGCGTATACCACGCCCGCACACCCGTGGAAGTCCCCGCACGCTGCCTGCTCGTCCTCCGCCGTACTGCATGATCGATACAGCCATGACCAGCCTTGAACACAGCACCGACGCCATCGCCCGGCGCACCCCCGTGCGCAGCACCTACCGGCTGCAGCTGCGACCGGACGCGCTCACCTTCGCCGACGCCCGCGCCATCGCCGAATACCTGCAGCAGCTCGGGATCTCGCATCTGTACCTGTCCCCCGTCCTGACCGCCATGCCCGGCTCCACCCACGGCTACGACGTCACCGACCCCACCACGGTCTCGGCGGCGCTGGGCGGCCCGGCCGGTTTCAAGGCGCTCTCCGACGAGGTGCGCGGGCGCGGCATGGGCCTGATCGTGGATCTGGTGCCCAACCACGTGGGTGTGGCCGATCCACGGCAGAACCCGTGGTGGTGGGATGTGCTGCGCAACGGCAAACAGTCCCCGTACGCGCACTACTTCGATATCGACTGGAGTACCGGCAATGGTGCGGGCGGCCGGATCGCGCTGCCGGTACTGGCCGGGGAGACCGATGTGGCGGCGCTGAGCGTGGACCGCACCGGGCCCGAACCCATGCTGGCGCTGCGCGATCTGCGTTTCCCCATCGCGCCCGGCACCGACGGCGAGAACGCGCTGCGCACGCACGACAAACAGCACTATCGGCTGGTCACCTGGAAGTCCGGGCTGTGCGGATATCGGCGCTACTTCACCGTCGGCGGGTTGGCGGCGGTGCGGCAGGAGGAGACCGCCGTCTTCGACGCCACCCATCGGGAGCTGGCCGCCTGGTGCGAACACGATCTCATCGACGGTGTGCGGGTCGACCATCCGGACGGACTGGCCCGGCCCACCGAGTATCTGACCCGGCTGCGGCGACTCATCGGACCGCAGCGGCTGCTGCTGGTGGAGAAGGTGCTGTCCAATCGGGAACCGCTGGACGCCACCCTGCCCATCGACGGCACCACCGGCTACGACGCGCTCGCCGACCTCGGCGGCGTGCTGCTCGATCCGGACGGCGAGCCGGCGCTGACCGAACTGTCCAGGCAGTTCACCGGGCACGGCAGCGACCGCGCCTGGTTCACCGAGCAGGAGCACCGCATCAAACGCGCGGTGGCCGAGACCATGCTGGTGCCGGAAATGCGGCGGCTGGTGGCGGCGATCAAGCGCGACGCCAAGGCCGAGACCTGCGACACCATGGCGCTGACCAACGCCACCATCGAGGTGCTGTCGTTCATGCCGGTGTACCGCACCGACTACGCGCCGCTGGCCGGGATGGTGGGCGCGGTGGTGGCCGAGGTGGCGCGGCGCAACAGCGAACTGACCACGCCGCTGCAGGTGCTGGTGACGGCGCTGGCAGTGGGCGGCGAGGCGGCCACGCGCTTCCATCAGGTGGGCGGGGCGATCACCGCGAAAGCGGTGGAGGACACCATGTTCTACCGGGCGGCCCGGCTGGTGTCGCTCCAGGAGATGGGCGCCGATCCGGTGCGCTTCGGCTGCTCGCCCATCGAATTCCACCTCGCCAACGCCGAGCGCGCGACGCGCTGGCCCGCCGGTATGACCGCACTGTCCACGCACGACACCAAGCGCGGTGAGGATGTGCGCGCCCGCATCGGGGTGCTGTCGCAGGTGGCCGACACCTGGGCGCAGGCGGTGACCGCCTGGGACGAGATCGCGCCCGGCCCCGACGGCGCGACCACCCTGTTCCTGCTGCAGAACATGTTCGGCGTCTGGCCCGCCGACGGCCGCCCGGCCGCCACCGTGCCCGGGCTGCGCGATCGGCTGCACCTGTTCGCGGAGAAGGCGATGCGCGAGGCCGGTACCCGAACCTCGTGGGAGGAACCGGATATCGAGTTCGAGCAGGCGGTGCACCAGTGGATCGACACGGTGATCGACGGCCCGGTCGGCGCCGAACTCGGGGATCTGGTGGCCGATCTCGCCCCGCACGCCTGGTCGGACTCGCTGGCGCAGAAGCTGCTGCAACTCGGCGGCCCGGGTATCCCGGACGTCTACCAGGGCTGCGAATTGTGGGAGGATTCCCTCGTCGATCCCGACAACCGCCGCCCCGTCGACTTCAACCACCGCAATCTGCTGCTGCAATCCCTCACCGGCACACCGGATCTCGACCCATCCGGAGCGGCCAAGATGTGGATCGTCGCCTACGCCCTGTGGTTGCGCCGCGAACGCCCCGAATGCTTCGTCGGCGGCACCTACACCCCGCTGTTCGCCACCGGCGACCACGCCCAGCGCCTCATCGCCTACGCCCGCGGCCGCCGCGGCGAACCTCCCGAGGTGATCGTCGCCGCCACCCGCCACAGTGTGGCGCTGGCCGAAACCGGTTGGACCGATACGGTTCTCGACCTCCCGCAGGGTGACTGGACCGACCGCCTCACCGGCCACACCTTCTCCGGCCGCGCTCGCCTGGAGAAGCTCTTCGCCCGACTCCCGGTGGCCCTGCTGGTGCGCTGACGTACAGGCTGGGCCGAGGAGGGACTGTTCGAGTACCACGGGCGACCTCGGACGGCACCGTCAGGGTGCCCTGCCATCGCTCGGTCAAGCCGGTGCAGGTAGTTTCTCCGCTCCGCGGTCGGCGGTGTCGCCGTTCGCGGTGTAGGTCGGCGCCGGGGCGGGCGGTAGGTCGATGGGTTCGACCAGATCCGCCGGAATCGTGTTCGCTGCGCCACCGTGTTCGAGCAGCCAGCGGCGCAGATTGCCGGGGGTGTAGCCGTCGCGGATGCGGACCGTGGAGGCGAAGTAGACACTCCGGTCGGTGTGGTGCAGGAGTTTGCGCCAGGAGTCCCAGTAGAAGCGGGGCGTGCGCCATTTCCGGACCAGGCGGACGTAGTTCAGGATGCGGAAGCCCAGGCCCAGGGAGTCGTGACGTTTGTGGTGCTCGACGGGGACGCAGTGGCTCATGAGGGAGCGCAGCCGGTCGTGGTCGAATTCCAGGCCCTCGGCCTCGGCCTCGCGGATCATCCAGTGCAGGGTGGTGTCGGAGAGGCCGCATTCGGGGTAGCCGCCGCCGATATCGCTGTGCACGCCCTCGAACCAGACCTGTTTCACACGGTCGGTGCGGCGATACTTCTCGCCCAGTTCGACGGGGATCTCCCACAGGCACGGTTCGAAGGCGCGGCGGCGTTCGTCGATGGCGAGAGCCTGGCGGGCGCAGTGCACCACACTGGACAGCCGCACATCGTGGAAGCGGTGCCGCCAGGCGGTGACACCCGGAATGCCCATGGCCCCAACGGTATCGAACACGCCCAGGAAGTTGATCTTCGGTCGTTCCGGATACGCGTAGCGCTTCCGAAAGCGTTCCCACTCGGGCGGATCCGGATCGTCGATATGCTTCTTGCGCTGCTTGTAGATGCGCTGGGCATCGCGGTACTTACCGCAGATCATGGCCTCATCGGTGAGAATGCCCAGCCGCGTGATCATTCCGGCGAGACTGCGCGCGGTGTACGCGCCGCGGCTGAACCCGAAGATGTATATCTCGTCGCCCGGCTTCCAGTTCAGCGCCACCTGCCAGTACGCCGACCACAGATTGGCCTCCAGGCCGAGTCCGAACGCCCCGCCCAGCAGCCGATCCGAGGTGAATCCCCCGGCACCGGGACCGGAGACGTAGAACACCCGCTGGCCAACGGTGCTCCCGCTCTTGTCGGTACCGGTGATGCGCACTGTCTGCGCGATTTTCACGATATTGGAGACCGTGTCGTCGGACTCGGCCTTCCAGGTGCCGTCACAGCACACTACGAGCCGTTTCATGGAACGTATCCTCCCGCCCAGGACGTTCGGTTTCGTGCGTAGTCGACTACTCGAATCATCGCGACGCCCCCGAACCCCCGTTAACCCCGTGACAATCCCCCGGGAATGACGGCCTACATTCTGCGATACGCCGCCGCCCGCCGCGCGGCGAACCGGAAAAGAGCCGACCGGAAAGAGACGGCCCCGAGCCGTGATCGACTCGGGGCCTCGACGTTCGAATTCGGGTGGGGCTCAGGTGAGGTAGCGGTAGGCGGGTGAGCCCGGCTCCAGCCGCTCACCCTGGATGGGCGATGCCTCCATGCGCTTGAGCAGCGGCCCCAGCGCGTCGGGAGCGCCCAGTTCGATGCCGACCAGCGCCGCACCGGTCTCCCGGTTGTTGCGCTTGACGTATTCGAACAGGGTGATGTCGTCCTCCGGGCCGAGCACCTCGTCCAGAAAACGCCGCAGCGCCCCCGGCTCCTGCGGGAAGTCCACCAGGAAATAGTGTTTCAGCCCCTGGTGCACCAGCGATCGCTCGATCACCTCGCCGTAGCGCGACACGTCGTTGTTGCCGCCCGAAAGCAGGCACACCACCGTGGACCCGGGTTCGATGTCGACGACCGACAGCGCCGAGACCGACAGCGCCCCGGCCGGTTCGGCCACGATGCCCTCGTTCTGGTACAGCTCCAGCATGGTGGTGCAGATGGCGCCCTCGTCGACCTGCATCATGCGGAAATGCCCTGCGCCGGGCAGGGATTCGGTGGTGGTGAGCAGTGGCAGCGAGGCATGCGAACGCACCCGGCCGCCGAACCGCGACACCGCCTGATACGGCACCGCGCCGATACGGCGCACCGCCGCCCCGTCCACGAAGGGATCGATCTCGGGCAGGGTGACCGGGCCGCCCGCCACCATCGCGGCGGTCATGGAGGCGGCCCCGGACGGTTCCACCCCCAGGATCGCGGTGCTCGGCGACCGCTCCCGCAGATAGGTGCCGACACCGGCGAGGCAGCCGCCGCCGCCCACCGGCACGATCACCAGATCGGGGGCGCTGCCCAGTTGCTCCAGGAATTCGGCGGCGATGGTGCCCTGCCCAGCCGCGGTGCGCGGATCGTCGAAGGGGGGAACCATGGTCGCGCCGGTGCGCTCCACATCGACGGCCGCGGCGGCCGCGGCGGCGTCGTAGGTGT
This sequence comes from Nocardia otitidiscaviarum NBRC 14405, assembly GCF_000308635.1. GTDB lineage: Bacteria > Actinomycetota > Actinomycetes > Mycobacteriales > Mycobacteriaceae > Nocardia > Nocardia otitidiscaviarum. Next base: position 6,343 of record NZ_BAGD01000061.1, on the reverse strand, counting down.
CGCCGACGGCGATGAGATCGACGTATTCGCCGCCGTGCACGCGGATGCGGTCGCGCTTCTGCTTCGGCGTGGTGGTCGGAACGTAGATGCGACCCGAGATACCCATGGCCCGGCACGCGAAGGCCACACCCTGGGCGTGATTTCCGGCGCTGGCGGTGACCACGCCCGCCCGGCGTTCGGCGGCGGTCAACTGGACGATCAGGTTGTAGGCGCCGCGCAGTTTGTAGGAGCGCACCGCCGTGAGATCCTCACGCTTGAGGTAGACCTCGGCACCCGTCGCCGCCGACAGCCGCGCGATCCGCTGCAACGGCGTCGGCTCGATAATGTCGGAAATTCGCTTCGCGGCAGCATCGATCTCGTCCGCCGTCAATGCGGGCGGCGGCGTGGACACTTTCTCTGCGACTTCGAGCGGATTCGACACCCGACCCATGCTAGCGGGCAGGTCGCGACGAGATTTCGGCGACCGGTCCCAAGTGCGCGCGATCACCGCCGGGAAACGACAAACCGCCCGGGCGGCGTGGTCCACGCACCCGGGCGGCCGTCGAGGAATGCGCGAGTGTCCGCTCAGCGCGGGGTCAGCACGAAGACCGGGATCACCCGGTCGGTCTTCTTGGTGTACTCGTTGTAGTCGGGCCACACCTCGGCGGCGCGCTGCCACCACTGTTCCCGCTCGTCACCGAAGACCTCACGGGCGTCGTAATCCTTCACCACCGCGCCGTCGCGCAATTCGACGTGCGGATCGGCCTTGATGTTCCAGTACCAGACGGGATGCTTCGGTGCGCCGCCGAGCGAGGCGACGACCGCGTACTCACCATTGTGTTCCACCCGCATGAGCGGGGTCTTACGGAGTTTGCCGGACTTCGCGCCCCGCGTGGTCAGCAGGACGATGGGCTTGCCCTGCATGGTGTTGGCCTCGGCCCCGTCGGATGCCTCATACTTCTCGGCCTGTTCACGGGCCCAATCGGATGTGCTGGGTTCGTACTCTCCGGTTAGTGGCATGCACGAGCAAACAGCCGGTGGTCCTGTTATGTTCCCGACAAGAAGTTCGCTTGGCCGAACTTTCACCGCCGGGTACCCTGAGCACATGGCAGTGGTTCACCCGACGCGAATGGCGCGCTCCCACGGCGCGACCGTGGATATCGCGGGCTCGGCCTGGCCGGTGTACAAACTCGAGGCCCTCGCCGCCGCCCTGATGATCGGCCTGGTCCTCGCCCTCATCACCGGATCGCTCCAACTCGCGGTCCTCACCGCTGCCACTGTCGCGAGCATTCGCTGGCTGGTGGGCCGCGCCCGCGGCTGATTACGATTCCACCCCGGTCAGCGTGTCCTACCTGGCTTGATACCGTTCGGCTACTACTTTGCGTGGGGTGGTCGCACGCTCAGGGATCATCTGTTTCGCTCTGACCGTCAGCGCGGTCCTCGGCGCCCCCGTGGCGCGGGCCGACATCCAAGCCCTGCCCCCGCACGAGCGGGTATTCGCCTCACCGATCGGCAGTTTCACCGTCGGGCACAAGGACGAGTCGGTACATCGGATTCCGCCGCTGAACCAGGTGGGCACCACCCGTGAGGCACTGGTCAGCAATACCGTCTACGGCCGCATCGACGGCGGGGCCACGGGCACGCTGGTCGCCGGATACCACGTCGGCTGCGCGGTGAATCTGAACAACGGTGCGCTGGGGCTCAATTCGAGCATCTACCCCGACGATGTCCTGCCCGATGTCGGCACCGGCGGCACCAACCCGATCCCCTACCTCAACGGCCAGACCGGCATTCAGACCTATGTGGCCCCGGTGCTCACCGCCACCCTCGCCCCCGGCGAGGTCAAGGAGGTGAAGCTCACCGAGAAGCAGGTCGTCCCGGGCGATACCGCGTGGGCCATCACCCGGGACTTCCACATCATCGTCAACAGCTGCACCGGTCCGGTCAGTATCCGCAGCTACTCGTACATGCAGGTGACCTCGACGCTGGTGGACGACTCCGGCGGGGTGTTCGGCGACCCCACCTGGCTGTGACCGGCCGGACCGATAGGCCGATCAGCCGGTCAGGCAGCCCGGACCCAGCAGCGCCTTGAGATCGCCCATGAGTGCCGAGGACGGCGAAACCCGCAGATTGTCCGCCACTTTCAGCACCGTGGTGCGGTCGCGGGAGCCGACGTGGCGGATATGCACGTCGGCGGTGCCCGGATGGCTGGTCAGCACGCGCTTGAGCTTGCCGATCTTCTCCGGCGTGCACAGGCGGGTCGGAATGGTCACCGACAGCGGCTTCTCCACGCCGATGGCCGACAGATCCGGCACCACCAGGTCGTTGGCGATGAGCGAGACCCGGTCGTCGCGGGCGGAGACGCGCGCCTTCACCAGCACGATGGCGTCCTCGGTGACATCCATGCCGAAGACCGAATAGGACTGCGGGAAGAACAACACCTCGATACCACCGGTGAGATCCTCCAGTTGCGCCGACGCCCAGGGCAGGCCGTTCTTGTTCACGCGGCGGGTGACATTGGCGAAGATGCCGCCGATGGTGACCTGCGCGCCGTCCTTGACCTCACCCTCCAGAATGGCCGGGATCTGGGTGTCCGACTGCGCCGCGAGCACGTGTTCGACGCCGTTGAGCGGATGCCCGGACACGTACAGGCCCAGCATCTCCCGCTCCAGGGCGAGTTTGTGCTTGGTCTCCCACTCCTCGTCGGGCACCTTCACATTGAAGACGCTGGCCACCGAGTCGTCGCCGTCGTCGAGTCCGCCGAAGAGGTCGAACTGGCCCATGGCCTCGGCCTTCTTGGTGGACATCACCGCGTCGATGGCATCGGAGTGCACCACCAGCAGGCCCTTGCGCGGATGCCCGAGGGAGTCGAAAGCACCCGCCTTGATCAGCGATTCGGTGACCTTCTTGGTGCAGGCGATGGCATCGATCTTGTTGAGGTAGTCGGAGAAATCGGTGAACTTCGACTTCTCCTTGCGCGCGGCGATGATCGAGGCCACCACGTTCGCGCCGACATTGCGCACCGCGCCCAGGCCGAAGCGAATGTCGTTGCCCACCGAGGCGAATTCCATCTCGGACTCGTTGACGTCCGGCGGCAGCACCTGGATGCCCAGGCGGCGGCAGTCGGCCAGGTAGACAGCGGCCTTGTCCTTGTCGTCACCGACGGAGGTGAGCAGACCGGCCATGTACTCGGCGGGATAGTTGGCCTTGAGGTAAGCGGTCCAGAAGGACACCAGACCGTAACCCGCGGCGTGCGATTTGTTGAACGCGTAACCGGCGAACGGGAGAATCGTGTCCCACAGCGCCTTGATGGCGGGCTTGCTGAAGCCGTTCTCCAGCATGCCCTTCTCGAAGCCCTCGAACTCGGCCTCGAGCACCTCGGCCTTCTTCTTGCCCATGGCGCGGCGCAGAATATCGGCTCGACCGAGCGAGTACCCGGCCACCTTCTGCGCGATCTGCATGATCTGCTCCTGATACACGATCAGGCCGTAGGTATCGCGCAGAATATCCTTCAGGGGCTCCTCGAGCTCCGGATGGATGGGTTTGACCTCTTGCCGCCCGTTCTTGCGGTCGGCGTAGTCGTTGTGGGCGTTCATGCCCATGGGGCCGGGACGGTACAGCGCCAGCACGGCCACGATGTCCTCGAAGCCGGTGGGCTGCATGCGCCGCAGCAGATCGCGCATGGCCCCGCCGTCGAGCTGGAAGACGCCGAGGGTGTCGCCGCGGGCGAGGAGTTCGTAGGTGGCCGTGTCCTCCAGCGCCAGGGTGTCGAGGTCGATGTCGATACCGCGGTTGGCCTTGATGTTCTCCAGGGCGTCACCGATGACGGTGAGGTTGCGCAGGCCCAGGAAGTCCATCTTCAGCAGGCCGATGGCCTCGCAGCTGGGGTAGTCCCAACCGGTGATGATGGCCCCGTCCTGGGGGCGCTTCCACACCGGGATGGCGTCGGTGAGCGGCTCGCTGGACATGATGACCGCGCAGGCGTGCACACCGGCGTTACGGATCAGGCCCTCGAGGCCGCGCGCGGTCTCGTAGATCTTGTTGACGTCCGGGTTGGTGTTGATGAGCTCCCGGACCTCGGCGGCCTCCTTGTACCGCTCGTGCTCGGGATCCATGATGCCCGCGAGCGGAATGTCCTTGGCCATGATCGGCGGCGGCAGCGCCTTGGAGATCTGGTCGGCGATGGCGAAGCCGGGCTGGCCGAACTGGACGCGCGCGGAGTCCTTCAGCGCGGCCTTGGTCTTAATGGTGCCGAAGGTGATCACCTGGGCGACCTTGTCGCTGCCCCACTTCTCGGTGGCGTAGCGGACCATCTCACCGCGACGGCGATCGTCGAAGTCGATATCGATATCGGGCATGGACACGCGCTCCGGATTGAGGAAGCGCTCGAACAGCAGCCCGTGCGGGATGGGGTCGATATTCGTGATGCCCATGGCGAAGGCGACCAGCGAGCCCGCCGCCGAACCACGACCCGGGCCGACGTAGATGCCGACCGAGCGGGCGTACTTGATGAGGTCGCCGACCACCAGGAAGTAGGCCGGGAAGCCCATCTGGATGATGACGTCGAGCTCGAACTTCGCGCGGTCGACGTATTCCTGCGGCACCCCGTTCGGGAAGCGCCACTCCAGGCCGCGCATGACCTCCTTGTGCAGCCAGCTGGCCTGCGTCTCGCCCTCGGGCACCGGGAAGACCGGCATCCGGTCGCGGTGCGCCCAGACCTCCTCGTAGGACTGCACCCGCTCGCCGATGAGCACCGTGTTGTCGCAGGCCCCGGGCACTTCGGCATCCCAGAGGGCACGCATCTCGTCGGCCGACTTGAGGTAGTAGCCGGAGCCGTCGAATTTGAAGCGGGTCGGATCCGAGAGCGTCTTGCCGGTCTGAATGCACAGCAGCGCCTCGTGGTTGGCCGAGTCGGACTCGTGCACGTAGTGGCAGTCGTTGGTGGCCAGCGGCGGAATGCCCAGTTTCTCGCCCACCATGAGCAGGCCCTCGCGCACCCGGCGCTCGATGGACAGGCCGTGGTCCATGATCTCGAGGAAGAAGTTCTCCGGGCCGAAGATCTCCTGCCATTTGGCCGCGGCCTCCAGCGCCTCGCGCTCCTGGCCGAGGCGCAGCCGGGTCTGCACCTCGCCGGAGGGGCACCCGGTGGTGGCGATGATGCCCGCGGCGTGCTCGGCGATGATCTCGGCGTCCATCCGCGCCCACTTGCCGAGCTGACCCTCGATGGAGGCCAGCGACGACAGCTTGAACAGGTTGCGCAGACCGGTCGCGTTCTCCGCGACCATGGTCATATGGGTGTAGGCGCCCGAACCGGAAACGTCGTCGCTCTTCTGCGACGGATCGCCCCACTGCACGCGCTTGGTGTTGAAGCGGGATTCGGGCGCGATGTACGCCTCGATACCGATGATCGGCTTGATGCCCTGTTTGACGGCGGTGTTGTAGAACTCCGACGCGCCGTACATATTGCCGTGGTCGGTCATGCCGACAGCGGACATGCCGAGGCGATGCGCTTCCTTGAACAGTGGCGTGATCTTCGCCGCGCCGTCGAGCATCGAGTACTCGGTGTGGTTGTGGAGATGCACGAAGGAACCCGACGAGGCTGACACGCAGACATACTAAGCGTCCCCTCCGACAGGTTTTGACTCCGCCACACGTCGCGACTGGTGATACGGCGTGCCGCGCGGCGTGTCGTGGTGGAGATCACGGAAACCGCCGCTACGCATGGATTTCCGCCGAGAATGTGCACCCCCCGCGGGTTCGGGCGCGGGGGGTGCGGGCTCCGGGACCCGTAGGCGCAGGGGGAATCGCGAGTCCCGGAACGGTCGCGGCGGGCGTCGCCGGTCCGGACCGGCGCGCCGCGCTCAGGCGGCGCGGCGAGTGGTGCTCGGGATCGCGCGCCGGGCGGCGGCCCGTGCGCCGCGCACCGCCAGCGGCAGCACCCAGGCCGAGGCCAACTGGTCGGCGCTGAGGGTGCCCACGCCGAGCCGGTTGTGCACGAAGCCGACCGAGAGACCCGAGCGCGGGTCGGCCCAGCCGAAGGAGCCGCCCAGTCCGATATGCCCGAAGCCCGCGCGCGCACCCGGCATGGGCAGCGAGTGGTAGCCCATCCGCCACAGCATCGGGATGTAGAACAGGGCGTGGTCGAGCCGGTAGCTCTCCACCTTGCACAGCGCCTTGACGGTCTGCGGGGAGAGATAGCGGCGGCCGTTCACCATGCCGCCGTCGGCCAGCGCCCCGTAGAGGGTGGCCAGTCCGGACGCGGTGCAGACGCCGTTGCCCGCGGCCAGTTCGGTCGCCAGGATCGGCGGATCGTCACCGTCGAGCAGCGCCTCCAGCCCCGGGAGGAACAGCGCGCGGGCGGCCG
>NZ_BAGD01000062.1 GCF_000308635.1 Nocardia otitidiscaviarum NBRC 14405 | reverse complement strand
ATCTTGCCTGGAAAGAACGTCTGTTCTTTCAGGACCCAACAGTGTGTCGACTACATCCGAGCCAGGCTCGGCACATGTCAGCGTTCCACCCATGAGCGTCCGCCGGACCACGTTCGGGTCCGAAACGGTCTCTGACACAACCACAATCACCTGTGTGACGCAGTGTGTAG
>NZ_BAGD01000063.1 GCF_000308635.1 Nocardia otitidiscaviarum NBRC 14405 | reverse complement strand
CTGCACTGCTCGTTTCGAAGAGTCGAAGCCGAGAGTGCCAGAGCCGCTTATGTTCCCGAATGTGGAACTGCGGAGCTCATGGGTGGAACGCTGACAACCTCACCGCATCAGCGAGGAGCTAATGCTCTGAGCGTGGTGATATATCGACACACTGTTGGGTCCTGAAAGAACAGACGTTCTTTCCAGGCAAAA
>NZ_BAGD01000064.1 GCF_000308635.1 Nocardia otitidiscaviarum NBRC 14405 | reverse complement strand
AAATCACCGAATCCCTCGTCCTGGGCATCGAACAACCCGACGGCGGCTACTGGATGCCCCTGTTCGTCGTCCTCACCGACGGCACCCACCTCGACGATCGCTTACGTGAGCGGATCACCACCGCGATCCGGACCGAACTGTCGCCCCGGCACGTTCCGGACGAGATCATCGCGGCACCGGGTATCCCGCACACCCGCACCGGCAAGAAACTCGAAGTGCCGCTGAAGAAACTGCTCCGGGGAGCCGACCCCGACACTGTGGTGGCCCGTACCGCCATCGACGATCCGGCACTGCTCGACTGGTTCGCGGCTATCCGGCGATATGCGCGATGACCTGCTCGATGTAGTCGCCGAACAGCGCACCCATATCGACGGCGTCGGGATCGAGCAGCCACTGCTGCTGTAGGCCGTCCATCATCGCGAACACCTGCCGCGCAACGGCTTTGGTGTCGATATCGGCGCGCACCGTGCCCTCGGCGATTCCCGCGTCGAGGGCACGGGCCAAGCCCGACTCCAATCGGCGGTAGCGATCCGCCGCCCAGGCGTGCGCCGGATGGTCATCGGTCACCGACTCCCCCGTCACCACCGTGAACAGCTGCACGAGTCCGGGCACGTGGGTATTGTGTTCGACCAGCCGAGCCAGGCGGCGCAGGGCGTCGGGACCCGATAGCGGCGCACCGAATTTCAGCCGCTCGGCGTCGAGCCGGTCGCGATACTCCAGCACCGCGGCCAGCAGTGCCGCCTTCGACGGGAAGTAGTGCAGCAGGCCGGGCTGGGACAGCCCGCACAGCTCGGCGATCTCGGCGATCGAGGAACCGCGAAACCCGTTCTCGGCAAAGGATTTCAACGCCACGTCCAGAATCAGCTCGCGGCGCGCCTCGCCGCGTGGGCGGCTGCGACGCTGCGCCATGACCTCCTCCTTCCGCCGTCTTCCAGGCCGACAGTAGCCGCGGCCGTGCCACCCCTCCGCATCGGCCACCCCAACCATAATATCTCGGCTTGATAACATTCCCGAGTGCCCGCTCGGTTAGCGGTGAATGCGCTGGCACACTCGATCCCATGAGCCAGGCCGCCGACACCCCCACCGATATCGTTCCCCTCACCCTCGACGGCGGGTACGGAACCCTCGCGGCCTGGGAGGCCGTGCCGCCGCCCGGCGTCGACGCCCGCGGCACTGTCGTCCTGGTGCCCGGATTCACCGGGTCCAAGGAGGATTTCGCCGCCATGCTGCCACTGTTGGCAGCCGCCGGATATCGGGCGGTGGCCTACGACCAGCGCGGACAGTGGCAGTCCGACGGGCCCGACCAGATCGACGGCTACACCATGGACGATTTCTCCGGCGACCTGCTGAAGGTCGTGGACCAGGTGTCCGGCCAGCAGCCCGTCCATCTGGTCGGCCATTCCTTCGGCGGGTATGTCGCGCGGGTCGCGGTGGTGGCCCGGCCCGAGCGCTTCCGGACGCTCACCCTGCTGGCCTCCGGCCCGTCCTCGGTGTCGGACATCAACTTCCCGCCGCCGAGCCTGGTCGCCCAGGCCGTCGAGGCGGGCGGTCAGGAGTTCATCTGGCAGCAGATGAGCAGCGCCCTGTTCGCCGCCGGTTCGGCCGATCCGGCGCGCATCGACTTCCTCCACCGGCGCATCCTGGCCACCAAGAAGGCCAATATCCTCGGCATTCTGCAGGTAATGGAGGTGCCGCCGCTGGCCGATCCCTCCGTGCTCCGGGCGGCGGGCGTACCCATTCTGGTCGCCTACGGCGATACCGGCGATCTCTGGAATCCCGAGGTGCACGCGCGGTTCGCGGCGGCCCTGGGCGCGCGGCGCGCGGTGTATCCCGGCGTCGGGCATCTGCCCAACGAGGATCGACCGGCCCAGGTGTGCACCGACCTGGTGGCGTTCTGGGACCACGCCACCGCTCAGTAGCCCGATATTCGCCGATAATCGAGAGAAGGAACGGGACATCGCATGGACGAACTCATCGAGGACCTGCTCGCGAAACTCGACCTACCCGCCAAACTGCGGCTGATCTCGGGTGCGGGCATGTTCCGCTTCGCCGGTGATCCGGATATCGGCTTGGCCGAGATGCCGGTATCGGACGGGCCGTCGGGGGTGCGTGGCGAATACTGGGACGAGCGTGACCCCTCGGTGAGTCTGCCGTCGGGTACCGCCGTCGCCGCCACCTGGGATCCCGAACTGCTCACCGAGATCGGCGCGCTCATCGCCCACGAGGCACGCCGCAAAGACGTGTACGCGGTCCTCGGCCCCACTGTCAATCTACATCGGTCCCCCTTGGGCGGAAGACATTTCGAATGCTTCTCCGAGGATCCGGTACTCACCGCCGACATGGCCGCGGCCTACGTGCGCGCCGTCCAAGCGCACGGCGTGAGCGCGTGCCCGAAACACTACGTGGCCAACGACTCCGAGACCGACCGCTTCACCGTCGATGTGCGTGTCGACGATCGGGCGCTGCGCGAGCTGTACCTGTACCCGTTCGAGCGATGCGTCGACGCGGGCGCGTGGATGATCATGGACGCCTACAACTCGGTCCACGGCATCACCATGACCGAGAACCCGCTGCTGGACGAACCACTCAAGGGCAGCTGGGGATTCGACGGCGTCGTGGTGTCGGACTGGACAGCGGTGCGCACCACCACCGCCGCCGCCCAGGGCACCGATATCGCCATGCCCGGACCGCCCATGCTCTGGGGTGCGCCGCTCGAGGAGGCGGTACGCCGGGGTGAGGTACCCGAAGCCGCGATCGACGAGAAGGTACGACGCATCCTGCGCTTCGCCCAGCGCGTGGGTGCGCTGCACGGATCACCGCAGGCCACACCGGAATTCGACGACGAGCGGGCACAGGATCTGGTGCGGCGCGCCGCCGCCGCGGGCATGGTGCTGGTACGCAACGACGGTGTGCTGCCGCTCGCGCCGGACAGCACGGTCGCGCTGCTGGGACCGCACGCCGACCTGCCGCGCTTCATGGGCGGCGGCAGCGCCACCGTCATCCCCGCGCACACCACCACACCCGTCGAGGGCCTCGAAACCGTTCTCACCGTGCGGCACACGCCCGGCGTGCGACTCGAGGAGAAGCTGATTCCGGTGCCGCTGGAGCTGGTCACCGATCCCGACACCGGCACACCGGGAGTGAGTCTGCGCTACCTCGACGGTGACACCGTCATCGACACCCAGCACCGCACCGCGGGCAATCTCATGCTCTTCGGCGACCGCAAGGCCGCCACGGCGACGACCCTCGAGATCCGGGCTCGGCTGCGCGCCGACGTGGCCGGTGCGTGGCAGATCGGCGTCGGCACCCTCGGACAGGCCCGGCTGGAACTCGACGGCGAGACCGCCCTCGACGAGACCATCACCTTCGAGGGCACCGATCCGGTGGGCGCGATCCTCTACCCACCCCAGCGCGCGGTCACCCGCACCCTCGCCGAAGGGCAGGAGGTCGACGTCCGCATCACCGTCGCCGCACCACCCGCCATCCCGGGCCTCGGCGTCATTCTCGGTCTCACCTTCGGCATCACCCGGCCGCAGCGTCCCGCCGCGGAGGAATTCGCGGCCGCCGTGGAACTGGCGCGCACCTCCGATGTGGCGGTCGTCGTGGTCGGCACCACCGAACAGATCGAATCCGAGGGTTTCGACCGCACCGATCTGCGCCTCCCCGGCCGCCAGGACGAACTGGTCGCGGCCGTCGCCGCCGCCAATCCGCGCACCGTCGTGGTGGTCAATTCCGGTGCGCCCGTGGAAATGCCGTGGCGCGGCGATGTGGCGGCCGTACTGCTGTCCTGGTTCCCGGGCCAGGAGTTCGGGGCCGCCCTCGCCGATGTGCTCACCGGCGCGGTCGAACCCGGCGGGCGACTGCCCACCACCTGGCCCGCACACATGGCCGACGTGCCGGTGCTGTCGACGACACCGCGGGCCGATGGCACACTCCCCTACACCGAGGGCATTCACGTCGGTTACCGGGCGTGGCTGAAATCCGCTGTGGCCCCGGCCTATCCATTCGGTCACGGACTCGGCTACACCACCTGGTCGCTCGGCGATCTCAGCGTGGACGGCCGGACCGCCACCGTGACGGTCACCAATACCGGTGACCGCGAGGGCAAGCAGGTGGTACAGGCGTACCTGTCCCGGGCGGACAGCGCGGTGGACCGCCCCGTGCGCTGGCTGGCCGGATTCGCCGCCGTCACGGTCACCCCCGGCGCTTCCCGCACGGTGCGCATCGCCCTGCCGCAGCGGGCTTTCGAGCATTGGACCGAGGCGGGCTGGGCGACCGAACCCGGCTCGTTCACCCTCCACGTGGGCACGTCGGTGACGGATCTCCCACTCACCGCCGAGATCAGCTGAACACCAACCGGTTCCAGCCGGGTCGGACGCCTTCGACGCAGGTGCCCGACCCGGCTTCCCGCCACCGAACATCCTTCGTCGTGGCTCGCCCTATCCCATTGGGAGCGAGCACGACCCTGCCGCAACATGTCGAATTTGCATGCCTAAATGCGCATATCTGAGTATGGGGATATTTTAACTGCCGCTGGCACGGTTCATCCTCATGCGGGCACGATGGAGTATGCGCAGAGGAGCACTGCTCGCGACAACGCTGCTGGCCGGACTGTTGCTGACGTCGACCGCCCCCGCCACCGCCGAAGCGGCGGCGACGGAACTGGTCGCGCAGGCCGACGCCGCCCCGACCCCGATACTGAACTGGACCACCTGCACCGAACCCGGGCTGGACCGATTCCAGTGTGCGACAGCCCGAGTCCCGCTCGACTACGCGAAACCCGATGGCGCGACCCTGGATCTGGCGGTCGTCCGGCAACCGGCCACCGACCCGGACCGGCGCATCGGCACCCTGTTCTCCGCCGTCGGCGGACCGGGTGGCTCCGGTATCGACGCGGCGCGCGATATCGGACTCGGATCACCGGAACTGGCACAGCGTTTCGACCTGGTCACCTTCGATCAGCGCGGGATCGGTCGCAGCGCGCAGGTGCGCTGTTTCGCCGACACCGCCGCGCAGGAGGACTTCTGGTCGCGCTACGCTCCACTGCCCACTTCGAAGCGGCAGTACGACGAACTGGAGCGACTCAGCCGGGAACTGGCCGACGGCTGCGCCGCCCACTCCGGCGAGCTACTCCCCCACCTCACCACCGTCGACGCCGCCCGCGATCTGGACCTGCTGCGCCGCACCGTCGGTGACGCCACCCTCACCTACACGGGCGGTTCCTACGCCAGCTATCTCGGCGAGGTGTACGGGGCGCTGTTCGGCGACCGGGTCCGCGCTCTCGGGCTCGGTGCCATGATCGAACCCGTCGGCTACACCGAGTACACGCTGACCAGCCTCGCCGAAGCGGCCATCGGAACCGAACAGGTGCTCACCGAATTCGCCCGCCTGTGCGCCGAGGCCGGTTCGCCCCGTTGCGCTTTCGCGGACGGCGAGGTGCGCGCCCGCAATCTGGCGCTGCTCGACAAACTTCGCGAGGGACCGATCACCGTCGGCTCCGGGGACGCCGCTCGCGCCGTCACCTACGCCGAATTCCTGCCCGCGCAGGTCTTCCTGCTCTACGACCCCGACTACTGGCCCACGCTCGGAACCCTGCTTGCCGAGGTGGACCGCGGCCCGGACGGCGATCCCGGCACCGTCGCCGCCATTCTCGACAGCACCCCGCTCACCGCCGCGTTCATGACGTCGTTCACCGCCATCACCTGCGCGGACGTCCGGCTCCCGAAAGACCCCGGCCTGTGGCCGACGCTGGCCCGCGTCATCGAATCCGCGGCCCCGACCTTCGGTTCGTACTGGCTCTATCCCGTCCAGGCGTGCGGAGCCTGGCACTCCCCCGCCGACGGGTACCCGCAGCGCTACACCGGACCGTGGACCCTGAACACCGACACCCCCGCACTCCTGACGAACGCGCGCTTCGACCCGGCCACTCCGCTGTTCCGCGCCGAACGCGCCCACCAGATCGTCGGCAATGCCCGCCTGGTCGTGCTGGACGGCTACGGCCACACCACATCCAGCACCTGCACCCGGGAACTGGGCGACGCGTACCTCATCGACCTGACGCTCCCCGCCCCCGGCACCACTTGCCCCGCCGACCGCGCCCCCTTCGGCTGACCACCGCGAGGGGGAACCGGTGGCGGCAACGGCCGAGAGACCGCCGCCACCGGTTCCCCCTCGTGCGTCACTTCTTGCGTTCGCGCTTCTCGCGGACTCGGATGTTCACTCGGACGGGAGAACCGTCGAAGTTGAATTCTTCCCGGAGGCGGCGTTCCAGGAAGCGGCGGTAGCCGGCTTCCAGGAAGCCGGTGGTGAAGAGGACGAAGGTGGGCGGGCGGGTGGATGCCTGGGTGGCGAAGAGGACGCGTGGGAGGCGGCCGCCGCGCATGGGGGGCGGGGTAGCGGCGACGACTTCCTTGAGCCAGGCGTTCAGGCGGCCCGTCGAAATGCGCTTGTCCCAGGATTCCAGGGCGGTTTCCATGGCGGGCACGAGCTTCTGGACGGCACGGCCGGTGTGGGCGGAGATATTGACGCGCAGCGCCCACTGCACCTGCACCATCTCCCGCTCGATCTCGCGTTCCAGCGCCAAGCGGCGGTCCTCGTCGACCAGATCCCACTTGTTGTAGGCGATCACGAGAGCGCGACCGGCGTCGGCGACCATGCTGATGACGCGCAGATCCTGTTCGGTGATGGGCTGCGAGGCGTCGATGAGCATGACCGCCACCTCGGCGGCCTCCAGGGCCGACTTGGTGCGCAGCGAGGCGTAGAACTCGTGGCCGCTGGCATTGCCGACCTTCCGGCGCAGCCCCGCGGTGTCGACGAAACGCCAAGGCTTGCCGCCCAATTCGACCAGGGAGTCGACCGGGTCGACGGTGGTGCCCGCCACATCGTGCACCACCGAGCGCTCGAAGCCCGACAGCTTGTTGATCAGACTCGACTTGCCGACATTCGGCTTGCCGATGAGCGCCACGCGGCGCGGGCCGCCGGTACCGCCGGTGCCCTCGCGCGGGGTTTCCGGCAGCACCGCCAGCAGGTCGTCGAGCAGGTCGCCGGTGCCGCGGCCGTGTGCGGCCGACACCATATGCGGTTCACCCAGCCCGAGCGACCACAGCGACGCCGCCTCGGCCTCACCCTTCTGATCGTCCACCTTGTTGGCGACCAGAATGACCGGGGTCTTGCTGCGGCGCAGCGTCTTCGCGACGGCCTCGTCGGTGGCGGTCGCACCGACCGTGGCGTCCACCACCACGAGGATCGCGTCGGCGGTCTGCATGGCGATCTCCGCCTGGCGTGCCACCGACTGTTGCAGCCCCTTGGCGTCGGGCTCCCAGCCGCCGGTGTCCTGTACCAGGAATTTGCGCCCGGCCCAGTTGGCCTCGTAGCTGATGCGGTCGCGAGTCACGCCCGGCACATCCTCGACCACCGCTTCGCGGCGGCCCAGAATCCGATTCACCAGCGTGGACTTGCCGACATTCGGGCGGCCGACGATGGCCACCGTCGGCATCGGCACCTGCTCGGCCTCGTCATGTTCACCGGCGAGTTCGGCCAGCTCCCAATCGGTTTCGTCGGCCCAGACGCCGTCTCCGGCAAAAGTATCCTGCGTCACTACGCACCTCCTGCCGAAATCTGCTGCCGCACCACGCGATACAGCTCGTCGATGACCTCGTCCATATTCAGCTCGCTGGTGTCCACCAGCACCGCGTCCTCGGCGGGACGCAGCGGCGACACCTTGCGGGTGGAGTCGAGGTTGTCGCGGCGCTGCACATCGGCCAGCACCGCCGCGAAATCGTCACCGCGACCCTCGGCGATGTTCTGCGCGTTGCGCCGCGTCGCCCGCGCCTCGGCGGAAGCGGTCAGGTAGACCTTCACATCGGCGGCGGGCAGCACCACGGTGCCGATATCGCGTCCCTCCACCACGATGCGGCCCGAGGTGGCGGCGATATCGCGCTGCAGGGCGACCAGTTGGTCACGCACCTCCGGCACCGCGGACACCGCGGACACCGCTTTGGTGACGGCATTGCCGCGAATCTCGGCGGAGACGTCCTCACCGTCGAGTTCGATGACCTCACGGCTGGGATCGGTGCCGATGGACAGCGGCAGCTCCTTCACCGCCACCACGATGGCGGCGGCATCGGTGAGATCGACACCGCTGCGCAGCACGCGCAGCGTCGCCACCCGGTACATCGCCCCGGTGTCCAGGTAGCGGGCGCCGAGGCGGGTGGCCAGGCGTCGCGACACGCTCGACTTGCCGGTGCCCGACGGGCCGTCCATGGCGACGACCAGCGGGCCCGTACCCGTCAGCGCATCCTCGGCCACCATCGCACTCCTCACACCGTTCACAACGACACCGCCTCGTAGAGCTTCCCGATTTCGTCCCGACCCAGTACCCGCAGCGTGCCCGGGCGCTGATCGCCCAGTGCGACGGGTCCGATATTGGTGCGCACCAGCGCGGTCACCGGATGGCCGACCGCGGCCAGCAGGCGGCGCACGATATGTTTGCGGCCCTCGTGCAGGACCACCTTCACCAACGACTTACCCTCGCCGACCTCGAGTACCTGGAAACGGTCGACCTTGGCCGGACCATCCTCCAGTTCGACGCCGTCGCGCAGACGCTTGCCGACCTCACGGCCGTGGATCTCACCGGCGACGGTAGCGAGGTAGGTCTTGGAGACCTCGAAGGAGGGATGCATGAGGCGGTGCGCGAGATCGCCGTCATTGGTGAGCAGCAGCAGGCCCTCGGTGTCGGCGTCCAGGCGGCCGACGTGGAACAGGCGCTGACCGGCCACCACGCGCTCGGCGACGATATCGCCGACGCAGGGGCGGTTCATCTCGTCGGCCATGGTGGACTGCCAGCCCTTGGGCTTGTTCAGCGCCAGGTAGACCTGTTCGTCGCGGACCACCACCCGCACGCCGTCCACACGCACCACGGCGTGATCGGGATCGATGCGCAGGCCCTGCTCGCGCACGATCGCACCGTCGACCTCGACGCGGCCCTGGTTGATGAGTTCCTCGGCGGCGCGGCGGGAGGCCACCCCGGCCTTGGCGAGCACCTTCTGCAGGCGTTCGCCCTCACCCCACGGCAGCTTCTTCGGCCCCTGCGCTTCGGGCTCGACATGCTGGCGGCGGGCCGGTTTGGCATTGTTCAGCACCGGGCCGGTGACCACGATGCGCTGCGGCTTCGGCTGCTTCTGCTTGCCGGTGGTCGGCGCGGCATTGGCCTTCGCGCCGGGGGCGGTGGTCGGGGCGAACGGGCGGCCGCCGCCGATTCGGCCGCGGCTGCCACCGATATGGTGATCGCCCTGACCACGGGATCCCGCGCCGCGGAAGCCGCCGGCGGGAGCCGAACCGCGTCCACCGCCGCGCGGAGTCGCGCCACGGTTCCCGTCGCGCGACCACTCGGCACCGCGATCCCGATCGCCGCCACGCCCGCTGCCGCCACGACTCTGACCGCCGCCCCGATTCCACTCGTTACCACGCGAACCGCCGCTCCGGTTCCACTCCCCGCCTCGGGTGCCGCCGCCCGCACGGCCGGTCCGGGAACCGCCGCGCGAACGGTCGCTGCGGGAATCGTCGTTCGACCAGGAGTTTCGGGAGTCGCCACCGTATGTGCGGTCGCCGCGGAAATCCGCTCCACGCGAGGAGGTTCCGCGACCGGCCGGGCCGCGGCCCTGACCGGTGCCGCGGGCGTCCCATTGCGCGTTGCGGCCGGAGCCGCCTCGGGAGTCCCAGGACTGGGCGCCGCGGGTGCTGCCACCGCGGGTCGGCTGGGCGCCACGGGGGGATTCACCGCGGCCGCGTGCCGAACCGCCGCGGGGCGGTTCGAAACCACGTTTCCTACGATCCGGTGTGCCATCTCGGCGAGCGGGTGTATTCACGTTGTCCTAATTTCGGTTCATTCTTCGGTACCGAGGTCGATATCCGACTCGGTCGGTTTTCTCAGCTTGGTGTACCGGGGATCGGTCTCCAGGCTCTCGTTGATCTCGTCGATCAGATCCACCCCTGGGAGCAGGGGGGCCAATGGCGGCAGATCGGTCAGCGACGCGAGTCCGATCCGCTCCAGGAACAGCTCGGTGGTGACGTACAGGGTGCCATTGGTGTCCGGGTCGGCCCCGGCCTCCGAGATCAGACCTCGCGCCAGCAAGGTCCGGATCACGCCGTCCACATTCACGCCCCGCACCGCACTCACCCGTGCTCGCGTAACCGGTTGACGATAGGCGATAACGGCCAGGGTTTCCAAAGCGGCGCGAGTGAGCTTGGAGCGTGCGCCGTCCAACAGCATACGTTCCACATACGGCGCGAACTCCGTCCGCGTGTAGTAACGCCAGCCGTCGCCCACGAATCTGAGATCCATGCCACTGCGCCGCGCGGTCAGCTCCGCCGACATCTCCCGCAGCGCCCGCTCGACCCGGTCGACCCGGTCGTCCAGCGCGGACGCCAGCATCTCCACCGCCGCCGGCGCGTCCACCACCAGCAGCATCGCCTCCAGCGCCGACCGGAACTCCGCCTCGTCGAGCCGCTCCCCCGCGTCGGACTCCTCGAACAGCGCCCCATCCGGAAACTCGCCTGGGTTCGACGCCATGCCGGAGTGATCGGAATCTCCCGCCCCCGAGTCCTTCGACCCGGCGGGGAAGCTCGAATCGGCGACGTGCTCCTCCGCGTTCTCACCGGGCTCCGACACTGGGCTGGACCGGTCGGCGACGGCGACGCTCTCATCCGCGGCCCCCGAGCGAGCAGCCGGTTCCACCCCGGAACGCCCTTCTCCCACCAGCTCACCATCCGCTGGCGACCCCGGCGTGCCCGCGCCGATGAACCCGTCCTCCGCAACGGCCGCACCGCGCTCCGGTACGGCTTCGCCGGACCGCTCGGGAGCGTCGCCGGGACCCGCCGGCCTGAGGGATACGTCGGCGACCGTGGACGTTCCGGCAGCAACGCCGGACTCCCCGTCGGTGCCGACCGCCCCTTCCTCGCGCGCCCACCCCGGGACGGACCGCGCCTGGAGGTCGCCGGACGTCGATACCCCGTCGGGTCTTCCGGCGGCTGCCGATGTTCCGGCACGATCGGCGCGCTCGCCTTCGTGGCCGGAGTCGGGCACGGCGTCCCCGGCGCTCGCCGCGAGTGGTACGGCTGCCGAGGTCGCCGCCCGCGCGGCGGATTCCGAATCCTGCCCCCGGGTGGCGGGTGCGACCGCATCCGGTGCGGGGGTGGCGGCCGATTGTGCGCCGGTGGGGTCTGTCACCTCGGTCACCCGTACTCCTCGTCGCTGATGGTGTCGTATATCGCGCCGCCGGTCTCCTTGGCCGCGCTGGGTTCGCCGGTCCAGCTGACCCGGAGCGGGCCGAGCGGATCGGGTTGCTCGAATTCGATATTCCTGCCCCGGTAGAGCTCGAGCAGCGCCAGGAAACGGGCCACGATCTGCACCGGCACCTCGCAGTCGACGATCAGCTCATGGAAGGTCGTCCAGCCGCCAGCGCCCTTGGCCTTCAGCAACTCCAGGATGATCGCCGCCTGTTCGGCGACCGACACGGCGTGCTGGTGGATGTGGTCGATCCCGACCGTGGGCACCGGCCGGGGCCGGAAGGCCGCCGCGGCGACCTCGGCGAATCCGGCCGCGTCAACTCCCAGGGTAACCTCCGGCAACAGGTCCAGGTAGCGCTCCTCGAGCGAGACCGCGCGCGGGTAGCGCTGGAGCGCGGCGGCTTCCAACTCGGCGAGCAGTTCGGCCACCTGCTTGAAGGCGCGGTATTGCAGCAGGCGGGCGAAGAGCAGGTCACGCGCCTCCAGGAGTTCCAGATCCTCTTCGTCGGTGACCTCACCGGAGGGCAGCAAACGGGCGGCCTTCAGATCGAGCAGGGTCGCCGCCACCACCAGGAATTCGGTGGTCTGGTCGAGGACCTTGTCCGCGCGCAGTCCACTGGCCTCGGCCTGCGCGGTCAAAGCCTTGGTGTAGGCGATGAATTCGTCGGTCACCTTGTGCAGGGCGACCTCGGTGACATCGAGGCGGCGGGAGCTGATCAGCTGCAGCAGCAGATCGAACGGGCCCTCGAAGTTGCTCAGCCGCAGATGAAACTTGCCCGTATTGTCCGAACTATCCGGAGCTGCCGCGGTATCGGGTGATCCGGCGCCGGACGCGACGGGTGCGGCCGATGCCGCGATATCGGAAACCACGGCGGTATCCGAGTCACCGGCGATGTCGTCGACCACCGCGCCCGGCGGGTCATCGTCGCGCGGCACAGCGGTATCCGCACCCGGCGTAACCTGCCCGGGCGCTGTCTCGGGGGAATCGTTCAACGGCCCGACCGGTGTATGACTTCCCGTGCCATGGCCCGATACGCTTCCGCGCCACCGGATTTCGGCGCCCAGGTGGTGATGGGTTCACCCGCGACGCTGGCGTCGGGGAACCGCACGGTCCGCGAGATCACGGTGTCGTAGACGAGGTCGCCGAACACCT
This sequence comes from Nocardia otitidiscaviarum NBRC 14405, assembly GCF_000308635.1. Taxonomy (GTDB): domain Bacteria; phylum Actinomycetota; class Actinomycetes; order Mycobacteriales; family Mycobacteriaceae; genus Nocardia; species Nocardia otitidiscaviarum. The sequence goes on along the minus strand of NZ_BAGD01000064.1, from coordinate 16,480 downwards.
CGACCACGCGCGTCATGACCTGGCGCGAATGCAGGAGACGGGCATCGAACATGGTGACAACGATGCCGTACAGGCTCAGCGCCGGATTCAACCGGTCCCGCACCTTCTCCACGGTGTCGTTGAGCAGGGCCAGCCCGCGCAGCGAGAAGTACTCGCACTCCATGGGAATGATCACGCCGTCGGAGCAGGCCAGGGCGTTCACCGTGAGCAGGCCCAGTGAGGGCTGGCAGTCGATGAGGACGTAGTCGTAGCGGTTGCGCAGCGGCGCGAGCGCCCGCCCCAGGGTCTGCTCGCGGCCGACCTCGTTGACGAGCTGGATCTCCGCGGCGGACAGGTCGATATTGCTGGGCAGCAGATCCATACCCTCGACCTTGGTGCGCATCAGCACATCGTCCACGCCGATCTTGCCGTTGCCGACCAGCAGGTTGTGCACGGTGTGGTCCAGATCGTGGTGCGCCACACCGAGTCCCGCCGACAGCGCGCCCTGCGGATCCAGATCGACCAGCAGCACCCGGCGGCCGTATTCGGCCAGCGCCGCCCCCAGATTGATGGTCGAGGTGGTCTTGCCGACCCCGCCCTTCTGATTGCACATGGCGACGATGAGTGCGTCACCGTGATGGTTGACGGGCGGAGGCTCCGGAATATCGCGTAGGGGCCGACCGGTCGGACCTAGTTCCGCGTTATCCGGTTGCACGTCCGGCGCCTCCCACAATGTCTGCGCGGCGGTTTCGATCCGCTGGCCCGCACCACCGGCTTTCGTCACGTCCGCTGCTCCTTCGACGTTCATGCCCTAACCCCGCCGCCCGTGCGGCAAGGTCCCTAATAGACGCTACCGCCTGTCCACGCAAGACCCCGGCTCGGACACGCACCCTAAAGCTGCACTTCAGACTGGTTACCGGGCCCGGGGATGAGCTGTCGCCCATACCTCGTGCAGCGTTCCGACGGTGACCAGAGTGTAGATCTGGGTGGTGGTCACCGAGGCGTGACCGAGAAGCTCCTGCACCACCCGCACATCCGCCCCACCGTCGAGCAAATGTGTGGCGAATGAATGGCGCAGCGTGTGCGGCGACACCTGCGCCGCGATTCCGGCGCGTTCGGCCGCGGCCTGCAGCACCTGCCAGGCGCTCTGGCGCGATAGTCGGCCGCCCCGGTGATTGAGGAACAGGGCCGGATTTCCCTTGCCCCGCAGGGCGAGTGCGGGGCGGCCGCGCACCAGGTAGGCGTCCACGGCGGCCAGCGCCGGGCGGCCGATGGGCACCATGCGCTGTTTGCCGCCCTTGCCGCGCAGCACCACCGCGCGCTCCCCCGTATCGATATCGTCGACATCCAGGTCGATGATCTCCGAGATGCGCGCACCCGTGGAATACAGCAACTCCAGCAGGGCGCGATCGCGCAATCCGCGCGGCCCATCTGCGACATCGCCGCCGGCGGCATCCAGCAGTCGGGAAATCTGCTCGTACGGCAGCGCTTTCGGCAGGCGGCGGGCCGGGGCCGGGGGTTTCACCGGATGCGCCACATCGGCGCTGGTCATCCCCTCCGCCGCGGCGAACCGGTGCAGTCCGCGCACGGCCACCAGCGCCCGCGCCGCCGAACTGGCCGCCAGCGGGGGTCGTTCGGCGTCGCCGGAGCGCAGCGCCACCATGAAATCCCCGATATCGGTCTCCGAGACCGCCGCCAGTCCGGCGACGCCCCGGGCCGCCAGGAACTCCCGATAGCGTCCGAGATCACGGCGGTAGGCCGCGAGGGTATTGCGCGCGGCCCCCTTCTCGACGGTGAGATGGTCGAGGTAGGCGTCGATCTCCCGCCGCAGCGCATCGCGATCCCGGTTCTCGGCGGTGGTCGCGGCGGCAGTCACGGACCCATCATGGCAGTCCGCACCGACGGATTCGGCAGCGACGCCGCCCAGACGAGACCGCTCGGTCGGCGGGCAGACCCACCACCTCCTCTGGCGGACGCGTTCAAGCGGCAGGCCGAGATGGTGTCGACCGGCCCCGCGCGTGCGGCGGCGCCGTCGCGCCAGGGCGACGCGACAGCAGACCGCTCGCTACTTTTCGCTGGCTTCGGCGGACTTCCGAGTCAGGAAGGCGGTCGGCATCTCCGGCCACGGCGCGTCGGCCGCCCGCAGCGGCGCACCGGTCGCCCGCGCGGTCACCAGCGCCAGCAGTCCGGCCACGGCGGTGGCATTGGTGATCTCCCCCGCCAAGGCCGCCCGCACGGCCGCGTCCAGCGGCATGCGGACGATCTCGATATCCGCCTCTTCCAATTCCGGCTCGGGCCGCTCGGTCTCGGACAGGCCGGTGGCCAGATAGACGCGCAGCGCCTCATCGGTGAACCCCGGTGACAGCGCCACGTCCACCAGCACCGACCACTCCCGCGCGGCCAGACCGGTCTCCTCGGCCAGCTCCCGCCGCGCCGCCTCCAGCGGATCCTCCCCCGGCTGATCCAGCAGCCCGGCGGGCAGTTCCAGCAGGCGTCGCCCGAGCGGATGCCGATACTGGTTGATCAACACCACGGTGTCGTCGTCCTCGAGCGCCACCACCGCCACCGCGGGGTGATGCTCGATGACCTCGCGCTGGGCGACCCGCCCGCCCGGCATGGCCACCTCGTCCAGCCGCAGCGCGAGGATCGCGCCGGAGTACGCGGTGCGACTGTCGACGATGTCGAAGTCGTGGGTGCCGGGGGCCGAGTCGCCGTGCGCTGAGGTCATTTCGCTACTTTCTCACCCGCCTCGGCGGGCGCGGTATCCGGGATCTCCACCGGAAGCCGTTCGGCCGCCTTGTATTTCAGAGCCGCCGAGATGAGCGCCGCGAACAGCGGATGCGGGCGCGTGGGCCGGGACTTGAGTTCCGGATGCGCCTGGGTGGCCACGAAGAACGGGTGCTTGTCCTGCGGCAGCTCGACGAATTCGACCAGATGCCCGTCAGGCGAGGTACCGCTGAACTTCAGGCCGCTCTTGGCGATCTTGTCGCGGTAGGCGTTGTTGACCTCGAAGCGGTGCCGGTGCCGCTCGGACACCTCGGTCTCGCCGTACGCCTGCGCGACCACCGAACCCGACTCCAGGACCGCGGGGTACGCGCCCAGGCGCATGGTGCCGCCCAGATCGGCCTCACCGGCCACGGCCTGCTCCTGATCGGCCATGGTGGAGATGACCGGGTGCTTGGTGTCGGGCTCGAACTCCGCCGAATTGGCATCCTTGAGCCCCACCGTGCGCGCCGCCTCGATCACCACGCACTGCAGGCCCAGGCACAGGCCCAGCAGCGGAATACCGTGGGTGCGGGCGTAGCGGATGGCCCCGACCTTGCCCTCGATACCGCGAATGCCGAATCCGCCCGGAATCAGCACCCCGTCCACATCGGACAGGTGCTGTTGCGCGCCCGACTCGGTCTCGCATTCGTCGGACTGCACCCAGCGGATGTTCACCTTGGCCTTGGCCGCGAATCCGCCCGCGCGCAGCGCCTCGGTGACCGACAGGTAGGCGTCCGGCAGGTCCACGTACTTGCCCACCAGCGCCACGGTGACCTGTTCGCGCGGGTTGTGCACCCGGTCCAGCAGATCGCCCCACACCGTCCAGTCCACGTCGCGGAACGGCAGGCCCAGCTTGCGCACCACGTAGGCGTCCAGGCCCTCGCGGTGCAGCACCTTGGGAATGTCGTAGATGGACGGCGCGTCGGGAGTGGACACGCAGGCGTCCACATCCACGTCGCACATGAGCGCGATCTTGTTCTTGAGCGGCTCCGGCACCTCGCGGTCACAGCGCAGGATCAGCGCGTCGGGCTGGATGCCGATATTGCGCAGCGCGGCCACCGAGTGCTGGGTCGGCTTGGTCTTGAGTTCGCCGGACGGGCCCAGGTAGGGCACCAGCGTCACATGCAGGAAGAAGCAGTTGTCGCGCCCCACCTCGTGGCGGATCTGGCGGGCCGCCTCCAGGAACGGCTGCGACTCGATATCGCCGACGGTGCCGCCGATCTCGGTGATGACCACATCCGGGATCTGACCCTGGCGATCCGGTCCCGCCATGGCGGTGATGCGGCTCTTGATCTCATCGGTGATGTGCGGGATGACCTGCACGGTGTCACCGAGGTATTCGCCGCGGCGCTCCTTCGCGATGACCGACGAATAGATCTGGCCGGTGGTGACATTGGCGTACCCCGACAGATCGCGGTCGAGGAAACGTTCGTAATGCCCGACGTCCAGGTCCGTCTCCGCGCCGTCCTCGGTCACGAACACCTCACCGTGCTGGAAGGGGTTCATGGTGCCGGGATCGACATTGAGATACGGATCCAGCTTCTGCATGGTGACGCGCAAACCACGCGCCGTCAGCAACTGTCCGAGGCTGGAGGCGGTCAGGCCCTTACCGAGTGATGAGGCGACACCGCCGGAGACGAAGATGTGCTTCGTGGCCGTCGTATTATGAGCGGAGCGCGCCGGAATCCGTGATTGACCCACGGGACTCCACGGTAACACGGATCCGCCGGGCTGTTCACACGCCGCGCGGACCGATCGCCACCGATTAGCTATCAGTTCAGCGTGGCATGGCCGCGACTGTGAGCGAGGTCGCCCGATCGCCGGTGCCGTATCGGCCGGTTCCGCCGCTCAACTGCTCGGTCAGCCCCAGCGCCGTGGTGAGGCGGCCGATCTCGTGGTCCACATTGTCGACGGTGGTGACCGTTGCCAAGGGGGCTTCGTCACGCGCCACCGCGATCGGTCCGGAACCGGCGGCCGCACCCGCGCGACCCGCCAGCACCACGCCCGCCCCGCGCGCCTTCAGGCCACCGGCGAAGCGAGCGATGATGGTGCCGCGCTGGTTCTCGTCGGCGCGGTCGCCGTCACCGGTGACGACCACCGCGAGATCGGCGGGGCGCACCTCCCCGGCCGGGGCGAGGAAACCGCCGCCGCGCAGCGTCTCCAGGGCCAGGCCGCGCTCCTGATCACTGCCGCGCGGCTGCCGGTTGGCTGGATCGGTGAGCAGCAGCAAGCCCAGCAGGTCACCGCCCAGACTGCCCTGATCGGTCGCGCCGGTGCCGAGCTGCGCGCCCGCGGGGACCAGATTGGCGACGGCGGTACGCAGCCGGTCGCCCTCACCCGAATCGGTGAAGGCGTTGGTGAGCGCGATCTGCCCGGTAACGGTCGCCCCGGCGGTGGTGAGCGATTTGGTGACCGCGTCCACATCCGCGAGATCGGCGTCGGGCGTGGTGAATACGACGACGCCGCGATCGGTCAGGCTGCCCGCCAACAGTTTCGGCGCCGCACCGGCGAGGAAGGCGTCGGCGGCCCGCAATTGCTCGGTGAGCCGGGCATTCTCGGTGCGCAGGTCCCCGGCCTGCCCGCCGCCCTCGCCCATTCCGGGTAGCAGACCGTCGTTCGCGCGGGCGCCGAGCACCACGCCGACGGCGAGGGCCAGGAAGACCGCGGCGATCGACACGGCGTGGTAGCGAAGCGAAATCATGGGTCCCCTAGCTGCTTCGGTCGAGAAGGCCGCGAACCCAGAGTTCGAAGCGGTTCCAGGCGTCGATACCGGAATCGATCACCTCATTGCCCAGGTGCGTGGCCAGCAGCGCCACGATCAACGCCACCAGCGCGGCGAGCACCACCAGCGCGACCGCCCAGCCGGAGCCGCGCTGCCGGTACAGCGTGGCAACGGCTTTCGCGTCCATGAGCGTGGTCCCGATCTTCAGCCGGGTGAGGAAGGTGGCGGGATTCGAATCGCGGCGGCCGCGGTCGAAGAAGTCGTCCAGGGAGGCGGCGGCGCCGCAGGTGACGATGAGCGACGCCCCGTGGTGATTGGCCAGCAGCAGTGCGAGATCGGCGGCCGCGCCCGAGGACGGGAAGGTGGTCGCGCCGATGCCCAGATCCTGGATGCGCTCCAAACCCTTGGCGTGCCCGTCGGTATCGGCGGGCAGGATCACCTCGGCACCGCATTTGAGGGTGGTGGCGGTGATCTCCTCAGGATCGCCGACGATGAGGTCGGGCCGATAGCCGTTGCGGGTCAGGGTGTCCGCGCCGCGTCCCACACCCACCAGGATGGGCGCGTACTCCTTGATGAACGGTTTGATGCGCTTGAGATCCTCGGCGTGGTCGGAACCGTCGGCCACCACCACGACGTGGCGCTTGCGCATGTCGAGTTCGAGTTCGGGCACGCCGATGCCGTCGATGAGCAGACCGCTCTCGGTGCGGATGAACTCGATGGTGTTGCCCGCGAACGCCTCCAGGTGATCGGCCAACCCGTTGCGGGCCTCGATCATGCGCTCGGCGATGGAGGATTCGGTGAGTTCCACGCACTCGACGAGGACCTCGGGCTCCTTCTTGGTCAGCTTGTCGCTGTAGACGACGCCGTCGTCGACACGGACCTTAGCGCCGTCCTTGATGCGTTTGAACACATCGGTGGTGACGGTGTCCAGCAGCAGGATGCCATTGGCCACCAGCACCTCCGGGCCCAGATTCGGATAGCGGCCGGAAATGGACGGCGAGGCGTTGATCACCACCGCCACTCCGGCCTCGACCAGGCGGTCGGCGGTGAGGCGGTCGAGGTCCATCTCGTCCAGCACCACCACGTCCCCGGGTCCCACGCGCTGGAGTAGACGCCGGGTATTGCGGTCGACCCGGGCGATCCCGGACAGGCCCGGCAGCGTCTCGGTGGGTTTCGACAACAGTCCCAGCATCTTCATAACGCCCGATGGTTACAGGAAAGTCTCAACCATTGGTGGAGGCGCGCCGCACCATCAATCACATTCGTCACTGTGATGCCACCATGTCCCGCCATCATGACCGAAAGCGACAGTGCCCGTGACCACAGGTACCGATATGCTCCGGGGCGTAGCTGTCCCGGACATTCAGGGGATTCGGTATGGCAGCTCGACAGAAGGAGACAATGCCGTCATGGCCAGCACCACCGTCGACACTGTGATCGCCGCCCCGCGGGAGGTCGTCTACCGGCTCTTCGCCGATCGCGACGCGATGGCAGCCTACCTGCCCATCCAGATCTCGCTCATCCAGCCCGGCGCGGGCGCCCCCTCCGGCGTGGGCGCGCGCTACAAGCTCGGCCTCGGCCCGGTCGGCGTCACGGAGGAGACCCTCGAACTGGTGCCCAATGAGCGCATGGTCTACCAGATCGTCGCGGGCGCGCCGGTGAAGCGGCATGTCGGCACCGTCACCTTCGCCGACGCACCGGGCGGCACCCGGGTGGTCTACACCATGGAATCCGAGCCCAGCCTGCCCGTTCCGGCCAAGGCCCTCGAACTGGGACTGAAGGGCCTGATCAACGCCTTCCTCAGCGGTGCGCGCAAGGCCGTGAAGTAGGTCGGCCCCTCGCGTACGACAGGCCCGCCTCGTCTCGGGAGGCGGGCCGCGCCATTGCGGCCGGAAGCCCGGTTGCGGCCGGGGAGTCCGGTACGAGCAGCCACCGCGTCGTCGCCGTATCCGACCACCGGCCTCCTGGGTACCGGCCACGAGTTGGTGCGATCGCATGCGCTCGATGAACTGCCGGCCAGGCCGACGCTCGCCCGGGACGGCACGACGGACACCCGAGGCGGCACAGCGCTTCGGCGGAGCACGAATCAGTCGGCCGCGCCGACCTTTTCGGCGTGCGCGGTGGTGAGCAGCTCCCAGGCGTGGGCGCGGCCGGTCTCGGTGTCGCCGAGACCGGCCAGCATGCGGGCCAGTTCGGCGACGCGCTCGTCCTGGGTGAGGGCGCGGACGCCGGAGTTGACGCCCTTGCCGTCGTCCACTTTGTCCACCACCAGGTGGGTATCGGCGAAGGCCGCCACCTGCGGTAGGTGGGTCACCACGATCACCTGGTGGGTGCGCGCCAGGGTGGCCAGGCGGCGGCCGATCTCGACGGCCGCGCGGCCGCCGACCCCGGCGTCCACCTCGTCGAAAACCATGGTGGTGCCGTGCTCGGAACTGGCCAGCACCACTTCCAGGGCGAGCATGACGCGTGAGAGCTCACCGCCGGAGGCACTCTTGCTCAACGGCAGCGGCTGCGCGCCGGAATGCGCCGCGAGCCGGAATTCCACCTCGTCCACACCGGTGGAACCGGCATGCAGTTCCGAGCCGTCCACCTTCAACGGCGCGGAATCCTGGGCGGCGGCCGGGAGCGGCCGCACCACGACCTCGAGTTTGGCGCGCCCCATGGCCAGGCCGGACAGTTCGGCGCTCACCGCGGTCGCGAGCTTGCCCGCCGCCTTGGTACGCGCGGCGGTGAGTTTGCGCGCCGCCTCGCGCACCTTCTCCGCCGCGCTGTCGACCTCGGCCGACAGCGCCGACAGCGCCTCCTCGGAGACATCCAGGGAATCCAGGCGGGTGCGCGCCTCATGCGCCCAGGTGATCACGCCGTCGATATCGGGCGCGTATTTCCGGGTCAGCGTTTTGAGTTCGGCCTGCCGGGTCAGCATGGTGTCGAGCGCACCGGGATCCGAAGGCAGATCCGACAGGTAGGAGCTGAGTTCGGTGGTCAGGTCGACGACCACCGAGATGGCGTCGCCGAGCCGCGGGGCCAACCCCGCCAGCGCCGGATCCTCGGCGGCCTCGATGCGGGCGCGGGCGGTGCCCAGCAGATCCAGCGCACCGCCGCCCTCACCGGGGGCGTCGGCCGGACCGGCCAGCGCGTCGTGCGCGGTGGCGGCCGCCTCACGTAGCGAATCCAGATCCGAGAGCCGCCGCACCTCGGACACCAGGTGTTCGTCCTCACCGGGTTGCGGTGCGATGGCGTCGATTTCGGTCAGCGACTGCTTGAGCCGGTCGGCCTCGAGTGCCAGTTCCCTACTGCGCGCGGTGCGTTCGAGCAGTTCGGTGCGGGCGTCGAGCCACTTGCGCCGCTCCTTCTGATATTTGCGCAGCAGCGGACCGACGCTGTCGGAGGCGAACTGGTCCAGGGCATGCAACTGCTGATCGGGCCGTTGCAGCCGCAACTGATCGTTCTGACCGTGCACGGTGAGCAGCGGCGTCGTGAAATCCGACAGCACCGCGGCCGGCACGCTGCGCCCGCCCAAGTGCGCGCGGGAGCGGCCGTCGCTGCCCACGGTGCGCACGGCGATGATGGAACCGTCGTCATCGCGTTCGGCGCCGGTGGATTCCAGCACCCCGTCCACTTCGGCGACGGCTCCCTCGTGGACCTCGTCGAGGGTGAAGCGGCCCTCCACCACCGCCCGCGACGCACCCAACCGAACCCGGCCGGGGTCGGCGCGCGCACCGCTCAGCAGGTGCAGGCTGGTCACCACCATCGTCTTCCCCGCGCCCGTCTCACCGGTCAAACAGGTCAAACCCTCATGGAATTGCGCTGTGGCGGTGGAAATGACGCCCAGGCCGTCAATCCTGATCTCTGTCAGCACTCGTGCTCTCCGTTCGGCGGTGTTCGACGTCGCCTGCTCGGGGTCGCTGCGTGGGTACGCGGGCTTCCTCCTCCGCACCCATCCGGGCAGACGAGCGGCCCCGCCAGCCTGTCACGGGCAACTGGAATTTGCGCACCATCCGATCCGCGAAGGGTGCGGAATCCAGCCGCACCAGCAGTACCGGTTCGGTCCCACGGACCGCCTCGACTCGGCCGCCTCGCGGCAGTGCGAGGGTGCGTCGACCGTCGAGGAAAACTATCGCATCGTGGCCCGTCGCAACGGTTTCCACCGCTATGCGCGAATCCGGGCTGGTCACCAGGGGTCGCGCGAACAGGGCGTGGGCATTGCTCGGGATCACCAGCAGCGCCTCGAGTTCCGGCCACACCACCGGGCCGCCCGCGGAGAACGCGTACGCGGTGGAACCGGTGGGGGTGGCGACCAGCACGCCGTCACAGCCGAAGGACGAGACCGGGCGGCCGTCCACCTCGAGGACGACCTCCAGCACCCCCATCCGCGCCGAATTCTCGATACTGGCCTCGTTGAGCGCCCACCCGCGTTCGGTGATCGTATCGTCCACGCGCACGGTGACATCGATGGTCATGCGCCGCTCGATGCGGTAGTCGCGGCGCACCACCTGGGCGAGGGCCTCGTCCAGATTCTCGGCCTCGGCCTCGGTGAGGAAACCGATGCGGCCCAGATTGATGCCCAGCACCGGCACATTGGCCTCGCGGGCGAGTTCCGCCGCCCGCAGGAAGGTGCCGTCACCGCCGAGGGCGAGCACCATTTCGCAGCCGATGGCGGCTTCGGGGCCGTGCTCCATCACACGCACCGGATATCCGTCGGGGCGGCCCTGCTCGTCGGTGTCGAAGCGGGTGCTGTACGCCTCGTCCGCCAGCACCCGCAGACCGATCCCGAACTGCTCGAAGATCTTCGCCACCCGGTGCGCGGTCTCGGTGAGTTCGGCGCGGCCGGGGTGGGCGATCAGCAGGATCTCCCGAGTCTTCGCGTCGTGCAACCGACCGCTCTCCCCGCTCACTGCGGACCCTCCTCCACCGCGCGCTGGATCAGCGCCGCCACCCGTTCCTCCTCGACCGCATCGTAGGCGGCGGCACCGACAGCCGCCGCCCCGGGCGCGGCCGGGAGACCGGTTCCCGCACCGTCTTCCGGCACGGACGGAACTCCCGGGTGCGCACTCGCGGACGGGTCCGCTGCGGCGCCGGCGATCGACCCGGTCGAATGGTCGGCGCCGGACGGCTGCTTGCGCAGCCAGAGGAAGTACTCCACATTCCCCGACGGTCCCGGCAGCGGGCTCGCGACCACGCCGTGGGTGCGCAGTCCCAGCCGTGCGGCGGCCGCGGCCACCGCACGCACCGCCTCCGCGCGCAGCGCCGGATCCCGCACCACACCGCCGGACCCGACGCGTTCCTTGCCCACCTCGAACTGGGGTTTCACCATCGGCAACAGATCCGCGCCCGGGGCGCAGCACAGTGCCAGCGCGGGCAGCACCAGGCCGAGGGAGATGAAGGACAGGTCCGCCACCACCAATTCGACTGTGCCGCCGATGAGTTCCGGGGTCAGGGCCCGCACATTGGTGCGGTCGTGCACCTCGACGCGGTCGTCGCTGCGCAGCCGCCAGACGAGTTGGCCGTAGCCGACATCGGCGGCCACCACCGCCGCGGCTCCCTTCGACAGCAGCACATCGGTGAACCCGCCGGTGGACGCGCCCGCGTCCAGACACCGCTTACCCGCGACGGTGACACCCTGCGGTTCGAACGCCGCGAGCGCACCCAGCAGTTTGTGCGCGCCGCGCGAGGCCCACCGCACCTCGTCGGGCTCCTCCCGCACCAGCAGCGGGGTTGCGGTCTCCACCCCCGTCGCCGGTTTGGTGGCGACCGTTCCATTGATCAGGACGCGACCCGCCGAGATCAGCTCGACCGCGTGTTCCCGCGACCGCGCCAATCCGCGGCGAACCAGTTCCGCGTCCACTCGTGCGCGCCTGGCCACCTCAGATCTTGTCCACCGTTGCCAGGGCCTGCACCAAGACCTCGTGCGCCTGCTCGAGGATGCGGGCCCGCCGCGCGATATCGATCCCCTCGCCGCTCGAATCCCGCGCACCCGCGTGCAATTCCGCCAGCAACTCGTCGACCTCCGCGCGCACCCGATCCGGATCGGCGAAGTCCGCTTGATTCGCACCCGGCAGATGCTGACCGGGCAGTGGCGCCCCGGGGCGGGGGCCGGGCACGGGCGCATGCGGGCGTGGCGTGGGCGTAGTCATCGTGGCGACAACGCTACCGGAACTCACATTCGAACACACGTACCGCATCCCCTCCGATCCGGTCGCCGACCGGGCGCGCCGCGAAAACCGTTTGCCCCGGACTGCGAGGATCGACGGTTATGGGACGTGACTTCGACGAACTCGTGGCGGAGGCCGAGTCGGTATCGGTGGAGGGCTGGGATTTCTCCTGGCTGGACGGCCGCGCCAGCGAGGAGCGCCCGTCGTGGGGGTACCAGAAGCAGCAGGCGCGGCGGCTGGTGCGGGCGCGCGCCGCCCTGGACATCCAGACCGGCGGCGGTGAGGTGCTGGCCGAGGCACCGACGTATCCGCCGACCATGGTCGCCACCGAATCGTGGCCGCCGAATCTGGTGAAGGCCACCCGGCTGCTGCATCCGCGCGGGGTCGTGGTGGTCGCCGATCCGGACGAACCGCCGCTGCCCTTCGCGAACGACGCCTTCGATCTGGTGACGAGCCGGCATCCGGCCACCATCTGGTGGGCGGAGATCGCGCGTGTGCTGGAACCCGGCGGCACCTACTTCGCCCAGCACGTCGGCCCGGCCAGTGTGTTCGAACTCGTCGAATACTTCCTCGGGCCGCAGCCGCAGGCGCGCGGCGAACGCCATCCCGACGCCGAGACCGGCGCGGCGCGGGCGGCGGGGCTGGAGATCGTGCGATGTGAGCCGGAGCGGCTGCGCATGGAGTTCCACGACATCGGCGCGGTGATCTACTTCCTGCGCAAGGTCATCTGGATGGTGCCCGGCTTCACCGTGGACGCCTACCGCGACCGGCTGCGCGACCTGCACCAGCGAATCGAGCGGGAGGGTCCGTTCATCGCGTACTCCGCGCGCACGCTGGTCGAGGCGCGCAAGCCCGCGCGGCCGTAGGCGCAATCCGGCGCGCGAGGGGCACCGCCCGATATGCGGCGCTGGTGTTCGTGGCCGGATTCGTGCCGTTCCTGCCCGTAGTTCTCGGGCACTTCCCGCTTCGCATCGCACCCGGCGTCCTCGTGCTCGCCAGTTGTGTGTGGCGGGGTCTCTCCTCAACATCCGCGGCGCGCGGATCCGCGGCCGAGAGTCAGGTTGGCGCCGGAGTTCGACGATCCTGCCGCATTGCTGATCCTCTCGCCGTGCCGATCCAGCGGGTGGCCGACGCGCGGTCCGCCGGTCCGGGGTGCTACGCGGTGCGGGGCTCCGGCGGTGTGGCGACCGGTATCGCGCGGCCCGGGTGTCGCGCCAGCAGTTCGGTGACGCGGTCGGCGATGTCTCCACCATCGACGTCGATCGAATCGTGTTCGGCCACGGGATGATTCAGGGCATCGAGGGATTCCGCGACATAGGTGGGGAGACGGTCGGGCCGCCTGTTCAGGTCGGCCAGCGTGCTGACGCCGGTGAGCACCATGAGCGATTCCAGACCGGCGGTGAGGGCGCCGTCGATATCGGTGTCGAGACGATCGCCGACGACCAGGGCGGAGCGGGTTCCGGCACGTGCCAGCGCGTCCTCCATGAGCGGCGCGTGCGGCTTGCCCGCCACCGTGGGCTCACGATCGGAAGCGGTGCGCAGAGCGGCGACCATGGACCCGTTGCCCGGGGCCAATCCGCGCTCGTTGGGGAGGGTGGCGTCGGTGTTGGCGGCCACCCACAGCGCACCCGCGCGCAATGCGTAGGCGGCCTCGGCGAGATCGGCCCAGGCGGTGTGCGGGGAGTGCCCCTGCACCACGGCGGCGGGGGCGATGCCATTGAAGCGCCGGACCGGTTGCAGGCCGACATCTTCCACCTCGGCCACCAGGTCGTCGGTGCCGACCACCAGCACGGTGGACCCCGGCGCCAGGCGCGCGGCCAGCAGGTGCGCGGCCGCCTGCGCGCTGGTGACCACCTCGTCTTCGGTTGCGGTGAAACCGAGTTCGCGCAGATGCCGGGCCACGCTGGCACCCGAGCGACTCGCGTTGTTGGTCACGTACAGCAACCGCTGCGTCGCGCCCTCGCTCGACAGCGCCTCCGACGCACCGGGAATCGGAGCATGACCGCGAAACAGCGTGCCATCCAGATCCAACAGCAGCGCACCGAACCGATCCCGTAGCCGCATTCCGCCGCTCCCCTCTCTCGTTGTCCTGCCACCCGCGCCGCGGGACGAAACCTCAGCCGCGGTCGGACCGCTCGGTGTCGTCCGGCACGGTGTCGTCGCCGAAGTCGGCGGCCAGGGCGTCCGCGGCCGCCTCGGCATCGGTGACGGCATCGGCCAGCGCGGCGGTATCCGTGTCATCGCCGGTGGCAGTGGCCTCGGCGTCCGCGACGATGTCCTTGTCGTCGCCGGTAGCAGCGGCCTCGGCGTCCGCGACGATGTCCTTGTCGTCGCCGGTAGCAGCGGCCTCGGCGTCCGCGACGACGTCCGTCTCGTCGCCGGTAGCGGCGGCTTCGGCGTCCGCGACAGTGTCCTTGTCGTCGCCTGTTGCGGCGGCCACGGCGTCTGCGACGGTGTCGTCCGCGGTGGTGTCCTCCGCGACGCTGCCGTCCTCGTCGGAGTCGTTCTCGTCGTCATCGGCGAAGGCGGCGTTGCTGGCCCACTCGACGGAGTCCGGATCGGCCAGGTCGGCGGCGCGCTCCTCGGCGTCGGTTTCACCGTCGAGGTCGGCGGAGGCGGCGTTCATGAACCAGGTCAGGGCCTCCTCCTCGCGACCGGCGGCGAGGAGGGCCTCGGCGTAGGCGTAATCGAGGCGGGCGGCGGCCGAGCCGGTGCGGCTCGGGTCCAGGTCGGGAGTTTGCAGGGTGACGACGGCCTGGTCGTACTGACCGAGGTCCATGCGGGCGCCCGCGACCACGATGCGCAGTTCGGTGGCCTCGTCGCCCTTGAGCAGCCGGGCCTCATCGCTGCGGCCGAGTTCGATGGCGCGTTCGGGGCGGCCGAGGCCGCGCTCGCAGTCGGCCATCACGGCCAGCAGGCCCGCGCCGCCGGACATGCGGCGGGCGGTCCGCAGCTCGGACAGCGCCTCCGCCCACTCCCCCGCGTGATACGCGGCGACACCGGCGGTTTCGCGCACCACGGCGATTCGCCCGGCCCGCTGCCGCGCCGCCCGCGCGTGTTCGAGTGCCTGCTCCGGGTCCTCCTCCAGCAGGCGGGCGACCATCACCAGGTGCCGGGCCACGGTCTCGGCGTTGTTCTTGTCCAAGCTCAGCAGATCGCGGCGCACCGCACCGTCGAGATCGCCGGGCTGCACGTCCTCCGGCAGGGCGGGCTCGTCCGGGCGGGCCGGACGCCGATCGCTGCCGCGACCACCCGCGGCAGCACCTTCGCCGCCGCGGCGACGATCCGCGCTGTCCCGGTGGGCATTCCGGCCGCCTTCGTCCTCGCGCCCGGCACCGCGGCGGTCATCACCGGCGCGCCCGAAACCGCCACGCCCCTCGCGCCCAGCCCCGCGACGATCCTCATCGCGCCCACCGAAACCACGGCGATCGTCACCACCGCGCCGATCCTCGTCGCGGCCGAAGGTGCGACGGTCATCGCGCCCGAAGCCGCGGCGGTCGTCGTCTCGGCCGCCAGCGCGACGGTCGTCGTCGCGACCGTAGTTCCGCCGCTCGCCGCCACCGAAACCGCGACGGTCGTCGCGCCCCGCGGAATCACGGCCCGCGGAGTCGCGGCCCTTGAAACCGCCGTGGTCGCGCTTGTCGCCGCCGAATCCGCTGCGGCCGAAGCCTTCTCGATCGCCCCGACGCTCGTGGCCGCGCCCGGAACCCTCTCCGCGCCCGGCGTTGTCGCGACCGAAGCCCCGGCCACCGTCCCGCCCGGCGTTGTCTCGCGAGAAGCCGCCGCGATTACCGCCACGGTCGTCGTCACGACGGAAACCGCCGCGCTCGCCGCCCTCACGACGGAAACCGCCCCGGTCGCCGCCGAAGCGCGACCCACCGCGCTCGTCATCGCGTCGCGGCCCCCGAGCGTCATCACGGCGGAAGCCCCGGTCATCGTCACGACGGCCACCGCGCTCGTCATCGCGGCGGAAACCCCGGTCGTTCTCACGCCGGAAACCACCCCGATCGTCACCACGCGAGCCACCGCGATCATCACCGCGATGGAAACCACCCCGGTCGTCGCCGCGGCCGTAGCCCCCGCGCTGATTGTCGCCGCGCGAACCGCCGCGGTCGTCCCGGCGGAAGCCCCGGTCGTTCTCACGGCGGAAGCCACCCCGATCGTCACCGCGCGAACCGCCGCGATCATCACCGCGGAAACCGCCTCGGTCGTCACGTTCACCGCCGCGGCGGAAGCCGCGGTCGTCGTCTCGGCGGGAGCTCCCGCGTTCACCCTCGCGGCGGAAGCCGCCGCGGTTCTCGCCACGGCCGGAGCTGTCGCGGTTGTAGCCGCCCTCGCGGCGCGGACCGGACGCCCGGTCCTGGTCTCGTCGATCGCCCGCCGCGTCATCACGTCCCGAACGGTGGAAACCGCCCTGGCCCGATCCGCTGCT
Source organism: Nocardia otitidiscaviarum NBRC 14405 (assembly GCF_000308635.1). Lineage (GTDB taxonomy): Bacteria > Actinomycetota > Actinomycetes > Mycobacteriales > Mycobacteriaceae > Nocardia > Nocardia otitidiscaviarum. Next base: position 429 of record NZ_BAGD01000064.1, on the reverse strand, counting down.
ACGGCGGAACGGCTTCCTGCCGTCGTTCTGCTCCGACACGGTGATCCCTCTCTAGTCCTGTTGTGCCTGCCGTACCCGGCCGCGGCGCTGCGCTGCGCGTGAGGGCTGACGGGGGAACCCGCCAACTCAAATTCAATCACGCAGCGTCGAGCGTCCTCGCGGCAGCGGGTGCTGAAACGCCGAAAGGGGACCCAGTGTTGGGTCCCCTTTCGTGAAGGATGTTCCGGCGGTGTCCTACTCTCCCACACCCTGTCGAGTGCAGTACCATCGGCGCAGGTGGCCTTAGCTTCCGGGTTCGGAATGGGACCGGGCGTTTCCCCACCGCTATAGCCGCCGTAACTCTATGAAACTGTCCACACAGCGCGTGGAAAGCAAAGCACGAGCGGGGATACCCCGCAGGTGTCTGCTCTCAACACACCGCATGCGTGT
>NZ_BAGD01000065.1 GCF_000308635.1 Nocardia otitidiscaviarum NBRC 14405 | reverse complement strand
CCCCCGCCACGTCGGCTCGCAGTGCGCCCGACCGAAGTTGTTCGGCGGCAAGGCGAAACGCGCCCGATACGATCACGCCGAGGGGTTCGGTCTGCCGGATCGGCACGCCGGTGGCGCGGGCGTCGAGTTCGGTGATGCGGGGCAGCAGCGGCTCCAGGCCGTCGGCGACGGCGTCGAGCAGGTCCGGGGTGATGGCTCCGGACGCGTTGTCCGCCACCGTGAGTGCGCGGTCGATACGCTCCGGGGCGGTGGCGACGGCCCGGGCCACCGGGGCTCCGGTGGCCGGATCCTCCAGTGCCAGACCGAGATCCACGCTCGGCGTGCCCCACTCGCCGTCGATCAGATCGAGGGTCTCGGGCAGCGCCGCGCTCATCGCGCCGCCTCCGGAGCGGTGGTGAACAGCTCATTGGCCTCGGCGTCGGTGACGATGCGCGCCACCTCGAGCATGCCCCGCTCGGCCGGGAACGTCATGACCAGCCCCATGGCGAGATCGCGCAGCGCGCGCCCGGCCGGACCGCCCATGGACGCCGCCGAGGTGCCGCCCGCCTTGAGCGCTCCGAGGGCCACTTGGAAGCAGGCTTCGGTGACCGCGCCCTTGCCGAGCCGCCACTGGGTGAACACCTCCGACTTCGGTGTGATCGGCGGCTCCGCGGTCTCGATGCTCAGCTGATAGCGCAGCCACAGGTAGGCGGTGCGCAACTGGCGGGTCATCTCGCCGATCAGCACCTGGTGCACGGGTGAGGAGGCGATGGGCTCCCCGGTGTCGGCGAAGGTCTTGCGCGTGGTCGCGGTCAGGGTCTCGTCGTAGGCGCGTTGCGCGCAGCCGGTGTACACCGCCGCGATGGCGAGTTGATTGCCGACGAAACTGCCTCTGCTCATGGTGAGCATCTTGGTGAACGCGCCCGGAACCGCAAGGGCCTCATCCTCGGGAATGAACACCTCGTCGAGCCGGATGCCATTGTTGGCGGTGGCCCGCATACCGAGTCCGTCCCAGGGGGCGCGCACGCTCACCCCGGGTGCGTCGCGCGGTACGAAGAAGGTCGCCAACCCCTCGGCGGTCTCGTAGCCCTCCAGCTTGGCCGAGGTCAGGTAGTAGTCGGCCACCCCGGTCGCGCAGCCGAAGGACTTCTCGCCCTGGAGAATCCAACCGCCCTCCACCTTGCGCGCGGTGGTGGCGATGGTGATGTTGGCCTTGGCCGTCTTCACCGACTCGGAGGCGAAGTTGGCCAGCCACACGCCGTCGGCCATGCGGGTCAGCACCTTCTCGGCGAAGGCGCGGACCACCGGGATCTCCTCGGCGGCGAAGAGTCCGGCGTCGATCGCCTCCAGGGGCAGCAGCCCGCGCGAGGCGCTGGTGTTGTGGAAGAAGTACGCCAGCGCCGTGGACGGGCAGGCCGTGCCCATGGCGAAGGTGGCGGCGGCCAGATCGCGCAGGGTGCCGCCGAGGCCGCCGAACTTCTCCGGCACCACCAGGCCGAGCAGTCCGGCATCGCGCAGCAGTTCGATATGCGAGGCCGGGAAGGTGGCGGTGCGATCGGCCTCCTCGGCGGCGGCCCGCAGGGCGGGCAGCACGGCGTCGACGCGTTCGGCGCGCTGCCGTTCCGCATCGGTCATATCTTCGACGAGCCGTTGGCCGGTCGGTCGTTCGGCGGTCATCGGGCAATCCCCTCGTGGTAGGTGCGGTCGTGGTAGATCAGCGGGGGTGCGGGCCGGGGCCGGGCCGCGTCCTGGACCAGGCCGAGGACGATGGTGTGGTCCCCGGCCGGATGGCAGGCGGCGACCGCGCAGTCGAGCCAGGCCACCGCGTCGGTGAGGATCGCCGCTCCGCTGGGCGCGGTATCCCAGTCGCCGAGTGCGAAGCGGGCGGCGGGATCACCGCTCGCGGTGGCGAAGCGCCGCCCGATCTCCTCGTGATCGTGGCCGAGCACATTGATCGCGAACACCCCGCTGCGGCGGATGAGTCGGCAGGTGGTGCTGGCCGTGGTCAGACTGATGGAGACCAGTGGCGGATCCAGGGCCACACTGGTGAAGGAACTGGCCGTCATGCCGTGCCGCCCGCCGTCGTCGCGGATGGTCGTCACCACGACGACGCCGGTGGCCCACTGTGCCAGTACCGCACGGAGATTCGTCGAACTCACAGGGTTTCCGTTTCGGTAGTGGAAACGTTGTTACGCACAAGGTAACGCTGTGAATCGGTGCGGTGCAAGCGGTGCGGCGAAAATGTCCAGGACTCGCGGGATTCGGCGGGGCGTTTCCCAATGGGAAATGGTGTGCCCTAAGCTGTAGGCGTGTCGGACACCGAGGCCGAGAATCAAAGTCGTTCCATTGCCGCCGTCGAGCGCGCCATGGATGTATTGCTACTGTTCGGCCGAACCGGACGACCCGATCTGGGGGTCACCGAGATCGCCAACGAACTGGGGCTGACCAAGGCGGCGGTGCATCGCATCCTGACGGCGCTGCGCAATCGCGAACTGATCACCCTGGAGCCCACCACCCGCCGTTACGCGCTCGGTCACGCCGCCATCGCACTGGGGCGCGCCTATCTCGCGCGCACCGACCTGCGGGTCATGGCGGCACCGGAACTGCGTCGCCTGGCCTCGCAGACCGGGGAGACCGCCACCCTGTCCATTCGGCGCGGTGACACCCGCATGTACGTGGATCAGGTGGTGCCGGATCAGGAACTGCGGATGGAGGTCGCCCTCGGTGTGCCGTATCCGCTGCACGCGGGCAGCTCCTCCAAGGCCATCCTGGCCTTCCTGCGCGGGGAGGAGATCGACGAGTACCTGGACCGCCACGAATTGACCCCTTTCACCGACGCCACCATCACCACCCCGCGCAAGCTGCGCACCGAATTGGCCGAGGTGCGCAAGCGTGGATACGCGATCTCGTTGGGGGAGCGGCAGATCGGCGCGGCCTCGGTCGCGGCCCCGGTGCTCGACCACGACGGCGGCGTGGTGGCCGCGATCAGTGTGTGCGGGCCGCTGTCGCGCTTCGAGCCGCGGCTGAAGGAATATGTGCCGATGTTGCAGAAGGCGGCGGGCGCGGTGTCGGCGCAACTGGGCTACGCGGGCTGACGAGGTACTCGGGGTGAGGGTATTCGGGACGACCGCGCCGCCTCACAGATCCGCGCCGGGCTTGAGCACGCCCAGCGCGGCCGCCGCGAGCACGCTGCCCCAGATCGCCCACACATAGGGCAGGCAGCCGTCCACGCTGCGTCGCAGCGTGCGCTCCACCGGCTCGCTGGAGCCCGAGGACATCAGGGTCGCGAAGGCGGGGCCGAAGGGGCGCAACGTCATTCGGATGCCCAGTCCCGCCGCGATGGCGAGTCCGTAGAGCAGGATCTTGCCGCCCAGCCAGCGCGGATCGGTGGTGACGCCGAACGGCTCGGCGGCCACCAGCGCGTAGCCGCCCGACGTCAGCGCCCCTGCGATGACCGCGACCCTGATGGCCAGATCGGCGCGATAGATGCCTGCGATGCGTCCGTGCGTGCGATGCGCGATGACGGCCAATGTCAACCACACCGCGGCGAACAGCCAGACCGCCACGACGAACCACCAGGGGAAGAAATCGATTCCGAACAGCGACGCCCCGTGCGGTTCGAGGGCCATCAGGGTGACGCCGCTGGGCAGGAACAGCACCAGGCAGATCTTCGGCCCCAGATCGAGTCCGCTCATGATCGCCAGTGCGGAGGACCGGGCGGCCGGGGTGAGCCGCGGATCGATCACGAAGCGGCTGGAGTAGTACACGCCCAGATCGCCGCCCAGCCAGAACACGAACAGCACCAGGTGCAGCAGGATCCACCAGCCGTTCGGATGCGCTCCCATACGTTGCCTCTGTTCTCTTGTGCGAAACACAGTTTCGTTCTTGGATACCGCCGATAGTGTCACATCGAAACGGTGTTTCCACAAACAAAGCGTTGTGCCACCGTACGGTGTGAATCGATTGTGCATCGATTGGGGCGTATGCTGGTGGTATGGCTGCCTCCATCGCATTGTTCACCCGCGACCTGCGCATGCGTGACAATCCGGCGCTCACCGCCGCCCATCGCGAGGGGACGGAGGTGGTACCCCTCTTCGTCGTCGACGAGGCCATCCTGTCGAGAACGGGCGCGCCCAACCGGCTGCGATTCCTGCGGGCCGCGCTCACCGAACTGGATACCGAACTGCGGTCCCGGGGCGGTCGGCTGATCGTGCGGCACGGTCGCGTGGTCGACGAGGTCGAACGGGTGGCGGCCGAGGTCGGCGCGCGCACCGTGCATATCGCCGAGGATGTGAGTCGCTACAGCCGCGACCGCGAGAATGCCCTGTGGGAGCGGCTCTCGGCCGGTGGCCGCCGGTTGCGCACGCACGCGGCGTCGATCACCGCAGTGGATCCCGCCGAGGTGAAACCCGATACCGGTCGCGGCCACTACGCGGTGTTCACGCCCTACTTCCGCCGCTGGTTGGAAACGCCCATGCGGGCACCGCTGCCCGCCCCCGACGCGTTGGCCGTGCCCGATATCGCCAGCGACCCGATACCCGATCCGGCCGACCTGTGTGACCAGCCGGGTTCGCCGGAACTGCGGGTGGGCGGTGAGATCACCGGCCGTGAGCTGCTGGCGCACTGGTTGTCCGGACCGGTCGAGCGGTACGCGGACAGCAAGGATCTGCTGGCCGCCGAGGGCACCTCGGGTCTGTCGCCCTATCTGCACTTCGGCTGCCTCTCGGCGGCGGAGGTGGTGTACCGCACCGATGCCTCGACCCCGGGCGGCCACGCCTTCGTGCGGCAGGTGGCCTGGCGGGACTTCCATCACCAGGTGCTGGCCGACCGGACCGAGGTCGCGCACGCGGACTACCGGTCCGAGAGCCGGACCTGGCTCGACGACCGCACGGGCCTCGAGGCGTGGCGGGCCGGCCGCACCGGCTACCCGGTCGTGGACGCGGCCATGCGCCAGTTGCTCGCCCAGGGGTGGATGCCGGGGCGCGCCCGCCTGATCGTGGCCAGCTTCCTGAGCAAGACGCTGCGCGTGGACTGGCGGGAGGGCGCCGCGCACTTCGAGCGCTGGCTGGTCGACGCCGACCTCGCCAACAACCGGCTGAACTGGCAGTGGGCCGCCGGAACCGGCACCGACACCCGGTCCAGCCGGGTGCTCAACCCGCTGTTGCAGTCCGAGCGCTACGACCCCGACGGCGACTACGTGCGCCGCTGGCTGCCCGAGCTCGCGGACTTGCCGGGCGGCGAGGTGCACCGGCCGTGGCGCGCCGGTGTGCCCGCATCGGTGTATCCGGCCCCCATCGTCGAATTCCGCGGCATGTGAGCGACTCTCGTCCGCCGTCCGCCGACCGACTGCCAACCGACCGGCGTCGGTCGGGCTGGCTGGTCTCGGTCGAATGCATCGACCGTTCCGCCATCAGCAGCCCCGGCTGCACCACCGCGTCGACGGTGCGGTCCGCCGCCGGATCGTCGGTGGCCGTCACCTCGGCGGCCTCCATACTCCGGCGATTCGGCGGGAACCGGCGGCGCGCAGTTCGGCCACCACCTGATCCTGCGGCGGCCGGCACGCGAGGCGTTGCAGCGTCGCGCTGTCGTAGGCGCGGGCGACCAAGGCTGGTCTCGGTCGACCGGCCGGTCTCAGTCGACAGGCTGGTCTCGGTTGGCGGGGCGGCTGCCCGGATCGATCCCGGCCGCCGCCGCGCAGTACCTCCATACGCGTTCCTGGTCGCCCGGTAGTTCCCGGGTGCGGCGCAGGTAGTGCGTGGGCCGCGAGCGCCGGTCGTGCCAGAACAGGCCGGACGGCACATCGGCGGTCGCCAGCCATACGGCGGTGTCGGCGCCCTCCGCGGCGGTGCGCAGCAGTGGGCGCAGTGCGCGGCGGAAGCCGGGCAGGGCGGCGGTGATGCCCGGGGTGTCCACCCAGCCCGGATGCATGGCATGCACCGAGATGCCCTGCGCGGCATAGCGTTCGGCGAGGATCGGAGTCAGTGCGACCTGTACTCGCTTGCTGCGCGCGTACGCCGCCGCGCCCCGGTAGCGGCCGGTGCGGTACTCGATATCCACCACCGGCAGCGGCTGCGTGTACATCCCGCCCGAGGACATGAGGATCACCCGGGCCGAGTCCGACCGGGCGAGAGCGGGGGCGAGCAGTTCGGTCATCAGCAGCGGGCCGAGCACGTGGGTCGCCAGGGACGGTTCGTGGCCATCGGGGCTCTCGGTCCGGCTCGACGGCAGTACCCCCGCATTGTGCACGACGATATCGAGGGGTTCCGCGGCGGCGGCGCGGGCCTCGGCGTAGGCGCGCACCCGCAGCAGATTCGACACGTCGCACTCGTCGACGCGCGGCGCGCTGCCGGGAACCGTGGCCGCGATCGCGGCGGCCGCCCGGCGGCCGCGCTCGACATCGCGCACCAGCAGCGTCACCCGTGCCCCGAGCCGGGCCAGACCGGTGGCGGTGGCCTGGCCGATTCCGGAGTTCGCGCCGGTGACCAGTGCGGTCCTGCCGCGTAACGCGTCCGCCGGGATCGGCTGCCACGACCGGCGCCGCAGCCGCAGCCCGAGGCGGGTGTAGCCGAGTACGACGGTGCGGTCGAGTAGGTCGTCGAGCCGATCGGCGGGCCGTGCGGGCATAGCGGGGGCGCCTTCCTGCTGGCGATGCGATTTCCAATGATGCATCGTTTTTGCATCGTTTCTACGATACGCTGTCGACACCAGCACGTCGACCGAGTCCAGCGACTCGTGCGAAGGAGTGGAGAACGATGAAGGAACATCGACAGCACCGGAGGATGTCGGCGGTACTCGCCACCGCGGCGGCGGCCCTCGCCGCGGGGGCGCTGCTGCCGGCGACCGCGTCCGCGGCGCCCGTGACCCCGGTGCCCCGGCTCGACGTCGAGCGGTACCTGGGTACGTGGCAGCAGCTGGCCGCCATTCCGCAGCCGTTCAACCTCGCCTGCGCCCGCGACACCCGCGCCGACTACAGCCTGATGCCGGACGGCGACATCACCGTCCGCAACCGCTGCACCACCTGGTTCGGCACCACCGACGAGATCGTCGGCAGGGCTCGGGTGAACGACCCGGTGACCAATGCGCAACTGGGCGTCACCTTCTGGAACCAGCCCGACCCGCCCACCAACTACGTGGTGACGGCGATCGATCCGGACTACTCCTGGGCACTGGTCGTGAACCCGGAGCGCACCTCCGGATTCGTGCTCTCGCGCACCCCGGCGCGCAGTGCGGACGAGTGGGCGGCCATCCGGGCCGCCATCGACGCTGCGGGCCTGAACACCTGCCTGTTCCTGACCTCGCCCACCACCGGCGGCGACGAGCGGATCGTGCCGCTGTGCGAGCGTTGACCGGAGCCAACCGCCGGGTGGCGGTGATCGGCAGCGGCGTCTCGGGCCTGACCGCCGCCTGGGTGCTGGCCCGCGATGCCGATGTGGTGCTGTACGAGGCCGACGGCCGGTTGGGCGGGCACGCCCACACACACCGGGTGGCGGCCCGCCGCGACGGTTCGGGTGACACCCTCGGGGTCGACTCCGGCTTCCTGGTGCACAACGACCGCACCTATCCGACACTGCTGCGGCTGTTCGGCGAATTGGGAGTTCGCACACAGGAATCCGATATGTCGATGTCGGTGCGCTGCGACGGTTGCGGCCTCGAGTACGCGGGCGCGAAGGGGCCGCGCGGACTGTTCCCGGAACCGGGCACCCTGCGGCGCGGCCGGTACCTGGCCATGCTCGGTGAGATCCTGCGTTTCCACCGGCTCGCCCGCGACGAACTCGCCGCCCACGGTGGCGACGAGGAGCGCACGCTCGGGGAATTCCTCGCGGCGGGCCGGTTCTCGCCGTACTTCACCTCCCATTTCATGGTGCCGCTGGTGGCCGCGGTGTGGTCGTGTCCGCCGCAGCGGGCGCTGGAGTATCCGGCGCGCTATCTGCTGACCTTCCTCGACCATCACGGCATGCTCACCGTGTTCGGGTCGCCGACCTGGCGCACCGTCACCGGCGGATCGGCCACCTATGTGCGGGCCGTCGCCGCGCGGATGCACGCGGTGCGGTCCGCGACGCCGGTGCGCGCCGTGCACCGGGGCGCGCGGACGGTCGCGGTGCGCGACGACGCCGACCGGGTGGACTTCTTCGACGCCGCCGTCATCGCCACCCACCCCGATCAGGCGCTGCGGCTGCTGGAATCCCCGACGACGGCCGAGGCCGAAATCCTGGGGGCACTGCCGTATTCGGTGAACCACACCATCCTGCACACCGACGAATCGGTGCTGCCGCGCCGCTCCGGCGCGCGGGCCTCCTGGAACTACCGGCTGCCGGATTGCGCCGCCGCCCCCGACCGCGTTCTGGTCAGCTACGACGTCTCCCGATTGCAGCGGCTGACCGAATCCGCCGACCGGCGCTTTCTGGTCACCCTCGGTGACGGCGATCGGGTCGCACCGGAGACCGTGCTCGCCACCATGACCTACGAACATCCGCAGTACACGCCGAAATCCATGGCCGCGCGCCACCGCCTGCGCGAGATCGGCGATCACACGGTCGCTTTCGCGGGCGCTTACCACGGGTGGGGCTTCCACGAGGACGGCGCGCTGTCGGGACTGCGCGCCGCCGAACGGATCGGCGGCCGGTGGCCGCGGCACCCTTCCGCGGTGGTGGTGGCCGCCGGGGAGCCGTCGTGACCGCGCCCCGGCTGGTGCGGACCGTCATCCGGCACACTCGCACCGAGCCGGTCCGGCACCGGTTCACCTACCGCAGCTACAGCTGGCTGGTCGATCTGGACGAACCGCCGCGGCTGCCGTGGTATCTGCGGCCGTTCGCGCGCCTCGACGACGGACGCGACGTGCGGGCCGTGGTGGAACGCTGCCTGGCCGACAACGGGATCGACGCGGACGGCGGACACGTCCTCATGCTCACGAACGCCCGCGTGCTCGGCTACGTGTTCAATCCGCTGACCGTCTACTGGTGCCACGACCACGCCGGAGCGGTGCGCGCGGTGGTCGCCGAGGTACACAACACCTACGGCGGCGTGCACCGCTACGTGGTGGAACCCGATGCGCGCACGGAATCGACCGTGGCGAAGCGGTTCCACGTCTCGCCGTTCAATCCGGTGGCCGGACGCTACCGGCTGCGCGCCCCGGTGCCGACCGACCGGCTGCGCCTGGCGATCGTGCTGGACCGACCGGACGGGCGAACCTTCTTCGCCGCCAGCATGTCCGGGCGCGTGCTGCCCGCGGACCCGCACACCCTGCTGCGCGTACTGCTCACCCACCCGCTGGAGACCTGGCGGGTGACGGCGCGCATCCGCTGGCAGGGGCTGCGGCTGTGGGCGCGCGGCCTGCCGGTACTGCCGCGACCACAACACATCTCGTAGGAGGCTGTCGTGACCACATCCCACTGCCCCCGGGCGACCGCTCCGATCGAGCCGCACGCCGCGGATGCGCACGCGCCCGACGCGAGCGACATTGATGCGCACGCTCTCGACGTGAGCGACACTGATGCGCACGCCTTCGACGTGAGCGACGCTGACGCGCACGCCTTCGACGTACGCGATGCCGACATGCACGCTCTCGACGTGAGCGACGCTGACGCGCACGCCTTCGACGTACGCGATGCCGACACGCACGCTCTCGATGCGAGCGACGCTGACGCGCAGGCGCTCGACGCACACGCCGCCGACACGCACGACGCTGATGCGCACGATGTCGATGTGCGCCACGTCGATGCGCGCGACAGCGTGCCGCACGACGCCGAATCCCGGGACGACCGCTGGGCCGAACTGCACCGGGTGCCGCGCGGCTGGCGCGCCGCCCTGGGGCGGCCGGTGGCGGCCGCACTGTTCCGCAATGCCGTGCGCGGGCTGCCGCTGCGGGTCGAATTCCCCGACGGCCGTGTCCTGGGCAGCGCCGACGATCCGACCGCACCCCGCATGCTGATCCACGACCCCGGCGGTTTCGCGGGTCGGATCGCGGACAGCGGACTCATCGGCTTCGGGGAGTCGTACATGGCCGGGGAGTGGTCCGCACCCGATCTGCCCGGCGTGCTCACCGTCCTGGCCGCGCATATCGACCGACTGGTCCCGCAGTCGCTGCAAACCCTGCGGACGCTGTGCCTGCCGCGGCTGCCGCGCGGGATGCGTGCCACCGAATCGGGCGCGGCCCGCAACGCGGCACACCACTACGACCTGTCCAACGACTTCTTCGCGCTGTGGTTGGACGAGACCATGACCTATTCGGCGGCGGACTTCGACCGGTTGGACCCACCACCGGTGTGGGGCGACCTCGCCGCCGCCCAGCGCCGCAAGATCGACCGGCTGCTCGACGCCGCCGGTGTCGGCCCGGGTTCCTCGGTACTCGAAATCGGCACCGGCTGGGGTGAATTGGCCATCCGGGCGGCGGCGCGCGGGGCCACGGTGCGTTCCGTCACGCTCTCCCGGGAACAGCGCCGACTGGCCCGGGAGCGGGTCACCGCGGCCGGGCTGGCGGACCGGATGACCATCGACCTGCTCGACTACCGTGCCGTGGACGGCCGGTACGACGCCGTGGTCTCGGTGGAGATGATCGAGGCGGTCGGCTACGACTACCTGCCCGACTACCTGACCACCCTGGAACGGGTGCTGGCCCCCGGCGGCCGGATCGCCCTCCAGGCCATCACCATGCCGCACGACCGGATGCTGGCCAGCCGACGCACCTACACCTGGGTGCACAAGTACATCTTCCCCGGCGGCTTCCTGCCCTCGGAAATGTTGCTGTCCCAGCGGCTTTCGGAGCACACCGGACTGCGGGTGGTGCAGCGGCAGGAGATCGGCCCGCACTACGCGCACACCCTGCGGCTGTGGCGGGAGCGCTTCACCGCCGAGACCGAGCGGGTGGCCGCACAGGGTTTCGACCGCATCTTCCGCCGGATGTGGCGGCTCTACCTGGCCTACTCGGAGGCGGGCTTCCGATCCGGCTACCTGAATGTGGTGCAACTCGTCCTCGGACACCCGGAGGTGACCCGATGAACCCCGCTACCCCGACCCGACTGCTGGGCCTCGCGACGGCGGGCTACGGTCTCGCGGTGGCCGTCCGGCCCGAGATCATGCTGCACCCGGCCGGATTGGGCACCGACGAGGAGCCGGAACTGCGCCCGCTGGCTCGCCTGATCGGGTTGCGAGATCTGGCCTCCGGACTGGTCATGGCGGGTGCGGCCGATCCGCGCGCTCGGCGAGCCGCCACCCTGATGCGGGTGGCGTCCGATACCGCCGACACCGTGGTGCTCGCCCGAGCGCTACGCGGCCGTCCCGAGCGGCCGAAAACCCTGATGGTGACCTCCGGCTGGGGCCTGCTGTGCGCCCTCAGCGCCGGATACGAGCGGTGGGGTGCGGGTCGGCGCGCGTCGGTCGGGAACGACGCGGTGCGCTGATGCGCCCCGATCCGGCGCGGACCGAGCCCACCGGGCCAACCGAGCCCAGCGAGGCGACCGAGGTTCCCGTTGCGACCGAGCCGACGGAGGTGCCCGTCGTGACCGAGTACACGGTCGGCTCGGTAGCGAAGCTGCTCGGCCTGCCCGTCGCGACGCTGCGCAGTTGGAATCAGCGCTACGGGCTCGGTCCGCAGCGGCACCGGCCCGGCCGGCACCGCCACTACACCACCGAGGACCTCGCCGTGGTGACCCGCATGGTGGAACTGGTGCGTGCCGGGGCGAGTCCGGTCAGTGCGGCGCGGGCGGCGAAAACCGTGCTGGGACCCGCGCCCCCGCTCGGCGACGTCGAACCGGTGGTGGCCGCCGCCGAACGCATGGATGTCTCCGCGCTGCTCTCCCTGGTCACCGCTCATCTGGCGCACCACGGGGTGGTGGAGACGTGGAATCGGTTGTGCCGCCCCGCCTTCGGCGCGATCGTGGAGCGGCAGCGCCGCGGCGACGGCTATATCGATGTGGAGCACGTGTTGTCGTGGGCGTTGACCACCGGCCTGCATCACACCGTGCCCGCCCTGACCGGCACCGAGCAGAAACGACCGATCGTGCTCGCCTGCGCGGCCGGTGAGCAGCACGTGCTGCCACTCGAGGTATTGCGCGCCGCACTGGCCGAACGGGGGCGACCGACCCTGATGCTCGGGGCGGCCGTCCCCGCCGATGCCCTGCTCGACGCGCTCGCCCGCCGGGCCGGTCCGGCCGTCGTGGTGCTGTGGTCGCAGACCTCGGAGACGGCTCGCCCGGAATCGATGCCGAACGCCGACAACCCGGCGGTCGATCTGGTGCTTGCCGGACCGGGCTGGGCGGGAAAGGAATTCGCGCACGGTGTCCGCCATGTCGACTCGCTCGAGGCGGCATTGGCCGTGCTGGACGAACTCAGCCCAGCCGATCGACCGCGGCGCTGAGGCTGTCCAGCCGGATGGCGGACTCGGGCAGGATGAGCGTGTCCCATCCGGGGCCGCCGAGGTAGACGGTCGCATCGGCGTCCGCGCATACGCGGATGGCCGAGGTGAGGGCCGTGGACTCCTGCTGTGACCACAGCAGCACGGTGGTCGGGGACGGCAGCCGCGCCAGGGTGTCGGCCAGGGCGGCGGTCGGCACGTCCGGGCCGAGCATATGCGCGCCCGTGCCGCGTTCGGCCAGGGCGGCGCGTAGCACTTCCAGTGGCAGCGAATGGGTTTCGCCGCTGGTGCAGGCCAGCACCACCGGTCCGGGCGGTGTGTCGGGCGGCGGCGCGGCGCGGTGCAGGGTGGCGATGATGCACCAGGACAACAGATGTTCCACGTCGACGCAGCCCTCCCCGTCGAGCTGGCGCGCCACGATATCGGCGAAGGCGGGGCGACACAGCCGATCCCAGGTGTCGATGACCCCGTAATCGCGCAGGTGGGTGTCCAGCAGCGCGCACACCGCCCGGCTCTCCAACGCGAAGGCGGCGGTGAGCAGCGCGGCCTTGTCGCCGAGCGACAGGGCGGGACCGCGGGCGGTGGCGGCCGCTCCGGCCGGGGTCGCCCCGGCCCGGATGAGATCCACCATCCGGGTGAGCACCGCGATATCGGCCTCGGTGTACAGGCGGTGCCGACCCGGCCGGTCCTGCTGCGGTCCGATGCCGTAGCGCCGGTTCCAACTGCGCAGGGTGGCGGTGGGGACCCCGATCCGCTCGGCCACCGTGCGCACGGAGTATCCGACGTGCTCGGAGGTGGGCTTGGGACCGTCTGGCATGTCCTGATTGTGCCTGCCGCGTCCGACCGATCCGATCACACCCGGCGCGAGTGTCCGCACCGCGTGCCCGGCCCGCACCCGGAGGTCCCGGGTGCGGGCCAGGTCAGGGCAGCAGGCGCAGCGCCGCGTCCAGGCTCAGGACATCGGCGTACTTCGCGTCCAGATCGTAGAGATTGGCATCGTGCAGACGCGGGTCGCGGTCGCCGCAGGCATCGGCGACGACCATGGGCCGGAAGCCGTGTTGCAGCGCGTCGGTGGCGGTGGCGCGCACACAGCCGCTGGTGGTGAGACCGGTGACGAGCAGGGTGTCGATACCGGCCGCCGTCAGGTTGGCGGCCAGCGCGGTGCCGTGAAAGGCGCTGGGATACTGCTTGACCACTACGCATTCCCCGGGCAGCGGAGCGGGGTCGTCGAGAAAATCGGCGAGCGGGTTGCCCTCCTCGAAGACCGCCAGGGTGGGCACCTTGCGCCGGAACAGTCCGCCCTCCGCGGTGCCGGGCCGATAGCTGACCCGGGTGAACAGCACCGGATGGCCGCCCGCGCGGGCCCGGTGCACCACGGCGGCGGCGGCTGTCACCGCGTCTTCCACCGGCGCGCGCAGTGGCGAACCGTCGGTCAGATAGGCGGCGCAGATATCGACCACCAGCACGGCGGGCCGCTGTCCGGGCCCCAGGCGTTGCCCGTAGCCGGCGCTGCGCGCGTCCTCGGCGAGATCCTTCATGGGCGTTCCCTCAGATGACGCCGCTGTCGGCGAGTGCGGCGATGCGGTCGGCGGACAGTTCGAGCACGCCGCCGTACACGTCGGCGTTGTGCTCGCCGAGCTCCGGACCGCAGTGGCGGATGGTGCCGGGGGTGGCGCTGAGTTTGGGCACCACATTGTGCATGGGCAGTTCGCCGAATTCCGGATGCGCGATCCGCACGATGGCCTCGCGCGCCGCGAAGTGCGGATCGGCGAACATATCCCGGGCGGTGTAGATCCGGCCCGCCGGAACGCCCGCGCCGTGCAGTCGCTCCAGCAGTTCGTCGGCGGTGGCGGTGACGGTCCACGCGGCGATGACATCGTCGAGTTCGGCCATCCGCGCGCCCCGGCCGGTGTGGGTGGAATACCGCTCGTCGGTTGCCAATTCGGGACGGCCCATGAGTTCGGCCAGTCGCGCGAACACCGTGTCCTGGTTGGCCGCGATGAGGATCATCTCGCCCGCCGCGGTCGGATACACGTTGCTGGGAGCGACATTCGGCAGCACCGATCCGGTGCGTTCGCGCTGATAGCCGGTGACCGCGTATTCGGGCAGCAGGGATTCCATCATGGCCAGCACCGCCTCGTAGATGGCGGAGTCCACCAGCTGTCCCTGTCCGGTGCGTTCCCGGTGGTGCAGCGCGGTCAGGGTGCCGATGGTCGCGAAGACGGCGGCCAGCGAATCGCCGAGGGAGATACCGGTGCGCGCGGGCGGATGGTCGGGATCGCCGGTGGTGTAGCGGATGCCGCCCATGGCCTCGCCGATGGAGCCGTATCCGGCGCGCGGTGCGTACGGCCCGGTCTGGCCGTATCCGGTGACCCGCACCATGATCAGGCCGGGATTGTCGGCACGCAGGCGGTCGTAGTCGAGTCCCCAGCGCTCCATGGTGCCGGGGCGGAAGTTCTCGATGACGATATCGGCGCGCGCGATGAGTTCGCGTGCCAGCCGCTGGCCCTCCTCCTGGCGCAGATCGCAGGTGACCGACTTCTTGTTACGCGCCACCACCGGCCACCACAGCGATTTGCCCTGGGACTGTTCCCGGCCCCACTGGCGCATGGGATCACCACCGCCGGGCGCTTCCAGTTTGATCACCTCGGCTCCGAAGTCGCCGAGCAACTGCCCGCAGAACGGCCCGGCCAACAGCTGGCCCATCTCGATCACGCGCAGATCGGCCAGCGGCCCGGGGATCGGGTGCGGTGCGGCGGCCATGCGTCGCCTCCATTTCGGTAAAGTGTGGGAAAGTGGTAACACTGTATCCCTGGGAGAAACAGGGCGGCAAGACGAGTGAATGGTGGAGGTTGGGCGTGGAAGTCACCGTGCTGGAGGTCGCCCCGCGCGACGGATTGCAGAACGAGCGCGCGATTGTCGCGACCGCCGACAAGATCCGCCTGATCGAACGATCGGTCGAGGCCGGGCTGCGCCGCATCGAAGCCGTGAGTTTCGTGAATCCGCAACGGGTTCCGCAAATGGCGGACGCGGAGGCGGTGATGGCGGGCGTCCCTCGGGTGCCCGGTGTCTCGTACGCGGGGCTGGTGTTCAACGACCGGGGTCTGGACCGCGCCCTGGCGACCGATGTCGACGAGATCAATGTGGTTGTGGTGGCGACGGATACGTTCAGTCGGCGCAATCAGAACTGCACCACCGCCGAGGGGGTGCAACGCTGGTCGGCGCTGGCCCGGCGCGCCGCGGCATCCGGCGTCCGGCGCACCGTCACCATCGCCGCCGCTTTCGGCTGCCCCTTCGAGGGGGAGGTGTCCGCCGCCGCCGTGCTGGATCTGGTGCGCCGGGTCGCCGCCGCCGAACCCGACGAGATCGCCCTGGCCGACACCATCGGCGTCGGCACCCCCGATCGGGTTCGCACACTGGTGGCGGGCACCGCCGCGCTGGTTCCGGGCGTTCCCGTCCGCTGCCACTTCCACAACACCCGGAACACCGGCTACGCCAATGCCGTTGCCGCACTGGAGGCGGGTGCGGGCATCCTGGATGCCAGCACCGGCGGGGTCGGCGGCTGCCCGTTCGCACCCGCCGCCACCGGCAATATCGCCACCGAGGATCTGCTGTATCTGCTGCACCGCATGGATATCGGCACCGGGGTGCGCGCGGAGGCGGTGAGCGCGACCGGTACCTGGCTGGGGGAGGTACTGGGCAGCCCCGTCCCCGCGCTGCTCGGCCGCGCCGGAGGTTTCCCTCCGGCGCGGCCGGGATCGCAGTGATGCCGATTCAGGACAGGGGCTCGAGGATTCCGGCGGTCACCAGGCTCTGGAAGTACACACCGCCGGGGTAGTAGTCGGCCGTGGTCGAGCCGCTCACGAAATCACCGGCCCATGCCACCGAAAGCCGTTGCAGCGCATCCACGTTCTTGCTCTGGGGAGTGCCGCAGGCGAACTTGTCCGGCCCGGGTGCGCTGGACGCCTCCACGTCGATGTGGGAGGCGGTGGTGACCAGGACGCCCAGGAACGGCCGGGGTAACTGTTCGAGCATCTCCGCGGTGCCCGAGCCGTTCCGGTTGCAGCTGTACGGTGGCGCGGAGATCGCGAGGACGGGCAGGGTGCTGTTGCTCAGATGGTTGAGCGAACTGCTCAGGTTGTTGCCGATGATGCTCTTGACCGGATCGAAGAGAATGACACCGCGCAGATTGGCGAAGGCGGACGGGTAATCGGCGCGCAGTTCCTGCGCCACGAACGGCACCGCCTCGCCGCCCGCCGAATGTCCGGCGAAGACCCAGGAGGTCGGCAGGGCGAGTTCCGGCCGTCCCGCCTTGGCCTTGGCGTCGGCGAAGCTGCGGCCGAGCTTGTCCGAGGGGTCGGCGGACTTGCCGAACAGATCGGCCACATTGTGCAGGAAGTCGGTGTTGTTGCCGAGGTTGGCGATGGTGCAGCCGAGTAGGCTGGAGGTCGGCAGGGTGGGCGCGAACACCAGGAAGCCCTGGGCGGCGAACTTGCGGGCGGTGTCGTCCATGGCGTCGTTGGCGGCGGAGAAGCCGTGTTGCAGCCACAGCAGGCCCTTGGGGTTTCCGGCCGGGAAGTACCAGTCGCTGCTCTGCTTCAGAATGCGGAAGGCACAGCGGATTTCGACCTTGTTCTCGACCTTGGTCACCGTGGTGTCGGCGGTGGCGACGGGGGCGAGGGTGGTGGCGAGTGCGGCCACGGCGATCCAGACGGAGGACAGCGCGGCCGACAGGGTTCTGATTCTCAAGGTGACTCCTTTGTCTCTCAGAGAGAAACAGTGTTTCTTCGAGTAGCGTCAATTAATGGTCTGAAACACTTGTGAGTCAATACCTCGAGCCGACAATTTCACCGCTGTGACCAGCAGTTTTCCTGAGCGCCCGGCGTGTTGCGGACGTGCGAAAGCAGCCCGGCGGCCGAGGGGCCGGGCTGCTTTCGCACGCGTAGGTGCGGGCTAGGTAGGGGAGTGCAGCAGGGTTGTCAGCTTTCCTGGATCGTCGAGATCGGCCAGACCGTAGACGATCTCGGTGATGTCGTCGGCGCGGGCGGGGGAGAGTGCCCCGGTGGTGTTGAGGCGGAATTTGGTGGCCAGCTCGTCGGGGGACAGCGGGTCGCCCGGACCGCCGCGATTGACCGCCACATGTTCGGTGAGGGTGCGGCCGTCGCGGAGTTCTGCGGTCAGGGTGGCCGGGAACTGGTGGGGGAAGATCTCGTCGCAGCGGGGGTCGGGGACGCAGACCACCTTGGCGGCGAGGGCGAGGCGGGCCGGGTCCCGGGCGGCGACGTCGGTGAAGTCCTCGTGGAAGACGCCGAGTCCGCCGCCGCCGAGCAGGGCCGCGGCCACCGTGTAGGGGCCGGAGAAGGCCGCGTGGTAGCCGGATTCGGGTCGCTGTTTGGCGGTGCGGGGTTCGCCGATGGTGCGCAGCACCGGGGTGGGCGCGCCCAGGGTGAGGCACACGATCTCGGCGGCGGTGACACCGCGATCGCGCAGGCGGCGGGCGGCGTCGATACCGGCGTGGGTGAAGTGATTGCACGGATACGGCTTGAAGAACACCCTGGGCAGTTCCCAGTGCTCGCCGAGCCCGTCGAGCAGTTGGTCCGGATGCGCCCGATCGCCGCAGAAGGCGTGCAGCAGACCGAATCTGCCCTCGAGCACGGTCGGCGGGCCGGTGAGGCCGTGTCGAGCCAGACCGGCGGCGGTGACCGCGGCGTGCGCGGCCCAGCCGCAGTGCACCCGCTTGACGGTGCCGCCGGTGCGATTGGCCTCGAGCAGGCCCGAACCCATGCTGGCGGCAATGCCGAGCGCGTGCGCGATCCCGGCGGCGTCCAGGCCGTACAGCATGGCCGCGGCCGCCGCGCCACCCAGCGCGCCACAGATGGCGGTGGCATGCAGTCCGCGTTCGAAGAACACCGAATTACCCAGCGCGGCATCATATCCGGCCATGCCGGTGCGTACCGTGAGTTCGATGCCGACGGCGATGGCGTCCAGCAGTGCGGCCCCGGTGGCTCCGGTGGCCTCGGCGACGGCCAGGGCGGTGGGCACCACCGTGGCCGACGGATGCAGCACCGACGGCAGATGGGTGTCGTCGAAGTCCAGAGCGTGTGCCAGGGTGCCGCCGAGCAGCGCCGCCGCGGCCTCCGGATACCGGCCCGGCAGCCCCAGCGCGGTCGCCCGCGCGGCCCCGCCCCACTCGGTCACCAACGCGCGCACCGTAGCCGCAGCCGGAACCCGCTGCGCAGCAATGCTGTTGCCGAGCACATCGAGCACACGCCGCGCGGCGTCGGCACGCAACTCCGCACCAACCCCCTGCTCCCGCGCCGCCGCCGCGAATTCCGCCAGCCGATAAGCCACCGGAGGGTCGGTCGTCGCGGTCGCCTTGGCGGGGGCGGCCGACTCGGCGGGTGCCGTCGGCTTCGTCGTGCCCGTCGGCTCGGTCGGCTCGGTGGACGCGGTCGATCCGGTCGGCCCAGCGGTCCCTGTCGGCCATGCGGTCCCTGTGGTCCTTGTGGTCCCTGTGGGCTCTCTCGGCTCCGTGCCCTCGGTAGGTGCGGTCGGCCCGCTCGCTCCTGAGCGCCCGATAGGTTCGGTCGGTCCCGTCGATTCGCTCGGCTCGGTCGCATCGGTCGTGCTGGCTGGCTCGGTCATCGGCTCACCGCCGCGAGTGGGCGTACCGGGGAGCCGGTGCCGCCGACGATACGCAGGGGAGCGAGCATGAAGACGAATTCGGTCAGTTCGGCTGCCGCGAGTTCCTCGAGTGCGAGGTGTTCGAGGATGTAGATTCCGGAGTCGACCAGCAGGATTCGGTGTACGGGCAGGACGCTGTGTCCCGCGCGGGGGGCGATGCGCTCGTAGGCGGTGGTGTCGGCGCCGGTGGCGGCTACGCCGTGCGCGGCGAGCCAGCGTGCGGCGGGCACGCCCACGCCCGGAACCCCGGTCGTGCCACCGAGATACGTGGGCGGGTCGTCGAAGTGCCGCGCCCAGCCGGTGCGGATGAGCGCCACGTCACCGGGTTCCGGCGCGAACCCGGCGTCGCGCGCCGCGCCCTCGAGGTCGGCCACGGTCACCTCGTATCCGCCCGGCAGGGTGTCGGTATCGTGCCGGCGCGCGATGTCGAACAGCAGGCCGCGCCGCAGGAACCCGGGCAACAGTTCCGCGCCGTGGGCGCTGAACGCGCCGCCCCGCTGAGCGGCCGCGGCGTCGATGCCACCGTGCAGCCGTCCGTCGTGGCTGACGTGACTGAGCGCGTCGATGTGGGTGCCGACGTGCCCGCCGGTCACGATGACCTCATTGGCGGCGGACCCGCCGTCGGGCCGCACCATATCGCCGTGGCGTCGGGACAGGGTCATGCGGAAGCCGGGATGGTTGGGGGAGCACGGCATGCCGGTGAAGAAGGGCTGACCGAGTTCGATCAGCCGGATGCCGCCGCGCACCGCCTCCAGCAGGGGATCGCGCGTGGTGACGGGTCGGGCCGGGCGGTCCGGGGAATGCGCCGGGTACGTCATGCGACCACCCCCGCGTCCCGCAGCGCCGCCAGTCCCGCGGCGTCGACGCCGTACTCGCCCAGCACCTCCGCGGTGTGCGCGCCCAGCGGTGGTCCCGCCCAGCGGATTCGGCCGGGTGTCTCGGAGAGTCGGAACAGCACGTTCTGCATGCGCAGTGTCCCCAGTTCGGCATCGGGCACCTCGGCGATGGTGCCCAGCGCCCGGTATTGCGGATCGGTGAGCACATCGGCGGCGGTGTAGACCGGCGCGATGGCGGCTTCGGCCTTCTCGAAAGCGCGTACCACCTCGTCGGTGGGGCGGTCGGCGATCCACGCCCCGACCGCGGCGTCCAGTTCGTCGGCGTGCCGGGCGCGTTCGGCACCGGAGGCGAACCAGGGTTCGTCGATGAACTCCGGCCGCCCGACCAGTCGCATCACCCGCTCGGCCACCGATTGCGCGCTGGTGGACACCGCCACCCATCCGCCGTCGGCGGTCCGATACACATTGCGCGGCGCGTTGTTCGAGGATCGATTGCCCATCCGCGGCTGGAGTTCGCCCAGTTGGTCGTAGGCGATGAGCTGTGGACCGAGCAGGGTGAGAATCGGTTCGATGATGGCGAGGTCGATCTGCTGGCCGTGTCCGTCGCGATCGCGGGCGCGCAGCGCGGTCAGGACGGCGAAAGCGGTCGCCTGCGCCGCGATCCCGTCGGCCAGGCCGAAGGGTGGCAGCGTGGGCGGGCCGTCCGGTTCTCCGGTGACGGCGGCGAACCCGCTCATCGCCTCGGCCAGCGTGCCGAAACCGGGACGGCGGGCGTAGGGCCCCACCTGCCCGAATCCGGTCACCCGGGCCAGCACCAGTCCCGGATTGATTTCGCGCAGTTCGGGATAGCCCAGTCCCCAGCGCTCCAGGGTGCCGGGGCGGAAGTTCTCGATCACCACGTCGGCGTCGGCCACCATCCGGCGGAAGATCTCCTGCCCTTCCGGTGCGCCCAGATACAGCGTCACCGATTTCTTGTTGCGACCCAGCATCTTCCACCAGAGGCCGACCCCGTCGCGCTGTGCGCCGTGTCCGCGCACGGGGTCGCCGCCGGGATGCTCGAGCTTCACCACCTCGGCCCCGAAATCCGCCAGCAGCGTCGCCGCCAGCGGTCCGGCGAACAGCGTCGCCACCTCCAGCACCCGGATTCCCGACAGCGGTCCATCCATCACCCGACTCCTCACCCGCCACCGTGCGTTTCCCAGTACGAAACAGTTCCGGACGTTGTGGCGTTGACTGTCAGCGCATCCTACTGCGATGATCGCCGAGTTGGAAAAGATGTTTCGCACAGAGAAACTGGAGCAGTCGTGGCGACCGACCTGTTGATCCGGAACGCCCGCGTGGTGCGACCGGGTGATCCGACCACCGACCATCCCGAACCGGTCGATATCGCCGTGCACGACGGCGTCGTCACCGCCGTGGGGCCGCATCAGACGGTCACCGACGCGGACCGGGTGGTCGACGCGCAGGGCCTGCTGGCCTTTCCGGGAGCGGTGGACGCCCACCAGCACTGGGGTATCTACCGCGAGCTGTCGCAGGACGCCGAGACCGAGAGCCGCGCCTGCGCCCAGGGTGGCGTCACCACCTCGCTCACCTATATGCGCACCGGCCGCTACTACCTGAACCGGGGTGGCGCGTACCGCGATTTCGTCCCCGAGGTGCTGGAGCGGATGTCGGGGCGCTCGTTCGTGGACCACGCCCTGCACCTGGCCCCCATGAGCGCCGAGCACATCGCCGAGATACCGTCGCTGGTCACCGATTTCGGCATCACCTCGTTCAAGATCTTCATGTTCTACGGCGGGCACGGACTGCACGGCCGGTCGTCCGATCAGGCCGACTTCCTCATGCTGGGTCCGCACGAGCGCTACGACCTGGCCCACTTCGAATTCGTCATGCGCGTTCAGCGAACCCGGCGCGGGCTCGGACCTGGCCGGACTGGCCACCCGCGCCACCCCCGACGGCGACCGCTGGATCGTGCGCGGGCAGAAGGTGTGGAGTTCCTTCGCCGACCAGGCCCGCTACGGCATGCTGCTCGCGCGCACCCATCCCGAACGGCCCAAACACGCCGGTATCAGCTGCTTTCTGCTCGATATGCACACACCCGGCGCCACCGTGCGCCCGCTGCGCCAGCTCACCGGGGAACAGCACTTCTGCGAGGTGTTCCTCGACGAGGTGGTGGTGCCCGATGCGGCCCGGCTCGGCGGTGTGGGGGAGGGCTGGCGGGTCGCGCTGTCCACCCTGAGCGCCGAAAGATCCGGACTCTCCGACAGTTCCGAGGCGAGCGGGGTGCCCCTGGCTCCGGTGCTGGCGCTGGCCCGAACCACGGGCGGTTGGCGCGATCCGGTGCTGCGCGATCGGCTCACCGCCCTGCTGGTCACCGAACGCGCACTGCACCTGACCAATCTGCGGAATCGGGCGAGTGCGGCCGACGGGGCGCGCGGCTCCATCACCAAACTCGCGCAATCGGAGCTCTCCCAACGCATTTCCGAGATCGGTTACGAGATCGTGGGCGCGCGGGCCGCCTACTCCGACGACGCGGCCCTCACCCCCGAGGCGTACGCACTGCTGGACAGCCGACGGCTCACCATCGCGGGCGGGACCTCGGAGATCCAGCGCACCATCATCGCAGAACGCGTGCTCGGCCTGGACCGGGAACCCGACCCCGATCGAGGCAGGCCCTGGAACGAAACGCGGCACGGATGAGCGGGACCGACAGCGACCGCGGCCCGACGGTGACGGTGCGCCCGTCCGGCCTGCGATTCACCGCCGCGACCGGACAATCCGTGATGGCCGCCGCCCAGGCGGCCGGGTACCGCTGGCCCACCATCTGCGGCGGCCTCGGCGACTGCCTGGTCTGCCATATCGAGGTGCTCGACCAGCCCGAGCATCTGTCCGAACCGGCCGACACCGAAACCCAGGCGGTGCGTCAGCTGCGGGCGCGCGGTGGCGGGCCGGTGCGCCTGGCCTGTCAGGCGCGCGTGTACGGCGATGTGGTGGTGCTCAAACGCGGGGTGCGTGGCCGTCCCCGGGCAACGGATCAGGAGATGAGCGATCGTGACCGATGAACTGATCGACCCCCAGCTGATGGTGTCGGCCGGGGGCCGCTATCGCCTGCGGGGCGGGCGCTGCGCGGGCTGCGGCGACCACCACTTCCCGCTGGGTGCCACCTGCCCGCGCTGCGGCGGCACGGAGATCGCGGAGACCGTACTCGCCGACGAGGGCGTGCTGTGGAGCTGGACGGTGCAACGCTTCCCGCCGCCGAGCCCGCCCTACGCGCGTCGGCCCGACGACTTCGTGCCCTTCGGACTCGGCTATGTGGAACTGCCCGGCCAGTTGATCGTGGAGACATTGCTCACCGACAGCGATCCGGCACGCCTGCGCATCGGTATGCCGATGCGGCTGACCACCCTGCCGGTGCTCGTCGAATCCGGGCGAACGGCAACTACTTTCGCGTTCGCGCCCATCGACGAAGGGGAACGGTGATGTCCGAGACCGCCGTCATCGGGATCGGTTGCCGACCCTTCGGTCGCTTCCGCGACACCACCGCCCGGGAGCAGGCCGTGCTCGCGGCGCGGCAGGCACTCGACGACGCGGGGGTGGACTGGTCGGATATCGACTACGCGGTGGGCGGCAGCCTGTCCGGTGGATCTGCCGACAGCCTGGTCACCGAACTCGGACTCACCGGGGTGCCGTTCGTCAATGTCCTCAACGGGTGCGCCACCGGCAGCAGTGCGCTGCTGGCCGCCGTGCACGCCATCGACTCGGGGGCGGCCGAACTCGCGCTGGTGGTCGGCTTCGACGCCCACCCACGCGGTGCGTTCACCATCTCCACCGCGCACCTGGGACTCGAAAGCTGGTACGGCAGTACCGGAATGGCGGTCACCGCGCAGTTCTTCGCCCTGAAGATCCAGCGTTACCTGTACGAGCACCGGCTGCCGCCGCGACTGCTCGGCCGGGTGGCGGCCAAGGCGTTCCACAACGGATCGCTGAATCCGAATGCCTGGCGGCGCAAGACGCTGTCGGTGGACGATATCGAGGGCTCACCCATGCTGGTGGACCCGCTGCGGCAGTACATGCTGTGCTCACCCGGCGACGGCGCGACCGCACTCGTACTGTCGAGTGCCAAGGCGGCCAAGGGCTTTCGCGCCGATCCCGTATACGTGGCGGGGGTCGCGGTGCGCACCCGCACGCCGGGCTCGTTCGAGGTGCTCAGCCCGTCGCTGTCCATCCGGCGCGGGGACAGCCCGACCGTGGACGCCGCCCGGGCGGTGTACGAACAGGCCGGAATCGGGCCCGCGGACATCGATATCGTCCAGGTGCAGGACACCGACGCGGGCGCGGAGATCATCCATCTGGCCGAGACCGGCCTGTGCGAGCACGGCGAGCAGACCGCGCTGATCGAGGGCGGAGCCACCGGCCTGGGCGGTCGCCTGCCCGTCAACACCGACGGCGGCTGCCTGGCCAACGGGGAACCGATCGGGGCGTCCGGCCTGCGGCAGCTGCACGAGAACGTCCTGCAATTGCGTGGCGCGGCCGGTGCGCGACAGGTGGCCCGGCCGGTGCGCACCGCGCTGTCCCATGTTTACGGTGCGCCCGGATTGAGCGGCTGCACCGTGCTGACCCGGTGAGGGAGAGTCGTGAAGGTAGTGGTGAGCCGGGACCTGTGCGTCGGACACGGACTGTGCGAGGCGGTCTCGGACGAACTGTTCGCCGTCGGCGACGACGGCGTGGCGCGGGTGCTGCCCGCCGAATTGTCCGACGCGCAAGGCGAACTCGCGGCGCAGGCGGTGGCCGCCTGTCCCAGCCGCGCCCTGCGTCTGGAGCAGTAGAACGGTGCGGACCTCGGGTCCGGTGGACGAAAGCGGAAGTCGTATGGAGATCAGGATGCCCAAACTCGATGTGTCGATGACCGACGGCACCTTTCTCGGCTGGCTGGTGCCCGACGGCACCGCCGTGATCGAGGGGGAGCCGCTGTACACGGTGGGCACCGACAAGGTGGAGACCGAGATCCCCGCCCCCGTCGGCGGCGTACTGCGCTACGGCGCGGTCGAGGTGGACGCCGACTATCCGGTGGGCACCCCGCTGGGCGTGCTGGAACGGGAGAGCTGAACGCCATGGTGGGCACCCGATATCGCGAAAGCCCCTTCCTCACCGGCCATCACCGGCCCACCCGGAT
Organism: Nocardia otitidiscaviarum NBRC 14405; assembly: GCF_000308635.1. GTDB lineage: Bacteria > Actinomycetota > Actinomycetes > Mycobacteriales > Mycobacteriaceae > Nocardia > Nocardia otitidiscaviarum. Next base: position 65,029 of record NZ_BAGD01000065.1, on the reverse strand, counting down.
GGAGGTGGACGCCCCCGACCTGTTCATCGAGGGCGAGCTGCCCGACGATCTGGCGGGGGTGTTCTACCGCAACGGCGCGGAGCCGCTGTATCCGCCCACCGACGAGGACTACCACTGGTTCGACGGCGACGGCATGGTGTACGCCTTCTTCTTCGACGGCCGCCGGGTCTCGATGCGCAACCGCTGGGTACGCACCGACAAGCTGCTGCTGGAAATGAAGGAGGGCAGAAGGCTTTTCGGCGTGCACGGCAATCCGGCCAGCACCGATCCGCTGGCCGCGGGCACCCGGTACAACACCGCCAACACCAATGTCGTCCTGCACGGCGGCAAGCTGCTCGCGCTCATGGAGGGCGCGCCGCCGGTCGAACTCGACCCGCGCAGCCTCGACACCATCGGCGAAGAACACTACGGCGGCGTCGTCACCACGACCTTCGGCGCGCACCCGACCGTGGACCACGCCACCGGCGAGCTGATCAATATCGGCTCCATCGCGCGCCGCGGCGGCACCGCCCCCGAATTGCGCTACGACATCATCGATTCCGACGGCACCCCGATCGTCACCGAAACCGTGCCGGTGCCGCATCAGAGCATGCTGCACACCTTCTTCGTCACCGAGAACCACGTGGTGTTCCCGGTGACGCCGCTGGACGTCAGCCTGCGACGGGCCATGGCGGGCGGGCCGATGGTGGCGTGGGATCCCGATCGCCCCACCAAACTCGGGGTCATGCCCCGTCGCGGCGGGGCGGACGACGTGCGGTGGTTCGAGGCCGCACCCCGGCACATGATGCATCAGGCCAATGTGTGGGAGGAGGACGGCCGCATCGTCGCCGATGTGGCGGCCGCCGAGGGCACCGCGCTGTTCCCGGACGTCGACGGCCGCCGCCGCACCCACCGGGAGACGCGACAGAGCCTGCGGCGCTGGGTGATCGACCCGGCCGCACACACCGACGTGGTGCGCGAGGAAATCCTCAACGACCGCGACATCCAGTTCCCCCGGCCCGATGACCGCCTCATGACGCGGCCCAGCCGCTACGCCTTCGCCAACAGCAACCTGCATTCGGTGGACGGCCGCGCCGACGGTATGGACTCGGTGGTGCGGGTGGACACCCGCACCGGGGCCGAGGACGTCTACCACTTCGGGGACGGGGCCGCCGCCGGTGAACTCATCTTCGCCCCCCGCGTCGGAGCCACCGACGAAGTGGACGGATACGCACTGACTCTGGTCCACGCGGCCGGTGCCGCCGACACCGAGCTGGCGGTGTTCGCGGCCGGTGATCTGGCATCCGGACCGTTGGCCCGGGTGCGGATACCGTTCGCGATTCCGAGCGGATTCCACTGCAACTACTACAGCGTCGACAGTCCGCTGTACCGGCAGGCGCTGGGGGCACGATGACACGGTCACGGGAATGGCGACTGATCGCCCGCCCGCAGGGGGAGCCGACACCGCGCGACTTCGAACTCGCCGACGTCACCCTGGACGAACCGGGGCCGGGGCAGATACTCGTGGCCAACGAGTGGCTGTCGGTGGACCCGTACATGCGCGGTCGCATGAACGCGGGCAGATCGTATATGCCGCCCTTCGAACTGGGCCGGGCCATGTCGGGCGGGGCCGTCGGCACCGTCACCGCCTCGCGCGCCGCGTCGATTCCGGTGGGTGCGAGCGTGATCCACTTCGCGGGCTGGCGGGAATACGCCGTCCTCGACGCTGTCGACGCGCAGCCGGTGGATACGCGGCGTTCCCCGGCACAGGCGTATCTGGGCGTACTGGGTGCGACCGGGCTGACCGCGTATGTGGGGCTGACCGATATCGCGGGGGTGCGGGCGGGCGATACCGTCTTCGTCTCCGCAGCGGCGGGGGCGGTCGGTTCGGTGGCCGGACAGATCGCCCGCAATCTGGGGGCCGCCCGGGTGATCGGCTCGGCGGGCGGCGCGGACAAGTGCGCGCGCCTGCTCGACGACTTCGGCTTCGACGCCGCCATCGACTACCGCGGCGGCGATCTCGCGGCCCAGCTGGCCGCAGCCGCACCCGAGGGCATCGACGTCTACTTCGACAATGTCGGCGGCGAGCACCTCCAGGCGGCCCTGACCGTCCTGAACGACTTCGGGCGGGTGGCGCTGTGCGGTGCCGTGTCGGTGTACAACGACACCGACCCGGCACCGGGACCGAGCAATCTGCACCTGGCCACCCGCAAGCGAATCACCCTGCGCGGCTTCCTACTCGGCGACCACACCGCACGAGCGGGGGAGTGGGTGCGCACCGCCGCGGGCTGGCTGACCGACGGCACCCTCCGCGCGGAGGAGACCGTCGTCGAGGGTATCGACCACGCCGTGGACGCCTTCCTGGACATGATGCGCGGGGGCAATACCGGCAAGATGCTGGTGCGGCTGCCCCGCGCGTGACGAACCGACAAACAATGCCGGACGAACCGATCGAGGGGATTCCCGTGTCGAATACCGCCACACCCGACACCACCGGCCGCGCGCCCGACACCGCCGCTATCGACGTGCGCGATCCGGCGACCGGCCGCGTCGTCGGACGGGTCACCGACCACTCGGCGGCCGCGGTCGCCGAGGCCGTGCGGCGGCTGCGCGCGCGGCAGCCGGAATGGGAGGCCATCGGGGTGCGCGAGCGCGCGAAATGGCTGCGCGCATTCCAGGACTGGCTGCTGGACAACGGGCCCCGGCTCACCGAGGTGGTGCGATCGGAGACCGGTAAGACCCGATTCGACGCGGCGATCGAGGTGCCCGCCGCCGTCGATCTCGCGAAGTACTGGGCCGACCGCGCCGAGGGCTTCCTCGCCGACGAGCGGCCCCGGCCGCACAGCCCGATCGGCCTGGCCAAACGACTGGTCTCGACCGTGCGGCCGTATCCGGTGGTCGGCATCGTCACGCCGTGGAATCTGCCGCTGCTGAACCCCTGCTTCGACGCCTTCGCCGCACTGCTGGCCGGTGCCGCCGTGCTCGTGAAGCCGTCCGAGGTGACACCGCTGAGCGCGGTGGAACTGGCGCGCGGCTGGGCCGAGATCGGGGCGCCGCCGGTGTTCACCGTGCTGACCGGTGGCGGCGACACCGGCCGCGCGGTGGTGGACACCGTGGATTTCGTGCAGTTCACCGGGTCCACCCGCACCGGCCGCGCCATCGCGGCCGCCTGTGCGCAGCGGCTCATCCCCTACAGCCTGGAGCTGGGCGGGAAGGATCCGGCCATCGTGCTGGCCGACGCCGATATCGACCGCGCCGCCGCCGGAATCGCCTACGGGGCGCTGTTCAACGCGGGGCAGGTGTGCATTTCGGTGGAGCGGGTGTACGTCGAGGCAGCCGTCTACGACCGCTTCGTGGAACGGCTGGTCGGCGAGGTGCGGGCGCTGCGGCAGGGCCGCGACGGCCGGGCGTTCACCCACGATATCGGTGCGATGGCGACCGCCGCGCAATGCGATATCGTCACCCGGCACGTCGCCGACGCCGTCGCCAAGGGCGCGCGAATCCTGTGCGGCGGCAAGGCGTTCGGCGGCGGGCGCTATTTCGAGCCGACCGTGCTGGCCGACGTCGACCACACCATGCTCTGCCTCACCGAGGAGACCTTCGGACCGCTGATTCCGGTCGTCGCGGTGGCCGACGAGGACGAGGCGGTGCGGCTGGCCAACGATTCGGTATACGGCCTGTCCGCCACGGTATGGACCGGCGACCGCCGCCGCGGCGAACGCGTCGCCCGCCGCCTCGAGGTGGGGGCGGTCAATATCGACGACGCCTTCGCCAATCTCATGAGCTTCGCCCTGCCCATGGGCGGCTGGAAGGATTCGGGTATCGGCGCGCGCTGGGGTGGCGCGGCGGGAATCCGCAAATACTGCCGCCAACAGGCCATCACCGTCCCGCGCGGCCCCGCCCTTCCCCGCGAGCCACTGTGGTACCCGGCCTCCCGGCTACGCTCCCGCCTGGTCACCACGCTCATGCGCGCCGTGGACGCCCGCGGTCGGCGCAGGCTGCCGATCCCGGCACGCCGAAACCGTCAGGCCGCGACCACCGACACCACGCGGACGCATCCATGACATCGCGCGCTCCTGTCGGTGACCGCGGACGTTCGCACGTTCACAGCGGGGGCGGTAGGTAGCGCGTACTCGCGGGCACAACCGCCGGTGCTGCGCAGCCGTGGGTATAACCTTCGGTGCGTGCTCTGGTACCGGGCCGTCGGTGTCGGCGGATGCGGGGGTCCGTGCGGTGCCGGAATGGCTACCGGTCCGGGTCGGGGAGTTGGGTGAGCGCCCACTGTGCCCACTCCCGGTTCATAGCGTGGAAGCGCTCGCCCCACTCCATGGCAATGCGGCCGTAGCGGGACAGGTCGCTGTCACTCCATGCGGTGGTCTCCCGCAGCGCGGACAGGTCGGCCTGCGCGGCGGCGGCGGTGGCCGCGATCTCGGTCAGATAGTCCCGGGCATGCTCGGGCACGATGCCGAGGAAGAAGACGCGCAGCAGCATGTCGTTGCGGTTGCGGCGCTTGGGTTCGGTGGTGGTGAGCCAGGTGCGCAGCTCGTCGCGTCCGGTCTCGGTGAGCGTGTACTCCTTGCGCCCGCGCGGTCCCTCGTCCGTGACGGCGATCAGGCCCGCCTCGGCCAGATTGGCGAGTTCGGTGTAGATCTGGCTCTGCGTCGCGGGCCAGACATTGGCCAGGGATTCCCGGAAACTGCCCAGCAGGTCGTAGCCGCTGGCCGGACGTTCGGCCAATAGTCCGAGCAAAGCATGACGGAGGCTCATGCCCTCACCTTACATTCCAGACTTGACATGTCGAAAATGGAATATCAAGCTGAGTGGGTGGCCTACCTACGCACCTTCGCGCCCTGGATCGTCTACGCCGTCGTCCCGACGCAGTATTGGCGGTGGTCCGCACTGCTCGCCACGGGGATCGCGCTCGCGGGTATCGCCCATCAGCGCCGGGCCGGGCGCGGCTGGGACGCGCTGGTGCTCGAGCTGGGCTCGGCGGCGTTCTTCGCCGGGATCACCGTCGTCGCCTTCGCCGATCCGGGCGCGGGCCTGCACGACTACACGCCTGCCCTCGCCAATGCCGTCTTGGCGGTCATCGCGGGCGTTTCGCTCGCGCTGCGCGCGCCGTTCACCCTGTCGATCGCCAAACAGTCGGCACCACGCGAATTCTGGGAGCAGCCGCTGTTCGTTCGCACCGGATACGTGCTCACCTCGGTGTGGACGGCGAGTTTCGCCCTCGGCGCGGTCGGACTCGCGGCGCTCGCCCACGCGCCGACGCCGCGCATCGTCGTGCAGGTGCTCAGCTTCGCCATCCCGATGGTGTTCACCGTGCGCTACGTCGCGCGCGTTCGGAATCGTGCGCGAACGCTCGCCGCCGGACCCGGCCCCCGCGCGTAAATCCGTTGAACCGGACCGCCGCCGTCGGATACGAAGAGCGCGTGACGGAATCAGACGCCGGGTCGGCGGTCGAACTGCGGAAACTCTGTGCGGACACGGTGTACGAGGTCTGCAAGCTCAGTACGACGCTGTCGGCGGAGCAGCGGAATATGGTCGCGGACAATGGGATATCCATCGCGGAGGCGCACTTCTCGGAGACGGCGTGGTTTCGCGGCATCTACGTCGGTGACGAGCCGGTCGGCTTCCTCATGCTGGATCTCGGCATGGATAGCGAGGAGCCGGGAGTGTCGCTGTGGCGGTTCATGATCGCCGGGCCGCATCAGGGCAAGGGCTACGGCCGCCGCGCTCTGGAGATCGTCGTCGAGCAGTTGCGGGCGCGCGGGACCACGCGGTTCTACACCAGCTACCGGGTCGGTCCGGGCAGTCCGGAGGGGTTCTACCGGGCGCTCGGCTTCGAGCCCACCGGCGAACTGGTCGATGACGAGATCGAGGCCGTGCTGCGCTGGTAACGGCGTCAGCTCGGCAGGATCAGGGTGAGATAGGTACGGGCGAAGGCGGCCAGTTCCGCTTCGGAGCCGAGGTCGGTGGGTCCCACCGGTTGCAGGATGAGCGAGTGCACCACGCGGCACCCGACCTCCACCCGGGTGGTGAGGTCGGGTGGCTCGGGTAGCTCCCTGTCTCGCAACGCGTTTCGGAGTATCTCGGTGGTGGCGGCGACCGAGATGGTGAAGAAGGCGCCGCCCTCGGTGGTGAGTTGCGGCAGCAGCCGATCCGGTTCGACGGTGAGCAGCCGCTCCACCAGCGGGTGGGCACGCCAGCGCGTGACCACCGTGACGAAGAGGTCGACGACGATATCGGCCATCTCCCGGTGCCGCGCCGGGATCTCGTGCAGTTCGGTGAGCAGCCGCTGAATCTCCCGGCCCGTCACCGCGCGGACCACATCGTCGCGGGAGCCCACGCGGCGGTACACCGTGACCCGGTCCACCTCCGCCTGCCGGGCGATGTCCTCGATCGTCGTCTTCTTCACCCCGACGCGACCGAACTGCACGAGGGCGGCGTCGAGGATGCGCTCTTCGATGGCATCGGCCTTGTTTCCCGAGGTGGCGGCGGCGGAGGGCATGGTACGACGCTAGCAGCGATCGACCCGTTTGCAACAATCGCGGCCAATTTGTGGCTGCAACATTGCGATGGAGAATGTTGCACTGTACGGTCGGTCCATGGCTGATAACAGTGCAACGAGGCGCTCCTATCAGGAAGAAGCCCACGCCATCCACGCGCGTGACGTCCACTTCGATTTCTCGTCGGTGCCCATGCACTACATTCCGGGCGAGGTGCTGGCCACCCACGTCACCAATGTCATGCATCTGGTGCTGCCCGAGGGGGAGCGGGCCATGGCCGCCTGCCTCGCCGAGGCGCTACCCCATATCGACGACGAGCGGTTGCGCGAGGAGGTGGCCGGCTTCATCGGCCAGGAATCCATGCACGCCAGCAGTCACGAGGGGGCGCGCACCCACCTCCAGTCCATCGGCCTCGACGTGGAGTCCTTCGTGGCGAAGGTGGCGTGGCTGGTCGATCGCGTCCTGGGCGATCAGGGGCTCAGCGGCAGGGCCAAGGAGGAATGGCTCAAGGAACGGCTCGGAATCTTCGCCGGGATGGAGCATTTCACCGCCGTGATCGGCGAATGGCTGCTCGAGTCGACAGCCCTGGAGGCCGCGGGCATGCATCCGACCATGCTGGATCTGGTGCGCTGGCACGGCGCGGAGGAGGTCGAGCACCGCAGCGTGGTGTTCGACGCCTATATGCACGTCGACGGCGGTTACGGGCGACGGGCGCGCACCGGGCTGCTGGCGACCGGAATGCTGTTGCCGCTGTTCGTGATCTCGACCGCCTACCTGTACGGCAAGGATCCCAGCCCGGACAAGGGCGGATTCTGGGGACGGCAGTTCGTGAGCGCGACCGTGCGGGGGGTGATCCCCAGCTTCACCACCTTCTTCACCGAGCTGCCGCGCTACCTGCGGCCGGGATTCCATCCCTCACAGCTGGGGTCGATGGACAATGCCCTGCGCTACCTGGCGCATTCCCCGGCGGCCCGGACATGACCCGGGGCGATGCCGTCGCCACGCCGAGCCTGCGCCTGCTCGGCGTGGCCGTGGACGTCTACAAGCGGATCTTCACCACCCCCGCCATCTCACCGCCGAACCCGGTGCGGCACAGCGGGTTCGACCTCGATGTCGTGGTCGAGTCGGTGTGCATCGAGGCGGTGGACGTGGAGAGCTTCACCCTGGTGGCCGCCACGGGCGATCCGCTGCCCGCCTGGCGACCCGGATCGCATCTGGACGTCTTCCTCCCCTCGGGGCGACAGCGACAGTACTCGCTGTGCGGCGACCCGAGCGATCGCGACCGCTACCGCATCGCCGTGCGTCGCATCGCGGGGGGCGACGGTGGGTCGCGGGAGATGCACACCTTGCGGCCGGGCGACGCCCTGCGCATCAGGGGCCCGCGCAACGCGTTCACCTTCGTCGAGACCGCGCCGTCGTATCTGTTCCTCGCCGCCGGAATCGGGATCACGCCGATCCTGCCCATGGTGCGGGCGGCCGGTCGGCGCGGACATCTGGTGTACACCGGGCGCACGCGGGCCACCATGCCGTTTCTGGACGAACTGCCGCTCCACGCCGATATCCGGCCCGACGACGAATACGGGCCGCCCGATGTGCCCGCCATCCTCGCCACCGCCGCACCCGGCGCGGCCGTGTACGTCTGCGGCCCGCCGCCCGTGCTCGCCGCCGCGCAGCGCAGCTTCTTCTCGCTCGACCCGACGGGATCGCTGCACACCGAACGTTTCTCGGCGCTGCCGGTCACCGACGGCCGCGCCTTCCCGCTGCGCCTGGCGCGCACCGGAACCCAGGTCACGGTCGGCAGCCGAGAGACCGTGCTGGACGCCGTCCGGCGAGTGAAATCCGATGCCGTCTACTCGTGCCGCCAGGGCTTCTGCGGTACCTGCCGCACCCGGGTGCTGGCCGGGGAGGTCGAGCACCGGGACCGGCTGCTGACTCCGGGCGAGCGCGCCGAGCACATGCTGACCTGCGTCTCCCGGTCCACCGGCGGGCCGCTCGTTCTCGACCTCTGACCGCGAAAGGCATACGGTCTCATGACCACACACACCGAACACCGGCAGATCGCCGTACTGGGGGCGGGTTTCGGCGGTATCGGACTCGCGATCAAGCTGCGCGAAGCCGGTTTCGACGACCTCGTACTGCTCGAGCGCGCCGATGAGCTGGGCGGGACCTGGCAGGCGAACACCTATCCCGGTTGCGCCTGCGATGTGCCGTCCCAACTGTACAGCTACTCGTTCGCGCCCAATCCGAACTGGTCGCGCACCTACGGGCGACAGCGCGAGATCCTGGACTATCTGCGCTCCGTCGCCGAGCGACACGATGTGGTGCGCCATCTCCGGCTGAACACCGAACTGCTCGACGCCCGCTGGGACGACACGGCATCGCGCTGGCGCATCGAGACCTCGCGGGGGCCGCTGACGGCCGACTACTTCATCTCGGCGGCGGGCATTTTCGCCGAGGCCAAATATCCCGCGATCCCGGGACTGGAGAGTTTCGAGGGCACCACCTTCCATTCGCTGCACTGGAGGCACGACCACGATCTGACCGGGGAACGGGTCGCGGTGATCGGCACCGGTGCGTCGGCGGTGCAGTTCATCCCCGAGATCCAGCCGAAGGTGCGGTCGCTGACCGTATTCCAGCGCTCCGCGCCGTGGATCGTGCCCCGCCTGGATCGACCCACCCTCGGCCTGGAACGGCTGCTGCTGCGGCAGTTCCCGCTGGCACGCAGGGCTGTCCGCGGCACCTGGTACACGCTGATCGAAAGCTTCGGTCTGGTCGGCTTCGTGGACAATCGCTTCCGATATCCGTACGAACTGCTGGGGCGATGGCAGCTGCGCCGCCAGATCAGCGATCCCGAGCTGCGCGAGCGAGTGACACCCGACTATGTGATCGGGTGCAAGCGGGCCATCTTCTCCGACGCCTATCTCCCCGCGCTCGATCGGGACAATGTGGAGGTCGTGACCGACGGGATCGCCGAGATCCGGCCGCGATCGATCCTGACCCGGGCGGGGGCGGAGATCGAGGTGGACACCATCATCCACGGCACCGGATTCGAACCCATCCCAACCGCGTTCGACCGCATCACCGGGCGCGACGGCATCTCCATCGCGCAGCTGTACCACCAGCAGCCGGGCACCTATCTCGGCACGGCCGTGGCGGGATTCCCGAACTTCTTCTGCACCCTGGGGCCGTTCGGGGCCGCGGGCAATCAATCCGCCATCTACATGATCGAATCGCAGCTCGCCTACATTGTCGACGCGCTGGTCACCCTGCGCGCGCGGGGCGCGCGGCGGGTGGAGGTGCGGGCCGCCGCGCAGGACGCCTTCGTCGACGAAATGCGCAGGCGCAGCGACGATACCGTCTGGTTGACCGGAGGATGCCAGAGCTACTACACCACCCCCGAGGGCGGCAACGCGGGGCTGTACCCCAGTTGGAGTTTCGAATACCGCAGGCGCACGCGGCGATTCGACATCGACGCCTACGAGGTGGCGTGATGCTCGAGCTGTTCGGACGAGTCGGCGCACCGCGGTTCGACGTGGCGGGCAAGGTCGTGCTCATCACCGGTGCGGGGCAGGGCATCGGGCGGGAACTGGCCGACATCCTGCATGCCCGGGGCGCGATCGTGGTCCTGGTGGACATCGACGAGGCCGCCGCCCACGAGGCGGCCTGCGCGCTGTCCGCGCGCGCCCTCGCGATCGGGGCCGACGTCGCCGACCGCGCGCGGATGAACCAGGTGGTGGCCACGGTGGTCGAGCGGCTGGGCCGCCTCGACGTGGTCGTCGCCAACGCGGGCGTCACCCCGGTGCCCGCTACCGTCCGCACCATGGACCCGCACGATTTCGACCGGGTGCTGAGCATCAATCTCACCGGGGTCTTCAATACCGTGCATCCCGCGCTGGACCACATCGTGCGGGCGAAAGGCCATGTCGTGGTGGTGTCCTCGTGCGCCGCCTTCGCGCCCGGCATGGGCGGATCGCCGTACATGGTGAGCAAGGCCGGAGTCGAACAGTTCGGTCGGGCGCTGCGGGTCGAACTCGCGGCATCCGGTGCCAGCGCCGGAGTCGCCTACTTCGGGATCGTGGAAACCGCCATGACCCACGACATGCTCGACGCCGACGACCTCGGCCGTGAACTCGACGAACTGCTGCCGTGGCCGCTCGGCGTGCGGATCACCGCGGCGCGGGCCGCACGCGCCATCGCCGACGCCATCGCCCGCCGCGCCGCCCGCACCATCGCACCCGCCGGGTGGGAGCCGTACGCGCTGCTGCGCGGTGCGGTCAATGTCGTACTCGACAGCAGACTCGCCGCGAGTTCGGCCGTGCACGAACTCGTTCGCGCCATCGAGCGCCGCTGACACCCGCGCGCGCACCGCCGTCGCGCACCTCTCCGAAAGGCCCCCAGTGAGCATCCCCCGTTTCGACACGCTGCCCGCGGCGTTCCAGCACACCGCCTCGATCGACCCGGACGCGGTCGCACTCCGCACCCCCGGCGACACCCACACCATGACCTGGGGCGAGTACGCGCGCCGGGTGCGTGCGGTGGCCGCGGGACTGGCGGGCCTCGGCATCGGCCGCGGCGACACCGTCGCCCTGATGTTGACCAACCGCATCGAGTTCTATCCGCTCGAAGTCGGCGCACAGCATCTCGGCGCGACCTCGTTCTCGGTCTACAACACCCTGGCCCCCGAACAACTCGCCTACGTGCTCGGCAATGCCGGAGCGCGCGTGGTGATCTGCGAACCGCAATTCCTGCCGCGCCTGTGGGACAGCGGCATCGAACTCGACCATGTGATCTGCGTCGACGACGCACCGGTGGGCACCCTGTCGGTGGAACAGCTGATCACCTACGGCACACCGGAATTCGACTTCGAGGCGGCCTGGCGGGCGGTCCGGCCGGAGGATGTCGCCACGCTCATCTACACCTCGGGGACCACCGGCAACCCGAAGGGGGTGGAGACGACCCACGCCAACCTCCTCTTCCAGGTCTACGGCATCGACGATGTGCTGGGCTTCCGCTTCGGCGACACCATCACCTCCTTCCTGCCCACCGCCCATATCGCCGATCGGCTCACCGCCCTCTACGTGCAGGAGGTGCTCGGCACCCAGGTGACCTGTGTCGCGGACCCCGCACGGATCGCGCCCGCGCTGGCCGAGCTGCGCCCCACGGTATGGGGTGCCGTCCCGCGTGTCTGGGAGAAACTGAAGGCGGCCATCGAATCGAAGGTCGCCAACGAGCCGGACGACCGCCGCCGCGGCGCCATGGAGTGGGCGCTGGGTGTGGCCGCCGCGCGCAGCGCCCACCAGCTGGCCGGAACGCCGATCCCCGCCGAACTCGCGGCCGAATGGGAGCGCGCCGACGAGCTGGTGCTGGGCGGCCTGCGGACCGCGCTCGGCTTCGACCGGCTGCGCTGGGCGCTCTCGGGCGCCGCCCCCATACCGCCCCAGACCCTCGGCTTCTTCGCCGGACTCGGCATTCCCATCGCCGAGATCTGGGGCATGTCCGAGCTGTCCTGTATCTGCAGCGTCAGCCACCCGCGTGACGCCAGGCTCGGCACGGTCGGAAAACTGCTGTCGGGCATGGAATCTCGCCACGCACCGGACGGTGAACTACTCGTCCGCGGACCGCTGGTCATGCGCGGCTACCGCGGCCTGCCGGAGCAGACCCGGGCGGCCGTGGACGCCGACGGCTGGCTGCATACCGGCGATATCGTGACCGTGGACGCCGACGGCTACCTCACGGTGGTGGACCGCAAGAAGGAGTTGATCATCAACGCCGCCGGGAAGAACATGTCGCCCGCCACCATCGAGAACGCCGTGAAGGCCGCCACCCCGCTCATCGGCGCCATGGCCGTCATCGGCGACGCCCGCCCCTACAACACCGCACTGATCGTGCTCGACGCCGAATCGGCCGAACCGTACGCCCGCCGCCACGGCCTGCCCGACGCGTCGGCGGCCACCCTGGCCGCGAATCCCGGTGTGGTACAGGCGATCATGACCGGTATCGCGGCCGGGAACCAGCGGTTGTCGCGGGTGGAACAGATCAAGCGCTTCCGCATCCTCCCGCTGTTCTGGGAAGCGGGCGGCGACGAGATCACCCTCACCCTCAAACTCCGGCGGCGGGCCGTCACCGCCAAGTACGCGAGGGAGATCGACGAACTGTACGCACCCGAGCTCGCTGCGCATGTGCACGAACCGACCCGCTGATCCCCGTTTCCCGCCGCCTGCCGTGGGTAGGACGACCGTAGGACGTGTCAGCGACAGAGGAGTATCGGATATGAGCAAGACCGAAGAGACGGGCACCATCACCGGCACCAAGGACAAGGACTACAACCTGATCTGGTTCGTGGAGGCGTCCCTGGACAATGCGCTGCGGTTGGAGACCTACATCAGCGATGCCGAACGCGACGGTGACACCGAGCTCGTCGAGTTCTTCCGCAAGGCGCAGAACGAGAGCCGCAAGGGCGCGCGGATGGGCAAGGAACTGCTCGCCTCGCGCCTGTCGGACTCATCCATCGGATAGTTCGCCGGCGGTCGCGCCGCGGGGTCACGCACCAACGCACCGCCCCACGGGGTGGGGCGGTGCGTCGACGCCGGTCACACCCGTTGGATGGTGGCGGACGGCAGTGCGGTGGCCGGTCGTTGCGCGGTGAGGGCGGTGAGGAGTTCGCCGGTGTATTCCGGCGGCATGGCGTGCACGCTCAGGCGGTCCCAGATCACGTGGTAGGCGTCCAGATCGGTGCGGTCGTCGAGGAACTGGGTGCCGGTCGCATGGTGCAGGTGTACGACATCGCCCACATCCGGGCGCTCGAACCGGAAGATGGTGAACGGGACCGTGCTGATGGCCGGGCCGCCCACGTGATCCGGGACGATCTGCACGGTCACGTTGTCGCGGTTCGCCATTCGGGTCAGATGGTCCAGCTGGTCTCGCCACACCTCCGTGCCGCCGAAGGGGCGTCGCAGCACCGCCTCCTCGATCGCCACCCACAATTTGAGGGGGGCGGGCCGATCGAGTAGATGCTGACGCCGCATGAGCAGTTCCACCTGCTGCTGGATCTGCGCCGTCGACGCGGGGCGGGCGATGGCGGCGACGGCATGGGCGTAACCGGCGGTCTGCAAGAGCTCCGGCACCACCCCCGGCGCGTAGGAGCGCACCACCGTTGCCGCCTGCTCGAGGGCGAGGTGGGTATCCGTGCGTCCGAGCCCGGGACGGCCGACCTTCACCCCCAATCGGCGCACCGGTGCGGGCTTCTCCTGCGGCCCGTTCCCCCCGACGGTGTGACCCCCCACGGCCTCGGCTTTGATGACGACTCCCTCCTGACATTTGGTGGATCGCGTAGGCGATTGTGCCACAAGGACTTTCAAGATTGCTGAGTCGAAGAATTCTGCAATTGCACGTGCAAGCCCGAGGGTAAGCACATTCCCGCCCGAGCTGCCGGCGATAGGCTGTGCGGGTGAAAAAGGCAGGTGAGCACGCTCGACTGTGGACCGCCGCGGCCAGTCCCCGGGTGGAATTGCTCGCCGCGCGCTTCGAGACCTTCGCCTTCGATCGGCACAGTCACGAACAGCTTTCCGTCGGCGTCATCGAACAGGGCGCGGAAGGGCTGCACATGGCGGGCGGGAAAGTGGTGATACCCGCCGGACAATTGGTGATCATCAATCCCGGACAGGTGCATACCGGATTCGCCGCCGCGGAATCCGGCTGGCGCTACCGGATGTTCTATTTCGACACCGAGTTGGTCGAGGAGTTGGCCGGTGAACTGCTCGGCCGGTCCGACGTCTGGTTTCCCGAGACGGCCGTGCGCGATGACGAGTTGTTCGCCCGGCTGCGCGGCGTCCACCGCGAACAGGAGTTGGCCGGTGATCCGCTGACCGCCGAATCCCTGCTGCTGGCGGGATTGGGCGCGGTGCTGCGTCGGCACGCCCGCCCCGGCCGGGCGGGAGCGGGCGGCACACCGCCGCGCCGGGGTCTGGACGTGGCCAGGCAGGTCCTGCACGACCGGTGGGCCGAGTCGGTCACCATCGCCGAACTCGGTGCCGCCGCGGGGATTCCGCGAGCCACCCTCATCACCGCCTTCCGGGCGGCGTACGGGCTGCCGCCGCACGCCTACCTGCTGCGATTGCGCGCCAATCGCGCGCGTCGACTGCTGCTGGCCGGGCGGCCACCGGCCGAGGTGGCGGCGGTGACCGGATTCGCCGACCAAGCGCACCTGACCCGGATCTGCAAGCGCTACTTCGGGGTGACACCGGGCGCGATCCGGCCCTGATGCCCTGCAACCCTTGCGGGCCGAGATTTTCGTTCAAGACCGCCGACCGCCGCCGCCGTCAGGCTGGGTGCGCATTCGGTACGCGAGGAGAGGGCATAGACGGCAATGGTGTTGGTTGCGGCGGTGATCCCGCTGGTGGTGGTGTTGGGAATGATCACCGGGCTGCGCCGTCCGGCGCACTGGGCCGCGGTCGCGGGAGTGGGGGCCGCGGTGCTGCTCATCGGATGGCGGCCGGAGTTCGCGCTGCCTCGGACCGCACTCGGCACCGGGGCGGCGGGCGCGGGCCTGCTGGTCCTGAACGCGGCGGCGGTCATGCTGCCCGGCGTCTACCTCAGTCAGGTGCTCACCCGGCGAGGCGTGCACGAGTCGCTTCAGGAATGGGTGCGCGCGCTGCCGCTGTCGGGGCCCGCCAAGGTCGCGCTGGTGGTCGCGGGCATCGCGCCCATGGTGGAGGCGCTCACCGGTTTCGGGGTGTCGCTGCTGGTCACCGTGCCCGTCCTGCTGGCGCTGGCCCCGCCCGCCACGGCACTGCGCCAGGCCATGCTGGGCATGAACATCATGCCGTGGGGCACGCTCGGCCTGGCCACCGTGATCGGCGCGGCGCTCACCGACCTGCCGCTGCCGACCCTGGGCACCGCCACGGCGGTCACCAGCGCCCTGGTCTTTCCCCTGGTGACGGTCTGGGCGGCGCTGCTGGCCCGGCCGTACCACCGGCTGCGCACCACGGTGCAAGCCGCGGGGGCGGGCGGACTGCTCGCACTCACCCTGCTGGTCTGCAACCACCTGGGCGTGGTCTCGCCCGCGGGTGTGCTGGCCGGGCTGTGCACCACGGCCGTCGGCCTGCTGCTCTGCGCCGCCCGGCGGCCGTCAGGGGCCGCGCAGACGGCCGAAGCGACCAGCGAGGCCACCGTAGCGGGAACTGCGGGCCGGAATCGGGCCCACCCGCGGCGGACGACAGGTTCGCGAGATATGGAGGCCCGCCGGATATTTCGCGCCGCACACCCCACCGCCCGAGATGGTGTGCGGAATGCGGATGTGTCGCGGTTCGCGCGGGGCGGGACCGGACGTGGTGCGAGGAATCGGAGTGCCGCGAGCTTCCCGGGTGGTGCGACCGGCGGCGGCGGTGAGGGTGGGTGCGCGTCGCGCTGCTCGCGTGCCGTGGCGGTGGGCGGTGCGGATCGGGGATGGCTGCGACGATTCTCGCGAGGCGCGGGCATAGTTGGCGGGGTGATTCCTCGGCGGGGTGGAATGGCTCGGGGTGGGGGCGTGGGCGCTGGTGAACGCCGACCCGCGTTCGGGCTCGGCGACGGGTCCGTGCGTCCCGGGCGGTTGGTTCCGCCGGGGACGGTGCTGTACGCCTACGGGCTGGTGCTGGGTGGTATCGCGACGTTGCGCGCGGCCACCGCGGTGGGTGTGCCGTCCGTGGCGCTGCACGCGGGCGGTGCGAGTTTCGCGCTGCTGGCGTCGCCGGGGCTGCCGCTGCTGGTGGCGGCGCTGGTGTTGGACCGGGGGCGGGTGCGGTGGGCGGAAGTGCGGGCCGCGCTGATGCGCGTGGGTCGGCCGCTGCTGGCGCTGACCGGGTTCGTCGTGCTCGGGCGGCTCATGGTCGACGGCGGCATGATCGAGCGGGTGGGCGGGGCGGTGGCGGCGGCCCCGCCGCTGGTGATCGCGCTGGCGGCACCGGCGCTCGGCATGCTCGGGGGTTTCGTCACCGGATCGAATGTGGGCGGCAATGTGTTGACGATGCCGTTGCAGCAGCAGCTCGCACCGTCCGGGCTGGAGGTCTGGTTCGCGGCGGTGCAGAACAGCGGTGCGGGCCATGCCGTCTTCACCTCGCTGCCGATGATCATGCTGATCCTGGCGGTCGCGGGTGACCGGGCCAGCGGTGCGGGGGTGTCGGAGAATGCGCTGCTGCGCTTCGGATTACGGGTGGCGCTGGCGATCTACGCGGCGCTGGCGGTGGTGATCGTGGCTCTATCGCTGGTGTGACGGCGGCCTTCGTACCGACGATCACCTTCGTACCGACGATCAGGAGATGCGCCGCGCGCCGGGGGAGGGGAGCGCCACGAACCACTTCGGGGCGGCGAATCCGCAGTCGCGGAAACGCTTCTCGACCTCCTCGGCGATCGGTTCGGTGGCGCCGCGTTCGGTGAGCGCCACCATGCTGCCGCCGAAACCGCCGCCGACCATGCGCGCGCCGAGCGCGCCCGCCGCCAAGGCGGTGGTGACGGCGGTGTCGAGCTGCGGCGTGGACACCTCGAAGTCGTCGCGCAGGGAGGCGTGCGCCACCGTGAGAACCGGTCCTATGGTGCGCGGATCCGCCCCGGTGTGCAGCGCGTCGGCCACCGCCAGCACCCGGGCGTTCTCGGTGACCACGTGGCGGGCCCGACGGCGCAGCAGGGGATCGACGAGGGTGTCGACCGCGCGCGGATCGGCGACCTCGCGCAGGGTGGCGACGCCGAGCGCGGTGGCCGCGGCCTCACACTGCTGGCGGCGGCGCGCGTATTCGCCGTCCACCATCCGGTGCGGGGTATCGGTGTCGATGACCAGCAGCTCCAGTCCCGCCCCGGCCAGATCGAAGGCGACCTGCTCGTGGTCGCCCTTGCCGAAGTCCAGGAAGAGGGCGTGCCCGGCGGTGCAGAGCATGGCGGCGGATTGGTCGAGACTGCCGGTGGGCGCGCCCACGTAATCGTTCTCGGCGGTGCGGGCGATATCGATCAGCTCGGGTACCCGCACCGGAAGGTCGAACAGATCCCGCAGCGCGAGCGCCACCGCACACTCGACGGCGGCCGACGACGACAGACCCGCGCCGATCGGCACGGCACCGTCGAGCTCGAGGGTGACACCGGGGATGCCGTGCCCGCGGCGCTGGAACTCGTACACCACGCCGAGTGGGTAGCGCGCCCACCCGGCGACCGATGCCCGCCCGAGCTCCGCGACCGCGACGTCGATCCGCTCACCCGGGTGCTGCCGGGAGGTAACCCGCACGCGCCCATCGGTTTCCGTCGCCGCCGCGCACCGCACCACCTGCGGTAGCGCGATCGGCAGGGCGTAGCCGCCGTTGTAGTCGGTGTGCTCACCGATGATGTTCACCCGACCCGGCGCGGCCCACACACCCCGCGTCATCGCACCTCCCACTGATCGCGCCACCGCTGGCGGTTCCCGGTCCCGGTTCCTCGTCCGTCCGATGCAGCGATAGCCGCTGCGTCCTTTCCTACACCCCGGCACCGTCGATCGTGGCGATCTCGGATCGACGCCCGCTGTGGCGGTCGGATTCCAACGTGGAAACTGACTGGTCGGCCACCTGTGATGGGTCGCGACACACCGGTCGCTCGAGGCTCGCGTCGCGGGCGGTTCGGGCGTGCGTCAGCCGCCCGCCAGCAGGACCGGGCGGCCGTTGCGGGGCTGGGTGGGGCGGTTGCTGTGCGGGAACAGGGCGCGGTAGCGGTCGGCCTCCCGGGCCGTCACCCGGACGGGTTCGCGCAGCACCGTCCATGCCACGCCCTCGGTGCAGGGCGGGGTGGTGAGCGATCCGTCGTAGCGGAACTGGGCGTGATCGGTGGGGAGCAGGGTACGCAGGTCGAATGGGCCGGTGGTGTGGGAGCCGCCCGGGGGCGGCAACTCGGCGAACAGGGGTGTGAACGCCGAGGATGCTGGTCCGGTCTCCATGAGCACCGCGACCACCGCCAGGTTGCCCCGGGCATCGGTGTGTACGAGGTGCAACTCCATGACGGTGCCCACGCCGTCGACGGTGTGTTCGCTCGGCGTGTGGAAGTGGAACTGGGTCAGCGCGTACCGGCGGCCGTCCAGAACGATGTGGTGTCCGCCGGCGGCGGGCACGGCCGCCTGCAGGGTGTGCCCGTTGTCGGTCAGAGCGACCGCGGGCAGCGGGCCGTAGGCGAAGGTCAGATGGTCGGCGGGATCGAGCGGGGTGTGGCGGGGCAGATCGATGGGGGACTGCTGGTGGCCCACCCGGCAGGCCAGGAAGCGGTGGTCCAGATCGGCCCAGTGCTCGGGACCGTCGGCCGCGTAATCCCAATGCGGGCGGGCAGGCTCGCCGTCGGCGGCCGAGCGCGCCCCGAGGGCGGCGGGCAGTGCGAAGAGGGTCAGCGCGGCGAGGGCGCGACGGCGGGTGAGCGGAACGTGCGGACGGGAAGCAACCGGCACCGGCACAACTCCTTGCGACAATGCGCCTGACGGCGTGGTCGGGAACCGGCACGAGGTGCGACGGAATACGGCAATCCTGTGGTCGATTGTCCTATTTGCTACGAATGTTCTTTTGGAACAAGGGATTTCGCGTTCGTGCCGTCGTGAGCGTATGCCTCGGCGGCCCGGTAGCGCCAGCCCCGCGAGCGGCGACCTGTGTCACAGCGCATCCACCGCGCCCGCGCGGCGTGGTGCGGACCGGCCGATGCGATCCCGAACATTCGGTACGGTAGGCCGGTGAGCAGGAAGGATTCGCCCGCGCGTCCACCCGTACCGCCGACCTCCGGGCGTGGCCCGGTCGCGATCGACGCCATCGATCGAGTCCTACTGGATCACCTGGCACGCGACGGGCGAATGACCAACAACGCCCTGGCCGAGGCGGCCGGTATCGCGCCGTCGACCTGCCTGGGCCGGGTGCGGTCGCTGGTGGAGCGGGGCGTCATTCGCGGCTTCCACGCCGATATCGACCCCGCCGCGCTCGGGCGCGGCCTGCAGGCCATGATCGCGGTTCGGCTGCACGGCAATTCGCGCAAATACCTCGCCGAATTCGGGCGGCAGCTGGCGGCGCTGCCGGAGGTCCTCAACGTCTACTTCATCGCGGGGGCGGACGACTACCTCATCCATGTCGCGACCGCCGACACCGACGGGTTGCGCGGTTTCGTCCTCGAACATCTGAGCGCGCACCCGGCGGTATCCGCGACCGAGACCATTCTCATCTTCGAACATCTGCGCCCGGCGGGTACCGAGCGCGACCGAACCTAGACGCCGACCAGTTCGTGTGCGGCGTAGCCGTGCGCCGCCGCCACGGACTCCGACAGCAGTCGGCCGCGGTCGGTGCTGAGCCCGGCGGCCAGGCCCGGATCGGCCGCCACCGCATCCCGCCAGCCGCGGTCGGCCAGCGCCGTGACATAGGGGAGGGTGGCGTTGGTGAGCGCGATGGTGGATGTATTCGGCACCGCCCCGGGCATATTGGCCACGCAGTAGAAGATGGAGTCGTGCACCCGGTAGGTGGGTTCGGCGTGGGTGGTCGGCCGCGAATCGGCGAAGCAGCCGCCCTGGTCGATGGCGATGTCGACCAGCACCGAGCCCGGCTTCATCTGGGCGACAAGGTCATTGGAGACCAGGGTGGGCGCCTTGGCCCCGGGCACCAGCACCGCGCCGATCACCAGATCGGCCTCGCGCACGGCATCGGCGACCTCGTAGGCGTTGGAGGCGACGGTCCGCACCCGGCCGTCGTACTGCTCGTCGACGGCGCGCAGGCGCGCGATGTTCAGGTCCAGCACGGTGACCTCGGCGTGCAGGCCGACCGCCATGGCGATGGCATTGCCGCCCGCCACGCCCGCGCCGATCACGGTCACCTTGGCCGGGCGCACCCCCGGCACCCCGCCCAGCAGCGCACCGCGCCCGCCCTGACTGCGCATCAGGTGGTACGCGCCCGCCTGCGGGGCCAGCCGCCCGGCGACCTCGCTCATCGGGGCCAGCAGGGGCAGTGAGCCGTCCGGACCGGTGACCGTCTCGTAAGCGATGGCCGTGATACCGGAGTCCAGCAGTGCGTCCGTGCACTCCTGCGACGCCGCCAGATGCAGGTAGGTGAACAGCACCTGATCGGCGCGCATCCGGGAGAACTCCTCGGCCACCGGCTCTTTCACCTTGAGCACCAGGTCGGCCCGCTCCCAGACCTCGTCGGCGGTGTCGAGGACGCGCGCGCCCACCGCCGCGTAGGCGTCGTCGGTGAAGGCCGAGCCCACCCCGGCTCCGGCCTCGATGAACACCTCGTGCCCGCGCGTGACGAGTTCGTGCACACCGGCGGGTGTGCAGGCCACGCGGTATTCGTGGTTCTTGACCTCGCGGGGGATTCCGATCTGCACCGGCACTCCTGACTGTCGTATTGGTCTCGGTGAGCAGCTTCGGAGTGAAAGTATGAAAATAATGCGAGATCAGGTCCAGTGAACTGAAGATGATTCGTGAATCCGGGGCAATAGTGATTAACTTTGCGGAACCTAGCGCACGCTGAGCGCCGATCTCGAATCATCTTCGGCGGGTTCCGGGTCCGCCAGCGCCTCGTCTCGCAGCCGGGTCAGCGTGCGCGACAGAATGCGGGACACCTGCATCTGGGAGATGCCGAGTCGATCGGCGATCTGGCTCTGGGTCATGGCGCCGAAATAGCGCCAGATCAGGATCTGCCGCTCCCGCTGCGGCAGCCGCGCGATGAGCGGCCGCACCGCCATGGCGTCCTCCAGCAGCCGGTAGCAGGGCTCCTCGGTGCTCAGGCGCTCCACGGCCGGAGTCGAGCTGTCGCCGTCCTGGTCTCGAACGGTCATATCCAGCGAATCGGTGGTGTAGCAGTTGGCCGCGATCATGGCCCGGCTGATCTCGGTCACATCCACCTCGAGTTCCACGGCGAGTTCGCGCGCGGTGGGCATCCGCCCCAGCCGGTGGGCCAGAACCTCGGTGGCCGATCCGATCCGGCCGTGGATCTCTTTGGTGTGCCGGGACACCCGCACCGACCAGGTGTGGTCGCGGAAATGGCGGCGCACCTCGCCCATGATGGTCGGCACCGCGAAGGACAGGAAGGCCGCGCCGCGCGTGTGATCGAAGCGATCGACCGCCTGCACCAGGCCCACCCGGGCGGTCTGCAACAGATCGTCGAACGGTTCGCCGCGGTTCGCGAAGCGGCGGGCGATGTGCTCGGCCAGGGGCAGGCCGAGGCGCACGATCTCCGAACGCACCCGCTCGCGGCGCGGGTCGTCCGATTCGAAGGCGGCGAGCCGGGCGAACAACGGCTCGAGGTGTTCATAGCTGTCACCGCGGCTGCCACGTCGCCGGGCCGACGCGGAAGCGTCGGCGGCGGTGGTGCGCGCAGGGGTCGACTCAGCCATCGGGTTCTCCTCGTTCCCTCCGACTTCGTCGAACCGGCGGCTTTCTTCACCGAGTCGACGTACTTTCCGGGGGTGCCCACTTCCGGCATCCGTCAAACCTCCCCGCCCTCCGCGCGCAGTGCGATCCGGGGCACTGTCAGAGCACATGCCGCACAGCACTTTTGAGCGGATCCGGCGAGCCGCTCGTACGGGAGTTCGAGGGGTGGGATACTCCGTGGAGTGAAGGGGCCAGTGCAGATTCCGGAGAGCGATCCGGGCGCGTACGAGATCACCGGGACCGGGCAGCGGCAGGTCGTGGGCACATTCCGCTTCTGGTTCGTCGGGCAGCGCTGGGAATGGTCCGACGAGGTGGCGCGGATGCACGGATACGCACCCGGCACCGTCGAACCGACGACGGAGCTGCTGCTGTCGCACAAGCACCCCGACGACCGGGCGCACGTCCAGGACATCCTGGACTACGCCCTGCACTCCGGGGAGTCGTTCTCGAGCCGACACCGCTTCGTCGACACCGCCGGGCGCATCCACAATGTGATCGTGGTGGCCGACCGCATGTTCGACGACGCGGGCACGGTGGTCGGCACCTCGGGCTATTACATCGACCTCACCGACACCATCGCCGAGACGGCGCAGACCATGCTCGACGAGACGTTGCCCGGCCTCTTCGAGAATCGCGCCGTCATCGAGCAGGCCAAGGGTGTGCTCATGCGCATCTACCGGATCACCGCCGAGCAGGCGTTCCAGGTGCTGCGGTGGCGGTCCCAGGAGACGAATACGAAGCTGCGCGATCTGGCCGCGCAACTGATCGCGGAACTGGATTCCGTACCGCCCGCCCCGCCGAATGTGCAGAGCCGCTTCGACCATCTGCTGCTCACGGCGCACGAACGCATTCCTCCGCACTCCGGTCCACACGGTAGCGCCGCGCCGGAGGACCGACGCCCGTAATCTCGACGGCGGTATACGACGGTTGGAACTGGGACGGCGGATGAATCGGTTGCGGGTCGACCACGAGGTGGACCACGATGCGGTGACGGTGCGAGCCGAGGGCGATGTGGACATCAGCAGCGTCCACACCCTCACCGAGGGGCTGCGAGCCGCCCTGGAGTCGGCCCTCGAACATCCGGCCCGGCTGCTCGTCGTCGACCTCGACGGTGTGACGTACTTCGGCAGCGCCGGACTCAACGCCCTGCTCGACTGCCACGAACACGGAGTCGACGCCGGGGTATCGGTGCGGCTGGTGGCCTCCGACCTGCGGGTGCTCCGGCCGCTACAGGTGACGAACCTCGACAGCGTGCTGGCCGTCTATCCGACATCGGCGCAGGCCAGGAAGCACTGAGGAGCGTCAGGAGGCACCCATGACCGCACCCCCGCCGTCCGGCCCCGCGATCCCGCCCGACCTGCGCGCCGCGATCGCGCTGGGTGGTGAGATGGGGCGGCGGTTCGCCGAGTTCGATTGGGCCGCACACCCGCTCGGCGTGCCCGCGGACTGGCCCGCCGAGCTGCGCACCAGTGTGGCCGTGGCGCTGACGTCGCGGTTCCCCATTCTGCTGTGGCTGGACGCGCGGGAGCTGTTCCTGGTCTACAACGACGCCTACCTGCCGATCCTGGGTGATCGGCACCCGGCCGCCCTGGGGCGAGCCGGACGCGAGGTGTGGTGGGATATCTGGGAGTCGATCGGCCCCATGCTGACCAGCGTGGTCGACACCGGGGCCGCCACCTGGTCGGACGATCTGATGCTGCCGCTGCTGACCGAGGGGCGTCCGCAGGAACGGTATTTCACCTTCAGCTACAGCCCGCTCGTCGCCGCCACGGGCACGGTGTGCGGGGTATTCTGCGCCGTCACCGAGACGACCGAGCGCGTGCTCGGCGAACGACGACTGCATGCCCTCAATGCCGTCAACGCGGCGGTCATGGAATCGCGCACGGTGCGCGACGCGGTGCGCGCGGCGGTGACGGTGTGCGCTCAGCAGGCCGCCGATCTGCCCTTCATCGCGGTGTACGCGGAAGACGCCGACGGTCGCGATCTGACCCTGCACGGGGCGAGCGCGGCGGTGTCACCGCTGCTGCCGCCGTCGCTGTCGGACCTGGCCCCCGGGGCGCCCGCGCGGCCCACCCGGGCCGACAGCCGGGAGATCGCCGATCTGGCCGCCGTCGTTCCCGGCCTGGCGGAGGCGTTTCCGGACGGTGCTCCGGAACGGGCCCTGGTGCTGCCGCTGGGGGAGGGTGCGATCATCGGGGCGCTGGTCGTCGGCATCAGCCCGCGTCGGCCGCTCGACGAGCAGTATCGCGGGTTCTGCCGCCTGCTCGCCGACCAGCTGGCCTCCGCGCTGGCCGCGGCGGTGTCCTATGAGCAGCAGTGCCGCCGCGCCGACGCACTCGCCGAGATCGACCGGGCCAAAACGGCTTTCCTCACCAATGTCAGCCACGAGTTCCGCACCCCGCTTACCCTGCTGCTCGGCCCGCTCGACGATGCGCTGGCCGAGGCCGACGCCGCGGACGCGGTCCTGGGCGACCGGCTGCACACCGCCCGCCGCAATGCGGGTCGGCTCCTACGACTGGTGGATTCGCTGCTCGACTTCTCCCGCATCGAGGCCGGGCGCGCCACCGCCCGGCCGCGCTGCCTGGACGTGGGCGTGCTGACCGCCCATATCGCCGCCTCTTTCGCGGAGCTGTGCCAGCGCGCCGGGCTGACTCTCGAGCTGGACTGCGACACCGTGGCGGCCGATATCGACCCGGATATGTGGGAGACCGTCGTTCTGAACCTGCTGTCGAACGCGGTGAAGTTCACCTTCGACGGCTCCATCCGGGTCGAGGTCCGCGCCGAGGAACCGGACCTGTGTCGAATCACGGTGCGCGACACCGGTATCGGCATCGACCCGAACGACCTGGACCGGCTCTTCGATCGGTTCTATCGGGCCGACAACGCACGTGGGCGCAGCGTCGAGGGCAGCGGGATCGGGCTGTCGCTGGTGCGCGGCCTGGTGGAATTGCAGCACGGCACGGTGGCGGTGGAGAGCACACCGGGTCGCGGTACCGCGGTGATCATCCGGCTGCCGCGCTCGGACGCGACGCGGACCGTCGAATCCGGCATGCTGCCCAGCCTGGCGAACAACCCCTATGTCACCGAGGCCGGGCAGTGGCTCAGTCTCCCGGCCGAGCCGCGACCGCGTGGCGGCCGCCGGGAACTGGTGCTCATCGCCGACGACAACGCCGATATGCGAAACCACCTGGATCGCGTGCTGTCGGTCCGATGGGACACCATGGTCGTGGGCGACGGCGAATCGGCCCTGCGCGCGGTCCGCGAGCATCGCCCGGACGCGGTCGTCGCCGATGTCATGATGCCGGGGCTGGACGGCTTCGAACTGTTGGCCGCGGTTCGCGCCGAACCGGAGTTGGCGTCGACGCCGGTGCTGCTGCTCTCCGCCCGCGCGGGCCGGGAGGCCGCGCGGGAGGGTTTCGCCGGTGGCGCGGACGACTACGTGGCGAAACCGTTCACCTCGCAGGAGTTGGTCGACCGGGTCGCGGCGCGGCTGGCCGCCGCGGCGCGGGAGCGGGCCGGACGGCTGCGCGGTGACGCGCTGGCGCGCGCCATGGCGGCGGTGACCGAACTCGATACCGTGCTGCGCACCGCCGACACCGTCACGGCCGTCCTGGCCGCGCTGCTGGAATCACTGTCCGGTGCGGGCGCGCGGGGTGCGGCCATCGCCCTGCTCGACGCCGAAACGGATTGTGTGCGAACCGAATACATCAACAACGCGGATACTCCGGTGCGGGCGAGGCAGCAGGTGCTGGCACTGGACTCGCCGCTGCCCATCGTCGAGGTCATCCGCACCGGACGGCTGGTCGTGGTCGGTGACGCCCACTCGGGCGACGGCACCGACGTGATCGGGGGTGTGGCCGACCACCGGTCCAGTGTCGCCTACCCGCTGCGCGACGGCGCGGATCGCGTGGTCGGCGCGGTCGCGCTGCTGTGGGCCGAATCGCGCACCTTCACCGCCGAGGACCTGGATGTGCTGGCCCGCACCGCCACCGTCACCCAGACCGCGTTGAGCCGGGTGCGGATCATGCAGCGCGAGCATCGGATCGCCGTCGAATTCCAGGATCAGCTGTTGGATCTGGATCGGCGTTCGACCGCGGCCGCGGTGGCGGCGGTGTACCAGCCGGCGGGTGAGGCCATGCGCGTCGGCGGGGACTGGTACCTGGTGGTGCCGTTCCACGGCTCCGATCGGCTCGGCATCTCGGTGGGCGATGTGGTCGGGCACGGCCTGCCCGCCGCGGTGGTCATGAGCAAACTGCGTGCCGGGGTGGCGGCGGGCGCGATCACGGCGGCCGATCCGACCACGGTGCTGGAGTTGATGGACCGCTACGCGGCCGTGGTGCCCGGCAGCCGCTGCGCGACCGTCACCTACGCGGTCGTCGACAGCCGCGCGCGGACACTGGAGTACACCTGCGCCGGACATCCCTATCCGTTGGTACTCGGCCCGGACGGTGCGGCCGGATTCCTGACCGGTGGCCGCCGGACGCCGGTAGCGGTGCCGCCGCCGGAGCGTGGCGGCACCGGTCGCGCGGATATCGCACCCGGCAGTGTCATCCTGCTGTACACCGACGGCGTGATCGAGCGGCCCGGGGAGAACCTCGACCAGGGTTTCGCGCGTTTGCGCGCGGCCCTCGCCGAATGCGCCGACCTCCCGGTCGCCGAGATCTGCTCGGAACTGCTGCGGCGCCTGGCGCCACCGCACGGATACACCGACGACGTGGTGCTGCTGGCGGTGCGTCCGGTGCACGCCACGGCGCGCAGCTTCGCCGCCGTGCTGCCCGCCGCGCCGGCGCAGGTGCCCGGTATTCGAGATCGCTTGCGGCGTTGGCTGACCGCGCACGACGTGGCCCCGGATCGCGAGTACGACATCCTGCTGGCGGTCGGCGAGGCGCTGGCCAATGCCATCGAGCACGGCGGCGGGTTCGATCCCCGTGCCACCGTGACACTCGAGGCATTCCGGCACGGGAAGTCGTTGGTCGCCACGATCAGCGATGCGGGCCGGTGGATTCCGGCCCCCACCACGCAGATCGACAGTGAGCGCGGCCGCGGGTTCACCCTCATGAACGGGTTGGCCGATGAGATCGACACCGTGCGCACCCCGAACGGGACCCGGGTGACCCTGCGGTTCGAGAACTGCGGGGCGTGATCGCTACAGCGGGCGGAATCCGGCGCCCACCACCCCGAGTCGGTCGATCTCGGCCAGCACCGCGGTGATCTGGTTGGAGACGTCCGGATCGTGGAACGGGTTTCCGGGCCCGGTGCAGGGCATTTCGGAGGAGCCCGGCAGGCCGACACCGGCGTTGATCATGCCCACCAGCTGGTCGCCGCGCAGCACCGGTCCGCCCGAGTCGCCGTGGTTCGCACAGACCTGGCTGAGGAATTCGTCGGGGTAGGCATCCCACACCACCCCGCAGGTGAACCCGGTGGTGCGGCCGTTCTTGCACACCGTCTCCATCGCCTGGGCGGGAGCGCCGACCGTCGCGACCACGGAGGGGCCGACCTGGCGGACCGGCGTGACGCGGGCGGGGTCGAGTTCGATGACCGCCCAGTCGTGGTCGACATCCTTGACCGCGGCGAAGCCGATCGGCCCGGCATGCGGATCGGCCTCCGCCCAGACCGCCACCCCCGCGTCCTCGGCGCAATGTCCGGCGGTGATGCCGACGAGACGGTTCTCGCGGTCGTAGCCCACCGCCGTCATGGTGCACAGCGCGACCATGCGCGGATTGCCGGTCTGCAGGGCGATACCCGAGCCGCCGCCGACCACCGGCCCGCCGTCGGCGTGTGCCGCCCCGGCACCCGGCCCGGCCAGCGCCAGCATGGTCATGACCGTTCCGGTCGCGACTTTGACGGTTGTACCCACTGTGTGAACCACGCCCACTCCCTTCCGATCCGACGACTGCGAGGTAACCCGTGCGAGCCTATGCCCGGGCGCGCAGATCAAGATCGAAAACGTCTCGTCGTTACGCGGTCTTGACCGCACGTCGACCCGAAGTGAGATATTCCGGTTCGGCATACACCGCACCGACAGGGCAGTACGTCCTGGCGGACGCGGCGGTGCCGGGATCGGTGGGTGCTCAGCCGTCCTTGCGGGCGTGTCGGCCACCGCCGCCGGTGTGCACGGGGCGGATGGGCCATTCGGAGGGGTCGGCCCACGGGGAGGTGACGGGCTCCGTCACGCGGGGGAGTTCCTCGGTGGGCCCGTCGAGTTCGCGTTGCAGTTGGTCGAAGAAGGCTTGCATGCTGCCGTAGCGGGTCAGGATTTCCGCCAGCAGCCGTTGTGCGTCGGTGTTCGCCGTGATCACCTCCGTCATCGTCCTCCACGCTTGCGGGGGAGTCCTGTTGCCCGGCCTCGGCCGTACACGCGACCGCACCGGCGGGGGCAGGGAGTCACGGGAGCACTGCCGCCCGCCGGTGTCGGCGTATTCGTGTACCGCGTCGGCCTCACAACGGGACGGGGCCGGGGGCCGCTTTGGGCGAGCAACCCCCAAACACTCCGAGCACGAGGCTGCTGGAAGGTAGCGGCAGATCGGCCGGGAGTCCGCCTGCCGCGCCTCGTGATCGGAATGCCCGTCGATACGGTAATGGGGCCGCCGCCCCGGGCACGGCATTGCACGCCCGATGGCACGGAATGTCAGAGGTTTCCGGCACGCACGGTCATAGGTTTCCGAGAATTCGCTCATCCGGCACGCGACCGGTCGGATGCCCCGCGGTTTTCGGGGCATGTCCGAGATCATCTGCTTAGGTAACCTAACCACCCGTGGACAATGTGCGATCGCCGGAGGTGCCGCACTCCGGCCGAACGCTTCTCCTGCTCTCGGTGAGCGCGGTGGTTGCGGTATCGCTGCTGTTCACCACCGTCGACCCCTGGTTGGACAGGGTCGGGATCCTGGTCGGCGGTCTGGACGCGCACATCTATCGCGATGGCGCGCTGCGCATCCTGCGGGGGCAGCCGCTCTACACCGAGACCACGCTGTACGGGTTGCTGTACACCTACACGCCGTTCTCGACCCTGGTGTTCCTGCCGGTCGTGGCGGTGCCCTGGGCCTATGTGACCGATACCTGGCTGGTGCTCAATCTGATCACACTCCTCGGCTGTGTGCTGATGTGCTGGCGCATTCTCGGCTACCGGATCGGTCCCCGGCTGGTCGGCCTCAGTGCACTGGTGGCGACCATCTGTGTCTTCCTCGAACCCGTCCGCACCACGCTGTACTACGGGCAGATCAATCTGATTCTCATGCTGCTCGTGCTGTGGGGCGTGTCGCGGCCGGAGCACGCCCGACTCCGCGGTCTCGGTGTCGGGCTGGCCGCCGGTATCAAACTCGTGCCCGGCTTCTTCATTCTCTACTTTCTCGCGCTGCGCCAATGGCGTTCGGCCATGACCGCCGCGGCGGCCTTCGCCGCCACCGTCGTGCTGGCCTGGATCGTGCTGCCCGGCGACTCCCGGCAGTACTGGGGCTCGACCTTTCTGCGCTCGGATCGCATCGCGCCCGACGGACATCCGGCCAATCAGTCGATTCGGGGCACACTCGCCCATCTGGCCGACGGTGCCGTGCCCACGTGGCTGTGGTTGCTGCTCGCGACGGGCGTTGTCGCCGTGGCCCTCACCGTCGTGGCGGCGCTGGACCGCGGCGGTGAACGCCTGCTCGCGGTCACTCTCGCGGGAGCGACCGCGAGCGCGGTATCGCCGTTCTCGTGGAGTCACCACTGGGTCTGGTTCGTTCCACTGTTCGTCTACTGTGCCCACCGCGCCGAGCGGGATGCTCGCTGGTGGGTCGCGGCGGCGGTGCTGTGGCTGTGGACCGCGGCCTGGGCGTACCACTGGAACGACACCTGGGTAACGGTGGGGCTGTTCCTGTTTCCGCCGTCGTGGCCGGTCGCCCCGCTGCTCATGAACGGGTACGTGATCGCCTACGTCGTCCTGCTGATCGCGGCGGCGACGACGGTGTGGCGGGTTCGCTCGGTGCCGGGCGCGACCCAATAGGCAACCAACGGTTGCGCAATTCGCCGTCCACCTCTAGAGTGATGTGCAACTAATGGTTGCACATGGAGGTGGTTGTGGAATACGGCAGCATCGAACGTGAGATACACGTCGACGCCACACTCGAGGTGGTGTACGAGGTGGTCAGCGATCCGCGGCATATGGCCCAGTGGTGGAGCGACGAGGCGGAATTCGAGGCGACCCCGGGCGCGGTCGGCGAACTCGCCTGGGGGAATCGGGAACATGTCGAGGCCATGACGGTCGTTCGGGCCGACCCGCCGCGCCTGTTCGCCTTCCGCTGGTCCTATCCGGACGGCACCGCCGACGAGATCGCGGATTCGCTGCTGGTCACCTTCGAACTCGTGCCGTCGGGCTCCGGCACCCTGATCCGGCTCACCGAGACCGGATTCCGGGAAATGGGCTGGGCGGAAGCGAAATTGGCGCAGGAGTACGGCGAACACGTCACCGGTTGGGACTACTACCTCCCCCGACTCGGGGAGTACGTCACCGGCTTGGTGTCCGCGCCGTGACCGTCATCGACGACGAACTGTGGTCGGCCATCGGCGATCCCACCCGGCGGCGCATGCTCGATCTGCTGCTGGCCGCGGGCGAGGGCACGGCCACCGGACTCAGCGAGGAACTGCCGGTGACCCGGCAGGCCGTCGCCAAACATCTCGGCGTTCTCGACCGCGTCGGCTTGGTGCACGCCAGCGCCGCCGGGCGGGAGCGTCGATACCGGGTGGACGAGGAACGGCTGGCCCGCGCGGTGGCGCAGCTGTCCTCGGTCGGAGCGGCCTGGGATGCCCGGCTCCGGCGCATCAAACGTATCGCCGAAACAATCCAGCACGCCGAAGCAATCCAGCAGACGAAGGACGCGAAGAAATGGTAGACATCCTGCATCGGGTCGGCATCCGCGCACCGGAAGCCGAGGTGTACACCGCCCTCACCACCACCGAGGGCTTGGCCGGATGGTGGACCACCGACACCACCGGAGACGGTGACGAGATCGGCGGCCTGCTCCAATTCCGGTTCGGGGCCGGCGGTTTCGATATGCGGGTGCGCGATCTGGACCCGGACCGCCACGTGCTGTGGGAGGTCGTCGAGGGGCCGGAGGAATGGGTCGGCACCCATGTGCGCTGGAATCTGAAACCGGCCGGGGACTATACCATCGTGCTGTTCGCCCACGAGGGCTGGAAGGAGTCGGTGGAGTTCATGCACCACTGCAGCACCAAGTGGGCGGTCTTCCTGCTCAGTTTGAAGTCGCTGGTCGAAACCGGCAAGGGCGCACCGGATCCGCACGACGTCAAGATCGACGACTGGAACTGAGCGGTACCGTTCAACCTCCGTGCGGCGGCAGTTGGGGGAGCGGCTCGTCGTGGAGCCAGCTCTCCCAGAGCGGGCGCAGCGGCAGCGTGCTGTAATGCCCTGCCAGATCGGTGAATTCGTCGGTGGTGACCGAGGCGTGCCGGTAGCGGGAGGTCCACTCGCGCAACAGGTCGAAGAAGGCGCGCTCACCCAGTTCGAGGCGCAGGGCGTGCAGGGTGAGCGCACCGCGTTTGTAGACGCGATCGTCGAACATGCGGGTGGGACCGGGATCGCCGACGCGAATGTCTTGCGGTTCGCGGGCCAGATTGTGGCGGGCGGCGCGGGCGAGCTGATCGGCCGTGGGGCCGTCGGCGGCCTCGGACCAGATCCATTCGGCGTAACAGGCGAATCCCTCGTGCAGCCAGATATCGCGCCACCGGCGAATGGTGAGGCTGTTGCCGAACCATTGGTGGGCCAGTTCGTGGGCGACGAGGCGCTCGGAGCCACGCCGCCCATCGCAATGGTTGGCCCCGAATACCGAGATGCCCTGGGCCTCGATGGGAATCTCCAGTTCGTCATCGGTGACGACGACGGTGTAGCCCGCGAACGGGTACGGCCCGAACTTCTCGGTGAACACCTCCATCATGCGGGGCTGACGCGCGAAATCGTGGTCGAAATCCGCGCGCAGGCGCGATGGCAGCACCGCCTGCATGGGCACGGATCCGTGCGGGGCGTCGATGCGCTGTTTGCGGTAGTGCCCGATCTGAATGGTGGCCAGATAGCTGGACATGGGTTCGGGTTGTTCGTACACCCAGGTGGTCTGGCTGGCCTTGGTCAGCTTGCGCACCAGGGTGCCGTTGGCCAGGGCGTAGTACGGCGAATCCGTCGTGATCGAAATCTGGTAGCTGGCTTTGGAACTCGGGTGATCGTCACACGGAAACCAAGACGCCGCGCCATTGGGTTGGCTGGCGACCAGCGAACCCTCCGACAGTTCCTCCCAGCCGACCTCTCCCCACGGACCGCGCACCGGTTTCGGCACCCCCGCGTACTGGACCACCAGGTGCAGCGCACCGCCGGAGGGAATCTTCTGCTGTGGTGTGATCGTCAGCTTGCCGCGCTGGTGACTGTACTTCGCCGCCTTCGAGCCGTTGACGAACACCTTGGACACACTCAGCGCCTGGGACAGGTCCAGCGCGAACCGATCCCGCACCCCGGTGGTGACGGCGGTGATGGCCGCGCGCCCCGCCAGCCGGTTGCTGGCGACCTTGTAGACCAGTTCCAGTTCGTAGCGCGACACCCGGTAACCACGATTGCCGTTCTGCGGCAGGTAGTCGTCGATCGGATCCTCGTAGAACTTGTCGCGGATCATCGCGCCGCTTCCGCACCCGGCCACGGCGCGATCGGATTGCCCCACCACCGGGTGGACGGCGGCACGCTGTCGCCGCGCATGACCAGCGAGGCCGGGCCGATGGTCGCGCCCGCGCCGATGACGGCGGCGGGCAGGGCCACGCAGTGCGGGCCGAGAGTCGCTCCGGCGTGCAGGGTCACGGTGTCCATGGCCATGATGCGGTCGTGGAACAGGTGGGTCTGCACCACGCAGCCCCGTTCCACCGTCGCGCCGTCACCGAGTGTCACCAGATCCGCCTCCGGGAGCCAATAGGACTCGCACCATACCCCGCGCCCGATGGTCGCGCCGAGTCCGCGCAACCAGAGATTGAGTACGGGCGTACCGGTCGCCGCGCGGGCGAACCAGGGCGCGGCGACATGTTCGACGAAGGTGTCGGCGACCTCGTTGCGCCACACGAACGAACTCCACAGCGGATGCTCCTCGGCCCGAATCCGCCCCACCAGCAGCCATTTCGCCACCACGGAGGCGACTCCGGCGACCGCGCCCGCCGCCATCAGCACCAGTCCGCTCAGCAGCGCGGCGGGCAGATGGCCCAGGGTGCGGGCGAGCCACGCCAGGGTGAACAGCACGCCGAGACCGATGGCGAAGGTCACCAGCACCGGGATCAGGCGGCAGGACTCCACCACCGCGCGGGCCAGGCGCAGGCGCGGCGGGGGATCGAAAGTGCGTGCGGTATCGGCGTTCTCGGCGGCCCGGCGCAACCGCACCGGCGGACTGCCCAGCCACGACGACCCCGCCTTGGCCTTGGAGGGTGCGGCCGAGAGCACCGCGACCAGGCCGTTCTTGGGCACCCGCCGGCCGGGCGCGGTCATCCCGGAATTGCCGAGGAAGGCGCGCTTGCCGACCTTGGCCTCGCCGATGCGCAGCCAGCCGCCGCCGAGTTCGTAACTGGCGATCATGGTGTCGTCGGCCAGGAACGCGCCGTCGGCGACGGTGGTGAACTTGGGCAGCAGCAGCACCGTGGACGCCTCCACCCGTTTGCCGACCTTGGCGCCGAGCAGGCGCAGCCAGATCGGGGTCAGCAGGCTGGCGTAGAGCGGGAACAGGAAGGTGCGGGCGGAGTCCAGCAGGCGTTCGGTGGCCCACGCCTGCCAGCCGATCCGGCTGCGCACCGGGTGGTAGCCCTCCCGCAGCCCGATGCCGAACAGGCGGACCGCGAGGATGGTCACCGCCGCGTACACGCCCAGACTCAGCAGGGTGGCGACCGGCAGCACGGCGACAGCGCGGCCGAGCCCGGCGGTCAGGGTGGGGGTGTCGCGAATGCACCAGGCGATGAACGCGCCGCCCGTGGCCAGCCCGAGGATCGGCACCGCCGCCAGCACCATGGAGGTGATGCCGAAGATCGCCACCCAGTGCGCGGCGCGGGCGGGGGCGTGGTCGGGCCAGCGGTGCCGCGCCTTGCCGACCTTCACCGCGGGGGAGCCCGCCCACTCCTGTTCGGCCTTCACCTTGCCCGACACCGCCGAACCCGGCGCGATCTCGGCCCGCTTGCCGATCCTGCTTCCCGGCAACAGGATCGAGCGCGCGCCCACCACCGCACCCGGCCCGATGACGATCGGGCCGATATGCACCACATCGCCGTCGATCCAGTAGCCGGACAGATCCACCTCGGGTTCGACGCTGCATCCGTCGCCGAGTTCCAGCATGCCGGTCACCGGCGGCAGGGTGTGCAGGTCGACGCCCTTGCCGATCTTCGCACCGAGGGCGCGCGCGAACGGCACCATCCACGGTGCGCCGGACAGGTTCTCCGCACCGCTGGCCTCGGACAGCCGCACCGCGGTCCACAGCCGCAGATGGACGCCGCCACCGCGCGGATAACTGCCCGGCGCCACGCCGCGCAGCAGCAGCCGGGAACCGGCCACGCACAGCAGCATGCGGCCGGGCGGGGAGATGAACAGCAGGAAGGCGACCAGGGCCCACCACCACGACAGGTGCGGCAGCCACGGCAGCGAGCCGGACCAGGCGGCGATATTGCCGACGATGCCCAGCCAGGTGAGCCACTGCAGGCCGGTGAGCGTGGTGAGCGGAACGGTGGCCAGCACCTGGAACAGCTGGGCGGGCAGCGGCACCGGGTGCACGACCCGCTCCCGCACCGCGTCGGCGGGGGCGCTGTCGTCGAGGAAGGCGGCCAGCGCGCCCAGGCGGGGATGGTCGTAGAGGTCGGCGACGGTGACGCGCGGGTGGCGTTCGCGCAGGGCGGCCACCAGTTGTGCGGCGGCCAGTGAGCCGCC
The DNA here is from genome assembly GCF_000308635.1 of Nocardia otitidiscaviarum NBRC 14405. Taxonomy (GTDB): domain Bacteria; phylum Actinomycetota; class Actinomycetes; order Mycobacteriales; family Mycobacteriaceae; genus Nocardia; species Nocardia otitidiscaviarum. The sequence continues at coordinate 30,240 of NZ_BAGD01000065.1, read as the reverse complement.
GCCCAGATCGAAGAAGTCGGAGGTGTGGTCGCTGACCTCGGCTCCGAGAATGGAGTCCCAGAGACCGGCCACCCATCGCTCGGTCGCGGACAGCCCCGAATCGGCCGGATCGGCGGTGGCCTTGGGCAGCGGCCAGGGCAGTGCGTCCCGGTCCACCTTGCCGGAGGTGCGGGTGGGCATATCGGCGACCACGGCCAGGCGGGGGACCAGCGGGGCCGGAAGCCGCTCGGTCAGTTGGGCTCTGGCGGCTGCCATATCGTAGTCGGCGGTCGGTCCGGTCAAGTAGCCGACCAGGATCTTGTTGCCCGCCTTGGTGGTACGGATGGCGGCGGCCGCGCCCGTCACCCCGGGCAGGTGCTGTAGGGCATTGTCGATCTCACCCAGTTCGATCCGGCGGCCGCCGAGTTTGATCTGATCGTCCGCGCGCCCCAGGAAGACCAGGCCCGCGCGGTCGTTGCGCACCAGATCGCCACTGCGGTAGGCGCGTTCCCAGCCGAGCGAGGGGAGCGGCGCGTACTTCTCCGCGTCCTTGGCCGGATCCAGATAGCGCGCCAGCCCGACGCCGCCGATGACGAGCTCCCCGGATTCGCCCTCGCCCACCGGATTTCCGGCCCCGTCCACGACGGTCAGATCCCAGCCGTCCAGCGGCAGGCCGATGCGCACCGGGAAGGAACCGTCGAGCAGGGCGCCGCAGGCCACCACGGTGGCCTCGGTGGGGCCGTAGGTGTTCCACACCTCGCGGGTCGTATCGCGCTCCCCGGACCCGTTCCCGGCCAGCCGTTCCGCCAGCTCCGGCGGCACCGCCTCGCCGCCGAAGATGAGCAGCCGCACCGAATCCAGCGCCTCCGCGGGCCAGGTGGCCGCCAGCGTCGGGACGGTGGACACGATGCTGATCTCGCGGCGCACCAGCCACGGCCCCAGATCCGCGCCGGTGCGCACCAGCGCGCGCGGTGCGGGCACCAGGCACGCACCGTGCCGCCACGCCAGCCACATCTCCTCGCACGAGGCGTCGAAGGCGACCGACAGTCCGGCCAGCACCCGATCACCCGGCCCGATCGGCGCGTCCCGCAGGAACATCCGCGCCTCGGCGTCCACGAACGCGGCCGCGTTGCGATGCGTCACCGCGACACCCTTCGGCGTTCCCGTGGACCCCGAGGTGAAGATGATCCAGGCGTCGTCCTCGGGCAGGGGTGCCGCGACCGAGCTCGCCGGGCGGACGTCGCCCACACCGGTTGCCTCCGCAGCTCGGGTCGAGGCGCTGCCCACCCCGGCCGAACTCGCCGAGTGGGTGGCCATCGTGCTTGTCGTGCTCGTGCTCGCCGACGCGGTCGCTGTCGCCCCTGCGGCCACGGCGGCCGGACCCGTGGTGGCCGAACCTTCGGGCCGTGCCGGTGCTGCCGGGTGAGTGGTGGCCGTGGGCGGTGCGGCCGCAGGCGAATCCGCTGCCGTGCCGGTGCTTTCGATTCCGGCGGCGGTGACGATCGCGCTGACCCGGGCCTCGCCGAAGACCAGGCGGGCCCGCTCGTCCGGATCGTCGGCGTCGACCGGGACGTAGGCGGCGCCGGCGTACAGGACGGCGAGGATGGTGACGTAGAGGTCGCGGGTGCCCGAGGGCATGCGTACGCCGACGCGATCACCGGCGCGCACGCCCGCCGCCGCCAGTCGCGCCACGGTGGCGTCGACCTCGCCCAGCAGTTCGGCGTAGCTGAGCACCGCCTCGCCGTCGTCGACGGCGGGGGCGTCGGGGTGGGCCAGGGCGGTGGCGGCCAGGATGTCGACCAGGGTGCGAGCCGGCGGTGCGAGCGTGGCCCGCAGCATCGGGTTCACACCCACCGCGGTATCCGTATCCGGCTGCGGCATCACGCCCTGACCACCTCTCACAGCACTCCCCAACGTTTCGGCATTCGTTGTTTCACACTTGGGTTACCAATGAGCGAACTCTGCGGTGACCAAATGTCCAGACTACCCGGCATGCCGGTCGCCGGGCGTTCACCGAAACCGGGGGCGGGGTGTGTGCCGCGGCACGATGCGCGTGGGTAATCGGGCGGAAGACCGCCGGTTATCGATCAGTCGCCGATGCGGGCGATGGTGTCGGCCACCCGTTCCAGGTGCTCGGTCATGGCGGCGCGGGCGGCGTCGGCGGAGCGGGCCTCGATGGCGCGGACGATGGCCTCGTGTTCGCGATCGGAGTCGGTGCGGCGGTCCTGGGTGAGGTTGAGGAATTCCGATTGCAGGTCCAGGGCGCTGCGGGTGTCGGCCACGAAGGTGGTGAGCATGGTGTTCCCGCTGGCGGCGGCGATGGCGGTATGCAGTTCACCGTCGTAGCGCACCCATTCGCGGTCGTCGGTGGCGTTCGCCAGATGGTCGAGGATGTCGAACAGGTGGCGCAGCTGTTCCTCGGTGCGGCGCTGCGCGGCGTACCCGGCGGTGGGGATCTCCACCAGCCGTCGCGCCTCGATCAGGTCCTCGGCGTCGACGCCCGCGAAGGTCAGGCGCGGATTCTCCTTCTTGGAGATGACGAATGTGCCGCGCCCCGTATGGGTTTCGGTCAGGCCCAGGGTCGCGCACGCGTGCAGTGCCTCGCGCACCACCGGGCGGCTCACCCCGAACTCCTTGGCGAGGGCGAGTTCTCCGGGCAGCCGGTCGCCGACGGCGTACTCGTCACCCTGGATGAGGCTCTTGAGCCGTCGAAAGACCGCTTCGGTAGCGCCGATGCGCTGCACCTGTCCTTCTTCGACCGTCACGCGATCAGTATGGGTACCGGGCCGGGGAGGGTCAAAACGTGAACGGCGAGTGTCGCCGACCTGGACAGCCGACATTGACAGCGCGATGTGACCGCCATTACTGTCAGCCTGTCTTACAGCCTGACAGCTTGGCATGTTCCGCTCGCCGGTCGCCGCACAGGCTGGGTCCGCCCGAGGAAGGTTTCCATGCACGACGAACCGTCGGCACGCACGGCCACCGCGCCCGCGCCCACGACCGCGCCCACGCTCGATATCGGCGATGTCGGCTATCAGAAACAGCTGCGCAAGCGGCATATGCAGATGATCGCCATCGGCGGCTCCATCGGCACCGGCCTGTTCCTCGGCGCCAGCGGCCGGATGGCCCTGGCCGGACCGTCTCTGGCCATCGTCTACATCGTGTGCGGCCTGTTCACCTTCATGGTGGTGCGCGCACTCGGCGAACTGGTCATGTACCGGCCCTCCTCCGGAGCCTTCGTCTCCTACGCTCGCGAATTCATGGGCGAACGCGGGGCCTACACCGTGGGCTGGCTGTACTTCCTGAACTGGTCGACCACCCTGGTCGCCGATATCACCGCCGTGGCGCTCTACGCCCACTTCTGGTCCATGTTCACCTCGATTCCGCAGTGGGTGCTGGCGCTCATCGCCCTGGCCGTGGTGGTCGCGCTGAATGTGGTGTCGGTGCGCCTGTTCGGCGAGATGGAATTCTGGTTCGCGCTGATCAAGGTCGGCACCATCGTCATATTCATGCTGGTGTCGGTCGGGCTCATCGTCACCGGCACCCCGATCGACGGCAACGTGCCGGGCATCGCCACCATCACCGACAACGGCGGACTCTTCCCGCAGGGGCTGGCCCCCATGCTCACCATCGCCCTGGGCGTGGTGTTCGCCTTCGGCGGTACCGAGATGATCGGCGTCGCGGCGGGCGAATCCGATGATCCGCGGGGCGTGGTGCCGCGCGCGGTGAACTCCATCATGTGGCGGATCATCCTGTTCTACGCCGGATCGGTCATCCTGTTCACGCTGCTGCTGCCGTGGACGGCCTACTCGGCCAGCGAGAGCCCGTTCGTCACGGTCATGAGCAAGGTCGGCATCCCGCACGCCGGAGACGTCATGAACCTGGTGGTGCTCACCGCCGCCATGTCCAGCCTGAACGCGGGCCTCTACGCGACCGGACGCACCCTGCGCTCCATGGCCGTGGCCGGTACCGCACCGAGTTTCGCCGCGCGCATGAACCGGCAGGGGGTGCCCTACGGCGGCATCCTCATCACCAGCGCGGTGGGGATCGCCGGGGTGGTGCTCAACCTCGTGATGCCGCACAAGGCGTTCGAGATCGTGCTGAACCTGGCCGGGCTCGGCATCGTCGGCACCTGGGCGTCGATCATGATCTGTCACTGGATCTTCGTGCGCCGCGCCGAACGCGGCGACTACACCCGGCCCGACTTCCGCCTGCCACTGGCCCCCGTCCTCAATATCGCGACGCTGGCCTTCCTGGTGGGAGTGGTGGTGCTCATGATCTTCGACGAAGAGATCGGGCGGATCACAGTGGTCGCCTTCCTGGCCGTGGCCGTCGCCATGGTGGTCGGCTGGTACCGGGTGCGCGATCGGCTCGACCACGACGTGCTGGCACCGGTGGAGCGGCCGTGATCGACATCCTCTACACCGGCGGCACCTTCGGCATGGTCGACCAGGGGGCGGGTATGCGCCCCCGGGCGGGCATCGGGGCCGACATCGCCGAGATCGTCGCCGAATTCGAAGCCGCGGCGGGACTGTCGGTGGGCTACCGGTACAGCGAACTCGACCCGGTCATCGACAGCGCGCAGGCCGACGCCGGCACCGGCCGCCGCATCGCCGAACGCGTGCGCGCCGGGATCGCCTCGGGACGGCCCAAGGGCGTCATCGTCATCCACGGCACCGACACCATGGCCTACGTCGGAGCGCGGATCGCGTTCGAACTGCGCGGCTGCGCGATCCCGATCCTGTTGACCGGTGCGCAGATCCCGCTCGGACAGCCCGGCAGCGATGCCCGCGACAATCTGCGCCTGGCGCTGAAATCGATTGTGGCGCGCACCGATCCGGGCACCTACCTGGCCTTCGGCGCGGGCCTGCACCCGGCGGTGCGGGCCTCCAAGCGCGCCGTCGAGGACTACGAGGGCTTCACCACCATTCGGGCGCTGACACCGCCCCCGGTACCCGCCGTCCTGCCCGAGGCGTCGCGACCGCGGGAAGCGCGGGGGCCGGTCGGCCTGCTGACGGTATTTCCCGGCCTGCACGCCGCCCTGCTCGACGCCGCCGTCGATCACTATCGCGGCGGCCTGGTGCTGGAGTGCTACGGCTCCGGCACCGCGCCGCTGCACGGTACGGAGATGATGGATTCGCTGCGCCGCGCCATCCTGCGCGGAACGCCGGTCGTGGTCATCACCCAATGCGACAGCGGGGGTGTGGATCTCGCTCGCTATCAGCCCGGACGCGTACTGCTGGACGCGGGCGTGATCAGCGGGGGCGACATGACCCGGGAGGCCGCACTGGCCAAATTGACCCATCTGGTGGACAGCGGGTTCTGCGGTGCGCGGCTGCGGCACGCCATGGAGACCAATCTGCTCGGCGAACTCTCGAATCCGCCTCCGGCGGCGTGCGATTCGAGCTTGCACCACGCCTATGTCGCGCACTGAGAGGATCTGGAGCGAACCATGACCGACGACACCCGTATCGACAGCGACTCCCTCGGCTCCCTGTCGGTGCCGCGGGACGCCTACTGGGGCGTGCACACCGCGCGCGCCCTGGAGAACTTCACCGTCACCGGCGACGCCATCGGCAACTATCCGGCGCTCATCGGCTCCCTCGCAGCGGTCAAACAGGCCGCCTGCCGGGCGAATCGGGAGTTGGGCGTGCTCGACGCGCGCCGCGCCGACGCCATCGACCGGGCCTGCGCGGAGATCCGCGACGGTCGGCTGCACGACCAGTTCCCCATCGACCCCATCCAGGGCGGTGCGGGCACCTCCACGAATATGAACGCCAACGAGGTCATCGCCAATCGGGCGTTGGAGATCCTCGGTTTCGAGCGCGGCCACTACGCCGAACTCGACCCGCTGGACCATGTGAACCTCGGGCAGTCCACCAACGACGTCTACCCGACCGCGGTGAATCTGGCCGTGGTGCAGCACATTCGGAAACTCTCGGCGGCGCTGGCCGGGCTCGCCGACGCCTTCGACGCCAAATCGGTGGAATTCGCCGACGTCATCAAGATGGGCCGCACCCAGCTCCAGGACGCCGTCCCCATGACCCTCGGACAGGAGTTCGCCACCTTCGCGGTCATGGTGCGCGAGGACTGCCAGCGGCTCGACGAGGGCCGGGCGCTGCTGTGCGAGAGCAATCTCGGCGGCACCGCCATCGGGACCGGGATCAACGGCCACCCGCGCTACTCCGCGCTGGCCTGCGCGCACCTCAGTGAGATCACCGGGGAGACGGTGACCCCCGCGGAGAACCTCATCGAGGCCACCCAGGACGCGGGGGCGTTCGTGCAGGTGTCCGGAATTCTGAAGCGGGTCGCGGTGAAGCTGTCCAAGACCTGCAACGACCTGCGGTTGATGTCCTCCGGGCCGGCCACCGGTTTCGGGGAGATCCGGCTGCCCGCCCGGCAGGCCGGGTCGTCGATCATGCCGGGCAAGGTGAATCCGGTCATTCCCGAGTTGGTCAATCAGATCGCCTTCGAGGCCATCGGCAACGACCTGACCGTCACCATGGCCGCCGAGGCCGGGCAGTTGCAGCTCAACGCCTTCGAGCCGATCATCGCCTACAGCCTGCTGAAGACGACCACCCACCTCATCGCGGCGGCGGACGCGTTGGCCACCAGGTGCGTTCCCGGAATCACCGCCAATCGCGACCATCTGGAGGCCGGGGTGCGCCGCTCGGTCGGCATCGTCACCGCGCTGGCACCCCGTATCGGCTACGCCGCCAGCGCCGCCATCGCCAAGCAGGCATTGGTGACCGGGCGGTATGTTGGCGATATCGCGACCGAACTCGGCCTGCTGTCCCCGGAGGCCGTGGCCGAACTGCTCGCGCCGCACCGGTTGGCGGGGCTGGCGGCGCCGGTCGAACCCTCCTCGGCGTAGCGAGGATGCCGGGGACCGGATTCGCCGGTCCCCGAACGGGCCTCGGGTGCTGTGATATCCGATAGTGCTGACCTCGGTCTTTTGTATTCTCGACGAAAATTCGCCCGGCGATTTGGGCAAAACGCCCAATTGGAAGTAGTTTTCGCCCGTGATCAGAGCCGCGACCAAGCTGATGATCTTGGTGATGACTGTCCTGTCGATCGGCGCGTTGGCCTCGCCCTCCGGTGCCTCGCCGCTGTACCCGACGCCCGACCCGGACCCCTTCTACCACGCCCCCGACGACCTGGCCGATAAGCAGCCCGGTGACGTGGTGCGGCTCCGGCGCATCGACTCCGGGCCCTACGTCGGTACCGACATGTGGCAGGTGGCCTTCCGTTCCACCAACTCCGGTGGCGACCCCATCATGGGCGTCACCACGGTCCTGCTGCCGCGCGGAGTGGCGAACCCGCCGCTGGTCTCCTATCAGGCCCTGATCAATTCCCTGGGCGCGCAGTGCAATCCGTCGCGGTCGCTGTTCAACGGTGAACTCCAGGACGCGGTGGGCGCGATGCTGCCGATCGGGCGTGGCTGGGCCATCTCCCTACCCGACTACCTGGGGCCGCATGTCGCCTACGGCGCGGCGAAGCTCGGCGGCATGGTGACCCTCGACAGCGTCAAGGCCGTCCGCCAGGCCACCGAACTCGGCCTCGGTTCGGTGCCGGTGGTGCTGGCCGGATACTCCGGCGGCGGGATGGCCACGGCATGGGCGGGCGCACTGCAACCCACCTACGCTCCGGATCTGCAACTGGCCGCGGTCGTCGCGGGCGGGATTCCGGCCGATCTGCGGGAGATGGCCCTCGCCCTCGGATTCGACCCGCATCCCGGATTCGGCCTGGCCTTCGCGGCCGCCATGGGACTGGAGCGCGAATACCCGAAGCGCCTGCCGGTGTCGGACCAGCTCAATGAGAACGGCCTGTGGTTCCGGGATTTCACCAAGGATGCCTGCCGTCGCTTCCTGCTCTTCCATGGCGTCTCCCGCAATGCCGAACAGCTCGCCGCGTCCAAGGACATGATGAACAGCCCCGAGGCGCATGCGGTGCTGCGCGAGAACAGCCTGCGCTACCACGACGGGATTCCCACCGTGCCGACCTTCTTCTGGCAGGGGCGCTTCGACACCATGACGCATTTCGTTCCGGTGGCCGAGGTCGCCGAGCGGTACTGCGCGGCCGGGGTGCCGCTGGTGTTCCGCCCGTACGACATCGCCGAGCACCTGACCACCGCCGTCGCCGGATTCCCGGAGGCGTGGGATTACGTGGAGGCCCGATTCCGCGGCGACCCGGTGCCGACCACCTGCTGATCTCGCTCGCCCGCCGCTCCCCGGAGTGACCCTTGCCACAACTGGTACGTAAGCGTACCGTGCGAGTGGTACATGGGAGTACCACGGGGAGAGGTGGCGTATGTCCACTCCGACACTGCCTTCCGGGCCGTCCACGCCCGGATTCGTCCACGGGATACAGATACTCGGCGGCCGCACGCGCGCCTGGCGGCGCTGGCATCGGCGATACGGTTCGGCTTTCACGGTCCAGATGCCACGCTTCGGATCGACGGTGGTGCTGTCGGATCCGGCGGAGGTGAAGGCACTGTTCACCGCGAGCACGGATCAGGTGGACACCGTCGACGTCAATCTCGGCCAGGTGCTCGGGCCGGGCTCGCTCTTCTCGCTCGAGGGCGAGGAACACCGGAAACAGCGCAAACTCCTGACGCCGCCCTTCCACGGGCGGCGTCTTGCCGTCTACGAGCAGCTCATCGAGGACGAGGCCGTCCGCGAGATGGCGAACTGGCCCGAAGGGGTCGAATTCGCCACCATGGATTCGATGATGCGGATCACGCTGAATGTGATCCTACGTGCTGTCTTCGGGGCGGAGGGCTCCGAATTCGACGAATTGCGTTCCCTGCTACCGAAATTGGTGCTGGTCGGCTCGGCGCTGGCGGCGTTGCCGATACCGCGCGGCTTCCTGGGGAACTACGGCCCGTGGGCCCGCTTCGCCGCGCACCGGCGCGCCTACGACGATATCGTCGGCCGGCTCATCGACCGCGCCACCCGCGACCCCGAGCTGTCGGACCGCAACGACGTACTCGCCATGCTGGTGCAGACCCGCTACGACGACGGCTCGGCCATGAGCCGCCGCGATATCGCCGACGAACTGCTGACCCTGCTCACCGCGGGGCACGAGACCACCGCCACCACCCTGGCGTGGACGGTCGAGCGGCTGCGGCGGCATCCGGACATCCTGCGACGGCTGGTCGAGGAGGCCGACGCGGGTGGTTCGGAACTGCGCGAGGCCACCCTGGTGGAGGTGCAGCGGGTACGGCCGGTGATCGACGCGACGCCGCGCCAGATCCGCGCGGAATCGTTCCAGCTCGGGCGCTGGACACTGCCGCGCGGTCAGAAGGTACTGGTCAATATCCGCCTGGTGCACGACAACGAGGAACTGTTCCCCAACGCCCGCACCTTCGACCCGGACCGGTTCCTCGGCGTGCGGCCCAATACCTGGACCTGGATTCCCTTCGGCGGCGGAGCGCGACGCTGCATCGGCGCGTCCTTCGCCAGCCTGGAGCTGAATATCGTGCTGCGCACGCTGTTGCGCGACTTCACCCTCGAGACCACCGCCGCTCCCGACGAACGCCCGCACTTCCGTGGCGTGGCACTGGTGCCCGCGAAGAAGGGCCGCGCCGTGGTGCGCAGGCGCGTGCGACCGGAGCGCGAACGTGTGGTGGAACTGCCCGAACCGGCACCGAACTCCGAGGTCACCGCATGAGTGCGCGATCGATGGCCACCTCCGATGACGTCATCGCCGTGCCGGAGCGGCGGCTGCGGGCGCGGGGACGCCGGGGGGACAGCGTATGAGCGAACACGTCGATGTCCTCATCGTCGGTGCCGGACTGTCGGGAATCGGTGCGGCGCATCACATTCAGGACGCGTTCCCGAACCGGAGCTACACCGTTCTGGAGGCGCGCGACGCGATCGGTGGCACCTGGGATCTGTTCCGGTACCCCGGCGTGCGCTCGGATTCGGATATGCACACCCTCGGGTATCGGTTCCGGCCGTGGACCGAGGCCGCCGCCATCGCCGACGGCCCGTCCATCCTGCGGTACGTGCGCGATACGGCGGCCGAGGCGGGGATCGACCGGCGAATCCGCTACGGGCACAGGGTAATCGGTGCCTCGTGGTGCAGCGACGAGGCGCGGTGGACGGTGTGCGCCGAACACGACGGGACCATGGTGACCCTCACCTGCGGGTTCCTGTACGTGTGCGGCGGCTACTACCGTTACGACCGCGGCTACACCCCGGAATTCGAGGGCATGGACGAATTCCGCGGGCGCACCGTACATCCGCAGCACTGGCCCGAGGATCTGGACTGCACCGGCCGGCGGGTGGTGGTGATCGGCAGCGGCGCCACCGCCGTGACACTCGTTCCGGCGCTGGCGAAAACGGCCGCGCGGGTCACCATGCTGCAACGCTCGCCGACCTACATCATGTCCGTGCCCACCGAGGACGCCCTGGCCAACCGGTTGCGCTCGCTGCTCGGGCCGCGCCCCGCCTACACCGTCACGCGGTGGAAGAACGTGGCCGTCGGCACGCTCATCTACCAGTTGAGCCGGCGGCGGCCGGATCTGATGCGCGGGTTCATCCGCAAACAGAATGTCGCGCAACTGCCCGCGGACTACGCCGTGGACATCCACTTCAACCCGAGCTACGGGCCCTGGGACCAGCGGCTGTGCCTGGTGCCCGACGCGGACCTGTTCCGCGCCATCCGATCCGGGACCGCGCAGGTGGTCACCGACCGCATCGAACGCTTCACCGAGCGCGGGTTGCGGCTGGCATCGGGTACCGAGCTGGAGGCCGATATCGTGGTGACCGCCACCGGGCTGGACCTGCTCGCCCTCGGCGGGATCGATTTCGAGATCGACGGGCGACCCGCCGCGCTCGCGGACACCATGGCCTACAAGGGCATGATGCTCGCCGGATTCCCGAACTTCGCCTTCACCATCGGCTACACCAACGCGTCATGGACGCTCAAGGCGGATCTGGTCGGCGAGTTCGTCTGCCGCGTGCTCCGGCATATGGACGCACACGGCTACGACCACTGTGTTCCGGAGCCCGATGGTGCCGTCGCGGCCCGGCCGCTGCTCGACTTCCAGGCCGGATACGTGCTGCGGGCGCTGGACCGCTTCCCGAAAGCCGGATCGCGGGCGCCCTGGCGGCTCGGCATGAACTACGCCCAGGACGTGCTCACCCTCCGGCACGGCCGCATCGAGGACGGCACCATGCGGTTCACCCGATCGGCGATCCACGGCAAGCAACTACGCTGAGCCTCGTGACCCGTGCCGAGCCTGCCACCTCGAATGTCAGCGCGGCGACGCCGGAATCCGGATTCCGGCGTCGCCTCCTCGACGGCATGGTGGAGTCGGTGCGCGAACGGGGCTACAAGGACACCACCGTCGCCGATGTGGTGCGCTGCGCCCGCACCTCGCGACGCACCTTCTACGAGCACTTCACCGGTAAGGAGGACTGCTTCATCGCGGTCCTCGAGGAGTGGAACCAGCGCACCATCGCGCGGATCTACGCGGCCGTGGACGTCGCCGCCCCGTGGCGGGTGCAGATCCGGCAGGCCGTGCGAGCCTGGATCGACTCCACCGAGGAGGACCTGGCCATCAGCCTGGTCTGGATCCGGGAGTCGCCCGCACTCGGCGAGGGCGCGCACCGGCAGCATCAGATCGAGGCCGAAGCCTTCATCACCCTCATCCAGAACCTCACCGCCTCACCGGAATTCCAGGCCGCCGACCTGCATCCGCCCACCCGGCAGATGGCCACCATCCTCTACGGCGGTTTCCGGGAGCTGATCGCCACCACCATCGAGGCGGGGGAGCCGGTCACCGGCGTCATCGACGTGGCGGTGGACACCGCCCTCGCCGTCATCGGCCCGCGCGTCCACCCGCCGGACTGATCGCCAGGTCACAGCGGGCGGCGAAATATCGCGGGACCCTCGCGGCGTTGACCCTCCCATGCCCTTCGCACTGTCGATCCTCGATCTCGCGACCATCGCGCGCGGCCAGTCGGCCCGCGACAGCTTCGACAACAGCGTCGCCCTGGCCAGGGCCGCCGAACGCAGCGGGTATCGCCGGGTCTGGTACGCCGAGCACCACAATATGAAGTCCATCGCCTCCAGCGCGACCAGTGTGCTCATCGGCCACGTGGCGTCCAAGACCGAGACCATTCGGGTCGGCGCGGGTGGCATCATGCTGCCGAACCATTCGCCGCTGGTGATCGCCGAACAGTTCGGCACCCTGGAAACCCTCTACCCGGGCCGCATCGATCTCGGACTGGGCCGGGCGCCCGGCAGTGACCAGACCACCATGCGCGCCCTGCGCCGCGACCACTCCTCCGCGGACTCCTTCCCCCAGGACGTGCTGGAACTCCAGGGCTACCTGAGCGGCGACTCCCGCATTCCCGGCGTCCAGGCCGTTCCCCGCGCCGAAGGCATTGTCCCCCTCTACATCCTGGGCTCCTCCCTCTTCGGCGCCCAGCTGGCCGCCCACCTGGGCCTGCCCTACGCCTTCGCCTCCCATTTCGCCCCGGACGCCCTGCACCAGGCGGTCACCGTCTACCGCGACACCTTCCGCCCCTCCGAGCAGCAGCCCGAACCGTACGTCATGGCCGGGGTGAACGTCTTCGCGGCCGAGGACCACGACGCGGCGGTCGAGCAGCAGACCATCGCCTACCGCGCCCGCACCCGCGCGATGATCAAACGCGGCGCCGCCGGCCACGACTTCACCGACGCCGAGATCGACGCCTTCCTCACCTCCCCGAACGGCCGCCACCTCGCGGCCATGACCCAGTACACCGCCGTCGGCACCCCTGCCGAGGTGCAGTCGTACCTGGAGGAATTCGCCACCGACATCCAGGCCGACGAACTCATCCTCGCCCACCACGCCACGGAGATCGAAGATCGTATCCGGTCGGTGGAGCTGACCGGGCGGACCAATGCGGAATCGCCCGCAGCGGTGACCTCTTCCTGAAACGGGTCACCGTCGGATCATGCGTTCGCGGGAGTGACCGGACGGCTGTGCGGCGATCCAACGCCCGGTTGATCTCCTCATCGTGTCTCTCCGCGCTTCTCCCTGTCGGCGGCGAGTTGGAGTTCCAACAGGAGTCGATCCGCCGGATCGTCGAGATCCATGTGGAGGATATGTCCGGCTCGGCGTAGGCGGTAGCGCAGGGTGTTCGGGTGGATTCGCAGCAGGCGTGCCGCGGTGCGTACATCGCCGTGGCAGCGGAGATACTGTTCGACGCTGTCGCGTAGTTCGGCGGAATAGCGGGTGTCGTAGTCGATGACGGTGTCCAGGCGCGGGTCGCGCAGTTGCGGATTATTCGTTATGAGGGTGAGGATTTCGCCGAGTAGGACGGTGGTGCGGGAGCGGGCGAGGGTGGTCACCTGTTCGGTGTGGGGGAGGGCGGCGGTGCGGTCGAGAACGCGGTCCACCTCGGCGCGGGCGCGGGCGACGTCGGCGAGTCCGGCGACGGGGGCGCTGATGGCGGCGCGCAGGGAAGAGCCCGATTGCTCCTCCAGCCGCAGGATGATCTGGCGGGTCCACGACTCGACGCTGTCGATCGAATGGTGTTCGGGGAAGAGCACATAGGGGCGGCTGTCGATCACCGTGGTGACGCAGTCCTGTCGGAAGCTGCTGGCATGTAGACGCAGGGTGACGGCGGCGCGGCGGATGGCGGCGTCGTCGGGGCGGGCGCGGTCGGCGCAGCCGAAGCCGACCACCGCGCCGCTGCCCTCGGCGGCGATGCCGAAAGTAGCCGCCACGGAAGGGATGTCGACATCGCCGCCGTGCTCGCCGAAGAGCCGCTGGATGAGCAGGGTGTCCGTGCTGGGCGCGTGCCGGGCCCGCCACAGCACCCGGGCCGCGATGGCGGCCGCCCCGCGCAGGACGTCGGCGCAGTCGGCGGGCAGCGCCTCGGCGGCCTCCTGCACCCAGATGGTGCCCAGCGGCTCCGGTCGATCGCCCGGACGTCCGTGGGCGCGGATACCGATGGCCAGGCGGCCCCGGGTCTCCCACTCGCCGTTGGCCGGCACCGCCACCACGTCGCCGGAACTGTGCAGCCGTTCGAAGACGTGCGTGCGCTGCAACCAGCGCAGGTGGCCCGGCGGTCCCTGCCTGCCGAGGACCGAGAGTCGCCGCACCGGGTCGGCGTCATCGGTGCTGTCGGCGGAATAGGCCAGCACCCGGGACTGCTCGTCCTCGATCGAGACCAGTCCACCCGTTGATTCCGCGACGGTCTGCGCGAGCCCGAAGAGATCGGTGTCGGGCGTCAGCGCACCGGGCGCACCGGCCGAATGGGGCGTGCCGCCCGCGCGAATGATGCGGTTGACCAGCGCGTGCACCATCTCCCAGCGCGCCTGCGGGTTGACGCTGACCAGTGCCACACCGGCGGCGCGGGCGGCGGCGCGCACATCGGGCAGGGTGTCGGCGTCCTTGATGAAGACCGCGCGCGGCCGCAGCTCGACGGGGCAGCCGTCGGCGAGCAGCTCGAGCCAGCGGACGGCGTCCTCGATGCTCACGCTGACCTGGAGAAACAGGTGCGGCAGCGCACGGGCGGGTGGGGGTTCGGCGGTCAGGTCGCCGGTATCCAGGAAGGCGACCGAACCGATGCCGACCGCGGTGCCCGCGGGGGCGTCCACGAGTTCGGCGACGGCATCGGTCAGCGCGGACAGCAGCTCGGCCAGGGGAATGGAACTACGCACGGCTGCCATCCAGCGATAGTCGCATGCTCATCCTCGTCATCGCATCGAACGAAATCCTCTGTCCCATTTCATCCGATCGGCCAATCACATGGGGGCGGTTTTCGGGTTTATTGCTCGATATGGACGCGATCACCACGGTGCCCGCACCGACCAATGAACCGGTCAATCAGTACGCGCCGGGCAGCCCCGAACGGGCCCGCCTGCGCACGGCGCTCGACACGCTGTCGGCCGAGCCCACCGATATTCGCCATGTCATCGACGGCGTGCATCGGACCGGAGGCGGGGAGCGCGTCGATGTGGTGCAACCCCATCGGCACGCCGCCGTACTCGGTACGCTGACCACGGCCAACGCGGCCGATGCGCAGGCGGCCGTCGAGGCGGCCACTGCCGCCGCACCCGCGTGGCGGGAGTTGCCCTTCGACGAACGCGCGGCGGTCTTCCTGCGCGCCGCCGACCTGCTGGCCGGTCCCTGGCGCGAAACCATCGCCGCCGCAACCATGTTGGGCCAATCCAAGACCGCATACCAGGCCGAGATCGACGCACCCTGCGAACTGGTGGACTTCTGGCGGTTCAATGTGCACTTCGCGCGGCAGATCCTGGCAGAGCAGCCCAATTCCGCGCCGGGGGTGTGGAACCGGATGGATCACCGGCCCCTGGAAGGGTTCGTCTACGCCGTGACGCCGTTCAACTTCACGGCCATCGCGGGCAATCTGCCGACCGCACCCGCGCTCATGGGCAATACGGTGGTGTGGAAGCCCTCGGTCACCCAGGCCGTGGCCGCCTACCACACCATGCGCCTGCTCGAGGCCGCCGGACTGCCGCCGGGCGTGATCAATCTCGTGCACGGGTACGGCCCCGAGGTCTCCGAGGTGACGCTGCACGATCCACGGCTCGCCGGCATCCATTTCACCGGCTCCACCAGCACCTTCCAGCACCTGTGGCGCGAGGTCGGCAGCCGCATCGAGCGCTACCACGGCTACCCGAGACTGGTCGGCGAGACCGGCGGCAAGGATTTCGTGCTCGCCCATCCCTCCGCCGACCCTGAGGCCCTGATCACCGCGCTGATTCGCGGCGCGTACGAATACCAGGGGCAGAAGTGCTCGGCCGCCTCGCGCGCCTTCGTCCCCCGTTCGCTGTGGGCACGCATGGGTGACGAGCTGATCGGCCGAATCGGTTCGCTGACCTACGGCGACATCACGGACTTCACGAATTTCGGTGGGGCCGTGATCGATCGCCGTGCCTTCGACCGCAATGCCGCCGCCATCGAGCGGGCCAAGGCCACCGCCGGACTGACCATCGCGGCGGGCGGCACCTACGACGACAGCGTCGGCTACTTCATCGCGCCGACCCTGCTGCTCGGTGACGATCCCACCGACACGGCCTTCGCCACCGAGTACTTCGGACCGATTCTCGCCCTGCACGTCTACGACGACAGCCGCGCCGACGCCTTCGACGAGGTATTGCGGATGGTCGACTCCGGCAGCGGTTACGCGCTCACCGGGGCGATCCTCGCCCAGGACCGCCACGCCATCGACAAGGCCGGCGCGGCGTTGCGTTTCGCGGCCGGGAACTTCTACGTCAACGACAAGCCCACCGGTGCGGTGGTGGGGCAGCAGCCGTTCGGCGGCGCACGCGCGTCGGGCACCAACGACAAGGCCGGATCGCCGCTGAACCTGCTGCGCTGGACCTCGCCGCGCTCGATCAAGGAGACGTTCGTCCCCGCCCGGTCGCACGAGTATCCGCACCAGCGACCGGAATCCGAGGAGGGACGATGAGCATGTCGCGCAATCCGCTGCGACCGGCGCTGCTGGCCGCCGCGCGTTCGGCGTGCCTCGAGCAGGCCGTCACCCGCATGCCGGTGACCCGCGGCCTCGTCGACCGCTTCGTCGCGGGCGACACCACCGATGCCGTGCTGGCGGTGGTGCGTGCGCTACGGCAGCAGAGCCTATCGGTCACCGTCGACTATCTCGGCGAGGACATCACCCGGCCGGAACAGGCGCAGCAGGTGGTGCGTGAATACGAGACGCTGCTGCGCGCCCTGTCGGACCTTGGGTCGGATACGCCGGACGACCGTCCGCGGCCACTCGAGGTGTCGGTCAAGCTCTCCGCCCTCGGTCGGTCGCTGCCCGGTACCGGGCAGGACACCGCCCTCGCCCACGCCCGCACCATTGTCGAGGCCGCCGCCGCGCGGGGCATCTGGGTGACCTTCGACGCCGAGGACCACACCACCACCGATTCCACCCTGGCCATCGTGCGCGAACTGCGCCGCGACCACCCGGACACGGTGGGCACGGTACTCCAGGCGTATCTGCGCCGCACCGAGGCCGACTGCGAGGAGTTCGCCGACGCGGGCGCGCGCATCCGGCTGTGCAAGGGCGCCTACGACGAACCCGCGACCGTCGCCCACCGCGGCCGCCGCGACGTGGACGCGGCCTACCTGCGCTGTCTGCGCATCCTCATGGCGGGCAAGGGGTATCCCATGGTCGCCACCCACGATCCGGCCCTGATCGGGTCGGCCGCGCTGTTGGCCACCACCGCGCGGCGAGGCACCGACGACTTCGAATACCAGATGCTCTACGGCGTGCGCGCGGAGGAACAGGCCCGGCTGGCGGGACTGGGGCAGCGGCTGCGGGTGTACGTGCCCTTCGGCGACCAGTGGTACGCCTACTTCGTGCGGCGCCTGGCCGAGCGGCCCGCCAACCTCATGTTCTTCCTGCGGGCGGCGGCACCGCGGAAGTGAACCGACCCGGCGCGGTGCCGCGTGACCCGACGCCAAGACCGCCGCACCCACCGGGATCGGCGACCGCGCGCGGGGCGAAGGATGCCTCGCGCGCGGTCTTCGCCTATGCTGACCGCCACAACCGCATATCGGGCCGCGACGAGTCGTAGCGGGAGAGTCCCCGGCAGCGGGGCGCCGAAGGAGCAAACTCCCCGGAATCTCTCAGGTACAGGTACCGCATCGACCAGGCCACTCTGGAAAGCAGGCGCACCGAGCGCCTCACCCACGGTGCAAACCGCCTGCGGCGGTGAAGCTCTCAGGTTCCATGACAGAGGGGGAGTTCCGGACACCGGGTAGCGTCCCGGTCGACTCGAGGACCTCCCATGACTGTCGCTCGCGACGGCGTGCCCACCCGCACGTCGTTACCCTTGGAAGCCGTCCACGCCGAGCACGGCGCCGTCTTCATCGACTTCGCCGGATGGCGCATGCCCGTGCGCTACGGCAGCGAACTCGCCGAGCACCGCGCGGTGCGGGAGGCCGCCGGGATCTTCGACCTCTCGCATATGGGCGAGATCGAGGTGTCCGGGCCGGAGGCCGCGCGCATGCTGGACTTCGCACTGGTCGGGCGGCTGTCGGCGGTGCCGGTCGGCCGCGCCCGCTACACCATGCTCTGCCACGACAACGGCGGCGTCCTCGACGATCTGGTGGTGTACCGGCTGGCCGAGCAGCGATTCCTGGTGGTCGCCAATGCCGCCAATGCCGAGATCGTCTACATCCTGCTTCGTGATCGGGCGCACGGGTTCGCCGCGGAGGTGGCGAACCGTTCGACCGACTACGCCCTCATCGCGGTGCAGGGGCCGCGCTCGGCGGCGATCGTCGGTGCCGTGACCGATGTCGATCCGAGTCCGCTGAAGTACTACGCCGGCATGCCCGCCCGGATCGCCGGAGTCGATGTGCTGCTGGCACGCACCGGCTACACCGGTGAGGACGGTTTCGAGGTGTACTGCGCGCCCGAGCGGGCCGCCGACATCTGGCGGGCGCTGAGCGTGGCCGGGGCAGCGCACGGCCTGCTGCCCGCGGGTCTGGCCTGCCGCGACACCCTGCGGTTGGAGGCGGGAATGCCGTTGTACGGCAACGAACTCCATGTCGGTGTGACTCCGTTCGACGTCGGCCTCGGCCGGGTCGTGAAGTTCGACAAGCCGGGTACTTTCGTCGGGCGAACCGCGCTGGCCGCCCGCGAGCAGGTGGGCGGCGGCCGAACGCTGGTGGGGCTCATCGGATCCGGCCGCCGCGCCGGTCGCCACGGCTACGGGATCTACGCCGACGACCGAGCGGTCGGCGTGGTCACCAGCGGTGCGCTTTCTCCCACCCTGGGCGTGCCCATCGCCATGGCCATGGTGGACAGCGACCACGCGGCCCCCGGCACCGCCTTGACCATCGATGTGCGCGGCCGTCGCGAACCGGTCGAGACCACCGCCCTGCCCTTCTACTCCCGCTCCTGAAAGAGGTCGTCCATCATGGGTTTTCCCGAACATCTGAGCTACACCGAAGAGCACGAGTGGCTGCATGTCGTCGACGGCACCGCCACCGTGGGCGTCACCGACTTCGCCGCCTCGTCGCTCGGTGACGTGGTCTTCGTGCAACTGCCCGCCGTCGGCGACCGCGTCGCGCAGGGGGAGGTCTGCGGTGAGATCGAGTCCACCAAATCCGTCAGCGACCTGTACTCGCCGGTGACGGGCGAGGTCGTGGAGATCAATGCCGCGGTCGTCGACGATCCGGATACGGTCAACTCCGACCCGTACGGTGCGGGCTGGCTGTTCCGGGTGCGGGTCGAATCCACCGGTGCGCTGCTGGACGCCACCGCCTACGCCGCCCTGACCGGCGACTGACCACCCACGACGAACGTTCGCTCCGGGTGTGCTGCTAGCGTCGGGTGAGTGCCGACCGACGCGCCGAATCCGGTCCCACCCCGCCGAGAGCACCAGCTCTGGGCGGTTCCTCTGCTGGTCGCGATGGGGTTGCTGAGTCTGCTGGCGCTGTCGTATCTGGCCAGTATTCTCGATCCGCAGCGCAATCTGCACGACTTCCCGCTGCTGCTGGTGAAAGAGGATCGGGGCGAGTACGGCGCCGCCGTGGCCGATACTGTGACCGCCGGGCTGCGGGGTGATCAGGTCAGCCTCCGGGCGACCGACGCCGCGACCGCGGAATCGGTGCTGTCGGCGGGAAAGGCGTACGCCGCCATCGTGATTCCCGCCGACTTCAGCACCCGGGTGACCGCCCTCGAACAGCCCACCGGCGTGGGCGCGCCACCGGTGGTCGAGATCCGGACCAATCCGCGCACCGGTGCCACGGCGGTCTCGTTGGCGGAGCGGCTCGTGAATCCGGTGCTGGAGCGTGCCAACCGTGAACTCGGCGCGGACGTGCTGGACCGGGCGCGGGTGAACGGGGTGCCGCTGTCCGATGCCGCCCTGATCACCCTCGCCGAACCGATCCGGGTGTCGGTCGTCGAATTCCATCCGCTGCCCGCGGGCAGCGCCAACGGCATCTCGGCCTTCTACTACACGCTGCTGGTGGTCTTCGCCGGATTCACCGGCAGCCTGCTCATCAATGGCGGCGTGGACGCGGCCGTAGCGCGCGACACCGGGATCTCGCGCTGGCGGGTGCTGCTCTACAAGTGGGGGCTCGCGGCCGTGGTGGCGGTGGTGATGGCCGGTGTCTATCAGCTCATCGCCGCGGCGCTGGGCATGCCGATGGACCATCACGCGGCGCTCTACCTGTTCAGCGCCTACGCCTCACTCGCCATCGGCATGACCGCCATGACCATTCTGACGGTGGTCGCCACCGCGGCGACGGCGCTGCGGCTGCCGGTGCTCAACACCCTCGGCATGCCCATCAATATGCTGCTCTTCCTGGCCTTGGGGCTGCCGTCGTCCGGCGGCATCGTGCCCATCGAGGCCACGCCGCCGGCATACGGGGCACTGTCGCGATTCGAGCCGATGCACCAGGTCTATCTCGGCATCCGTTCGATCCTGTACTTCGACGCCCGCGCCGACGCGGGCCTGACCCGCGCGGTGGGGATGTGCACGCTCGGCGTCGCGATCGCGGTCGGGCTGGGCGTCGCGACCACCCTCGGCTACGACCGTCTGCGGGCGCGCACATCCGCCGCCGCGGCGTGACCGCTCAGTCGGCCACGGCCACGTCGGCCAGCCAGTTGTGCAGCCAGTGCGTGGCGGTCGCACCGCTCCCGTCCACCACATAGCGCGGATAGGACTGGTGCACACCGGAGACCAGGAATTCCTGCACCTGGCGCACCCACTGCTCACCGGCCGGATCCTCGGCCGGAGCGGCCAGAATGGCGGTGCCGCCCGGAATGAGCGCCTCGGCCAGAATCGATTGCAGTGTGTAGGCGTAATTGCCGACCTGCAGCGGATCCGGCGCGGACAGCTGGGTGGCGAAGCCCGCGAAGCGCCCGGCGAGATCGTCATTGGGCACCGAACAGTACAGATCGCCCTCCGCGCAGAAGGTGCGCACCTTGTCCGACAGCCAGCCGAAGCCGCCGACCCGCGCTCCGCCCGCACCCGCGCCGGGCACCGGCGGGCCCACCAGCGCGTCGGCGGGGGAGCGGCGCGGATCCGACATCAGGCCGACCGCCGCGATCCGGTCCGGCGGCACCACACCGAATCCGGTGCCGATCTCGGCGGCCAGATCACCGGCCGCATCGGCGCCCTGGCTGTAGCCGATGAGTGCGAAACGCGTTGCGTCGCAACGGGCCGCGGTGGTTGAGAGCAGACCGCGCGCGGTGTCGACGGCCTCCTTCTTGGACCGCCCGTAGACCGCGCCCTCCCACGGCAGGGCGGTGGCCGCATAGGTCACGTAATCGGTGCGCACATTGCCCGGCAAGCCCTGGGTGACCTGGGCCAGCATGCCCTGGCTAGGTTCCTCCTTGGAGGTCTCCCAGGTGCCGGGCACGGCGATCACATTGAGGTCTGGACAGGCGTTCGGGACGGCGGCGGCCGGGGGCGCATCCGCGGTGTACAGCGCTCCGGACGCGGCCACCACGGCGGCCGCGGCCAGGCCCCAGGCCGCCGAGGACGATCGGGTAGTTCGAAAAGACAAGGCGCACACTCCTTGTTCGGAACGTTCGGACTGACTCCTCCAGATCGCGCGACAGCGCCGCGATATCCGCGTCCCGAGCTCCAAGCCCGGTGGACGGCGGCGCTCCGGGCAGAAGATACCAAGAACCGGGTGGTCCGGTTGTTGTTTGATCGCAAGTGTCGGCGACCGATCGGCAAACCGTTCGAAACGGGTGGATCACCCCGGGCCGTCCAGCACGCGCGGACGGTGGATCGGTCGCGCCGAGGTGCCGACGGTCGGGCACCGGGTCGTTCGCGGCCCGGTGCTCCGGGGCCGGAATCAGTTGGTCGGGGCGTCGCCGACCGTGCGCGTGGTGTCGATGAGCCCGAACACCTCACCCTGCGGCCCCTGCACGATGCCCATGCGCCCGAACGCACTGTCCTCCGGGCCCATCAGCACGTTCGCGCCGAGTTCGCGCGCCGTGGCGAGGCTGGTGTCGGCATCGGCGGTCTGGAACCAGGCCAGCCAGTAGGACGGCGTCTCGCCGGGCATGGTGGTGGAGTCCATGAGGCCGCCCACCTCGGCGGCGGAACCCGGGGTGGAGAAGGTGGCGTAGCGGAACCGGTCGGTATCGCTCACGGTGTGGTACGACCATCCGAAGACGCTCAGGTAGAACTGCTTCGCCTGTGCGAACCGATTGGTGTGCAGCTCGTTCCAGCAGTACGCGCCCGGCTCGTTGCAGATCTCCGCCCCGGTGTGCGCCTTGGCCTGCCAGACCCCGAAGACGGCGCCGTCGGTGTCCGCGGCGACGCACATGCGCCCCACGTCCATCACGTCGAACGGCGGCGCGTACACGGTGCCGCCCGCCGCGCTGACGGCCGCCGCGACGGCGTCCACGTCGTCGGCGGCGAAGTAGGTGGTCCACACCGACGGCATGGGCCCGTCGCCCATCTTCGGACCGATTCCGGCCGCGGCGCGTCCGTTCAGCATCGCCATCAGGTATCCGCCCGCCTCGGGCGGGCTGTCGAGCACCTCCCACCCCAGCAGGCGCGAATAGAACTCGCGGGCGGCGGCCGGGTCGTCCACCGAGCAGTCGACCCAGCACGGTGTGCCCTGCGGCCACGCGGAATCACGGGTGGGCATGATCGGACCTCCTGAGTTCATTCGGGCGGGATATTTGTCCGACTTGCAGCACATGATCAGCTAACCACACCGTGCCCGTGGCGACCGGGCGAAAGTGCGGCGGATGCGACGCCGGTCGGGCCGGGCGCGGCAGCGCCGGAACGCGTTCACGGCGGTGAGATGTGTCACTGTCGGACGCCGGGGACCGTGGTGGCGGTCCTCGCGCGCGGATCGCGCAGGTGAGCGGCCCGGGTGTCCGGTTGCGGGCGATACGCTCGATTCGGCCCAACCGGGGTGTCGGCGGTAAAATCGGTGGTTCTTGTGTGTCGAGGGGACGCACAATCGACACGTTTGCCATCCGCCGCGTACCGAGGAGACCTGTGTGATCACCGCGACCGATCTGGAGGTCCGGGCCGGAGTCCGCACCCTGCTGACCGCACCCGGGTCGGCGCTGCGGGTGCAGGCCGGTGACCGGATCGGTCTCGTCGGGCGCAACGGCGCGGGCAAGACCACCACCCTGCGGATTCTCGCGGGCGAGGGGGAACCCTACGCGGGCAAGGTGATTCGCTCCGGCGATATCGGCTATCTGCCGCAGGATCCGCGCGAGGGCGATCTCGACGTGCTGGCCAAGGACCGGGTGCTGTCGGCGCGCGGTCTGGACAAGCTGCTGCGCGATATGGAGAAGCAGCAGGCGCTCATGGCCGAGGTGGTCGACGACGGCGAGCGGGAGAAGGCCATTCGCAAGTACGGTCGCCTGGAGGAGCGCTTCTCGGCCCTGGGTGGCTATGTCGCCGAGAGCGAGGCGGCGCGCATCTGTCACAGCCTGGGCCTGCCCGACCGGGTGCTGGCCCAGGCGCTGCGCACCCTCTCCGGCGGTCAGCGCCGGCGAATCGAGTTGGCGCGCATCCTGTTCGCCGCCTCGGACGGCTCCGGCGGCAAATCCGACACCACGCTGCTGCTGGACGAGCCCACCAACCACCTCGACGCCGACTCCATCACCTGGCTGCGCGGCTTTCTGCAGAATCACGACGGCGGCCTCATCGTCATCTCCCACGATGTGGAGCTGCTGGCCGACGTGGTGAACAAGGTGTGGTTCCTCGACGCCGTGCGCGGTGAGGCCGATATCTACAACATGGGCTGGAAGAAGTACCTCGACGCCCGCGCCACCGATGAGCAGCGCCGCCGCCGCGAACGCGCCAATGCCGAGAAGAAGGCGTCCGCGCTCAAGCAGCAGGCCGCGAAGATGGGCGCGAAGGCCACCAAAGCCGTTGCCGCGCAGAATATGCTGAAGCGCGCCGAGCGCATGTTGGCGGAGGCGGACGAGGTGCGCGTGGCCGACAAGGTGGCGCGGATCAAGTTCCCCGAACCCGCGGCCTGCGGCAAGACGCCGCTCATGGCCAAGAACCTCACCAAACTGTATGGCTCACTGGAGATCTTCACCGGTGTGGACCTGGCCATCGACCGCGGCAGCCGGGTGGTGATCCTCGGCCTCAACGGTGCGGGCAAGACCACGCTGCTGCGGCTGCTCGCGGGCGTGGAGACCCCCACCGCGGGTGAGCTCGAACCCGGGCACGGTTTGAAGGTCGGCTATTTCGCCCAGGAGCACGACACCCTGGACGATCGGGCCAGCGTGTGGGAGAACATCCGGCACGCCGCCCCCGACGCGGGCGAACAGGACCTGCGCGGCCTGCTGGGCGCGTTCATGTTCTCCGGCCCGCAGCTGGAGCAGCCCGCGGGCACGTTGTCCGGCGGTGAGAAGACCCGACTGGCGCTCGCGGGTCTGGTGTCCTCGGCGGCCAACGTGTTGTTGCTCGACGAGCCGACCAACAACCTCGACCCGGTCTCGCGCGAACAGGTGCTCGACGCGCTGCGCAGTTATGCGGGCGCGGTGGTGCTGGTGACCCACGACCCGGGCGCCGCCGAGGCGCTGAACCCCGAGCGTGTGATCATGCTTCCGGACGGTACCGAGGACCACTGGTCGCAGGATTATCTGGAACTCATTCAGCTGGCGTGATTCTCATCACAGGAATCCGTTGATCACAGCTCTCCGAGTGTCTAGCCTGGAAAGAGGCTGCAGGGCGACTCGGAGGAAGCCATGAGTGACAGGCCCGCACAGGGTAAAGCCGGATTGGGTAAAGGCACGCGCGTCACCGGAAAGTCGCGAGATCGCCTGCAAACCCAGCTCAAGAAGCAGTACGAGGCTGGGGCGAGCATCCGCTCGCTGGCGCGGGAGACCGGGCGGTCGTACGGTTTCATCCACAATGTGCTCGTGGAGTCGCATGTGCAACTCCGCAGCCGGGGTGGGGCGAACCGGCGCAAGTCCAGCGCCAAATCCGCCAGCAAGTAGGCGATTTCGCCGACGTGCGGCGCCACGGCGAGTGGTGCCGCACGACGGTGTCGCGTGTGCCGCTCAGTAGTCGGGCACGGTGCCGTCGCCGAACACCAGAAGATTGGCCAGGCTCCGGAAGATCGGGAGCCCGGTCTTGATCTCCAGGTACGCGAACTGGCCCTGCGGGTTGACCTCGAGGAAGTAGAACTCGCCGTCGAGGCCCACCCGCAGGTCGAGCACGCCGAAACTGAGCCCCAGCGCGCCCATCAGGGTGGTCAGCGATTTGCTCACCGCGGCGGGCAGGCGTTCCGGGGTGAAGGCGACCGAGGTGTCCAGGCGCGAATCGACCTGGCCCACACCGGATTGCGAGTCGATGCGCACCGCCCACTCCAGCCCGTCGACCCACACCACCCGCAGGTCGTAGGCGGCGACGATGTAGTCCTGGAACGTGGTGGGGGAGTGGCGGATCGAGGGCAGCCGCGTCAGCTCGCCCGGTGTGACGACGCGGGTCTCGGTGAACGGGCCGCGTCCGGTGCCGGTGCGCTTGTACACCACCGGGCCGGGGCGGGACTCGACGAAGGCGCGCGCCTCCTCGGCGTCATTGGTGATCAGGGTTTCCGGAATGGCGAATCCGGCGCGATAGGCCGTCTCCAACTGCACGATCTTGCGGGTGGCGGTGCGGTCGGCCCCCGGATCGTTCACCCACAGCGCCGGTATGGACCAGAGCATGCCCTGCAGGAAGCCGTCGCATTCGGCCTGCCGGTACGCGTCGTCGCCGTGCTGTGCGCTGCCGGGCACCAGGCAGGGGTGCGGGCGACGCCACCACACCGAGACCACGTCATCGAGTCCGAGCACATGGGACAGACTGCGGGCGGTGCCGTCACGGGCGAGGCGGAAAGTCCCGTTCTCGCGCGGAAAGTCGCGCATATCGAGCCGAATCGGGGTGAGCCCGTGATGCTTTCGCAGGGTCACGGCGAGGGCGTCGCCATGGAGATCGTCGGACTCGGTCACTATGAGCACCGAACCCGTTGTGCGGGCTGTCATATCGGTGAGCCTCGATCGGCTCGTCAGTCGAGACTGTCGCAGGCCGCGCCGTCGTCGCTACCGGAATGCGAACGGGTCTGGCAGCAGGTCATGGTCGCGCCGCCGATGCCGGGGCCGGTGGTGAGTTCCAGGCGGCGAGCCCAGCTTTCGGTGAGCCGCGCCAGTTCGTCGTCCCCGCGGGTGGGCGTGTGGTCCTGCGGCAGGGTCAGCGGGCGCTCGGTGAGCTCGATCCGCCGCCGCTGGGTGAAGTCGGCGGTCGCGCCCGCGCGCACGCGCACCAGCACGGGGCGGGCGTCGCCGAGGCGCGGCCCCTGGGCCCCGAACTCACAGTCGGTCAGCGCCAGGACGTCGGCCCAGCGGAAGGTCCAGGTGCCGTCGGTGACCCGCACGCGAATATGGCGTTCGGTGGCATCGACGAGGTAGCCCGGTAGCGGTGGCGAGGCGGTAGCGGTGGGTGGGGCTGCGGTGCCCGGTGGCGCGGAAACACGTGGACGAAGGGCGCCAGTCATACTGAACTCCGATCTGCTCGGGATTTGCTGTAGAGCCGAGCGTGATCCAGATCATATCCCGCGACATGGCCTGTTCGGTTCGCAACGAAAGATTTCAGGCGTACCGGCAAACCGGCGTCGACGCTGCGGAAACCGCTACCGCCGAAAGATTTTCGGTGTTCGCAATCGGGCTCAGAGGCCCAGCGTCTCCGGGAACTCCGCGACCTCCCGCAGCGCGGCCGCGGGATCGGCGACGAGCTTGCGCAGCCGTAGATCCATGATGCCGCACACCACGTCGATAGTGGCCGATACGGTGTCGTCCAGTTTGCGGATCTCCTGGTGCATGCGGAACGCCTTGCCACCGCTCCAGCGGAATTCGCAGCTCACGGTCACTTCATCGCCGAGATGCAGTTCGCGCTGGTATTTCAGGGTCTGTTCCAGCACCACGGGGCCGATCCCCGATCCGACCATCTTCTCGCCCGGGATGCCGGCCGCCTTCATGAGCTCCCAGCGAGCGTGCTCGGCGTACTGCAGGTACACGGCCTGATTCAGATGACCGTTGATATCGAGTTCGTAACCGCGCACGGTGACGGGCACAGAGAAAGCCATAACCGGACAAACCCTCCCACGATGGGCCGCATTCCCGGCGGCGCGGTGGTCTTCAGCACATCGGCGACCGCCCGGCTACCACCGCGATCGCCAGCGGGCGAACGCATTGCGCGGGGTTGGCGCGCCCGCCCGGCTCACGTCGCGGCCACGGCGTGTCAGCGTCGACCGGCCGTGCGCTCGGCCCACCATTCGGGGGCGTCGACGAACCAGTTGTCGAACTCCTCCTGGGATGCCGCGAGGTCTTCGACGGTGGCGGTGCCGTGTGCCAATCGTTCCAGCAGCCGGAAGTACTCGAAACGCTCGATCCCCGGCATGAGGGCGATCAGAATGCGAGCGCCACTGGCCGGGGCGGCGCCGAAGGCGTGCGGCATCAGCCGGGGGACGATCATCGAGCCGCCCGCGCCGACGGTCGTGATGTGGTCACCGGCCAGGACCTGGAGTTCACCGTCGGCCACGTAGAACAGTTCGTCGGACCGGGTGTGGTAGTGCGGTGCCGCGCCGTCCGCGCCCGGCGCCATGGTGACCTCGACGGTGCTGGCGGCCTGGTTCGCCTCGGGCGCGTCGATGAGCAGGCGCACGGTGACATCGGTGGTGCGGAGGGTCTCCGCATCGCCGGGGTAGCGGATGGCGGGCCGCGGGTCGGTGGTGTTCATGGCGGACTCCAAAAATAGTTCGGCGATAAATAGTTAGATACCGAACTATAAACCGTCGAATAGAATCGTGTCCATGGGTGAGAAGACATCGGACCCGGTGGATGCCATCGCCGAGCAGTGGCGGCGGGAACGGCCCGATCTGGACCTGACCGCCATGGCGATCCTGGGGCGCCTCGGTCGGCTCATGATGGTGGGCGAAGGGCTGATCAACGCCGTATTCGCTGATTACGGCCTACAGCGCGGCGAATTCGATGTGCTTGCGGCGCTGCGGCGTTCGGGCGAACCCTTCGAGCTGAACCCCTCGGTGCTCGCGGATACGCTCATGCTGTCGCGGGCGGGCATGACCGGTCGGCTGGACCGGCTGGAATCGGCCGGGCTGGTCCGCCGCGTCGCCGATGCCGGGGACCGGCGCGCGATCCGGGTGGAGCTCACCGCAGCGGGCCGCGTACTGGTCGACGAGGTGGTGACCGCGCATCTCGAGAACGAGACGCGCATGCTGGCGCCGCTGACCGATGCGGAGCGCGCGGAACTCGACCGGATCGGCCGTATCCTGCTGCGCGCGTGGGAGTCCGGCACGGTGCCCTGAGCCGCTTCCCATTCGTCCAAGCCGCCGCCGGACCCGGGCCGCTATTCTCCGCTCATGAGCGACCCACTGGAATCCCTGCGGGCGCTGTGCCTGGCGCTGCCGGAGGTGAGCGAGCGCGTCAGCCACGGCGAGCCGTGCTGGTTCGTGCGCGGTAAGAAACTGTTCGTGATGTTCGCCGACCACCATCACGACGATCGGCTCGGATTCTGGTGCGCGGCCCCGCCCGGCGTCCAGGAGGAGCTGATCGCGGCCGCGCCCACCCGCTTCTTCCGTCCGCCCTACGTGGGGCATCGGGGCTGGCTCGGGATGTACCTGGATGTGCCCGTCGACTGGGCCGAGGTGGCCGAGATCGTCGAGGACGCCTATCGGGCCGTCGCGCCGAAGCGGCTGGTCGCGGAGTTGGACTCGCGGTAGTGCGGCGTCCGGCGCTTCCCGACGTGGCGGTCAGTTCTTGCGGCGGACCGAGGCCTCCACCAGATCGAGGACGGCCGAGAGGTTGTCCCCGGCGTGTCCGGAGGCGATGCGGGCGATGAGTCCGTCCAGCACCAGGTCGAGGTAGCCGAGCAGCACCTCGGTGGGAACGTCGTCGCGCAGCGCCCCTTCGGATTTGCGGCGTTCCAGGCGCGCCACGGTAGCGGCGGTGAGCTCCTCGGAGCGCTGCTCCCAGTGGCCGCGGAATTCGGGATCGTTGCGCAGCCGCCGCGCGATCTCCAAACGTGTTCCGAGCCAGTCGAAGTCCTCGGGGTGGGCGAGCATATCGCGCATCACCTGCACCAGGCCCTGGGTGGCGGCGACCTCGGCCATGCGGGCGGTGTCCTCCTGCGCCAGGGCGAGGAAGAGCGCGTCCTTGTCACGGAAGTGATGGAAGATCGCGCCGCGCGACAGACCGGTCGCCTCTTCCAGGCGGCGCACGGTGGCACCCTCGTAACCGTACTCGGCGAAGCATCGACGGGCCCCGTCGAGAATCTGGCCGCGCCGGGCGGCGAGGTGGTCGTCACTGACCTTGGGCATGGACTCCTCCGAAACCATCTGTGCGGGGCGCGTACGCCGGAAGTGGCGCACACACCCCGCACGAGCGACGAGCGAAGCGACCCGGACAGGTCGCGCGGCAGGTGACGGCGTGACCCGTCACCTACCACCGATACCGGACGCGAGTCCCCGGCACGAATGCCGGGGAGTTCGCTATTCGGTTGTGCCGCAACACGGCTCGTCCCCGCGGGCGGGGACGGCGGCGAATCAGCCGCGGATCATGTTCCGCAGCACGAACTGCAGGATGCCGCCGTTGCGGTAGTAGTCCGCCTCACCGGGGGTGTCGATGCGGACGACCGCGTCGAAGACGATCTTCTCGCCGTTCTCCTTGGTGGCGGTCACCTTCAAGGTCTTCGGAGTCACACCCTCGTTCAGCTTGGTGATGCCCTCGATATCGAAGGTCTCCGTGCCGTCCAGACCCAGCGACTTGGCGCTCTCACCGGCCGGGAACTGCAGCGGAACGACGCCCATGCCGATGAGGTTGGAGCGGTGGATGCGCTCGAACGACTCGGTGATGACGGCCTTCACGCCCAGCAGGCGGGTGCCCTTCGCGGCCCAGTCGCGCGAGGAACCGGAGCCGTACTCCTTGCCGCCCAGCACGACCAGCGGGATACCGGCCTTCTGGTAGTTCTGCGAGGCGTCGTAGATGAACGCCTGCGGGCCGCCCTCCTGGGTGAAGTCGCGGGTGTAACCACCCGAGACATCGTCGAGCAGCTGGTTGCGCAGCCGGATGTTGGCGAAGGTGCCACGGATCATGACCTCGTGGTTACCGCGACGCGAGCCCAGGGAGTTGTAGTCCTTGCGCTCCACGCCGTGCGAGTCGAGGTACTGCGCGGCCGGGGTGCCCGGCTTGATCGGACCGGCCGGGGAGATGTGGTCGGTGGTGACCGAATCGCCCAGCAGCGCCAGCACGCGCGCGCCCTTGATGTCCTCGACCGGGG
>NZ_BAGD01000066.1 GCF_000308635.1 Nocardia otitidiscaviarum NBRC 14405 | reverse complement strand
GGTCGTGACCGGCTCGTCGTCATCCCGCTCATCCTGGCCGTGGTGCTGCTGATCCTGTTCGCCCTGCTGCGCGCCGTCCCGGCCGCCCTGCTGCTGGTCGCGGTGACGGTACTGAGCGCGCTGGCCGCCCTGGGTCTGGGCAGCTGGCTCGGCACCCACGTCTTCGGTTTCCCGGCGCTGGATACGAACGTGCCGCTGTTCGCGTTCCTGTTCCTGGTGGCGCTGGGCGTCGACTACACCATCTTCCTGGTCACCCGGGCCCGCGAGGAGACGCCGGAGTACGGCACCACCCGCGCCATGGTGCGCGCGGTCTCGGCCACCGGCGCGGTCATCACCAGCGCGGGCATCGTACTGGCGGCGGTGTTCACGGTGCTCGGGGTGCTGCCGCTGATCACCCTGACCCAGCTCGGCATCGTCGTCGGCATCGGCATCGTGCTCGACACCTTCGTGGTGCGCACCGTCGTCATCCCGGCGTTGTTCCGGCTGATCGGTGCGCGCATCTGGTGGCCGAGCCGCCCGGACACGCACACCGCCCGGGTTTCGACCACCACACCGAGGGAAGCCGCCGTAGGAGCGGTGACAGAACGGAGTGATCATGAACAGCCGAGCGGGAACGAGTGATTCGACCGTCCGTCGATCCGGACCGGCGCGCTACGGCACCGGCGCGCAGATGGCCGGGCTGGCGGTGATCGCGCTGCTGGTCGCCGCGGCGGCCGCGGTCGGGAATCTGTCGGCGGTCTCGACCGCCGACAAGTACGAAGCCCTGGAACAACCGGCCTGGGCACCGCCCTCGTGGCTGTTCGGCCCGGTGTGGACGCTGCTCTACTCGCTCATGGCGATCGCGGCGTGGCTGGTGTGGCGCGCCGAGCCGTGGCAGCGGGTGCGTGTCGCCCTCGGCGTCTTCGTGGTCCAGCTGATCCTGAACGCGCTGTGGACGCCGCTGTTCTTCGCGGCCGAATGGCGCGGGGTGGCCTTCGCGGAGATCCTGGTTCTGCTGGCCGCCATCGTCGCCACCATCGTGCTGTTCGCGCGCCACCAGCGGTGGGCGGCCGGTGTGCTCGTACCCTATCTGCTGTGGACCGTCTTCGCGGCGGCGCTGAATTTGGCCGTCTGGCAGCTGAACACCTGACGGTGCACACCTGAGCGGAAACAACCCACCGTGCGGAGTACGACCGACCGGAAGAGGTGAGCGCGTGCGCTGTGTGATCTTCGGGGCGACCGGATACATCGGCGGCCGACTGGTGCCGGAACTGCTGCGCCGGGGCCACAGCGTGCGGCTGCTGGTCCGCAGTCCGGAGAAGCTCGCCGAGGTGCCGTGGCGGGATCGGGTGGAGGTGCGCATCGGTGATGTCACCGATCCCGAGGCGGTGGACGGCGCCCTCGCGGGTCAGGACGTCCTCTACTACCTGATCCATTCGCTCAACCGTACGGATTTCGAGGAGGTGGATCGGCGCGCCGCCGAACTCGCCGCCGACGGGGCGGGCCGGGCCGGGCTGCGGCGCATCGTCTATCTCGGCGGCATCACCCCGGACGGTCAGCGCCTGTCACGGCATCTGCGCTCGCGCGCGGAGGTCGGCGATATTCTGCTGGCCGGGTCGACGCCGACGCTGGTGCTGCGCGCCGGGGTGATCATCGGATCGGGTTCGGCCAGTTTCGAGATGCTGCGGTATCTGACCGAGCGGCTGCCGGTCATGGTGACCCCGCGCTGGGCCCGCAACCGCATCCAACCCATCGCGGTCCGCGATGTCCTGCACTATCTGGTGGCCGCCGCCGAGCTGCCGGACTCGGTGTCGGGCGCGTTCGATATCGGCGGTCCCGATGTGCTGACCTACGTGGACATGATGCACGGCTACGCCGCCGTCGCCGGACTCACGCGCCGGGTCATCGTGCCGGTGCCGGTGCTGACGCCGTGGCTGTCGGCGCAGTGGGTGAATCTGGTGACCCCGGTCCCCCGCTCCATCGCCGTCCCGCTGATGGAGTCGCTGATCAATGACGTGGTGTGCCGTGACACCGCCATCGACGTGCACATTCCCCCGCCACCGGAAGGCCCGACCGGCTATCGCCGCGCCGTCGAACTGGCGCTGGCCCGCATCAAGGATCTCGACGTGCCCACCCGCTGGTCGGATGCCGGTGCGCCGTCCGATCCGCTGCCCACCGATCCGGAGTGGTCCGGCGGCACCGTCTACACGGATGTGCGCGAGCTCGCCACCACCGCCGACCCCGACCGGGTGTGGGCGGTGATCGAGGCGATCGGCGGGGAGAACGGGTGGTACTCGTTCCCGCTGGCGTGGTCGCTGCGCGGCTGGATCGACCGGCTCGCGGGCGGGGTGGGGCTGCGGCGCGGCCGTCGCGACCCGCACCGGCTGCGCCCCGGCGAGGCCCTGGACTGGTGGCGCGTCGAGCACATCGAGCGTCCACGACTGTTACGACTGCGCGCCGAGATGCGGGTGCCCGGCCGTGCCTGGCTGGAGCTGTCCGTCGCGCCGGGGGCCGAGGGCGGTGCGGTGTACCGGCAGCGCGCCGTCTTCGAACCGCACGGATTCGCCGGACAGCTCTACTGGCGGTCCATCGCCCCGTTCCACGCGGTGATCTTCGGCGGCATGGCCCGCAATATCACCGGGACCGCCGAGCACGCACCGGTGGCGTGACCGGTCCCGCCGACGAGACCCCTTGTCCGCCAGCCGTTCCCGTCGACGGGCTTCGGTCGGCGGGGTTCGGTCAGCGGGATGCGCTCACAGGTTCCCGACGGTGTGTTCGAGCCGCTGCGCCACCAGTTCCCGCGCCTTCTCCCGCAGCGCCGGGCGGTAGCCGCTCGGGTACACCGGATCGCCGGGTTCGTAGGTTTTCAGGATCTCCTTGGCGAGGGTGATCTTGTGGACCTCGGTGGGCCCGTCCGCGATGGCCATGACCTGGGCGTAGTTCATCATGTCCACGAACGGCAGATCGGTGCTGACGCCGATGGCGCCGTGCAGGTGCATGGCGCGCTGGGCGATATCGTGCATGACCTTGGGCATGGCCACCTTGATCGCGGCGATATCGTGGCGGACCTTGCGGTAGTCCTGCTCGGAGTCGATCCGCCAGGCGGTGCGCAGCACCAGCAGCCGGAACTGCTCCATCTCGATCCAGGCTTCGGCGATCTTCTCCTGCGTCATCTGCAGACCGCCGAGCACACCCTTGCGCATGGGCCGGGAGACGGCGCGCTCGCACATCATGTCGAAGGCCTTGCGCACCATGGCGACCGTACGCATGGCGTGGTGCACGCGACCGCCGCCGAGGCGGGTCTGGGCCACGATGAAGCCGAGCCCCTCGGTCCCGAGCAGCGCGTCGGCGGGCACCCGCACATCGGTGAAGCGCAGATGCCCCTCGTTCTCGCTGAATCCGGGCACCGTGAAGTTCTTCACGATCTCCAGGCCGGGGGTGTCGGCGGGGACGATGAACATGGACAACCGCCGGTGCGGTTCGGCGTCGGGATCGGTGACCACCATGACGATGTGGAAGGTGGCGAATTCGGCGGCGGAGTTGAACCACTTCTCGCCGTTGATGACCCAGTGGTCGCCGTCGCGCACCGCGCGCGTCTTGAAGGCCGTCGGATCGGAGCCGCCGGTGGGTTCGGTCATCACATAGCAGGAGCCGATCTCACCGTCGAGCAACGGTTGCAGATACCTGGCCTTCTGCTCCGGGGTGCCGAAATGGGCGAGGATTTCGGCGTTGCCGGAATCCGGTGCCTGGCAGCCGAAGACCAGCGGTGCCCACTTGGAGGTGCCGATGACCTCGTTGAGCAGGGCCAGTTTGAGCTGACCGTAGCCGGGGCCGCCGAGTTCGGGGCCGAGGTGGCAGGCCCACAGGCCCTGCGCTTTCACCTTCTCCTGCAACGGTTTCATCAGCGCCCGGATCTCGGGGTTGGTGCGGTCGTAGGGTTCCGGGTACAGCAGGTCGAGCGGCTCGACCTCGTTCCGCACGAAATCGGCCACCCAGTCCAGCTTCCGCTGGTATTCCGGGTCGGTCTCGAAATCCCAAGCCATGGTCAGCCTTTCACTTGTTTCCGGCCGGTGCCGCGACACCGTCGAGGATGGTGGTGGTGAGAATGTCGGCGATCTCGTCGGGGGTACGCTCGCCGTCGGGGCGGTACCAGCGGCTGACCATGTTCAACATGGCCACCACGCTGTTGGTGACGACGTGGTCGTTG
Organism: Nocardia otitidiscaviarum NBRC 14405; assembly: GCF_000308635.1. Classification (GTDB taxonomy): domain Bacteria; phylum Actinomycetota; class Actinomycetes; order Mycobacteriales; family Mycobacteriaceae; genus Nocardia; species Nocardia otitidiscaviarum. The sequence continues at coordinate 59,787 of NZ_BAGD01000066.1, read as the reverse complement.
GTGCCCAGCACTCCGGCGCGGTGCCCCTCGTCGAAGACCCGCTGCCAGTAGCCCTGAATGGCCTCGCGCAACCGCTGGAGGTCGGCCTCACGTTCGGGGGTGAGCGCCCCGGCGTCGCGCAGCGCGATGGTCACCTCGTGCTGGTGTTCGATGATCAGGCGGACGTGGTCGCGAATCAGGGTGCGCAGCTTGTCGATCGGTGCGGCGTCGCGCTCGGCGACGGCCGCGGCGGCGTCCAGCATGAGCTGGGTGTAGTTGCGCCGGATCTGGAAGAGCAGTTCTTCCTTGGATCCGATGTGGTAATACAGTGCGCCGCGCTGGATCCCGGCCCGGTCACCGATCTCGCCGACGCCGGTGGCATGGAATCCCTTCTCCGCGAACAGTTCCATTGCCGCGCGCATGATCCGCTCCCGGGTCTCCCCCGGGTTCGCTTCCGAGGCAGGTGGCCGTCCGCGCCGCCGTGCCGGTGCCGCGGTCATCGCCAGCCGCCGTCCATGGCCAGGGTCGCCCCGGTGCAGAAGGCCGACGCGTCGGAGGCGAAGAACAGTGCGGCCCCGACGATATCGGCCGGAACGCCGATCCGCCCGAGCGCGTTGTGCTGGGCGAGGTGATCGCGCATCTCCTGCGGCCACGCCTTGGCGATATCGGTGTCGAAGGCCCCGCAGCGAATGGTGTTGACCCGCACCGCCGGGCCGTAGGTCTGCGCCAGCCCGCCGGTGAGCGCCTCCAGTCCGGCCTTGGCCGCCGCGTAGGGCACCGCGAGCGGTTCGGGTTTCGCGGCCTCGATGGAGGAGATATTGATGATCGAGCCGCCGCCCGCGGCCGCCATGCGCGGACCGATGAGCGCCGACAGCCGGAACGCCCCCTTGAGGTTGGTGGCGATCACCTTGTCGAACATGGCCTCGGTGACCTGATCCAGACTCGGGTACAGCAGGGACATACCCGCGTTGTTGACCAGCACGTCGACCGTGCCGAGTTCCGCGTACACGGCCTCGACCAGGGCGTCGCACTGCTCCCAGACGCCGACATTGCAGGCCACCGGCAGCGCCCGGACACCGTACTTCGCGCGCACCTCGGCGGCCAGGGCCGCGCAGGCGTCGAGTTTGCGGCTGGCGATCACCACGTGGGCCCCGGCGTCGGCGAAGGCGTGCACCATCTCGCGACCCAGCCCGCGGCTGCCGCCGGTGACCACAACGACCTTCTCCGACAAGGACTTTCCCATGCACCCACACCTTCGCGTCCAGGAACGGCAGAAATGTTCCGATCAGTACATTAAATGTACCGCCCGATACAATCAAGACCGGTGACCCATCCGGAAGTGCAGGCCGCCGCCGCCCGCCACATACCCGCGAGTAACATGACGGGCGTACTTTTTCCACCCGGCTTCTCGAAATGAGGCATTAGATGACAGAGCGGATTCAGGTCGGCGGGCTCCAGGTTGCCAAGGTGCTCCACGATTTCGTGGAGAACGAGGCCCTTCCCGGCACCGGCGTAGATTCCGCCGCGTTCTGGTCGGGTGCCGAGGCCGTCATCAACGACCTCGCTCCCCGTAACCGTGCTCTGCTCACCGAACGCGACGACATCCAGGCCAAGATCGACGAGTGGCACCGTGCTCACCCCGGCACCGGCTACGACAAGGCTGCCTACAAGCAGTTCCTCACCGAGATCGGCTACCTGCGTCCCGAACCGGCCGATTTCCAGATCGGCACCGAGAACGTGGACGCCGAAATCGCCACCACCGCGGGCCCGCAGCTCGTGGTCCCGGTGATGAACGCCCGCTTCGCCATCAACGCGGCGAACGCGCGCTGGGGCTCGCTGTATGACGCCCTGTACGGCACCGACGCCATCTCCGAGGAGAACGGCGCGGAGAAGGGCACCGGCTACAACAAGGTCCGCGGTGACAAGGTCATCGAATGGGCGCGCAACTTCCTCGACGACGCGGTACCGCTGATCACCGGCTCCCACGTCGGCTCCACCAAATACTCGATCGAGGACGGCGAGCTCGTGGTCGGCCTCGAGGACGGCACCGACATCGGTCTGGCCGACCCCTCGGCCCTGGTCGGTTACCTCGGTGATCCGGCGAACCCGACCTCGGTGCTGCTCGAGCACCACGGTCTGCACATCGAGATCCAGATCGACCCGTCCTCGCCGATCGGTTCCACCGACACCGCCGGTGTCAAGGATGTGGTGCTGGAGTCCGCGGTCACCACCATCATGGACTTCGAGGACTCGGTCGCCGCGGTGGACGCCGAGGACAAGGTGCTCTGCTACCACAACTGGCTGGGCCTGATGAAGGGCGATCTGGCCGAAGAGGTCAGCAAGGGCGGCAAGACCTTCACCCGCACCATGAACCCCGACCGCGTCTACACCGCCCTCGACGGTTCCGAACTGGTGCTGCACGGCCGCTCGCTGCTGTTCGTGCGCAATGTCGGCCACCTCATGACCTCCGACGCCATCCTCGACGCCGACGGCAACGAGGTGCCCGAAGGCATCATGGACGGCCTGCTCACCGTGCTGATCGCCAAGCACGCGCTCAACGGCGACACCAAGCTGAAGAACACCCGGACCGGCTCCATCTACATCGTGAAGCCGAAGATGCACGGCCCCGACGAGGTCGCCTTCACCAACGAGCTGTTCGGCCGGATCGAACAGGTGGTGGGTCTGCCCGCCAACACCCTCAAGGTCGGCATCATGGACGAGGAGCGGCGCACCACGGTGAACCTGAAGGCGTGCATCCACGCCGCCAAGGACCGCGTGGTCTTCATCAACACCGGCTTCCTCGACCGTACCGGCGACGAGATCCACACCTCCATGGAGGCCGGGCCCATGGTCCGCAAGGCCGAGATGAAGGGCCAGCAGTGGATCCTGTCCTACGAGGACTTCAATGTCGACACCGGTATCGCCACCGGCCTGCCCGGCAAGGCGCAGATCGGGAAGGGCATGTGGGCCATGCCGGACCTGATGGCGGACATGCTGGTCCAGAAGGTCGGCCACCCCAAGGCCGGTGCGAACACCGCCTGGGTGCCCTCGCCCACCGCCGCCACCCTGCACGCCACCCACTACCACCTGGTGGACGTGTTCAAGCGGCAGGCCGAGATCGCCAAGGGCGGTGCGCGCGCCAGCGTCGATCAGATCCTGGAGATCCCCCTCGCCGCCGACACCAACTGGTCGGCCGAGGAGAAGCAGCAGGAACTCGACAACAACTCCCAGGGCATCCTCGGCTACGTGGTCCGCTGGATCGACCAGGGCGTCGGCTGCTCCAAGGTGCCCGACATCAAGGACGTCGGCCTGATGGAGGACCGCGCCACCCTGCGCATCTCCTCCCAACTGGTGGCCAACTGGCTGCGCCACGGAGTGGTGTCCGAGGACGAGGTCATCGCCTCCCTCGAACGCATGGCCCCGGTCGTCGACCGCCAGAACGCCGGTGATCCGAGCTACCGCCCGATGGCCCCGGACTTCGCCTCCAGCATCGCCTTCCAGGCCGCCAAGGAACTCGTGCTCGAGGGCACCAAGCAGCCCAACGGCTACACCGAGCCCATCCTGCACCGCCGCCGCCGCGAGGCCAAGGAGTACAACGCCAAGTTCGGCGCGTAATCGCGGACCATCCGCGCGCATCCCCCTGGTCGATCTCGGTCGACCGGGGGGATTCGTGTCTCCGGAGTGGGTAGGCTGCGCGGCGTCAGTCGTTCCCCAGCAGAGGAAAGCTCCATGGGCAGTACCGTTCTCGATGTCGTCAATCTGATCATCGCCCGCGTGAACGCGGCCTGGTGGTGGGCCTCCAGCGGCTCTTCCGGCCCGATGCCGCTCTAGCGGGTCCGCTCCTCCTCGGGCGGCCGCGAGCGTGCGTTCGGCGGTCGTCCGAGCCGGTGGATTCGCCGGGGAACCGCGGTGCGCGAGAATATCCGGCGTGCCGCGGCACCGGCCGCTAGGCTGCGAGGTATCCGCACCGGCGAGCCGTCCGACCAGGAAGACACCGCATATGGCCGATGAAGGCCGCACCCTCTCCGCTGATACCGGCGACAACCGGGTCGAGCGGTCCGAGAGTTGCCCGGCCGCCCGGCCGACACCCGATCCGGAGCAGATGCGCCGCCTGGCGGCGTTGTTGCGGGGTGTCGCCGCGGGCGATCGGGACGCCTTCACCGCCTTCTACCGCTCGACTCACGACCGCGTGTACGGTCTGGCGCTGCGGATTCTGCGTCGTCCCCCGGCCGCCGAGGAGGTCACCCAGGAGGTGTACCTGTACGTGTGGAACTCCGCCGACCAGTACGATCAGCGGCTGGCCAGTCCGATCGGCTGGCTCATGATGCTCACCCATCGGCGCGCGGTGGATCGCGCCCGTACCGAATACTCCCGCGGACACCGCGATTTCGCTTACGGTCAGCGGCATCTGGGCCGAGATCACGATATCGTCGCCGAGACGGTGACGCAGCGCTCCGAGGAGCGCGCCGTGCTCGACTGCCTGGCCACCCTGACCGATATCCAGCGGGAAACGGTGGCGCTCGCCTACTACGGCGGCCGGACCTATCCGGAGGTGGCCGATGATCTCGGTATCCCGTTGTCCACGGTGAAGACTCGCATTCGTGACGGATTGCGCCGACTGCGCAGCTGTTTGACAGGATCGGTGACCGATGCCTGACCACTCGCCCGACACCGATCTGCTCGACCTCGCCTATCCGTACGCACTCGACGCGCTCTCCGACGACGAGCGCGCGGCGGTGGAGGAGCGGGTGCGCACCGCCGACGCCGCGGCGGCGACCGCCTTCCGCGACTCCGTGCGCGATATCCGCGAGACCCTCGCGGCGCTCACCGTGGTCGACAGGCGTCCCGCGCCCGACCACGTCGAGGCGTCCGTCCAAGCCGCCCTGGACCACCAGTTGGCGGCCGCCGCACCGGCGACCCGGACCTGGCCGGTGCGCTGGCTGGCCGCCGCGGCGGTGCTGATCCTCGCGATCGGGGTCGGCGCGTTCCTGGCGATCGACCGTGCGCAGCAGCGGGATTCGGGCGCGGTGACCGCGCAGCGGGTGCTCGCCGAGCCGGATGCGCGGCAAACCCGCGCCCCGGTCACCGGCGGCGGCGATATCGTCGTCACCACCTCGGCGCGCTTGGATGCCGCCGCCGTGTCCTTCGACGCGGTGCCCGCCGCACCGCCGAACCGCACCTATCAGCTGTGGCTCATCCCCGAGGGCGGCCAACCCGTCTCGGCCGGTGTGCTCGACCCCCTCCCCGCGGCGGACGATCCGGCGGTGGTGCCGCTGGACCACGCCGACCTGCTCGCGCTCTCGGTGGAGCCCACCGGCGGCTCCGACCAACCCACCACCGACCCGGTGGTCGCGGTCCCCCTCGACTGACCGCCCCGCGCGGCCGACCGACCGCCCGGCCAGCCAACCTGGCCGACCTAGCTGCGTGGCCGACCGAGCTGCACAGGTCGCCCACACGTAGCCGACCCATCGGGCGAGCCGCCCCGCGCGGGCGAACGACCTGTACCGTCGACCTCCCGCCCGACCGAACCGGTCCGCTCACTGCGCGGACCGATCCGCCTGTACCGCAGGTACTTTCGTCAGGCGAGCGCGACGGTGGCGGTGGCCCCGCCGAACACCCGGCGGCCGTCGTGGGTGGCCGTGAGGGCGATGGTGGCGGTCCGATTCGCGGTGTCGATCTCGCTGACCCGGCCACCGAATTCGATTTCCCCGACCGTGCCGGGCAGCACCCGAACCGGGGTGGACAGCCGTACCCGGTAGCGGCGCAGGGCGGTCGGATCGCCGGTCCACGCGGTGAGGTAGCCCGCGCCCAGACTCATGGTGAGCATGCCGTGCGCGAGGACGCCGGGACCCATGCCGACCGCCTCGGCGCTGGCGGGATGCCAGTGGATCGGGTTGGGATCCCCGGCCACTCCGGCGTAGCGCACCAGATCGCCCAGGGTGAGCCGGTAGACGCGGGACGGCAGCCGGTCACCGACCGCCACCGCGGCCAGGTCGCGGCCGCCGGTCACCGGCCGGGGCGCGGGGTGGACGGGCGAGACCGCCTCGACCTCGTCGAAGGCGGGCGGTTCGGCGTCGAGCAGGCCGTGGTGCAGGACGTTCTCGCCGATCGCGGCGAATCGCTCGTCCGGCCCGCCGTCCGCGCGCGCCACCAGTCCGGTGGTCGCGGTCAGCACGGCGCCGCCGTGCGCGTCGGTGACCTCGTTGCCCACCACCATGAGATCCCCGCCGAATGCCTTGCGGCGCGACAGCAGTCCGATGTGGCTGGTGAGCCGGTCGCCGACCAGGATGGGCCGATGGAAGTCGAAGGTCTGCTCGGTCTGCACCGTGGAGGTGAGGTCGCAGTCGGTGAGCAACTGCCCCAGAGCCGCTTGCACCCTGCCGCCGAGCAGAGCCGCGAAGGTGGGCGGGGTGGGCAGTGTCGCGCAGCCGTAGCCGGCGGCCACGTCCTCGTGCAGGTGGGCCGGATGATCGTTCTGGACCGCGCGGGCGAATTCGCGCACCTGCTCGCGACCGACCTCGTAGTGGTCGCGCAACCGGTAGGTGCGCCCGACCAGCGTGTGTGGATCGGCGAGGGTGGCATCTAGCACGGACTTCTCCTCCAGGGCCGGGAATGAGTTACCAACTAGTCGGTACCCGCTGGGCCGCCGGATTGCCCCCGGCACGCTGATGTGATCTACGACACATTCGCCTGCTCGGCGTTCGCGCACGGGTGCGCGGGCAGTGGCACTCGCCTCGTTGCGAATCCGTAATCGGTTTCGGTGAAACAAATCCGGCCACTCCACCGTTGTAGAGGTACGGCGGGGGTGGAGATCCGCACGACAAAATCCTCACGACAACGGCAGGTCCGTTGTGCCACCATGAGTTTCGACAATCATCCCGACCGAGCGGTCGGCGACCCAGGGAAGGAGGAGGCGGCTTTGCATCCGGAGTACTCGCAGCACGGCAGTGATATGGACGAGCTCGAACGGCTGGGCCGGAATATCGGCCGCCTCGCCGCGCGGGCCTGACCCGCCGCTTCCTCTCGTCCCCTCCTTCCTTTTCACGAAACATGGTGACACCCATGCTGTTCCGTCACGCCGACGACCCGCCGGCGATAACCGTCGACAACTGGATACACACGGGAGTGCTGCTCCTCAACGCCTCCTACGAGGCGCTGACCGAGATCCGCGCCGAGCGCGCCGTGGTGCTGCTCATCAGCGGTGCCGCCGAGTCGGTGGTGGATCGGGACCCGCACTTCCCCATTCGCTCGAAGAGCCTGGAGCTGGCACTGCCGGAGACCATCCGACTGCGGCGCTACGTCTACCTCGAGCACTGCGTGACGGTCACCGACGGCAGCCGGGCCACCCTGCCCGCCGTGCTGCGGCGCGACGCCTACCGCTGCGGGTACTGCGCCGGATGGGCCCGCACCGTCGACCACATCCGGCCCCGCAGCCGAGGCGGCCCCAACACCTGGGACAACCTCATCGCCGCCTGCGGACGGTGCAACACCTACAAGGCGGACCGGACTCCCGAGGAGGCCGGCATGCGCCTGCTGTGGGAGCCCCGCGCTCCCCAGGACATGGCGAAGAAGCAGCGGCGGATCTGGAAGGAACTGGCCGCATCGTAAACCACGTGATCGGACATGAAAGGAGCGAGATCCGATGACGAAAACAGCAGTTCGGGAGCTGAGCCTGGCGGATCTGCTCCCCATCTCCGACTCGAAGGACTACTGGGCCCGCGCGGCCTGCAAGGGCGACCCGAACCACGACGCCTGGTTCCCCTACCCCTCGCAGGACTTCGACTACGCGCGCACCATCTGCGCGGCCTGCCCCATCCGGCGCGAATGCGGTGACTTCGCCGCCAGCACCGGACAGTCCGGCGTCTGGGGCGGGCACGAGTACGACCGCGGCACACTGATCCGCGATTGACTCGCCCCGAGGCCGCCGTCGTGCCCCGCGCGACGGCGGCTTCCTCGCGTACCCGCCGATTCGTGTCCCGGGCCGGTTCCGGGCAAGATGGTGACCCGTGATCGCTTCGCCTCCGCCCCGGTGCCGTCGCAAACCCCGCCTGACCTGCGAGGCGAATTTCGCGTGAACATAGACTGACGATCGTGGGAACTCATCGCGCCCGAGGCCGGTCACGTGGGGTCAGCAAAGGTCCGGTCATCGCTCTGGTGGCGGTGGTGGTGCTGGCGGTGGCGGTGGTCGGCTGGAGCTGGCTGGCCGAACGGGCCAAGGATCGGGATGCGGCGGCGGCCGCCGCCTGCGCCGAGGGCACCACCACGCTGCATGTCACCGTCGATCCGGATATCGCGGAACCGGTGCGGGCGGCGGCGCAACGCTACAACGCCACCACACCCCGGGTGCGTGATCACTGCGCGCAGGTCGAGGTGACCGCGCGGGCATCGGATGCCGTGGTCGCCGCGTTCACCGCCGACGCACCGTGGAATCCGGAGCTGGGGCCGCAGCCCGCACTCTGGATTCCGGATTCGTCGCGGTCGGTGGCGCTCATGCGGGTGCCCGGACTGGTGGAGGGCACGCCCGCCCCGGTCGCGGTGAGCCCGATCGCGCTGGCCGTCCCCGACCAGCTCCGGCGGGCACTGGAGGCGGCCCAGACCACCTGGGCGGATCTGCCCGGACTGCAACAGGGTTCGCTCGCCGAGGTGGGGCTGGGCGGCTGGGGCGGACTGCGGCTGGCCATGCCGCCGGGTGACGACAGTCTGGCCGCCGCGCTCGCGGTCGGATCGGGGGTGTCGGGATCGGATCCGCTCACCGCGGAGGCCGCGTCCTCCGGTCAGGTGACCTCGGCGATCTCGCGGCTCGCGGCGGGTGCGCCCGAGGCGACCGATCTCGGCCGCGCCCTGCTGGATGCGGCCGGGGCCGACGATCTGCCCGCGGCGACCGTGCACGCGGTCACCGCCACCGAGCAGCGCATCAAGGCCAATCGCGGCCTGACCGCCTTCCGCCCGCTGGGCGCGACCCCGGTGGCCGACTACCCGGCGGCGCTGCTCACCGGCGACTGGGTGGACCAGACCCAGAATCTGGTGGCGGGCCTGTTCGCCGACTATCTGCGCGCACCCGAACAGGCGAAGCTGTTCACCGACAACGGTTTCGGCGCCGCACCGCCCGCCGGGCCGCCGGTGCCGGAGCAGGCGGTGCTGCTCCGCGTCCAGGAGGTGCTGGCGAATCCGGTACTGGGGGTGAGCGCCACCGCACTGGTGGACGTGTCGTCCTCGATGGCCACCACCGAAGGGGCGGCCACCCGCCTGGCCAACACCCTCGCCGCCCTGCAATCGGTGATGAACGTGATGCCGCCCGATTTCGGGCTGGGCGTCTGGACCTTCGGCAAGAACCTGGACGGGAACCAGCACTATCGGGTGGTCTCGCGGACCGCTCCGCTCACCGACGCGCACCGGGCCGGACTGGTGCGGGAGCTGTCCGATATCTCGGCGACCAGCACCCAACCCGACCGCGCCTATCCCACCCTGGAGGCGGCCTACCGCGACGCCGTCGCGAATTATGCGCCGGGACGGACCAATTCGATCCTGATCGTCACCGACGGCCCCGACGACGACTCCCCCGTCACCGGCGACCAACTGCTGGCGACTATCGCCGCCCTCGCCGATCCGGCCCGCCCGGTGCGGATCGACGTCATCGCGATCGGCGGCCAGGGCCCGCAAACCCTGCGCACCCTCACCGAGCAAACCAATGGCACCTTCACCCAGGTGCCCACCACCGACGAGCTCGCCTTCGGCAGCGCCATGAATCAGGCCCTGACCACCCCCTGATCAACTCCTTCGGCATGTCGTCGCACACTGTCGGCGAACTCGTGGGAGATTGCGGGAATGGCGCATACGACGAGCACCGACAGTTCGCTCGAGCAGGGTTTCGCCGCGGGCACCTCCATCGCGGCCGCGGTCCTGCTGCTGGTGGTCGGCGTGCTCTCGATCCTCGAGGGCATCTCGGCCGCGGCATCCGACGATCTGGTGATCGTGGATGTCAACGACTACGTCTACAAGCTCAACACCACCGGGTGGGGATGGATCCACATCATCCTCGGCGCGATCGTGGTCATCGCCGCCATCGGCCTGATGGCGGGCACCACCTGGGGCCGCGCCGCCGCCATGATCCTGGCGGCGCTGTCGATCATCGCCAACTTCCTGTGGCTGCCCTACTACCCGATCTGGTCGATCGTCATCATCGCCCTGGACGTGGTGGTCATCTGGGCCGTCGCGACCTGGAAGCCCGACACCGTCTGACCCGAGCCCGACGGTGCACGGCGCCCCATCGATCCGCGCGATCGGTGGGGCGCCGTCGCGTGTTCGGGGGGTGCGCCATTAACGCGAACGGATTCACACTGGATACCAGGAGACCGGCGACCACGCCGGGCGGGTAGCACAGGGAGGACCCGTGACTCTCCACCAGGGTGCGATATTCGCCGGATACGCCATCCAGCGCGTGATCGGCGTGGGCGGCATGGGCACGGTGTATCTGGCCCGCCATCCCCGGCTGCCCATGGATGTCGCGCTCAAGGTCCTCTCGGCGGATCTGGGCCGCGATCCCGCGGCGCGCGCGTACTTCGAACGGGAGGCCGAGATCGCGGCGCGGTTGCAGCATCCGAATATCGTGCGGGTGCACGACCGCGGCACCGAGGGCGACCACCTGTGGATCGCCATGGACTACGTGGACGGCCCCGATATCGGGCAGGTGCTGCGCGACGGGCCGCTGGCGGCCGAGGTCGCGGTGGAGGTGATCGCACAGGCCGCCGACGGTCTCGATCACGCGCATCGGCGCGGGGTGCTGCACCGCGATGTCAAACCCGCGAATCTGCTCACCACCGCGGTCCGGCAGCGGCGGCACGTGTACCTGACCGACTTCGGTATCGCCCGCAGTCTGGACGACACCACCACCGTCACCACCTCGGTGCGCGCGACCTTCGCCTACGCGGCCCCAGAACTGCTCACCGGGCATCCGCTCGACCGGCGCGCCGATGTGTACGCGCTGGGCGCGACGCTGTACCGGCTGCTCACCGATACGGTGCCCTATCCCCGCGACACCCTCGCCGCGGTCCTGCACGCCCACCTGCACCAGACTCCGCCGCAGGCCACCTCGTGCCGACCGGATCTGCCCGCCGGGGTGGACCGGGTGATCGCCACAGCCATGGCCAAGGACCCGGCGGACCGCTACCCCACCTGCACCGCCTTGGCGGAGGCCGCGGTGACGGCGCTGCGCGAACCGGCCACGCTCCCCGCCCCGCGACCGCTCCCCGCCTCACCGCCGCTCCCCGCCTCACCGCCGCTCCCCGCCTCACCGCCGCTCCCGGCACCACCAGCGGTTCCCGCATCACCGTCGACCGACACCGGCCAGACCAACGCCGGCCAGACCAACGCCGGCCAGACCGACGCGGGCCAGACCGACGCGGCCACGCCACCACCCGGCCGCCCACCGATGGACGGGAGCTGGGACACTCCCACCGCGCCCGCACCACCGCCCAGCCGCGAACCCACCGAACCCCCTGTCCCCCAAGCGAAGTCGCCGGCCATCACGCGGCGACGCCTGCTCTCGGCGCTCGGGATCGCGGCACCCGTCGCCGCCGTCGCGACCGCCGTCGTACTGCTCACCCAGGAGGATTCGTCCGGCCGGTCCGACGCGCCGGGGCAGCGCGATGCGCCCCGTGCGGGTTCGCGGCTGCGCACGGTGCTCACCGGCCACACCGGCCTGGTGCACGACGTGCGCTTCAGCCCGGACGGGGCGCTGGTGGCGACGGCGAGTTTCGACAAGAACGCGCGGCTCTGGGATGTCGGCGCGGGCGGTCCGGCAGGCGAACCGCTGACCGGTCATACCGATCGGGTGCGTTCGGTCGCCTTCGCCCCCGACGGCGCCACCCTCGCGACCACCAGCGCGGACACCACCGCGCGACTGTGGGACGTGCGCACCGGGCGACCACGCGGTGAACCGCTGTCCGATGCCGCCGGGTCGATCAATGCCGTCGCCTTCGCCCCCGACGGCGTGCTCCTCGCCACCGCGGGCAGCGACAGCCTGATCCGGCTGCGCGGAGTGGACTCCCGGCAGCAGGTCGGCGCGCCGTTGCACGGCCATACCGCCGCGGTCAACGCGGTCGCGTTCAGCCCGGACGGCACCATCCTGGCCAGCGCCGGCTTCGATATGACGGTGCGGCTGTGGGATGTGCGCACCCGCCGGCAGCTGGGTGCGCCGTTCCTCGGGCACACCGACCGGGTGCGCACGGTGATCTTCAGTCCCGACGCCAGCCTGCTGGCCACCACCGGCGCGGACGGCACCGCGCGGATCTGGGACACCGGCACCCATCGCCAACTCGGCGATGCCATCCCCGGCCACACCGGCGGCGTCCGCGCGGTGGCCTTCGCACCCGACGGCGCCACCCTGGCCAGCGGCGGCGACGACGGCACCGTGCGACTGTGGGATGTCACCACCCGCCGCCAGCTCGGCGAACCGCTCACCGGCCACACCGACGCCGTCTACGCGGTCGCCTTCAGCCCCGACGGCCGCCTGCTCGCCACCACCGGCAGTGACGCCACGCTGCGCCTATGGGAACCGGCGGTCTGATACCACACCGGCTCCACTCGGGAACCGGTGCGGCACAATGTCATTCGGTGCGGGCGCTCATTCGGCGTAGGCGTCCAGCGGCGGGCAGGAGCACACCAGATTGCGGTCGCCGTAGGCCCCGTCGATGCGCCGCACCGACGGCCACACCTTGGCGCGGGCGTGCTTCACCCCGCGCGGATACACCGCGGTCTCCCGGCTGTACGGGTGATTCCAGTCGCCGACCAGGCATTCCGCGGTGTGCGGGGCCCCGCGCAGCGGGTTGTCGTCGGCGGGCCAGACTCCGGCGGCCACCTGGTCGATCTCGGCCTTGATGGCGATCATGGCGTCGATGAAGGCGTCCAGCTCCTCCAGGTTCTCGCTCTCTGTGGGCTCCACCATGAGGGTGCCCGCCACCGGGAAGCTCATGGTGGGTGCGTGGAATCCGTAGTCCGCCAGGCGTTTCGCCACATCGTCGACGGTGACGCCGGTGCGCTTGGTGATCTCGCGCAGGTCCAGGATGCACTCGTGGGCGACCATGTCGTTGTCGCCGGTGTAGAGCACCGGGAAGTGGTCGTTGAGGCGCTGGGCGATGTAGTTGGCCGAGGCGATGGCGGTCAGGGTGGCGCGGCGCAGCCCGTCGGCGCCCATCATGCGAATGTAGGCCCAGGTGATGGGCAGGATGGAGGCCGAACCGAATTCGGCCGCCGACACGGCGTGCGAATCCCGCTCCAGCGGATTGCCGGGCAGGTACCGCGCCAGGTGCTCACGGACCGCGACGGGGCCGACGCCCGGACCACCGCCGCCGTGCGGGATGCAGAAGGTCTTGTGCAGGTTCAGGTGGCTGACGTCACCGCCGAACTTGCCCGGACGGGCCAGGCCGACAAGGGCATTGAGGTTCGCGCCGTCCACGTACACCTGACCGCCCGCCTCGTGCACCAGGGCGCACAGCTCGGCCACCTCGTGCTCGTACACGCCGTGCGTGGACGGGTAGGTGATCATGATGCAGGCCAGCCGCTCGGCGTGGTCGGCGATCTTGGCGCGCAGATCGTCCAGGTCCACGTCACCGTTGGCGCGGCACTTCACCACCTCCACGCGCATGCCGACCATGGCGGCCGAGGCGGCGTTGGTGCCGTGCGCGCTGGACGGGATCAGGCAGGTGTCGCGGTGGGTGTCGCCGCGGTCCAGATGGTAGCGGCGGATGGCGAGCAGACCCGCGTATTCGCCCTGGCTACCGGCGTTGGGCTGCAACGAAACCCGGTCGTAGCCGGTGACCGCCGTCAGCCAGCCCTCCAGATCCGTGATGAGCCGGCGCAGGCCCGGGGCGTCCTCGACGGGCGCGTACGGGTGCACGCGATTGAAGCCCGGCCAGGTGATGGACTCCATCTCCGCGGTGGCATTGAGCTTCATGGTGCACGAGCCCAGCGGAATCATACTGCGGTCCAGCGCGATGTCCTTGTCCGACAGTGCGCGCAGGTAGCGCAGCATGGCGGTTTCGGTGTGGTACCTGGTGAACGCGGGGGCGGTGAGGAACTCCGAGGTGCGGTTCTCGATGTGCGGGCGCTGCGCACCGTGCAGCAGCGCGCCCTCGGGGCCGACCGGGATCTCCGCGCCGAAGCAGTCGAGCACCGCCACCACATGCGCGTCGGTGGTGGCCTCGTCGCAGGCGATGCCGACATGGTCGGCGTCCACCAGACGCAGGTTGATGCCCGCGCCCTTGGCCTTGGCCACGATGGCCTCCGCGCCGCCCGGCACCTTCACCAGCACCGTGTCGAAGAAGCGCTGGTGCACCACGGCGTCGCCGAGTCCGGCGGCCAGCCACTGCGCGTGCCCGTGCACCCGGCGGGCGATGGCGCGCAGTCCGTCGGCGCCGTGGTAGGAGGCGTACATGGCGGCCACGATGGCCAGCAGCACCTGGGCGGTGCAGATATTGGAGGTGGCCTTCTCGCGGCGGATGTGCTGTTCGCGGGTCTGCAACGCGAGGCGGTAGGCGAGGCTGCCGTCGGCGTCCACCGAGACGCCGACCAGTCGGCCCGGCAGCTGTCGGGCGTGCGCGGAGTGCACGGCCAGATATCCGGCGTGCGGGCCGCCGAAGCCCAGGGGCACGCCGAAGCGCTGGGTGGTGCCGAAGCAGGCGTCCGCGCCCTGTTCACCGGGCGGGGTGAGCAGTGTCAGGGCCAGCAGGTCCGCGCCGATGCCCACCAGCGCGCCACGCTCGTGGGCGGCGTCGATGAGCGGCTGCCAGTCCACGATGCGGCCCGACGCGCCCGGCAGTTGCGCCAGCACGCCGAAGAAGTCGCCCTCGGGCAGTTCGCCCGCGGCGAGGTCGGCCTCGACGATCTCGATCCCGAGCGGTTCGGCGCGGGTGTACAGCACGGTCCGGGTCTGCGGGAACAGATCGGTGTCGATGAGCAGTCGCGACGACTTCGACTTGCGGTTGGCGCGCTGCAGCAGCGTCATGGCCTCGGCGGCGGCGGTGGCCTCGTCCAGCATGGAGGCGTTGGCCACCTCCATCCCGGTCAGATCCGACACCATGGTCTGGAAGTTGAGCAGCGCCTCCAGGCGACCCTGCGAGATCTCCGGCTGATACGGGGTGTAGGCGGTGTACCAGGCCGGGTTCTCGAGCAGGTTGCGCACCAGCACCGGCGGGGTGAGGGTGTCGTAGTAGCCGAGGCCGATCATGCTGGTGGCGACGGTGTTGGACGCGGCCAGCGCGGCCAGTTCGGCGAGTGCCTCGTGCTCGCTCATCGCGGGCGGCAGCGCGGCCAGGCCGTTGGTGGCGGCGGCGTCGAGAATGCTGGCCGGCACGGCCCGTTCGGCCAGCTCGTCCAGGGATCCGATGCCGATGGCGGACAGGATGCGGTCGGTTTCGCCGCGATCGGGTCCGATATGGCGGTCGGCGAAGGATCGATTCTGCACGGCAGCTCCAAGGTTCGGGCGGGTCGACCGACGGGGTCGACAGTCGGGTGCCCTCCCCCTCTGTCGTGGAGCCTGAGAGATTCGGGTCCGCCGGGTGAGCGGTGCCCTTTCCCCATGGGCGGGTGGTCGCGGACCACCGCTTTCCAGAGGCGTCGAATCTCCGTACGGTCCCTGGTGCCTGAGAGATTGACGGGGAGGTGCTGCTCCTTCGGCGTCCGGTGGTCCCGGAACTCTCCCGCACGGCGGCGACGCACCGCCCAGTCTATGCCGACCCTGGTTACAGGATTGTTGCCTGGGCCGATTTCACACCTGGGGCGGCGCGTCGCACGACGCCGTTATCGAATCGCTAACCGGTCTTGGCGTTGAGGCGGGCCTTGCGCCGGAAGGCGAGTTCGTCCTCCGGGCGGTCGGTGGCATTGCCCTCCTCGGCGCGTTCGGCCGGGAAATTGGCTATCGCGCCGGTCAATTCGCGCATGGCGCCGCTGACGGCGATGCCGAAGACGCCCTGGCCGCCCTGGAGCAGATCCACGACCTCCTCGGGCGAGGTGCACTCGTAGACGGTGGTGCCGTCGGAGAAGAGCGTGATGCCCGCCAGATCCTCGACACCGCGGCTGCGCAGATGGTCGACCGCGATGCGGATGTTCTGCAGCGAGATGCCCGCGTCGAGCAGGCGCTTCACGATCTTGAGGACCAGGATGTCCTTGAACGAGTACAGGCGCTGGCTGCCGGATCCGGAGGCGGTGCGAATGGACGGAGCGACCAGTCCGGTGCGTGCCCAATAGTCGAGTTGGCGATAGGTGATTCCCGCCGCCTGGCACGCAGTGGGAACTCGGTAGCCAACCAGATCATCGGGCACCGTGTCATCGGGGAACAGCCCTGGCTGTACCACGTCTTGCGGTTGATCTCCCACTGACTACTCCCTCACTACCGTGGCCTATCAGGGCTCGTCATCAATACTGGAGCGAATGGCCTAACTATCGAGGCTACTCTCCCGATTGTCCCGGCAGTATCGGCATCCGACCAAGCCTGCTCGACCGCGTGTTTCTCACCCTAAACCTGAGGTCGAGACACGTTTCCGTATCGGATCGGCCACTCAGCTGTCGGTCGCCTTGAAGTCGTCCGGCGAAACCGATTCGAGGAATTCCTTGAACTTCTCGACCTCGTCCTCACGCTCGTCCGGCATGACCAGCCCGGCCTCCTCGAGCACCGCCTCCTCGGCGTAGATCGGGCAGCCCACCCGCAGCGCGATGGCGACCGAGTCCGACGGCCGCGCCGAGATGCGCGGACCGTTCTCGAAGACCAGATCGGCGTAGAAGGTGCCCTCCTGCAGATCCACGATCCGCACCTCCTTCAAGGTGTGGCCCAACTCCTTGATGAGGATCTTGACCAGATCGTGGGTCAGCGGCCGGATGGGCGTGACGCCCTCCTGTTCGAGCACGATCGCCGTCGCCTCGGCCTGCCCGATCCAGATGGGTAGGTATCGGTCGCCGGATACCTCGCGGAGCAACAGCACGGGCTGGTTCTGTGGCTGCTCGACACGGATGCCGATCACACGCATTTCGCTCATGGCACGCCTCCCATAAACTCGCCCGGCTGCCGCCCTGCCGCTCGGTGCCGTATCACCGAGTCTAAAGCGCGTCGGCCATTTTCCTCCGACACCACCCTTCTCGGGTGTCCCCACACCGAATCGGTGCGGATTCCTGCTTCGCCGAGTCCGGTTCCACCAGTCCCCGTTGGGAACTGGCCAGCGCCCGACTCTCCACAGACATTGATGACCCGGCCACCTGCTGGGCGGTCCGGAACGCCATTGCTGACGTAAGAGCCACAATACGCGTCGGCACCGACACCGTGCCCGACACACAGGGCGAGGATTTCAGCCGCCGAGGGAAGCGCGCACGGCGGTCTTCACCAGGCAGGTGTGCAGGGTCAGCGACAATGCCGCCAACTCCCGCACCGTCTCCTCGGCGCGGGCGCGCGCGTCCTCGTCCCGACTCTTGGCGATCGGGGCGGCGATCTGGGCCACCAGCGCCGCCTCTCGATCCGCCGCCAGCTTGAAGGCGCGCAGATGCCGTGCCTCCAAACCGAATTCACTCAATGCCTGCGCGGTGCGGGCCAGCGTCACCGCGTCGGTGTCGAAGAAACCGGCCGCGCCGGGGGTGATCAGTCCGGCGCGGATCAGCTCCTGGAGGAACTTCTCGTCGATACCGGCCTGGTCGATCAGGTCCGCCCGAGTAACCCGGATCTCGTGATCGAACCGGAGTTCCTCGGGCGATACCTCACCGGGCACGACCCCGAGCCGCCGCAGGCGGCCCGCACCGTCGGTGGGCGCGGATCCGTTCACCGCGTCGACTCCCCCGCCGCCCGCTCGGGCGCGAGCTTCCCGCACCCCGAGCGTGGCGGCCCCCTTGTCGATCGCCTCGAGTTGTTCCTTGATCACCTTCAGCGGCAGGTACTGGTCCCGCTGCGCGGTCAGCACGAACCGGAGCCGCTCCACGTCGTGCACCGCGAACCTGCGGTAACCCGACGGGGTGCGCTCCGGGCTGATCAGTCCCTCCGATTCGAGGAATCGGATCTTCGAGATGGTGATGTCCGGAAAGTCCGGACGCAGGAGATCCAGCACGGAGCCGATCGACATACCTCCGCGCGTCCACTGCGCTGCGCCTGTCATTCCGCTCGGTCCTATAGCGCGCCCGCGTCACTCGATTGCGGACGCGGACCGGTCAGGAAGACCAGCCGGAACTTGCCGATCTGCACCTCGTCGCCGTTCTGCAGCTCCGAGGAGTCCACCGGCTCCCGATTCACATACGTACCGTTCAGGCTGCCCACATCGACCACCTGGAAGGTGTCGTCGTCCTGCCGGAACTCGGCGTGGCGGCGGCTGACGGTGACATCGTCGAGAAAGATGTCGCTGTCGGGGTGGCGCCCCGCGGACGTGGTGGGCTGATCCAGCAGAAATCGCGAACCGGCGTTCGGGCCGCGCTTCACAACCAGCAGGGCCGCCCCCGCGGGCAGACCCTCGACCCCTACCGGCTGCTCGCCGGTCTGCTCGGTGCGAGGTTCGACCTCGTTCAGGAAATCAGCGCGGAACACCGATGTGGTCTCGGCCGCGCTCTCCCCGTAAACCGGGTCTTTGTGCTCGCTCACCCTTGCTCTCCTCCTCGAACCGAATAATCCATGCAAGCAGTTGATGCCTTCAGCTACTCGGCCACCGGGGCCGCTCTCGCCCTCGGACGGGTGAGGTGCGAAAACTCCGAGCACCGGCTGCCGGATCATCTGTTGGCATTGACCGTACCCTGCCGGGGCGTGCCCGTGCAGGTAGAACTGTGAAGGCTCCTTCAGCCCCCGATAACTCCTTGATAACCTGCGGCATCCAGCAGCTCGCCGAGTACCGCGTCCACACCGTCGGCGGCATCGAGCTCGAGTTCGAACATCCAGCCGTCGCCGTAGGGATCGGAATTGATCGTCTCGGGCGAGGACACCAGATCTTCGTTCACGGCAACGACTTTGGCGGCCAGCGGCGCGTAGATGTCGCTCACGCTCTTGGTCGACTCCACCTCCGCGATGCTGTCCCCGGCTGCCACATCCTTGTCCACCTCCGGCAGCTGCACGAATACGACGTCACCGAGCTGTGACTGCGCGTAGTCGGTGATGCCCACCCGCACCCGGGTCGGGCCGACCTTGGCCACCCATTCATGTTCCTCGGTGTAGCGCAGATCCTGGGGTAGGTCGGTCACAGGCGTCCTTTCAACAGATGTACTCCCGAGTTGTCGTTGTGTCGGCAACACCCTAGCCGCTACGGGGTGACCCGTGGCACGGCCGGTACGGCGCGGGCCACGGCAACCGCCTTGCCGACGTAGAGGATGCCTGTCCACACGTAGACCACCGTGCCCCAGACCAATAGTGCCCCGCCGAAGGCCGTCCCGAAACCCGCGGCCGCCCAGTCCATCTGACCGGCCAGCAGCCACGGCAGCGCCGACATGAGCGCGAAGGTGGCGGCTTTGCCCAGGTAGATCACCTCGGGCGGGGGCAGGTCGCGCCGTTTGTACACCCCCAGCGTGACCGTCAAGATCACATCCCGGCAGATCAGTATCGCCACCACCCACCAGGGCAGGATGCCGCGAATCAGGAAGCCGCCCAGTGTCGCCACCAGGTAGAGCCGGTCCACCAGCGGGTCCAGCAGCGCGCCCAGCCGGGAGGACTGGTCGAGCAGGCGCGCCAGCTTGCCGTCCAGGAAGTCGGTGACCCCGCTGACCACCAGCAGCGCGAACGCCCACCCGTCGGCCTCCCGCACCAGCAGCAGCCACAGGAAGACCGGAACGCCGACCAGCCGGATGACGCTGAGCACGTTCGGCACGGTCAGAATGCGGTCGCCGAACACCGTTTCGGCGTTCCGTTCGGATGTCACAGGCCGTGCATACCTCAATCACGGTGTTATCGCCATCCGGGCACGCCGACCACCGGGCGTGGTTGGATCACAGTATGGTCGCTGCCATAGTCTTCGAATGAGAGAATGAGTTTCGATTCGTCTCATTTCCACTGGGTGCTGCGCGAGAGGAAGAGCATGCCCGACTTCGACTACGACGTCGTTGTGATCGGTTCCGGATTCGGCGGCAGCGTGAGCGCGCTGCGGTTGACCGAGAAGGGATATCGGGTGGCGGTGCTGGAGTCCGGCCGCCGCTGGACCCCGGAGAACCTGCCCAAGACGAACTGGAATGTGCGCAAATCCATCTGGGCGCCACGACTCGGGATGACCGGTACCCAGCGGATCAGCGTGCTCGGCAAGTGCGCGGTGTTCTCCGCCTCCGGGGTGGGCGGCGGCTCGCTGATCTACGGCAACACCCTCTACGAGCCGCTGCCGGACTTCTACGCCGACCGGCAGTGGGCGCACATCACCGACTGGCGGGCCGAGCTCGCGCCCTACTACGACCAGGCCCAGCGCATGCTCGGGGTGGAACCGAACCCGCGCCTGACGCCGGCTGACGACGTGATCCGTTCCGTCGCCGAGGATCTCGGGGTCGCCGACACCTTCCACCCCACCCGGGTGGGCGTGTTCTTCAACGAGGAGAATCCGGGCGCGGAGGTGGACGACCCGTACTTCGGCGGCGTCGGACCGCGCCGCAGCGGCTGCGTGCACTGCGCGCGCTGCTTCACCGGCTGCCCGCACAACGCCAAGAACACCACCGTGAAGAACTACCTCTACCTGGCCGAACAGGCGGGGGCGCACGTCTTCGAACTCACCACCGCCACCCGGGTGCGGCCCATCGCGGGCGGCGGGTACGCCATCGAGACCCAGCGCTCGGACCGCTGGATCCGCAAGGGGCGCAAGGTCTTCACCGCCGAACAGGTGGTGTTCGCGGCGGCCGCGCTCGGCACCCAGAAGCTGCTGCACCAGATGCGCGACGAAGGCGTGCTGCCCCGGCTCTCGCCGCGGCTGGGTGAGCTGACCCGCTCCAACTCCGAGGCCATTCTCAATGTGGTCAGCAAGGCGCGCGACGATTTCGCCCAGGGCATCGCCATCACCTCGTCCATCCATCCCGAGCCCAATACCCATATCGAGGTCTGCCACTACGGCAAGGGGCAGAACGGGCTGTTCCCGCTGTCGGTGCCCATCGTGGACGGCGGGGCGTTCCGCTTCCTGCGCTTCCTGCTGGCCATCCTGCTGCACCCGATCGTCTTCGCGCGCAGTCTCAACGCCCACCGCGCCTCGGAGAAGTCGGTGATCCTGCTGGTCATGCAGTCGCTGGACAATTCGCTGACCTCCTTCCGCAGATGGGGGCAGCTCAAGACCCGCCAGGGCACCGGCGAACCCAACCCGACCTGGATCCCGCTGGCCCACGACGTGGGCCGCCGCTTCGGGGAGAAGGTCGACGGCGATGTGCACTCGCTGATCATGGATGTGTTCAATATCCCGGCCACCGCCCACTACATCGGCGGCTGCGTGATCGGCACCGATCCGAACACCGGCGTGGTCGATCCGTATCAGCGGGTCTTCGGCCATCCGGGCCTGCACATCGCCGACGGTTCGGCGGTGACCGCGAATCTGGGCGTGAACCCCTCGCTCACCATCACCGCGCAGGCGGAGCGGGCCATGGCGTTCTGGCCCAATCGCGGCGAGCCCGATCCGCGCCCGGAACTGGGACAGCCGTACCGGCGCATCGCCCCGGTCGCGCCCCGGCGTCCGACGGTGCCGGACACCGCGCCCGGCGCGCTGCGACTGCCCATCTTCCCGACCGATGCGCCGGTGTCGGGGCACTGATCCCCGGGCGGCCGGGATGACGCGGCGGGTGGGCGCGGGTAGGTTGGCATCTCGTGTGCGCCAACATGATCGACTTCCGCTCCCCCGTCGCGGCGGATGAGGTGCTGGCCCGGGGCCGGGCGCTGCGCGAGCGCACTCCGCTGTCCGCGCGGGACCGGGATGCCGTCGCTCCCGACCGCCCCGGCGTGCTCGACTTCCTCGAAGCCAGCAATCGCGGTCGGCTCGACCATCTGATCCCGCTGCGGATGGGCCGCATGGTCGCCTCGCCGTTCGCCTTCTTCCGCGGCTGCGCCGGTCTGATGGCGGCGGATCTGGCGCCCGCCCCGGTGAGCGGTCTCGATGCCCAACTGTGCGGTGACGCGCACGCCGCCAATTTCGGTCTCTACGGCGGTCAACGCGGCGAGATCGTCATGGACATCAATGATTTCGACGAGACCGTGCGCGGTCCGTGGGAGTGGGATCTGGAGCGGCTGGCCGCCAGCCTGGTACTGGCCGGACGTGAGGGCGACGCGAGCGAGGACGACTGCCGCATCGCGGCACGCGATGCCGCCCGCTCCTACCGGCTCGCGGTGGGCGCACTGGCCGATATGCCGTTCCTGACCTCCTGGACCGCGCTGGCCGACGAATCGGCGATCGGTCGCACCCGCGCCGACGCCCTGCTCGACGATTTCCAGCGGGCGGCCAAGAAGGCGCGCAAGAACACCAGCGCCAAGGTGGCGCGCAAGTGGACCGAGATCGAGGATCACGAGACCGGCATCGGCAAGCGCACCTTCGTTCCCGACCCGCCGGTGCTCAGCACGGTGGATCCGGCGGTGGCCGAGGCGGTGATCGACGGCCTGACCGGCTACGTGGGCACGCTGCGCGAATCGCGGCGGCGGCTGATCACCCGGTTCTCGGTCTCGGATATCGCCTTCCGGGTGGTGGGCACCGGCAGTGTGGGCTTCCACAGCTATCTGGCGCTGCTGCACGGCAATGGCGACGAGGTGCTGGTGCTCCAGCTCAAGCAGGCCGCGCCGGCGGCTCTCGCACCCTATCTGCCCGCCGTCCCGGCGCGGCACGAGGGTGAGCGAATCGTGCAGGGGGCCAGGGCCGTTCAGGCCGAGACCGATATCCTGCTGGGCTGGACCACGCTCACGCTGGACGGCCGCGAGCTGCCGTTCATCGTGCGGCAGTTCCGTAATCTCAAGGGCGGTATCGATCCGTCGGCGCTGGATCCGGACCACCTCGACGACTACGGCCGCCTGGCCGGGGCGCTGCTGGCGCGCGCGCATGCGCGCTCGGTCGATCCGCGGCTGCTGGCGGGCTATCTCGCGGACGGGGAGGAGTTCGATGACGCGGTGGCCGCCTTCGCGGTGCGGTACGCGGACCGGACCGAGGCCGATCACGCCGAATTGGCGACCGCGGTGCGGACCGGTCGGATCGCCGCGGAGACCTCCTGACCACCCTTCCGACACCGTCTGACCTGCCGCTGGGCGACACACGGCCCACGGCAAAATCCGTCCGGGAGGGTCCGACCCTCCGTACCATTTCGACTATCGATCGACGAGAAGGGTGCGAAGCCGATGCTCGTTCGAGTGCAGAACACCGCCGGCACCCATGCCGAGAAGGTGCTGATCGACTGGTTGCGCACCTGGAAGGGCCGCGGCGATCCGCACGGCGTGGCCACCATGAATTGCAGCCTCTTCCACGGGGATCGGCTCTACCCCTTCGACGCGGTGGTGTGGACGCCGACCAGCTGCGTGGTGATCGAGGCCGAGGCGCTGGTGGAACGGCTCGAGGGTGAGCTGGAGGTGCCGCTGAGCGGCCCCTGGCGTGGCGCCGACAAGATCATCAACTTCGAGGGCGGCGACCGCCGCACCCCCCTGGACAAATCCCGCGATCACACCTTCGCCCTGCAGAACTGGTTCGCCGAACGCGGGCTGGGACAGCGCGTGGTGCACGGCGCGGTGCTGGTGGTGCCGCCGCCCGGTTCCAAGGTACGGGTGCGCCAGCTGTGGAGCGACCCCAGTTTCGAGGTGCTGCTCGGCGACGACCCCACCCGCCTGCGCGAGTACTTCGACTCCATCGCCTCGCGCGGCCGTCCGCAGTGGTCGGCCAACGATGTGGCGTGGGCGTTCCGTGGGCTCGGCATCCTGCCGTATCTGCCCGCCCCGCAGGATCTGCTGAACGAGGGCTTCCTCGGCCCGGTGGACGTCACGCTGTGGCACGGCGGCCCGCAGCAGGCGCAGGCCGAGGCCTACGCCGAGGAGCAGGCCCGGCTGGAACGCGAGGCCGAACGCCCGCACCGCCGGATCATGTCGGTGCCCGCGCCGTGGTACAGCCCCTGGAAGCTGTATCCGCGCCGGTCCGGCGAACTCGATGTCGGCGGCAGCGTCATGCGGGTGCTGCTGACCATCGGCATGGTGGTGGCGGCGGTGTGGGTGATCTGGTTCGTGCTCGCGGCGCTGCTGACCTACGGCTGAACGGCCGGGTCGCCGGGCGCGCGTGGCGTACCGGGGTCGGCGCGCAGCGCGATGCGGCGCACCGGGATATAGAGGACAGCCACCAGCGCGACGGCCGCGGCGGCACCGCCGACCACATCGGTGACGTAGTGGTGCCCGAGTCCCACCATGCCGACCGTCACCCCGGCCAGCACCACCGCACCGACCCCCACCGCCACCGCACGGAAGCCGCGATGCTCGGCGGCGAGTGCGACGGCCGTGACCGCGGCGACCAGGTGCACGGTATGCCCGCTGGGATAGGCGAGATAGTCGTGCAGCGGCCGGTCCCACAGCGGTTTGAGCGCCCTGGTGTTCACGACGACCGCGAATTCCGGTGCGAGCAACACGAATCCGGCCCGCCACCACAGCCGCCGCCGCGCGAACCACAGCACCGCGACGACCAGGAGCGGCAGCACCGCCCAGGCGGTGCCGGGAAATGCCAGCATCTCGTACGCGTCGGCCCGGTCGGGCAGCCGCTCGGCCAGCCAGCTGTCCACCCCGGTCGCTCCCTTTCCGGCGGGAAACGTCAGCGGCACGACCACGGTGAGCAGCGCCGCGCTCAGCGCCAGCAGCGACAGCGCCGCCCCACCCGCCGTGCGAACGACGGGCGGGGCGGCGGATGGAGACTCAGCGGACACGAATCCGCACCCTAGCTCCGGCGCTCGCGGCCATGGTGTCGCCCCGGCCGCTCCCGGCGCGCCCGACGCGCGCTGAGAGCAACGCGGCCCGTCTCGACACGGACCCGGTCCGCTCGCGCGCGATCCGGCTCAGTGCGCGATCCGCGGTCCGGCTCAGTTCGATACCGCCGCCGGATCGGTGAGCATGGCGGCGCGCAGCATGTACTCGGGCACCCCGAGGCCGCCCACCAGGGTGGTCGCGTGCGGCCGCAGCCGGTCGACCAGTTCGTTCACCCCGCGGCGCACCGCCTTGGCCCGCTCCACCGACATGAAGCGGTGCATGATGAACCACGCCTGGTTCTCCTCCAGCACGGTGTACACGAACAGATCGCATACCGAATCGGCGAGCGCGCGGGCCTGTTCGTCCTCGATGGCGGCGATGCCTTCGATGAACGCCTCCAGCACGATGCGGTCGATATGCGCGGTGCCCGCCGCCAGAATGTGGTCCTGGGCATTGTTGAACGCCTCGAACGGTCCGGTGTCCGCGGCACGCGCCCGCAGCCGGTGCGCGGCCGTGCGGGTCAGGTAGTCCTCGCGATCGGCGAACAGCTGCAGCTGCACGTCGCGGCGGGCCAGGTCGCCGTCGTCGACACCCTGGTCGGAGCGGTCGCGCAGGCGCTGGATGAGCTGGCGCACCCCGGTCACGTCGCGCACCACATCGCGGGTCATGGTGGCGGCGAAGCGCACCCAGCCCAGCGCGTCGAGATCGCGCACCTCATCGGAGTAGGCGGTGAGCAACTCCTTGGCCACTAGTTGGGTGAGTACCACGTTGTCACCCTCGAAGGTGGTGAACACGTCGGTGTCGGCCTTCAGAGTGACCAGTCGGTTCTCGGTCAGGTAACCCGCGCCGCCGCATGCTTCGCGGCACTCCTGAATGGCGCGGGTGGCGTGCCGGGTCTGCGCGACCTTGAGTCCGGCCGCCCGCTTCTCCAGCGCGCGCTGCGCGCCCGGATCGACGTCCTGGCCGGTCTGCACCAGATGCATGCGCCGCACCAGGTCGTTCTGCGCGAAGGCCAGTGCGTAGGACCGCGCCACCAGCGGCAGCAGGCGGCGCTGATGGCTGCGGTAGTCCAGCAGCAGGGTCTCCTCGCCGGTATCCGGATCGTCGAACTGGCGACGCCGCTCGGCGTAGCGCACCGCGATGCTCAGCGCCACCCGCGCACCGGCCGCCGCCGCGCCGCCCACGCTCACCCGGCCGCGCACCAGCGTGCCCAGGGTGGTGAAGAAGCGGCGGCTCGGATTCTCGATGTCGGAGTGGTAGGTGCCGTCCGGTGCCACGTCGGCGTACCGGTTGAGCAGGTTCTCGCGCGGAATCCGCACCTGGTCGAACATGATCCGGCCGTTGTCGACGCCGGGCAGGCCGCCTTTGAGCCCGCAGTCGGAGGTGGTCACGCCGGGCAGGTCGTTGCCCTGGTCGTCACGGATGGGCACCAGGAAGCAGTGCACGCCCCGGCTCTCACCGCCGGTGATCAGCTGCGCGAAAACCGCTGCCATACGGGCGTGTTCGGCCGCACCGCCGATGTAGTCCTTGCGGGCGGCGGGAGTCGGGCTGTGCACCACGAACTCCTGCGTCGCCGGATCGTAGGTGGCGGTGGTCAGTAGATTGGCCACATCGCTGCCGTGACCGGTTTCGGTCATGGCGAAGCAGCCGAGCAGGTCCAGGGTGATGAGCTGTTCGACGTAGGTCTGGTGCCGCTCGGTGCCCAGGTTCTCCACCGCACCGCCGAAAAGTCCCCACTGCACACCGCATTTCACCCACAGCGACAGGTCGGTGTAGGCCAGCATCTCCAGGGCGGTGACCGCCCCGCCGGGATCGTTGCCGCCGCCGTGCTCGAGCCGGAAGCCCTTCTCGGCCCAGCCGAAGGTCGAGACCAGGCGCATCTGCTCCAGCACGCGGGCGCGGGCGGCCCGCATATCGAGGGTGGGATCGCCGTAGAGCCGATCGTCGTCGAGGTGTTCGCGTGCCTTCTCGCGGATCTCTCGCCAGGGGCCGTCCAGGGCCGCGCGTAGTTCGTCCACTGTCCGATCGTCGTCGGTCGCCATATTCGCCACCCTACTGTGGCGGTTACGCTCGACTGGGTGATCTACCGCACCGTGTACTTTTCTCCATCATGAGCAACGATCTGGCAATCAGAGCGGAGGATGCGCCCGTGCGCACCGCCTGGTGGCAGCGCCGGTTCGCGGCGGCGATAGATCGCCTGCTCGCCGACCGGATCGCCACCGTCGACGCGGTGGTCGAGGCGCCCTCGCCGCTGCAGCCGATCGATCTCACCGACGACGCCAGCGTCACCGAGGTGCTCGACCTGGCCGAGCGGGTGGGCGAGGTCGTGCTCGCGGCGGGCACCTCCGTCAGCGACACCACGACGCAGATCGAATTCATCGCGGCCACCTACGGCCTGTCCCAGATCGACGTCGACGTCACCTACAACTCCATCCGCATCTCCGTCGATCGCGGTCCGAAGCTGCCGCCCGCCAGCACCATGCGGGTGGTGCACTATCGGTCGCTGGACTTCACCCGGCTCGCGGCCGTAGACCGGCTGACCCGGCGCATCCGCCGGGAACTGGTGCCGCCGGAGGAGGCCCTGGCGGCGCTCGAGGCCATCACCACCGCGCCGCACCCCTACAAGCGCTGGGTCTCCACTTTCGGCTGGGCGCTCATGGCGGCGGCGATCGGGCTGCTGCTGGGCGGCGGTTGGCTGGTCTGCGTACTGAGCTTCGCCGCCACCACCGCCATCGACCGCACCAACCGGATTCTGAACCGCAAGAGCCTGCCCTTCTTCTTCCAACACATGGTGGGCGGCTTCATCGCGGCGATCCCCGCGATCGCCGTAGCCACCTACGCCGGGCACCTCAGGATGGATCCGTCCCTGATCATCGCCGCGGGGATCGCGGTGTTGCTCGCCGGTCTACAACTGGTCGGCTCGGTCGAGGACGCGATCACCGGCGCACCCATCACGGCGGCGGCCCGCATGCTCGAGGTCATCATGATGACCTGCGGCATCATCGGCGGCATCGTCTTGGCGCTGCGCTTGGCCGAGATCCTGGGCGCGACGGTTCCGGCGATCGATACGACCGCGACCCGCGATATCACCAACTGGCCGCTCAAACTCGCGGCGGGCGCGATCGCCTCCGTAGCCTTCTCGCTGGCGTGCTACGCCGAACGCCGGGCACTCACCGCCGCCGCCTTCAGCGGCGCTGCCGCGACCATCTGCTACCTCCTCGTCCAGAACTCGGGTTTCGGACCGATCATCTCGTCGGGTGCCGCGGCCACCGTGGTGGGCCTGGCCGGTGGGCTGGTCGCGCGCCGTGCCCTGACCCCGCCCCTGGTCATCGCGGTAGCCGGTATCACACCGCTGCTGCCGGGCCTCAAGGTCTACCGCGGCCTGCATTCGCTGCTCAACGATCAGCATGTGTTCGGTCTGAACCAGTTGTTCACCGCCTTCGCCATCGGCGGCGCCCTCGCGGCCGGTGTCACCCTCGGTGAATGGTTCGCCCGCTCGCTGCGGCAACCGCGAATTCTGCAGCGTTTCGGCACCATTCGCCGCCCGCGCATCCGACCGCGGCGTCCGGCGGCCTGACCCGGAAAACCCCCGGAGCCGTACGACCGATCCGACGACAGGATCGTGCTCCGGGGGTATTTCCTTGCCCACCCGGCCTTTTCACGTCGACCACGGCCGGAGCGGGAGGTTCGGGCGGATCAGGCGGGCGCGGACGGCGCACCCGCCGGTATCAGGTGTTTGGCCTCCACCAAACGGGACTTGGCCTGGCGTTTCACCGGGCAGGCCAGACTGGGGCAGTCGATATGGGTCTGCATGATGAGGTGGGCGTAGCCCACGGTCATGACGGGCACGGCGCTGTGGTTGGTCGGCGGAATGCCGTACATCCTTGTCGCCCCTTCCCTTTCGTGTCTGACGGGTTGCCGGTCCGTGGGCACACTTCCAGTAGACACCGCGGTGTCGCGTGCTGGAAGATTTCGGTGTCGGACATTGGCGAAGACTTCCGCGGTCTTCCAATCCCGCTGCGAAAATCATTCCAAAATCGCACACCCTCATGAGGTTCGCTAATGACCGAAGGTGGTTCCGGCTCCACAGTTCCCCGCCGCATGCTGGGCCGACAGCTGCGCCGCCTGCGCGAGGACGCGGGCGTCTCGGTGGCCGCGGCCTGCCGCACCATCGAGGTGTCCGCGCAGACCATGTGGCGACTCGAGGGCGGGCAGTCGGTGAAGCTCAAGGACATCTACATTCGGGCCCTGTGCGTGCTCTACGGGGCCTCCGACGACGATACGGCGGCGTTGCTGGGACTCGTAGCAGAAACCAAGCGAACCGGATGGTGGCATTCCTACGGTGACGCCGTGCCCGGTCACTTCGACCTGTACATGGGCCTGGAGGAAGCGGCCAAGCGCCTCACCATGTTTCAGCTCACCCTGCTGCCCGGCATGGTGCAGACCGCCGACTACCGGCGCGCCATGGTGTGGACCGTCCACCCGCAGATGCCCACGGCCGAGGTGGAGCGGCGCGTCGAACTCATGACCAAACGACAACAGCGCCTGCACGATTCGGGTTTCGAGCTGAACGTGCTGCTGTCGGAGTCCGCACTGCACCATCAGGTGGGCGGCCCGGGAGTGATGGCCGACCAGCTCGCGCACTTGCTGGAGATTGGCAGGCGTCGAAACGTATCGATTCGGGTAATCCCCTACAGCGTCGACAGCTGGATCGGGCTACAGGTGGGCCACTTCGTATTCCTGGAGTTCCCACTGCACCGGGAGACCAAGTGGACCGAACCCCCGGTTGTCTACGTGGAGGGATACACCGGCGCTCTATACCTGGACCGCGACAACGAGATTCAGCAGTACAGAGCGGCTATTGCAGAGATACGACGCGTCGCGTTGGATGAGAGCGACACCAGAGATCTGGTAACCCACACAGCAAGGAGCAAGCAGCGTGAGCAATGACCTGTCCGCGGCACGGTGGTTCAAGAGTTCCCGCTCAGCGAACCAGGAAGCGTGCGTCGAAACCGCACACCTGGCAAACGGCGCGGTCGGCGTCCGAGACTCCAAAGACCCGACCGGCCCCGCCCTGATCTTCGCCCCCGTCGCCTGGGACGCCTTCGTCACCGGCGTCCGTTCCGGCGAGTTCGACAGTCTGTAACCCATCGGCGAGAGGTACTCGGGAATCCCTTGCCCCCGAGTACCTCTCCTATTCCTTCAGCAGGCCGATGCTGCGGCCGATATCGGCGAGGGTGGCGTCGAAGAGCACGTCCGGGTGGGTGACGTGGATGGGGTAGTTGCCGAAGGCTTCCAGGGTGACGTGGCCGTACAGGCGGGCCCAGAACTGGATCATCACGTAGCTGACGCCCAGATCGAGCTTCTCGGCCGGGAATTTCTGGCCCGATTCGGCGAGTACCGCGAGCAGATCGGTCTGGAAGCGGATCAGATCGTCGCGCAGTTCCGTGGGGATGGCCGCCACGGGCGGGGTGACCACCTCGTAGTCGGCGAGCAGTCGACCGGCCGCCTCCAGAAACAGGCGACCGACCGGTTCACCGAATTGCCGCATGGCACTGGGCGCCCCGGCGCCGGCGGGAGACGCGAAGACCAGCGTGAACTCCCGCGGATGAGTGAGTGCCCAGCGCCGGAAACCGCGGCAGACACCGAAGAACCGCACCATGGCGTCGTCGGGCTCCCCCTCGAGCGCCACGGCCATATCACGGGCCAGATCCGCGCACACGTCCAGGCGCACCGCCGCGATCAGATCGTCGCGGCTCTCGTAGTAGCGGTAGAGCGCGGGAGCCGTGATACCCAGCTCCCGCGCGATCGCCCGCAGCGTCACCGCGTCGGGCCCCTGGTCGACCAGCAGTGACCGCGCGACGCGGCGGATGTCGGCGTCGCTGACCGCGGGCACCCGGCCGCGGCGTCGCGTGTCGGTCATGCTGTCTCCCCATCGAACCGGGTGGCCGGGCGCGCGGTCCGACCGCTCACTCGTAGGCGACCTGCCAGCTCTTGATGCCGTTGAGCCAGCCCGAGCGCAGGCGGACCGGTTCGGAGATCTGGCGCAGGTTCGGCATCACATCGGCGATGGCGTTGAACATGAGGTCGATCTCCAACCGGGCCAGGTTGGCACCTACACAGTAATGCGTCCCGGTGCCGCCGAAGCCGACATGTGGGTTGTTCGTGCGCAGCACGTCGAACTGGAAGGGATTGTCGAAGTGGTCCTCGTCGAAGTTGGCGGCCGAGTAGAACAGCCCGACGCGCTGGCCCTTCTTGATCTCGATACCGCTCAGCACGGTGTCCTCGAGAGCGGTGCGCTGGAAGGACACCACCGGGGTGGCCCAGCGCACGATCTCGTCGGGCGCGGTACGCGGGCGCTGCTCCTTGTAGATCTCCCACTGGTCCG
The DNA here is from genome assembly GCF_000308635.1 of Nocardia otitidiscaviarum NBRC 14405. Taxonomy (GTDB): domain Bacteria; phylum Actinomycetota; class Actinomycetes; order Mycobacteriales; family Mycobacteriaceae; genus Nocardia; species Nocardia otitidiscaviarum. Next base: position 28,546 of record NZ_BAGD01000066.1, on the reverse strand, counting down.
GGTGGTCGACGAACGCCTTCATGCCGTGGGTGATGGCATTGCGGGTGGTCTCGTTGCCCGCGACCGCGAGCAGGATGACGAACCAGGCGAATTCGTCGGAGGCCAGCGCCTCACCCTCGACATCGGCCTGCAGCAGCGTGGTCACGATGTCGTCCATCGGGCATTTCTTCTTCTCCTCGGCCAGGTTCCAGGCGTAACCCATGACCTCGGCGGTGGCCATCTTGTGATCGCCCTCGAACTCGGGATCGTCGTAGGAGATCATCTGGTTGGTCCACTGGAAGATCTTGCCGCGATCCTCCTGCGGCACGCCGATGAGTTCGGCGATGGCCTGCAGCGGGAGTTCGCAGGCGACCTGCTCGACGAAATCGCCACCGCCGGTCTTCTTGGCCTCGTGCACGATGCGCTCGGCGCGCTCCCGCAGGGCGGCGCGCAGCGACTCCACCGCGCGCGGGGTGAAGCCCTTGGAGATGATGCGACGCAGCTTGGTGTGGCGCGGCGGATCCTGGTTCAGCAGCAGGTGCCGCTGGATCTCGATCTCGTCGCGGGTGATGTCGGAGTTGAAGCGGATGACGGCGGTGTTCTCCTCCGAGGAGAAGATGTCGGAGCGCTTCGAGATCTCCTTGATGTCGTCGAGCTTGGTGACCACCCAGTAGCCACCGGTGTCGAACCCGCTGACCCCGTCGGGCTGCGGGTTCCACCAGATGGGCGCGGTCTTGCGGAGTTCGGCGAACTCCTCGATGGGCAGTCGCCGGGCGAACAGCTCGGGGTCGGTGAAATCGAAGCCTGCGGGGATGGACGGCGCGGACACGGAACCTCCTCTGGAACACGTTCCCAAGGAGTGAACCACACCACACCCGATTTGTGAACGGGTATTAGTAAATACCGTTCACCGAATCCTCAGTACGCGCCCTCGCCCCTGGTCACCGCACCGATCGTCCTGGCGACCAGCAGCAGGTCCAGCAGCATGGACCAGTTCTCGACATAGGAGAGGTCGAGCCGCATGGCGTCCTCGGGCGCCAGATCGGACCGGCCGCTCACCTGCCACAGGCCGGTGACGCCCGGCTTGACCAGCAACCGCCGCCGCATGACCCCGTCGTAGGAGTCCACCTCCCGCCGCACCTGCGGGCGCGGCCCCACGATGCTCATCTCACCGCTGAGCACATTGAAGAACTGCGGCAGCTCGTCGAGCGAATACTTGCGAATGAACCGCCCGACGGGGGTGATCCGTGGATCGTCACGCATCTTGAAGAACACCGGGTTGCCGCCGTTCGATTCGATGAGCGCGTGGATGTGCGCGTCGGCGTCGACGTACATGCTGCGGAACTTGATCATGCGGAACGGCCGTCCGTCCCGCCCGATCCGCTCGGACAGGTAGAACACCGGACCGCGGCTGCCCACCTTGACGGCCACCGCGATCGCCACCAGCACCGGGGCGATGAGCAGCACGGCCGTCAGTGCGAAGCAGAGGTCGAAGACCGCCTTGCGAATCGACTTGGCGCGGTCGTAGCGCGGCTTCTCCACGTGCAGCATGGGCATATCGGCCACCAGCCGGTGGGTGAGCCGGGTGCCGGCCATATCCACCAGTCCGGGCGTGACGATCAGCTCCACGCCGAGCGGATCCAGCTCCCAGGCCATGCGGCGGAAGTCGGCGGGGCCGAGCTTGTCGGTGGCGGTGACGGCGACGGTGTCCGCGCCGGTGCGCCGCACCGCGTCCAGCACCGACCGGTCGTCACCGACCACGGGTATGTCCAACTCGCCGACTTCCAGTGCCGGATCGGGCAATTCGCCGTCGTGCGGGGTGCAGACGCCGATCACGTTGTACCCCCAGCTGGGATCGCGCGAGAAGGCGGTCACCATGGCCCGCGCCGCGTCCCGGCTGCCGACCACGAGTACGCCGATCCGGTACCCGCCGCGGGCGCGGCGACCCGCCACCCAGCGCCGCCACAGCCGCCGCTGCAGCATCAGCATCAGCACACCGAGTGGAAGGGCGATGGCGAGATAGCCGCGGGCGATATCCACGCGCAGCACCAGTGACACGATGGCGATGACGCCGAACAGCCGCAGCGTCGCCGAGATCAAACGCCGGTATTCCTCTGTGCCGGAACCGATTACGCGCGGCGACCGAGCGCCGCTCAAGCCCAGCGCGGCATACCAGGCCAGGGCGAGCACCACCGACACCACGGTGTAGCGAACCTCGAGCGGCAGGGTGGCGGCCAGCGGCGGATCAGCGGGTCCGCCGAACCGAATCACCTGTGCCACACCGACGGCCAGGCATACGCATAGCAAATCGGTGAACCGCAGTCTGCGGACATAGTCGTCTTGCCAGCGCTCTCTGTCCGAGCGTGGCAGGGGCCGCGGTGGCCGGGCAGTACGCAGCGCGCGCCCGGCGGAAACCTCGAAACTCATGAAACGAATGCACCTCCCCCACGGGAGAACTCGGTCCCGATCCCCACTGATCAGTTCCACTCGGCTCGACACGGACTGACGCCGGTTCCCCAAGGGCTTTCACTGCATGACAACCGATGAGGCCACCGATTGTTTCGGCGGCCGGAAGCCGAATGTTACACACCCCACCCACAGCGGTCACCGAAACCGCATGGGTACCAATGTATCCGAAAATTTGCGGGAACCGGCACGACCGGTTTCCTGGAATTCCCCTATTGTTCCCCTAACGGGGGAACAAGCAGGTCAAACATGACATATAGCCCGAAAATCGGTGCGAAACACTTAATTTGCACGACTCCCACGTTTGCCGACCGAACGCTCGGTTCTGTGGGCCGCAGAAATTTGCTCCCTAATAACCCCCAAGCCCTCTGAACAAACACTCGGACACCCTCGATCCTGTTGTAACGTAACGACGGATCGAGCCGACCCTCTGGGCAGATCGGGCGTTGCCGATCGCCGGTGTCGGTGAAAGGTGGGGAATCTGCGTGCAATGTCGTTTGTGTGACTCCGAAAGATTGGTCAGTGTGCTCGATCTCGGAGCCACTCCGCCCTGTGAGAAGTTCTTGACGGCGGCTGAACTCGATCTTCCCGAGCCGACCTTCCCGCTGCATCTGCGGCTGTGCGAAGACTGTCTGCTACTACAGATCCCGGCGCTCATCACGCCGGAGGACACCTTCACCGAGTACGCGTACTACTCCTCGTACTCCGACAGCTGGGTGCGACACGCCCGCGACTTCGTGGCGGCGGCGACCGAGCGACTCGGGCTGGGCCCCGGCTCCTTCGTGGTCGAGGTGGCATCCAACGACGGCTACCTGCTCCAGCACGCGGTGGCGGCCGACATCGACTGCCTCGGCATCGAACCGTCGGTGAACGTCGGCGCGGCCGCCCGCGAGAAGGGCGTGCCGACCCGCACCGGCTTCCTCGACGAGGAGTTGGCGGCCAAGGTGCGCGCCGAACACGGTCCGGCCGATCTCGTGGTAGCCAACAACGTCTACGCGCACATCCCGGATCTGCGCGGGTTCACCCGCGCCCTGCGGGAGCTGCTCGCCGACGACGGCTGGCTGTCCATCGAGGTCCACCATGCGCTCGAGCTGGTCACCCACGGTCAATTCGACACCATCTATCACGAACACTTCCAGTACTACACCGTGCTGTCCGCGCAGCGCGCCCTGGCGACCGCCGGGCTCACCGTCGTGGACGTGGAACTGCTTACCACCCATGGTGGTTCATTGCGGCTCTGGGCGCGACCCGAAGCGGTGGCGCATCCGGGCGAGCGGGTCGCCGAGGTGCTGCGGCGGGAGGCCGACGCGGGCCTGCACACCGTCGCGGGCTACCTGGAACTGCGTCCGCGCACCGAACGGGTGCGCCAGGATCTGCTGCGCTTCCTGCTCGACTGCCGCGCCGCGGGCAAGCGGGTGGTGGGCTACGGCGCGCCCGGCAAGGGCAACACCCTGCTCAACTACTGCGGCATCCGCACCGATCTGCTGGCCTACACCGTGGATCGCAATCCCTACAAGCATGGGCGGTTCACGCCCGGCAGCCGCATCCCGATCCATCCCCCCGAGCGCATCGACGCCGATCGCCCGGACGTGGTGCTGGTGCTGCCCTGGAATCTGGAAACCGAGATCACCGCGCAACTGCGCCATGTCACCGACCGGGGCGGACAGCTCGTCTACCCGCTGCCGGAACCGCACACGACCGTGGCCGCGCTGGATCAGTCCGAGAGGTAAGCGAGATGAAGGTTGTGCTCTTCTGCGGCGGCTACGGCATGCGCATGCGCAACGGCTCCGAGGACGTCCTGCCCAAGCCCATGCAGATGGTGGGCCCGCGCCCGCTGATCTGGCACGTCATGCGCTACTACGCGCACTTCGGGCACAAGGATTTCATCCTGTGCCTGGGCTACGGCGCGGCGCACATCAAGAACTTCTTCCTGACCTACCAGGAGTCGGTGTCCAACGATTTCGTCATCCGCGGCGGCCGGGTGGAGTTGCTCCAGTCCGATATCAGCGACTGGTCCATCACCTTCGTCGACACCGGCGTGGAGTCGCCCATCGGTGAACGCCTGCGGCGGGTGCGCAAACATCTCGAGGGTGAGCACTACTTCCTGGCCAACTACGCCGACGTGCTCACCGACGCGCCGCTGGACGAGGTGATCACGAAGTTCCAGCAGTCCGGTGCGGCGGCGTCGATGATGATCGTGCCCCCGCAGTCCTCCTTCCACTGCGTGGATGTGAACTCCGCGGGCGAGGTCAAGAACATCACCCCGGTCTCGCACCTGCCCATCTGGGAGAACGGCGGATACTTCGTGCTCACCCAGGAGGTCTTCGAGCATCTGCCGCGCAACGGCGATCTGGTGGAGGACGCCTGCGGCGCGCTGGCCGCGCAGGGTCGGCTGTTCGGGTATCAGCATCACGGCTTCTGGAAGCCGGCCGACACCTTCAAGGAGCGCGCCGAACTCGATGCCGGATACCACCAGGGCGACCGTCCGTGGATGGTGTGGGAGCGGCCCGCCTCATGATCCGGCTCGATACCGGGTCGGTCCGCGAGATCGCACTGCTGGCCGCGCACTGCGACGACCTCGCCATCGGCCTGGGCGGCACCCTGCTGACCCTGGCCCGGCGCGGATTGCGGGTGCGCGCGCTGGTACTGAGCGGGGCCGGCACCGACCGGGCCCGCGAGGAACAGTACGCCCTCGAATCATTCTGCCCTGGAACAGATCTCGAACTGGAGGTGCTCGACGTCCCGGACGGCCGCGCCCCCGCGCACTGGGAGCGGGTCAAGGACGCGGTGGCCCGGCTGCGGCGCGGCGGCGATCCCGACGTGGTCTTCGCCCCGCAGCGCGAGGACGCCCATCAGGACCATCGGCTGCTGGCCGAACTGGCGCCCACCGAGTTCCGCGACCATCTGGTGCTGGGCTACGAGATCCTCAAGTGGGAGACCGACACTCCCAAACCCACTGTCTTCCACCCACTCTCGCCCGAAGTGGCCGAGCGGAAGGCGGAGCTGCTCATGAAACATTATCCGTCCCAGCGGGATCGGGACTGGTTCGACGAACTGTCCTTTCTCGGACTGTCCCGGCTGCGGGGCGTGCAGTGCCGCGCCCCGCACGCGGAGGCATTCGTCCTGGAGAAGGCGGCCATCACTTTCGGAGGTGCGTAATGCGTGTACTCGTCACCGGACATCAGGGCTACCTGGGCACCGTCATGGTGCCGGTGCTGCGGGCCGAGGGGCACGAGGTGGTGGGCCTGGACAGCGGCTTCTTCGCCGACTGCGTCCTCGGCGATGCCCCGCAGGAACCGCCGGGGCTCGCGGTCGACCTACGCGACGTGACCGCGGCGCAGCTGGCCGGATTCGACGCGGTGATCCATCTGGCCGCGCTGTCCAACGATCCGCTCGGCGCGCTGGCCCCGAGCATCACCTACGACATCAACCATCACGCCTCGGTGCGGTTGGCGGAGTCGGCGAAACAGGCCGGGGTGCGCCGTTTCCTGTACGCCTCCACGTGTTCGGTGTACGGGGCCGCCGGGGACGGCCTGGTGACCGAGACCGCGCCCCTGCGCCCGATCACCCCGTACGCCGAATCCAAGGTCCGGGTCGAGGACGATGTGGCGGCGCTGGCCGACTCCGGCTTCTCGCCGGTGTTCCTGCGCAATGCGACGGCGTTCGGTTTCTCGCCGCGGCTGCGCGCCGATATCGTGCTCAACAACCTGGTCGGTTACGCGGTGCTCACCGGTGAGGTGAAGGTGCTCTCCGACGGCACACCGTGGCGGCCGCTCGTGCACGCCCAGGACATCGCACGCGCCTTCGCCACCTGCCTGACCGCGCCCGTGGAGGCGATCCACTGCCGGGCCTACAACGTGGGTTCCGAGGCCAACAACCGCACGGTCGCCGAGATCGCCGGGGCCGTGGTGGACGTGGTGCCCGGATCACGCTTGGTCATCACCGGCGAGAGCGGCGGCGATCCGCGCTCCTACCGGGTCGACTTCTCTTATGCCCGACGGGAATTGGGCTTCGAGGCGCAGTGGCGCATTCCCGACGGCGCGGCCGAGCTCTACACCGAGTATCTGCGCCACGGCCTCACCGAGGAGCGGTTCTTCGCCGCCTTCACCCGGCTGGCGCGGCTGAAGTCGCTGATCGCGGCCGGTGCGCTCGACGACGAACTGCGCCGGATCAGGATCGGGGCGGCAGATGGGTGAGCAGGTCCCGCCAGGATCCCGCCGCGGCGTCCCGGCCGGAGACCACGGTCACCGGCCGCGGCCACGCGATGGCCAGATCCGGATCGTGATAGGCCACGCCGAGATCCTCGCTCGGATCGTGCGGCCGGTCGATGCGGTAGCAGACGTCGGCCACCGCGGTGAGCGCCTGGAAGCCGTGCAGGAAGCCGGGCGGTACGTAGAGGTGCCGAAAATCATTGTCGTCCAGGAGGAATGCCTGTTGTCGCCCGAATGTCGGCGAGTTCGGCCGGATATCCACCAGCACGTCGTGCACGGCCCCGTGCGCACAGCGCACCAGCTTGGCCTCACCGCGCCCGGATCGCCCGTGCATCCCGCGCACCACGCCCAGCACCGAGCGGGACTGCGAGTCCTGCACGAACGCCGCCGCCGTACCGGGTACGCCCAGGTACTCGTCGAATTCCGCGGCGTCGAAGGTGCGCGTGAACAGCCCGCGGTCGTCCCGGTGCGGCTCGGGCGTCAGCACCAGCACGTCGGCGAGTTCGGTCGGTTCGATGCGCACCGGGCCATGGTGCCATGAGGACGGCGACGGCGCGCGGGTGTCGCGGTTGCGGGGGCACGGAGTTGGCCCGGGTCCTCGATCTCGGGAAAATGCCCGCCGCGGACGACTTTCCGATGCTGGCGGCGACACCGGAGGCCGACGAGTCCGGCCATCCGCTGGCCATGGACCTGTGCGCGGCCTGCGGGCTCGCCCAGTTGGCCGAGGACGACACCCATACCGCCGAACCGCGCGGCGTGGAGCCGCTGGCCCTGCGGGAGCAGGCGGCCGACGCTCTCGCCCGGGTGGCGGCGGCGGGCTGGTTGGGCGGGCGCACGGTGCGGGAGTTCGGTAGCCCGCACGGCGGCAGCTGGCTGCCGATGCTCGCCGAACGCGGCTTCACCGAGACCCCCGGCCCGGCCGATTTGGTGATCGACTGTTTCGGCATCATGCACGAACCCGATCAGCTCATGGCCTTCGCCCAGCGCGCGGCGGCCACCGCGCCCACCGGGGTGCTGCTGCTGCAATTCCATTCGCTGCGCACCATTGTCGAGCAGGGGCAGTGGAATGCCCTGCGGCACGGGCACTTCGCGTACTATTCGCTGACCGCGCTGCGCCGATTGCTCGACGCGGCCGGGATGAGCGTGGCGACCGCCTGGGAGTTCGATCTCTACGGGGGCACCATCCTGGTCGCGGCGGTGCACGCGCCGATCACGCCCGACGAGTCGGTGGCGGCCATTCTGGCCACCGAATCCGCGCTCGGCGACGCGGACGCGGTGCGACACCTACAGCGTGACGCCGATCGCCAGGCCCACGCGTTGCGGGTCTGGCTGGAACGCGAGCACGCGCGTGGGCACCGGGTGTACGCCTACGGTGCCGCCTCCCGGGCGATTTCGCTGCTGCACCTGGCGGGCGTGCACCGCGGCCTGCTGGCCGCGGTCGCCGACGCCTCGCCCGCGAAGCATGGCCGCCGCATGTCCGGAACCGATGTGCCGATCATCGCGCCTGCCGAACTCGTTGCCGCCCAACCGGATCAGGTGCTGCTGACCGTGGCGGACCTGCTGCCGGAGGTGGCGACGCTCTGGCCCGAACTGGATGGGAAGTGGGTGGTGGACATACCGGAACCGCAATGAGACACCGGAGTTCGTCTTGGCTTCAGTTGTGAGAGCGTCAGTTTCAGCCGCACCACCTGATGAGGGAATTGGGGAGAGATGAAGGTTAAGCATCGCGCCACCGTGCGCACCATGGCCGTCGCGGCCGCTGTCACCATCGGTCTGGCGTTGGGCTCCGGTACCGGCCTCGCCGGAATCGACAGCAGCAGCTCCATTCTGGACCGGCAGGATCGCACCGTCGAGGCGATCCAGTCCGATACACGCATCGACTTCGTACCACCGCTGGACGGAAACCCCCTGACCCGGGAATGGTTCCACCACGGCACGGCCAGCTACCGCATCAGCGGGCCGCACGCCGAGGACTGGGAGGGGCACATCACCATCGGCTACCAGGTCGGCTATCCGGCGACCCTGGACGGCAAGATCCGCTTCCAGTGGTGGACGCCCAGTCTCGGTGTCGAACTCGACGATTCACCGGGCGTCAACCTCGGCGGTTTGATCCCGCAGGCGGGGATCGAACTCGCGGTGGGCTTCGGGCCCGGCATCCAGACGGTCGAGGCGGCCGGGGGCGATGTGTTCGGCTCCGAGGGCTTCATCCGCATGTCCGGTATGCACGCGACGGTGAGCGGCGTGATCGGGCAGGTCACCATCCGGCCGTGGGTCCGGGTCGTCAGCGCGGGCGGCGATGCGGTGATCACCTATGGGCCGCTGTGGACGATCTGAGCCCAGCGGATCCGAGCTCGGTCACAGCGTGATCGCAGCGCGTCCCGGCCGTCCGCGGCCGGGACGCGCTCACGTCGAAGCCCGGCCGAATACCTTTCAGCGCACCATATCCGGGCGGTTGCGCAGCGTCGCCACCGTACGGATGCGCAGCCGCTCGAAGGCGGCCCGCGCCAGGCGCAGATCTCCGGCCAGCACATCCCCGCGACGCACCAGGTGGGGGTATTCCGCCCCGAGCCGGTGGTGAAACCGCAGCGTCTCGGTCAGTTTGCTGACCGTCGAGGTGCTGCTGCACAGATTGAAGCTCGAATTGCGCCAGGCCGCGGTGAGCTGCGGCATTCCGTAGAAGGCCCCGAAGGCGCTCACCCGCGCGAACAGATCCACATCCATCGGGAAGACGAGATCACCGCGGAAGCCGCCCACCCGGTCGAAGTCGGCGCGCCGGAAGGTGGCCGCGGCCGTGGGGCCGAATTCGGCGGGCCCCTTGCGCACGATCACGCGCATGAGGGTGCGGGCGCTGTGCTCGCCGAGCAGGCCGGGCAGGCCCAGATCAGTCTCCTCCACTCCCCCGGCCTCGTCGATCACCTGGAATTTCGACGAGCAGATGGCAATGCTGTTGTCGGCCATGACCGCCTGCTGGGCGACCAGCGCGCCGGGCAGCAGGATATCGTCGGCGCACACCACCTTCACCAGTTTCCCGGTGGACAGCGATACCACCCTGTTCCAGTTCTCGCCGATGGGCAGCGTCTGCTCGTTGCGGTGCAGGCGTACCCGCGCGTCGTCGAACGACTTCGCGATGGTGGAGGTTTCGTCGGTGCTGGCGTTGTCCAGGACGACCACCTCCATCCCGACATCCTGGTCGAGTATCGACCGCAGGGTCGTCTCGAGGGTGCGTGCGGAGTTGTATGCCGGTACACACACCGAAAGTTGAACCACGATTCCCCCTGACCAGTAGTGACCGATGCCGTGGTAACCGGGTCGCGGTGGCCGCGCCGGTTACTCCTCGACGAGGCGGAACACGCGCTCGAGTCCCGCCCGGCTGGCGTCGATCTGCTCGACGGCCTGGTGCCGCAGGGTGTCGCGCAACTCCGGTGCGGCCGCCCACAGCTCCCGCACCTGTTGGGTCAGTTCCCGCTCGAGATCGGTGGAATCCAGGTGCACGACCCGCAGCCCGGCCCCGAACATATCGGCCAGTCCGTAGAACTTGTCGTCATAGTACTGCGACGCCGTTACGCCGACGGCCGGAATTCCTTGGGAGAGCGCGAATACCGCCAGATGGTAGGCACTGGTCACCAGTACCCGGCACCGCGACACCTGGCGGGCCACGTCGGCGGCCGTCCCGGCGCGGCCGATGACCGGACGGGTGCGCTCCGCGCCCGAGAGCAGTGGCAGGGTGGAGCGGCGGTCCTCGGAATCGTATTCGGAGATGATGAGCGGTGCGAGCGCGGCATCGAATTCCCGGGCGCAGGAGCGCACCACCGCGCCGAGGGTGTCCCGGGCGGAGTCGCTGACCTTGGAATAGTCCGCGACCCGCAGGCACAGGCCGAGGTCGGCTCCGATCTCGGGCCGCCGCACGCGGTAGGCGAATTCGACGGCGTCGTCACCGGTGACCAGTACTCGATCCGCGGCCACCCCGAGTTCGGTGAGCAGCCGCGGCCCGCGCACGCCTTCGCGCAGCGCGATCACATCCACATCGGGCAGTATCGCGGCGGCGCGTTGCAGCAGGCGCGGATCGCCCATGGGGCCGAGGCCCTGCCCGAGCATGGCGGTCGGGATCCCCCGCGCGCGAGCACGTTCCAGCAGATTCAGCGTGCGGTGCGCCTGATACAGGTCGATATCGGTCATATAGCCGCCTCCCTGGGCGATCACCAGGCTCGCGGTGTCGACGGCGGCGGGTACGGGTGGCTCCGGGAGCCCGTCCGCCGCCGAGTCGGTCCCCCGCCCCAGCATGCCGCGCGCACCGCGCACCGCCCACGCCTTCATCCCGCGCAGATGCGATTTCGGCACATCGGTCGACGCCCGCCAGGCCACGGCGGCCGGACCGGTCAGGTTCGCGCCCACCGCGCGCTCGACGCGGCCCGCGAGTCCCCCTCTGCCCCACTGGCCGCCACCCCGGGCGTAGACCGGCTCCGCGGCGGGCAGCAGCCCGCGCAGGATGGCCGGTTGGTCGGTCAGCACCCCGATCCGGGCGTGCGGCCAGCGCTGGCGCAGCCGCTCCACCGTCATTACCATCATGGCGATATCGCCCCGATTGCGCAGCCAGTACTCACCGTTGTCGATGAGCACCCGGAAGTCACCGGCACCGGCCCCCGCGCCAGAGTTCCCCACTGTGGTTGTCCTTCCGCGAGTCCGGCGCCGCGCCGGCGTTGACGTAGGGAGGGGCAGCTCTGCCGCATGCGCCCGGCCGCCCCTGGCGGGTCCCCTCTGCCGAGCATAAATCCGCAGCGAATGTAGCGCACCGCGTACGGTTGGCGCTACATGGGATCGAAATGGTGAAATCGGTTCTTCCACAAGATCATCCGTCCAGCTTTGCGGCAGGTCACGGGGCGCACAGCGCGGTGTCGACGACGGCGTTCGGATCGATGCCCGCACCGTGAAGGTTCAGAATGTCGGGTAGCTGGTTCATGCTCACGGTCACCGCCCGCTCCGGGGTGGCCGCCCCGTAGACGAAGAAGCCGTGCATGGCCCCGCCGTGTCCCCACACCTCGGTGCCGCAGGAGGTGGTGCGGCGGAACAGCCCCAGCCCGAAATCGTCGGAGCGGCGCGGATCGCCGCTGGGCACGGTGGCCCGCATCTGCTCGAGCTGCGCGGGACCGAGGATCCGGCCCGCGAGCAGCGCCCGGAAGAACCGGTTCAGATCCGCTCCCGTGGACACCATGGCCCCGTCCGGCAGGCCCCAGCCGGGATCGATATCGGTGATGTCCACCAAGGTGTCGCCGAATTGGTGATACCCGCGCGGATGGGGGCCGCGGATGACGTTCTCCACCGGGTAGAGCGGCCAGTAGGTGCCGCGCAGGTTCAAGGGGACCAGAATCCGCCGCGTCACCTCCACTCCGATCGCGACACCCGTCACCGCCTCGACCAGGCGGCCCGCCAGCAGATAGTTGGTATTCGAATACTCCGCCCGCGCACCGGGTTCGAACGCGGCCGGTTGGTCCAGTCCGAGGCGGATCAGCGCGTCGGCGGAGCGGGAGCGCCGCAGCGCGTCCACCGAGCCCAGCTCGATCCGGGTGAGATAGTCCGGGATCCCGCTGGTGTGCTGGAGCAGATTCCGTACCGTGATCCGGCTTCCCTCCCCACCGGGCCCCGAGACGACCCCGGGCAGATAGCGCTCCACCGGTGCGTCCAGGTCGATCCGTCCCTCACCCACCAGCAACAGCACCACGGTGGCGACGAACGCCTTGGTATTGCTCGCGATGCGCACGGCCGCGGTATCCGGGAAGGGCGCACCGGTCCCGAGATCGCCGACACCGCTGGTGATCTGGATATCGCGATCGCCGGCGGACTCGACGAGCTGGGCGCCGGGCACATCGGCGGCCCGTACCAGGGCGTCCAACTCGGTCCGCACCTCGGCGGTGGCGGCGATGGCGGTGTCGGAGCGGGCGGCGGTGGTGCCGCCGGTGAGCACGGCGAGGGCGACCACGGTGACCGTGGCCAGGGCGATACGTCGCATCGGCTGCTTTTCGTCGAGGGGATCCGGCCTGCCCGGTGATACGAGCGGGCGGCGCGATCCGTTCGACCGGATCCGTGCGCGAAATCAGTTGGGCAGCGCGTCGGTCGACCACATACTGCACAGCCAGCGACCGTCCACGTAATCCATGGCCATGGCGATGCTGCGGGTCTCGGTGGTCTCCGGTTTGCCCTCGACCCGATGGATCTCGGTGACGTTCGCGGTGATCTCGTAGTGGGTGCCGTTACCGGAGGTGGCCGTGCAGTGGGCATCGCCCGCGCGGGTCTTCTCCGGATCGGCCGCCATGATCAGGCGCAAGGCCGGGAGCAGCTGTGCCGCCTGGACTTTCCAGGTGCCGGTCGCGCCCTCGTACACCCTGGTCTCCCAGGCGGACGGGGTGTCGTAGTCGTAGGTCGTCATGAGCTTCGCGTAGTCGCAGGCGGCCTGTTCGGCGGCGGCGCGGGTGGCGTCGGTGGCGACCTCGCCGGGCCCGCTCGCCGCACCGAAGGTGAAAGTCAGTGCGCCGGTGGCGAATCCCACCCCCCCCGAAGGCCACCAGCAGTGCCAGCAGCGCCCCCAGCAGCAGTGCCGGACGGGGGCGACGGGAACGGGCCGCGACCGGCCCGGTGTGACGCGGGGCGAATGCGGTGGGCGCGTACGTGTTCGAGGACGCGGCGAACTCGGCGGACGGCTGGGTCGGGGCCGGGTTCGGGACGGGGTGTCGCGGCGCGGCACCGTGCGCCCCCGTGAGCGCGCGCTGCGCCGCGTCGGCCAGTTCCCCGCAACTGCCGTAGCGCCGGTCCGGGTCCTTGGCCAGCGCATGGGCGACGACCTCGTCGAACGCCGTCGGCACGGCGGGATGTCGGAGACTGGGCCGGGGCACCGGCATATTCAGGTGCCCGTTGATCACCTGCGCGGTGCTGGCCCCCGGATAGGGCAGTTCCCCGGTGAGCATGTGGAACAGCGTGCAGCCCAGCGCGTACACGTCGGCGCGGTGATCCACCGGCCCGAAGTCGAACTGTTCGGGAGCCGCGTACTGGAAGCTGGCGTACATCTCGCCGGTGCGGGTGAGCCCACTGGTGTGGTCGAGGGCCTTGGCGATGCCGAAGTCGGCCAGGTACACCTGTTGGTGCGGCCCCCAGGCGAGCAGGATGTTGGCGGGCTTGACATCCCGGTGCAGCACACCGGCGCGGTGGGCGTGGTCGAGGGCCTTGGCGGTCTCACCGATGATCCGGACGGCGTGGTCGGGCCGCAACGGCCCCTCGCGCAGCACCGCCGCCACATCGGTGCCCTCGACGTACTGCATGGCCATCCAGAGCCGGTGCTCGTCGCGGCCGCGCGCGTAGACCGCGACGATATTCGGATGGGAGAGCCGCGCGGCGGTATCGGCCTCGCGCAGGAAGCGCTCGCGCACCTCGGGATCATCGGCGACGGCCGCGCCGAGCAGTTTGAGTGCGACGGGCCGGGGCAGGTCGCGGTCCTGCGCGAGATACACCTCGCCCATTCCCCCCACGCCGAGCAGCCGTTCGATCCGGTAGCCCGCGAACGTCTGTCCCCGCGCCAGCGTCCGTACCACCGTATCGCCTCCGACCGCCCGCCTTACTGCCGATCACCATAACGCACCCCGGACCCGAGCAGAGGCCCCGAAGATCGACGGCAGGAGCGCCGCCGCCGGGGCCGCACGCCCGGGTCGCGAGTTCCGGATTCGACGCCTGCGGAGGGCGATCCGCGCTCAGCGCACGGGGGCGAGGTCCGGGCGCTTGGGTGCCAGACCGTCGCCCGAGGATCGGCCGGTCAGCCGCCGCTGAATCCACGGCAGCAGGAATTCCCGGGCCCAGTGCAGATCCTCCTGGCGCGCCGTCGGCCAGGGCTTGGGCTCCTCCGGCCCCCACGGTGCGCGCCAGTCGGCGGCCACCGGAACGCCGAGCACCTCGCAGGCCCGCAGCGCCAGCCGCTCGTGGCCCGCGGCGGACAGGTGCAGCCGGTCCCAGCTCCAGGCCCGGTGGTCCTGCAGTGTCCGCATACCCCACAGATCGAGGACGGGGCAGTCGAATTCGTCGGCGATGGCCCGCAGGTGCATGTTGTAGGTGGCGATCTTGCCGCGCAGATGGCGCATGACCGGCTGGAAGCCGGTGTCCATACCGGTGACGACCACGACCGTGGCGCCGGTGCCACGCAGTCGGATCAGCGCGTCGCGGTAGATATCGGCCAACTGGTCGGCGTCGCCGCCCGGGCGGATCAGATCGTTGCCCCCGGCGCAGAAGGTGATGAGATCGGGGCGCAGTTCGAGCGCGCGCGGCAGCTGATCGTCCACGATCTGGCGAATGAGCTTGCCGCGCACCGCGAGATTGGCGTAGCGCACCTCGGTGCGCTCGGCGAGATGCTCCGCCAGCCGATCCGCCCAGCCGCGGTAGCGACCGTTCGGTGTCGCATCGCTGTCGGGGTACGGGTCGTCGAGCCCTTCGGTGAAACTGTCGCCCAGGGCGACGAAGGTCAACTGGTCGCTATCGAGATTCAGTTCCGGCACAGCCTGCGATCTTGCCCCGCTACCTTCGGGTTACGCGACCGTCGGTTGTCCGGCCCGATCGCATCCGCCCAGGTGATTCGGCGTATTCCCGGGCGCGGCCCGCACTTTCTCTCATAGTCCGGCCCTGCCGCATGCGGTCCGGATCACGGTGTGGCGCGGCGATCTTCCGCGTTTGTCGAACCGACCGACCACCCCCTTCGGTTGCCTCGCAATAACCGACCTACCTGCGCGGATTGACCTACACTGGCCGAGAGAGGGCGCGCGGATCGCGACCGCGATTCGTGACGGAGTGGACTGACCCGGGGGTGACGGTGTTGGTGGGGTCACTGCGGGTGCATATGACCGGATCGGAATGGTTCGCCGCCGCCCCGGGCGGATTGAACCGGTACTTCACGGATCTGTACCGGGCGCTGAACGACCACCCGGATATCGCGGTCACCGCAACGGCTTTCGGAGACGCCCCGGCCGGTCCGGGGGCCGGGTCGTGGGGACCCACGGGCGGGTCCACCCTGCACCGCGCTCGTACGGCCTATCTGGACCGCGCGGAACTGCTACCCGGTACGGTGCTGGACCGGCACTTCTGCCTCTACGGCCCGTCCACGCGCGGGCGCAATCCGCTGGTGGTGCACTTCCACGGGCCCTGGGCGGCGGAAAGCCGGATGGCCGGCGAGAGCGACCGGGCGGTTCGCGCCAAATACCTGGTGGAACGGCTGCGCTACCTCGGGGCGGACCGATTCGTGGTGCTGTCCCAGCACTTTCGCCGACTGCTGGTCGCCGACTATCGCGTGCCCGCGGACAAGGTCCGGGTGATCCCGCCCGGGGTGGATCTCACCCGCTTCCCGGTGCCCACCCGCGACCGGTCGACCGGCACGGTGCTGTGCGTGCGGCGACTGGAACGGCGCATGGGGATCGACGTCCTGGTGCGGTGCTGGCCCGAGGTCAGCGCGGCGCACCCCGACGCTCGACTGGTCATCGTCGGAACCGGCACGGCCGAAGCGGAACTCCGGGAACTGGCGCGGACCCAGGACTCGATCCACTTCACCGGCACGGTCACCGATACCGAACTGACCGATCTGTACGCACGCGCGGACCTCACCGTGGTGCCGTCCCTGGCGCTGGAGGGTTTCGGTCTCATCGCGCTGGAATCACTGGCCGCCGGACGCGCCCCGATCGTGGCAGACTGTGGCGGACTGCCGGATTCGGTGCGGGACCTCGATCCCACCCTCATCGTGCCGCCCGGCGGCGGCGACGCCCTCGCCGCCCGCATCATCCGCGCCCTCTCCGGCGCACGGCCCGACCCGTCGCAGTGCCGGGCACACGCCGAAACGTTCTCCTGGTCGGCGGCCGCCCGCCGCCACCTGGACCTGTATCGGGAGCTGGTCACCGCATGAGAGCGGTATTCCTCGCGCACACCGCCGCCCCCTCCGGGGCGGAGCTCGCGACCCTGCGGCTGGTCTCGGCCTTGCCCGCCGGAACGGTCGCGGTGGTGTACACCGAGGACGGACCGATGCTGCACCACATGCGCGAGCGTGGCATCGAGACGCGGTCGGTCACCACCGATTTCGACTCCCGCGCCCTCACCATCGACAAGGCCGACACGCGAGCGCTGCTCACCGGCGCGCTGGGTCTGATCCGACTCGGCTGGCGGCTCGGCGACACCATGCGGGAACTGGGGGCCACCATCGTGGTCGCCGGGAGTACCAAGGCGCTGCTCATGGGTGCGGTGGCGGCCCGGCGCGCCCGCGTCCCGCTCGTCTGGCATGTGCACGACCGGGTTTCGGCCGATTACTTCGGCCGCCGGCTGGCACCGGCACTGCGAATGCTGGGCTGGCTGGTGGCGCGCGGGGTCATCGCCAACAGCCGGGGCACCCTCGCCTCGCTGTACACCTGGCGGCGACCGGCCGTCGTCGCCTATCCCGGTGTGGAATTCCGCCACGACCACGCCGAACCGGACCGCGAGGAGCAGCGCGATCCGGCGGAGACGGTGGTGGCCGTGGTCGGCCGCCTCGCCCCGTGGAAGGGCCAGGACGTCTTCCTGCGCGCTCTGGCCGACGTGCGCGTCCTGCCGCGCGAGGTCTTCCTGATCGGCGGCACATTCTTCGACGAGGAGCACTACCGCACCGAATTGGAGAATCTCGCCACCGCGTTGGATCTGCCGGTCACCTTCACCGGGCACGTGGACGATCCGGAACCCTATCTGCGCTGCGCGGATGTGCTGGTGCACTGCTCGGTGCTGCCCGAACCCTTCGGGCAGGTGGTGGTGGAGGGCATGCGGGCGGGCTGCGCCGTCGTCGCCAGTCGCCCCGGCGGCCCCGAGGAGATCATCGAGACCGGCCGCGACGGTCTGCTCGTGCCGGGCGGCGACCGCCATCAGCTGACCCGTGCCCTGGACACCCTGCTCGGGGATCGGGAACTGCGGGTGAAGCTCGCCGCCGCCGCCCGGTTGCGCGCCCGCGATTTCGATATCGACGAATCCGCGCGCACGGTCGAGCGGTTCCTCACCACCGTCACCGTCCGCCGCCGGAAGTGGTGGCGGCGTGGATGATTCCAACGATCCGCTACCCGGCGCGGACCCACCCACGCTGCCGCTGCGGCCGGTGCGCCGCCGGGCCGCCGGGCGAGCGCGCGAGCCCGATCGGATCTCCGACGCCGATCGGCTCTCACTGCGCCGCTTCGGGGTTCCGCTGCGCGCGCGGTACCGCCGCTTCGACACCGATCCCCCGCCACCGGAATCCCCGTACGCGGAGCGGGAACAGCGCAGCATCCCTCAGTGGGCGGGCCGGGCCGATCACTATCCGATCTCCTGGTCACCGCGCCGCGCCCCGGACGGCTCCTACGCGCACAGCGCCGAAACTTTCGCACGCGGTGCTGAAAGCCTCCCGCACGGTACCGAAAACTCCGCACGCCGTGCCGAAAACGCCGAGCGCCGTGCCGAAAACGCGGGTCCGGGTGCCGATACCACTACGCGCGGTGCCGAAAACGCTGGGCGCACCCCCGAACACACCACGCACGGTACCGAGAACGCTGCCCACAGCAGCGCGGACGCCGGGCGCGGTGCCCACGCCGCCGCCCACCGCGACAGTGCCTCCCCGCCGCGTGCAGGCGTCGGCCGCCATCGCAGACGGGCCGCGCCCACACACGGGCTGGCCGGCGTGGTCCGCGATATCGTCCTGGTCACCTTCGGCAAGTACGGCCAGTACGCCATCACGGTCATCACCCTGCCGCTCATCGCGCGCATCCTCGGCCCGCACGGTGTCGGCCTGCTCGCCATCGGCATGAGTTCGTACTTCATCGGTTCGCTCGTGGTCGATCTCGGCGTCACCCAGTTCCTGGCCGCCCGCGTGCACGAGGCGGACAGCAGTCCGGGCGAGGTGAACCGGCTGCGCGGCACCTATGCCGCGCTGCGCGTCACCACGGTGAGCGTGATCGGCGCGGCACTGCTGGCGAGCCTGCTGGTGGGCGTGCCCCCGGCCCTGCACATGGTGCTGCTCGGACTGTTCACGGGCGGGTTCTGGTCGCTGTCGGAGGACTGGCTGCTCATCGGCCAGGGTCGCTTCGGATCCTCCACCATCTACCAGGGCGTCGGCCGGATCGGGTATCTGATCCTCTTGCTGGTGCTGCTCCCCCAGTTTCCGACCGCGTCGACGGCCATCGTCTGTCTGCTCGTCTCGTCCGTGCCCACGGTCGCGCTGACCTGGTGGGATTCGATGCGCCACTTCGGCCGCCCGGCGCGGCCGAGCGGGGTGCGCGCCGTGCTGCGCCTGGCCGCACCGGTGTTCACCTCCCGGCTGCTGGTCACCGGGTACGGACAGGGTTCGGCCGCCATCTACGGTGCGATCCTGTCCGCCGCCTCGCTGGGGCTCTACTCGGCGGGCGACCGGTTGGTCCGCGCCATCCAATCCACCCTGGACCCCATCGGTTTCGCCCTGCTGCCCCGGATGGCCCGGCGCACCGACCGCGAGGACTTCTGGCGCACCTCGATCCAGGCGCTCGCCGGCTGCGTCGCCATCGCCATCGTGGCGACGGTGACCGTCTGGGTGAGCGCCCCCTGGCTCATCCACCTGGTCTTCGGCCAGGAGTTCGCCGACGCGGTGCCGCTGCTGCGCTTCGAGGTGCTCATCCTGCCCGCCACCACGGTCACCTCCTATGTGACGACCGCGGTCCTGACGGTGCGCCAGGACACCACCGGTGTGCTGGTGGGCGCGATCGTCGGCACCTGCGTCGCGGTGGCGGCCATGGCGGTGGCGACCCGCACCCAGTCGGTGTGGACCCTGGTCTACGGAACCGTTTTCGCGGAAATCTCGGTCGCCGTGTGGTACATCATCCGCATGCGGTGGCTCATCGTCCGCGAACGGACGATGCGACGGGGGGCCGTCGGACCGGCCACCGTCCTGATGCGCAAGGGGGAGACCGCGTGAAGATCCTCTTCGTCGGCGACGACTGGGTGGGCAGCAACGCCCGATCGCTGGCCGACGGCTTCCGGCAGGCGGGTCACGAGGTGGTGGTGGTCGACACGACCGCGGTCACCCTGCCCGCCCGGCTGTCACCGCCCTGGGTGTACAGCAAGGCGGCGCGACGGCGCGCGCCGTGGACCGTGGACCGGCTGCACCGCGAGATCGACGCCGCCGCCGCGGAATTCGTACCGGACGTATTGTTCGCTTTCAAGGGTGTCCACCTCGACCAGCGGCGGTTGTTGACCACCTCGGCCGGTGTGCGGGTGCACTACAGCGCCGACGATGTATCCAATCCGTACAACACCACGCCGGAATACCTGGCACACGAATCGGAATGGGATCTCATCGTCACCACGAAAGCACACAATGTGGCCGAACTACGCGACCGCGGCGCGAAGAATGTGAAATTCGTTCGTAGCGCTTACGATCCGGCCTGGCACCATCCGTGCGCCCGACGCGGCGCCCGGGATTTCCTGGTCGGCTTCATCGGCGCGGTGCGCCCCGACCGCCGCGATCTGCTCGTCGATCTGGCACGCGAATACGGCCCCCGTATGCTGCTGCGCGGTCCGGACTGGCGACGGGTGCGACCGCTGTGGCGAACCGGCGCGGCGGTGGGCGGCCCGGTCTACGGTGAGCACTTCTCCGCGGCGGTGGCCGGGGTGACCGCGAACCTGGTGCTGCTCAATTCCGACAATCGTGATACCCACACCTGCCGCACCTTCGAAATTCCCGCTGCCGGAGGGCTTTTCGTCGGTCAACGCACCGACGAACACGCCGACCTGCTAGACGACGGCACGGAGTGCTTCCTCTACTCCGATCCGGCGGAACTGCGCGAGGTGCTGGCCCGCTGCGCCCGCCGCCCGGACGAGGCCGCCAAGGTCGCCGAGGCGGGCCATCGCCGCATCGTCGGCGGACGACACCGCTATGTGGACCGGGCTCGCGAGATCATCGATGCGCTCGCCGGATAATGGCCGAAAACGGCTGCGGAAAAAGGGTAACGGCGAACGGGTCCGCGCGGACATAGTGGTGATGGTGAAGGACGTTCGCTGATGGGGGCCGCACAGTCCGAGGTATTTCTCGTCGCCGGTGCGCTGGCGACGATTGTCGGCGCTGCCCTGTTCCTACCCGGTGTGGTACGGATATTTCTCATCGCGCAGGTGGCGCATTGGTCGCTGTCCTATGTCGCGCGACCGGTGGTGCTGCTGTGGACCCGGCCCATGCCGCACTACGGCGACAATGTGCCCGATCCCCGGCTGGCCGAATTCGGATACGACGACGGCATCGCGCTGGTCCTGGAGCCCGTCGTATTCGGACTCTGGTTCTATGCCGCGCTGGTGGTCGCCTATACCGTGTGGACGCGGTACCGCGGCGGCGAAACGGCCACGGCCACACCGCCGCTGATCGACAATCCGGTCTTCGTCCCCACCCTGGTGGTGCTCTACGTCCTGGGCACGCTGGGCCGCCTGGCGGCGGTCGCCACCGGCACCACCGGTAAGGCCGGTGAGCTGGAGAGCCCGAATCCGATCATCAACCTGATCACCATTCTCGCCACGCTCGGCGCGATCGGGCTGCTGGTCTACTTCCGCTCCGACAACTCGCGCACCGTCCTGTTGGTACTGGGCGCACTGTGTTTCGGCGAACTGCTCTGGACGGCCACCGTGCAGTCCAAGACCCCGATCATGGGCGCGGCCCTGGCCATCGCGGTCCGCTGCGCCATGACGGGTTGGACGCGCGCCAAGGTGATCGGCATACTCGCGCTCTCGGTGCTGGCGGTGATGGCCTTCGGCTGGTTGCAGTCGCTCAAGACCACCGCGGCGGCCAAGGCCGACGCGGAGCGCATCGACGCCAACTATCCGCCGATCGTGCGACCGTTCCTGAGCCTGCTCCGGCGTTTCGACCTGCTCGAGGCGGCCACCGACGCCTACTGGGCCGGGCCCGGATCCTGGCTCACGCCCGCAGAGGCGCTGCGGCACGCGTTCGAGAGTCTGATTCCGACGCAACTGCTGGGGCAGGAGAAGTTCCGGGCGGGCGCGGCCTGGGCCGAACAGGTGCGCGGCGCGTCGGTGGACATGTCGACGGTCTCGGTGTCGCTGGCCGAGGGCAATATCAACGAGGGCTATGTCCTCGGCGGCTACACCGGTGTGGCCGTGGGTGTTTCGTTCACCTTCATCCTGCTGCTGCTGTGGCGGCGGGCTCTCTACAGTCGGCACCTGGCCTTCGCCGTGCTGGGGCTGGCGCTCATCGAGGTACCGGTGCTGTTCGAGCGGGGCATTCTCGGCAGCATCGAGACACTCGGCAAATACCTCCAGGCGGTGGTGCTGACCTGGATGGTCTATCTGGTCGTCGGGGAATATCGCAGACGGGTGACGGAGCTGGCGGGCTACCCCGCGGCGCCGCCCGGGAAAAAGAGGACAGCGCAATGGGTTTGACCGACTACCTGCATCTGTTTCGGCGGCGCTGGCCGGTCATCGTGGCCGCGGTGGTGCTGTGCGTGGTCGCGGCGGCCGGGTACGCGCGCAGCCAGCCGACCACCTATTCGGCCTCGAGTTCGGTGTACGTCTCCATGGCCACCGGCACCTCGGTCAACGATTCGTATCAGGGCGGGCTCGCGGCGCAGCAGCGGGTGCGCTCCTATATCGACCTGGCCACCAGCGTCACCGTCGCACAGTACGTGAAAGATCAACTCGGCCTTCCCGATTCGGTGAACGATCTGCGCGGTCGAATCACCGCGGCGGCCCCGCCCGCCACCACCATCATCATCGTGTCGGTCACCGACGACACCGCCGACGGGGCGCGCATCCTGGCCGACGAGGTGGTCTCCCAACTCCGGGCGCTCATCTCCCGGCTGGAGTCCATCCAGGCCGACGCCGCGCCCGCGGCGCGGGCGGTGGTCATCGACAAGGCCCAGACGCCCACCCAGGCGAACGGGCCGCAGACCACCCGCATGCTGGCGCTCGGCGTGATCGCCGGACTGCTGCTGGGACTGGGCGGGGCGCTGGCCTGGGACCGCCTCGACAAGCGGCTGCGCACCTCCAACGATCTGGAAGCCATCCTGCCGGTGCCGATTCTGGGCATCATCGACGACGGGCGGCCCGGTGCGGCCGGGGAGACCCGCCGCCTGCGCACGCGCCTCACCGCCGACCCCGAACGCACCAGCGTGCTGTTCACCGCGCTGTCCCCACGCTCGGAACCGGAGGTGGCGCTCGGCCTGGCCCGCAGCCTCGCCGATACCGGCGCGCGGGTGGTGCTGGTGGACGCCGACACCAGCGGTCGCGGCTCCTCCCGCCGCATTCCGGTGGGCGCGGCCCCCGGTCTGGCGGAGCTGCTGCGCAACAGTTCGTCCACCGCCGAGGCGGTGGTGCTGTGGCCGGAGGTGGGGATCAGCGTGCTGCCGCTGGGCGTCGTCGATCTGCGCACCCCGGATCTGCTGGCCTCGGAGCGCTTCGCGGAGATCATGTCCAAGCTGCGCACCGAATACGACCACATCATCGTGGAGGCGGCCCCGGTCACCGCCGCCGCGGACGCCATCGCGCTGGCGCGGCGCTGCGACGCCACCGTCGGCGTGGTCGAACTCGGCCGCACCACCTCGGCGCAGGTGCGCGGCGCGCTGGCCACGTTCGGTGCGGACGATCCGCGACTGGCGGGCGTGGTGGTGTTCTCCCGGCCGGGCGGTGGTCTGCAACGGCTGCTGCGGCGGACGCCGACCCCGGGCAAAGCGGTGAGCCGATGACGGATGATCCGGTGCGGCGGCGTCACCTGCTCGCCGCCTCGCTCGGCGCGGCGGCCTTCCTGCCGCTGACGACGGCCTGCGCGTCGGGGGACGACGATCCGGGGACCGAATTCCGGTCCCCGCACGTCACCGATCAGCCCGCCGCCCGCAATGTCCGGGATTTCGGGGCGGTGGGCGACGGGAACGCCGATGACACCGCCGCGTTCGCCGCGGCGGCCGATGTCGGGGACCGACCGTTCGTGCTGTACATCCCGGCCGGGACCTACCGGGTGACCGCCTTCCCCCCGCTGCCCGACTACGCCACCGTGCTCGGCGACGGCGGCGACGCCACCACCATCGGCTACGAGGGTGACGGCACCCTCATCGCGCTGGAGCGCAAACAGCGGGTGCGGTTCTCGCGCTTGGGTTTCTACCTGTCCGGTCCCGAGGCCACGGCGGTGCGGCTGTCGGAGTGCTTCCGCTGCTCGTTCGACGGCGTGGTGCTGCGCGGCAACCATCTCTCCGACAACTACCCGCGCTATGTGGACCAGCGCGGGGTGGTGCTGGACCGCAATACCGGCGGCACCGCCTTCGTCAACTGCGATATCAACAATTTCGGCTACGGCATCGTCACCTCGTGCATCCAGAACTACGTGACCTCCTCCAAGCTCACCAACAACCGCGTCGGCGTCCTGGGCACCGGTGACAACCACAATGCCGGACTCGCCATCACCAACGTGGAGTTCGTCTCCGACTCCGATCCGCGCACCACCGACCGGCACATCTTCGTCGACGGCGCGGCCAACGACTGGTGGCTGACCAACGTGTGGTTCGAGGGGTCGGAGATCGCCCTGGCCATCGGTGTACCGGGCGGGGGTCCGGCGCAGTTCGGCATGGTGAACTGCAAGGTGGCCGCCCGTGCGGTCTGCCTCGATCTGGTGCACTGCCGACAGCCGTATCTGGCCAATGTGCAATTCGATCCGGATCTGCGCACGCCGCCGGTGGAGCTGCGCATCGACGGCGACGGCTGCCCGGAGGGCACCGCCGTCAACCTCATCTCGGGCAGCTACGAGGATGTGGATCCGCGCGCCTTCCCCGACGGCTGGCATGTGATCGGACGCGGGCGGATTCACGGGGCGCGCTTCTCCGGCACCATGGTCGCGCAGGCCGGGAAGCCCGACACCGACATCTTCCAGGCCCAGGACCGCGACGGCGGCATCGTCGCCGCCGTGCTGCCCAGTGGCGCGCTGCTGTCCGATCGCGCGGCGGGCGGGGTGGTGCTGCGCGACGAACAGGGCGGCTACTGGCGGCTGTCGGTGGACGCGACCGGTGCGGTCAAGACCTCGTCGCTGGGTCGACAGCGACCCACCACGTGAACGCCGCGACCACGGGGCTGCGTCTCGGCCCCATGCACCTGCTCGGCAGCACCCTGGTGCTGCGGCCGCCGCGCTTCGCGGATTTCGCGGCATGGCGGCACATCCGGTTGCGCGACCGGGATCTGATCGAACCGTTCTGGCACAGCTCCCCGCAGTCCTGGGAGCAGCGGCACAGTGCCGCCCACTGGGTGCGGGAGTGTCTGGAGGCCGCCACCCACGCCCGTGCCGGGCTCGCGGTGTCCACCGTCATAGAACTCGACGGCCGGTTCGCCGGACAGGTGGAGATCGGCGGTATCGACCGGCGGGCGCGCCACGGCGAGATGGGCATCTGGATCGACGCCAGGCAGGCGCGCCACGGTTTCGGCGGACTGGCGGCGTCGGTGCTGCTCGACTACGGCTTCGGCGTACTCGGTCTGGAGCGTGTCGTCGCGCCGATCTCGGTGGGCAACAAAGCCGCCGCGCACGGTGCCCGGCAGGTGGGCTATGTCTGCGAGGCGCGGCTGGCGGGGCTGTTCGACGTCGGCGGTGCTCGCACCGACCACGATCTCTGGGCGGTCACGGCCGACCGGATGCCCGCCGGTGGTTTCACCCGCACCTGGATCGAACACGTCGGTGCCCGCCAGGGCGACGCGTCGACGCGGGCGCGTCACCGGGAGGGGGCACCGACGCAGGTCGAGCCAACCGGTCTCGACGCGGCCGCCGTGACGACCGATCCCGGCGCGGTGGCCGAACCCACCGGTCCGAGCGCGGCCACCGTACTCGCGGTCTCGGCACGCTACCGCGCCGGGCAGCTGCGCCGGACCCTGCACCGGATACTGCCCGCCGCCCCGATCATCGTGCCGGTCCCCGGCTACGAGAGCGTCGTCCTGCGCACTCCCCGGGCCGCCGACGCCCGCGCGTGGCGGGCTGCCCACCCCGGTAACGAAAGCGCGTGGTATCGCGAATTCATCAGCAGCAGAACCGGTTTCCATGCATCGGCCGGCCTGCTGCTGATACTCGACGTCGGCGGCGAGTACGCCGGTGAGTGTCGGCTCTTCGATGTCGACCTGTTCGGACGCAACGCTCGGCTGCGGCTCCGGGCAGATCCCGCCCACGCCGACGACGGTGTCCGCGCGGCGGCCATCCGAGCGCTGGTGGACTTCGCCTTCACCCGCCTCGGCCTGTACCGGGTGTCCACGGAGATCCCTGTCGCGGACACCGAATCCGCCGCGGTCGCCGCGAACGCGGGACTGCTCGAGGAGGGCACCATGCGCGCTTTCACCGGACCCACCGGGGTCCGTGCCGACCACACCCTGTGGGCCAGCACTCAGAGGAGCCGGGGATGATGCGAAACTTCCAGCTCAGCAATGCGATCCAGCACCGCCTGCACGATCTCGTCCCGGGCGGGGCGCACACCTACGCGCGCGGCGCGGACCAGTACCCCGAGTTCATGACCCCGGTCCTGGTGCGCGGCAGCGGCTGCCGCGTCTGGGACTGCGACGGCAACGAATTCGTCGAGTACGGCATGGGACTGCGTTCGGTCACCCTCGGACACGGCTACCGTCCGGTGGTCGACGCCGTCACCCGCACCATCGCCGAGGGCGTCAACTTCTCCCGCCCGACCGAGCTGGAACTCCTTGCCGCCCAAGACTTCCTGGACCTGGTGCCGGGCGCGGACATGGTGAAGTTCGCCAAGAACGGTTCCGACGCCACCACCGCCGCGGTCCGCCTGGCGCGCGCGGCCACCGGGCGCGAGACGATCGCCATCAGCGACAGTCCCTTCTTCTCCGTGGACGACTGGTTCATCGGCACCACACCCATGAACGCCGGTATCCCGGAAGCGGATACGGTGCGCTTCCGCTACAACGACCTACCGTCGCTCGCGGCGGCGCTGGAGGCCCATCCGGTCGCCTGCGTATTCCTGGAAGCGGCCACCGCCCTGCACTCCCCCGCGCCCGGATTCCTGGAAGGCGTTCGCGCCCTGTGCGATCGGCACGGCGCGCTGCTGGTCTTCGACGAGATGATCACCGGCTTCCGCTGGTCCGCCAGCGGCGCGCAAGGCGTCTACGGCGTCACCCCCGACCTGTCGTGCTGGGGCAAGGCCATGGGCAACGGCTTCCCCATCTCCGCCCTGGCCGGGAAACGCGAGTACATGGAACTCGGCGGCCTGCGCACCGACGCCGAACGAGTCTTCCTGCTGTCCACCACGCACGGCCCGGAAACCGGCTCCCTCGCCGCCTTCCGCGCGGTGGTCCGCGCCTACGCCACCACCGACCCCATCGCCCGCATGGAGGCGGCGGGCCGCCGTCTCGCCGACGGCGTCAACGCCATCGCCGCCGAACTCGGTATCGCCGACCACCTCCAGGTGACCGGTCGGCCGTCCTGCCTGGTGTTCCTCACCAAGGACCCCGACGGCAACCCGTCCCAGCCCTACCGCACCCTGTTCCTCCAAGAACTGCTCGACCGCGGCGTCCTGGGCCAATCCTTCGTCACCTCGGCCGCCCACACCGACGCCGATATCGACCACACCATCGAGGCGTGCCGCGAGGCCGCCACGATCTATCGCAAGGCACTCGAGAACGGCAGCGTCGACGGCCTGCTGAACGGACGCCCGGTGGCACCGGCGATCCGCCGGTACGCCGAGCCCCGCCGCATCGCGACCAGGACGGAACCATGAACGCGCGCATCGCGATCGTGCACGAACGCTTCACCGAATACGGCGGCTCCGAGGCGGTGGTCGCGGAGTTCATGCGAACCTGGCCCGGAGCACCGGTATTCGCGCCCATCCTGGAGACAGGCTGCGTCCGCTCGGTCGCCGACGCGGCGGGCACCTCACCCGCCGCCGCGAATATCCGTGCCAGCGCCTGGCTTTCGCGGCTCTACACCGCGACGGGACGGCGCTCGCACGCACCGTTGCTCCCCCTGGTCCCGCGCGCCCTGCGCGGCCTGCCACTGCGCGCGGACTTCGACGCCGTCGTGGTGAGCCACCACGCCTTCGCCAGCTCGGCGGCACTCGCGACCTCCGCCCCCGTGATCGCATACGTGCACAGTCCGGCCCGCTGGGCCTGGGACAGCGCATTCCGAACCCGGGAGGCCGGGGGCTGGGCGGGCCAGCTGGCATTGACCGCCCTGGGCGGCCTGGCCCGGCGCGCGGAATTGCGTGCCGCACCCCGGATCTCCCATGTCGTCGCGAATTCCTCGGCCGTGGCACAGCGGGTGCGGGAATGGTGGGACCTGCCCGCGACCGTCGTGAATCCACCGGTGCGCGTGGACAGCTTCTCCCTGGACCCGACCGTCGAGCGCGAGGATTTCTTCCTCTTCGCCGGACGCCTGGTCCCCTACAAACGAGCCGATGTGGCGATTCGCGCGGCACAGCAGGCCGGTGTGCGTCTGGTGATCCTCGGTGACGGTCGGGCGCGACGACACCTGGAAAGCATCGCCGGACCCGAGACACTCTTTCTCGGCGCCGCCGACGACGCCGTCCTGCTGGATATGTACCGCCGCTGCCGCGCCCTCCTCATGCCCGGCGTAGAGGATTTCGGCATCGTCCCCGTGGAAGCCATGGCATGCGGGGCCCCCGTCATCGCGGTCGGAACCGGCGGCGCGGTGGACACAGTACTGCCGGATATCACAGGTGTACATATCGAATTCGGCCCCGACGACGAAGTTATTCAGTCGTTCGCTCGCGTCATGAAGGATTTCCCGAGCCAGAATTTCGACGGGGAACGAATCAGAAAGCACGCATTGGACTTTTCGCCCACCGTTTTCAGAGAGCGAATGTCGAACGTTGTCGACAACTGCTTACAGAACTTGACATAATATATTTCCCCTTCTGCCACAATAG
>NZ_BAGD01000067.1 GCF_000308635.1 Nocardia otitidiscaviarum NBRC 14405 | reverse complement strand
TCGGCTTGTTCGCGACGGATCTGGTCGACGAGCGCGGCGAAGGTGGTGCCTTCGTCGGCGAGGCGGCGTTGCAGGGTGCGGGGATGCAGTGCCAGGTGGGTGGCGATGAGGTCGCGGTCGACCGTGCCGGTGGGAAGGAGTTCGCGGATGAGGGTTCGAACGGGTCCGGTGGTGGTGCCGTCGGCGGGTGGGGTGAGGGTGTCGAGATAGGTTTGCACGACCGCGCGGACGGCTGTATCCGAGGCCAGGGGGCGGGTGAGGTCTGCGGGGCGGACCAGGAAGCCGCTGAATGATTCGGCGAAATGGACTGGGCAGCCGAAGTAGTGGCGGTAGTCCGATTTCGGGGTGAGCGGGTGGTGGGGGAAATGAACCGACACCGGTGTGTAGTTCTGTCCGGCGATGAGCCGCGTCATGCGCAGGGCAACGCCGAGTGCTAGTTCGATCACCTGCTGGTGTGGGGGCAACCTGTCGGTGAGGACGCGGTATTCGAAGCGGACCAGTGGTTGCCCGGCCGGTTGGTCCAGGGTCGCGGCGATCGCGGTGCTGTAGACGGGTAGGTAGCGGTGCAGTGCCCGGAAGGCTTCGCCGGTGGTCGGTGCGGTACGCGCGGCGGCAGCGAGTGGCCCGAGGATCTCGATGCCCTGCCGCAACGCCAGTCGGCGGCCGAAGTCGGCGGTCGCGGTGGCCTTTGCCGCGGACTCGATCGCGGTCACCACCGCGCGGAAGCCGAGAAGACTGTCGTGGTTACCGACGGCTGCACGCGGAATCGCCGCTGCGGCCAGCAGCGCATCGGGGTCGGCGCCCAGGTCGGTGACCAGCTCTGGGTAGCCCTGCAGCGCGGCGCCCCGGATCAACTCGGTGTCTCCGTGGATCAAAAAGATGTCTCCTGAAGTCAAGTCCCGGTCCGGCTATCGCAACATAATGTAACTAGATGTTCGCCATTCAGGTGGATGTCGGTGTGTGACAGTGCGGGCCGGTGCGAGTAAGGCGTCGGAAGGTATTGGCAGCGCCCAAATTCCGTAATCGAGCACAGTGGCTGGTTACTCTCGTGAGGAGTTAACCACGGTGGCGACTGAGTGTGTGCTGTGCTCTGTGACATTCCTGATCAGGAGGATGCGGTGGTCAGCAGTTCGACAGCCCGGCGTGCCCGGGCAGCAGTGGCAGTGGGTCTGGCAGCGGCGACCGCAGTGGCCGCCGTGGCGTGTTCTACGAATACCTCGACCTCCTCGAGTCCGGGCGGATCGACATCCGCGCCGTCGCCGAGTGACCTGGCAGTGCAGGCATACATCTACACCTATCCGCTGGTCTCGGTGGAGGTGAGCCGCCGACAGGCAACCAACTATCCAGCCCCCGACCCGGGCATCGGGTCGGCGCCGATGAACCAGCTCGGGCACCTGCACTTCCTGCCTGATGCCGGGTTCACTGATGTGGTGCGCCCGAACGTCGACACGGTGTACACGTCGATGTTCTTCGACGTCTCCGCGCAGCCGCTGGTGGTGAGCGTGCCGGATATGGGCGGGCGTTATCACCTGTTCCCGATCCTGGACATGTGGTCCAACGTCGATGCCTCGGCAGGCCCGCGCACCCTCGACGACCAGCACGGCTACCAGTTCGCCATCGTCGGCCCCGGCTTCCACGGCAGCCTGCCCGCCGGTGTGCACGAATACCGGCTGCCCACCGACACCGGCTGGATGATCGGCCGCATCCAGGTCGACGGACCCGATGACCTGCCCAACGTCATCGCCATTCAGGACAAGATGAGCGCGGTCCCCCTCGACGCCTACGGTAGCGCGTACACCCCGCCGGTCAACACCGACATTCACGCCGACTGGCCGCGAGTGGAAGTAGCGAAATACATTCACGACCTGACCCCGCAGCAGTACTGGGACCTCTACTACGCGGCGCTCTCACACGACCAGACCCGTCCCGGCGACGACGCACTGCTCGCCCAGCTGGCCACGATCGGCTGGCATCCCGACACCGAACTCGACCTCGCCTCGCTGCCGCAGCCCGAACGCACTCGCTGGGAACAGGCATGGCCGACCGCGTTGGCGCAGATCGAGAAGGACATGGGCAACACCGAGGTCAACGGGTGGACCATCTCACGTACCGGAGTCGGTGACTACGGCACCGCCTACGCCGACCGCGCCGTGGTCGCCTACGCCGGCCTGGGCGCAAACCTGCCCCAGGACGCGATCTACCCCTCAGCCCGCGTCGACGCCACCGGCACCCAGCTCAACGCCGACCACAGTTATGTGCTGCATTTCCCCGCCGACCAAGTACCGCCGGTCAAGGGCTTCTGGTCACTGACGATGTACAACGACCGCGGGTTCTTCGTCGACAACCCGATCAACCGCTACGCCGTGCGCGGCGAACACGTGCACACCAACCCCGACGGCTCACTCGACATCTACATCCAACGCGAAAACCCCGGCGCGGAAAAAGAATCCAACTGGCTGCCCGCACCTGCCGCGGGAGACTTCAACGTCATGCTGCGCCTGTACTGGCCCGAGCAGAGAATCGTCGACGGCGACTGGAACCCACCCGCCATCACCCGCACCAACTGACCCGCTGCCGGGGGTGTGCCCCACTACCGGAAGATCGCTCACCGGGCGATCCGGCACGATCGGCAGCTGCGACTGCTGAGCGGCCGATCGCCCCGCCGAGCGTTCCCGCCGCGCGGCCGACTCTTTACTTCCGCCCGCGGAATTCGTCCATGGAGTGGTACACGCCGACCGTATTGAGGTAGAAGTCGCGCACCTTCAGCGGGAGCAGGCCGGTGATGGCACGGTTCAATCGCGAGGTCCACGGCATGACCACCAGCGCCGAGCCCTTCTTCATCTCCGTCCAGGAGGTGTCGACCACCTTCTCCTGCTCGAGGATGGGGGTGAACCAGAAACCCTTGGCCCCGTCGAACATGCCGGTATTGATGTAGGTCGGGCAGACGGTGGTGACCTTCACGTGCTCGTTGCCGGACTGCTCCAGTTCGAGTCGCACCGAATCCGACCAGCCCAGCGCCGCCCATTTGGAGGCCGCGTACACGCTCATGCGCGGATTCGAGACCAGTCCGGCCGACGAGGCGATGGTCATGACCCGCGCTTCAGTGCCTTTGTTCGCCACCATGGCGGGTAGGAACTCGAGGGTGACGTACATGGGCGCGAGCGAATTGATCGCCATGGTCTTGTCGATGTCGCCGCGGTTCTCGGTCTCCCAGAAGTAGCCGTTGCCGCGCACGATGCCCGCGTTGTTGACCAGCACGTCGATATCGCCGACCTCGGTGCGCACCGACGTGCCCGCATCCCGGATGGCCTGCTGATCGGAGACGTCGACCACGTAGTGGTGGATGCGGCTGCTGCCGAGGGCGCTCAGTTCGGCGACGGTCTCCTTGAGCGTCTCCTCGTTGATGTCCCACAGCACCACGTCGGCGGCGCGCTCCCGGACCGCACGGACCGCGAACGACTTACCCAGTCCCATCGCGGCCCCGGTGATCAGGACCTTCTTGCCCGCTACGTCCTTCATACCCGTGTGTACCCCTGTCTCGAGTGGCAGATCACTTCTGCCGCAATGTCTTCATGGTGGTGAGGAACAGCGTCATGGTCTTGGCCCAGAGCTTCTCCGACATACCGGGCAGCGGTGCGATGGGCAGGACGCGCTGCACAGCGATGGTCTGGGTGTCGACGTATTTCAGCAGACCTTCCGGTCCGTGCCGCCGCCCGGTCCCGGAGATGCCCAGTCCGCCCGAGGGCGCGGCCACCGATCCCCAGGCCGCGATGAAGCCCTCGTTAACATTCACCGATCCGGCGTGGATGCGCGCCGCCACGGCACGTCCGCGATCGGTATCCCGGCTCCACACACTGGCATTGAGCCCGTAGGCGGTGTCGTTCGCCTGATGCACCGCCTCGTCGTCACTACTGACGCGGTAGACGGAGACGACCGGCCCGAAGGTCTCCTCGCGGTAGACGGTCATCCCCTCGCGCACCCCTTCGAGGATGGTGGGCTCGTAGAAGTACGGACCCAGATCCGGACGCGCCCGCCCGCCCGCGCGCACGGTCGCGCCCTTGGCCACCGCGTCGTCGACATGCGCTGCGACGGTGTCGATCTGGCGCTGGAAGGTGAGCGAACCGACCTCGTAGGAGAAGTCGCGCTCCTTGCCGAGGGTGAGTGTGCGGGTGTTCTCGGCGAATTCGGTGACGAAACGGTCGTAGACGCTGTCGTGCACGTAGATGCGCTCGATGGATTCACACAGCTGTCCGGCCGAGGCGAAGCAGGCCCGCACCGCGATCTTGGCGGCGGCGGAGACATCCGCGTCGTCCAGCACCAGCAGCGGATTCTTGCCGCCCAGCTCCAGGGAGTAACCGATGAGCCGCTCCCCCGCCTGCTGGGCGATGGTGCGGCCGGTGGCGCTGGATCCGGTGTAGTCGACATAGTCGGCGCGCTCGATCACCTGGCCGCCGATCTCGCGACCGCGGCCCAGCACCGCCTGCCACAACCCCTTGGGCAGTCCGGCGCGCTCGGCGATATCGATGGCCCACAGTGCGGTGAGCGCGGTCTGATTGTCCGGCCGCGCGATGACGGCATTGCCGGCGACCAGGGCGGGCAGGGCGTCGGAGGCGGCCAGGGCGAGCGGGTAGTTCCACGGCGAGATGACCGCGACCACGCCCTTGGGCCGGTTCAGCACCTCCACCTGGGTGAGCAGCGGCATGACGCCGCGCGGGGTGCGGCGGGCGAGCAGCTTCTTGGCCTCGGCGGCGTAGTAGCGCGCGTTCACGGCCACATCGCTGACCTCGTCGAAGGCGTGCACCCGGGACTTGCCGGTCTCGGTCTGCACGATATCGAGGATCACGTCCTGTTCGGCGAGCACCAGGTCGTGGATGCGGCGCAGCACGGCCACGCGGTCGGCGATCGGGGTGCGCGCCCATTCCCGCTGCGCCTCGCGGGCGGTGGCGAAGGCGGCGTCGATATCGGCGGTGGCGGACTGCGGCAGATCGACGATCTTGGCGCCGGTGGCGGGTGCGAAGACCTCCACGGACGGCCGGCCGCCCGCGCGCGCATGGGTCAGCAGGCGCTGCACGAGGTCGAAGGGAAGCGCATCGGCGGCGGCGAGCTGCGGGGCAGTCGTCATTGGTCGCCCTCTCGGTGGGTGGATCGCGGGCGCACCCGCTATTTGCTGAACACCAGTGTTACGCGAACACTGATGTTAGATTAATAGACGTGACGCACCTCATGTCAAGCGCTCCGCGGGGGTTTGTGAAATGACCCAGTCCGCCACGGCCGCTCCTCGACGGGGACGGCCGCCGCAAACAGCCGAGCAGGCCGATCAGGTGCGCGCCCGTATCGTGCTGGCCACCTCCGAGGTGTTCGCCGAACACGGTTCGCGCGGACTCAATGTCGCCCGCATCATCGAGAAGGCCGGATTGGCGCGGCCCACCTTCTACCGCTACTTCGCCAATGCCACCGAACCGCTGCACGCGCTGCTCACCATCTCCAACGACGATCTGGTCGGCGGCGTGCGCGCGGCGCTGGAGCGCAGCGCGGAGCCGGTGCAGCTGGGCATCAATATGATCGAGGCGTACCTGTACTGGGCCGACGGCCACGGCACCATGCTGGCCCCGCTGTTCGCCGAACTACACGATCCCGGATCACCGGTCTCGTCCTATCGCGAGAGCGCGCTGAACGACATCCGCGCGCTGGTGCGCGCCAAATTCGCCGAGATCGGCCGCCCCGCCCCCAGCGACCTGAATCTCGATACGGCGCTGCAGATCTGCGAATTCGTGGTGTACCGGATCTCGGCCACCGCCCCGCACGGTGAACCGACTCCGGAGGCCATCGCGGAGGCGCGGCTCACCATGATCCGCGGGGTACTGGTGACGCTGGGACGCCGCGAGGACGTCGAGTACGCCCTCACCGTCCCCGGCATCTTCGATCCGGCCTAGCCCGCGGCGCGCGCCGGTGCGTCACGGGGCGCGCGCTCGAAGACCATGGCGTCGTCGGTGATCCGGCCGTAGCGCAGTTTCGGCAGATCGCGCAGATAGTTCATGGTCAGCTTCCACGGTGCGCGGTCGCCCTGTTTGGGCAGGTACTCCAGGGCGCGCAGCACATAGCCGGGCTCGAAGTTCAAAAAGGGCGAAGTGCCGACGGCTGGATCGCGGACCGGGGTGGCCTTGGCGTAGCCGTGCGCGTCCATATGCTTCAGCAGCCGAACCACGTACTCGCACACCAGATCGGCCTTCAGGGTCCAGGAGGCGTTGGTGTAGCCCAGCACGTAGGCGAAGTTGGGGATGCCGGACAGCATCATGGCCTTGTAGGCCATGGTGTCGGGCAGGGATATCGGCCGCCCGTCCACCACCAGCTCCATACCGCCGAAGACCAGCAGGTTCAACCCCGTCGCGGTGATGATGACATCGGCGTCGAGGTCCGCGCCCGACCCGAGCCGGAGCCCGGACTCGGTGAAGGTGTCGACGGTGTCGGTCACCATGGTCAGCTGCCCCTTGCGGATGGCGCGGAAGAAATCGCCATTGGGCGCCAGGCACAGCCGCTGATCCCACGGGTTGTAGCGCGGGGTGAAGTGGGTGTCGATGTCGTAGCCCGCGGGCAGCCACTTCTCCTGCAGGCCACGGATCCAGGCCCGCATGCGCTGCGGATACCGTTGGCACAGTTGGTAGATGGCGGTGCTGAAGAGGACGTTCTTGGCGCGGGCCAGCCCGTAGGCGGTGCGGGCGGGCAGGAAGCGCCGCAGCCGCGCGACCGTCGGGTCACGCTCGGGCAGCGACAGGATGTAGGACGGCGACCGCTGCAGCAGGGTGACGTGCGCGCCCCGTCGGGCCAGCGCCGGACCGAGGGTGACGGCGGTCGCGCCGGACCCGATGATGAGCACCCGCTTGTCGGCGACCTCGAGATCCTCGGGCCAGTGCTGCGGGTGCACGATCGGTCCGGGGAAGCGCTCGGTGCCCGCGAATTCCGGGGTGTAGCCCTCGTCGTAGCGGTAGTAGCCGGAGCAGCAGAACAGGAAATTCGCGGTCACGGTGCGGGTTTCGCCGTCGTGGTCGGCGGTGACCGTCCACCGGTCGTCCACCGAGGACCATTCGGCGCGAATCACCCGGTGGCGGTAGCGGATACGCCGGTCGATGCCGTTCTCCGCGGCGGTCTCGCGGACGTAGGCCAGAATCGAGTCGCCGTCGGCGATGGCCTTGTCGCCCAACCAGGGCCGGAAGCGGTAGCCGAGGGTGAACATATCCGAATCGGAGCGAATGCCCGGGTAGCGGAACAGGTCCCAGGTGCCGCCGCTGGCCGCGCGCGCCTCCAGGATGAGGTAGCTCCGCGTCGGGAAGGCCCGTTGCAGATGGTAGGCGGCGCCGATTCCGGACAGTCCAGCTCCCACAATGAGCACATCGACGTGCTCCGGCGCATCGCTCATCGTTCCCGTCCTCGCTGCTTCCGCCGAACCGGCATCAGTGCCGGTCGGTGCCCTGCGCACCCGACTCCAGGGTATCGATGCCACTGAGCAGGCCGTCCACGAACCTCCGGATCGCCGTATCGCCGGGCAGCAGTTCCCGCACCGCGCTCCACTGCGGCAGGATGTCGCGCACCTCCGGGAATTCGGCCAGATCCTCCGGGGTCACGAACTCGGTCCATCGGGGCGGCCGGGCGTCCGCCGGCGCGGCCACGCGCTCGGCGTCGGCGCGCCGCATGAGCAGCTCACCGAGCACGAAGCGCCACAGTGCGGAGTACATGTAGGCGGCGTACTGCGGGCTGGCGCCCAATGCCCGTGCACTGCGGATGAACTCGTCCAGGATCCAGAGCGCGGCGCGGCCGAAGGACTCCCCGCCCACCAGCAGCTCGGCCACCCACGGCAGCTCCTGGAGTATGTCGATGAGATAGGCGATGAGCGCGACCAGGCGTTCGCGCGGATCCTGCGGCAGTCGAGGCGCGGGCAGTTCCTCGGCGCGGGCGCTGAGCACGGCGATGAACAGCTGCGCCTGCGCCGGGAAGTGGTGGTAGACGGCGGCGGTGCTGACGCCGAGTTCATCGGCGAGTTTGCGCATGCTGAACGCGTCCTTACCTCCCGCGGCCAGCAGCCGCGTGGTCGCGGCGATGATGTCTGCCCTGCTCACGCGCACGGGTCGGCCGCGCCGCCGGGGTGTGGTCGCACTGTCGGCCATGGCTCCCATTCTGCGAAATCACCCTCTCGACACCGGAGTTAGGCTGTGCTAACCGTATTAAACACACGCGTT
This sequence comes from Nocardia otitidiscaviarum NBRC 14405, assembly GCF_000308635.1. Lineage (GTDB taxonomy): Bacteria > Actinomycetota > Actinomycetes > Mycobacteriales > Mycobacteriaceae > Nocardia > Nocardia otitidiscaviarum. The sequence goes on along the minus strand of NZ_BAGD01000067.1, from coordinate 52,196 downwards.
ATTTAATTATGGAGGTTGCCGTGACCGATCGCCCCGACGGCCGGGCGGGCTGGACGCTCGCCGTCGTCTTCACCGTCATGTTCCTGGTGTCCCTCGATCTGTCGATCGTCAATGTGGCGCTCCCGGATATCGACGCCGACCTGCACTTCAGCGGCTCCGGGCTGAGTTGGGTGATCAACGCCTACCTGCTCACCTTCGCGGGCCTCATGCTGTTGGGCGGGCGGCTGGCCGACCTGGTGAGCCGCCGCACCCTGCTGCTGGGTAGCCTGGCGGTCTTCGCACTCGCCAGCGCCTGGGGCGGGCTCGCCCAGCACGCGTGGGAACTGCGCACCGCCCGCGCCGTCCAGGGCGTGGCCGCGGCGGTGCTCGCGCCGATGTCACTGGCCCTGGTCACCTCCGAATTCGCCGAGGGCCCGGCGCGTTCCAAGGCCATGGCGGTCTGGGGCGGCGCGGGCGCGGCGGGCGGCGCCGCCGGTGTGGTGCTGAGCGGGTTGCTCACCGAGTACGTCGGCTGGCGGGCGGTCATGTGGGTGAACGTGCTCTTCGCGGTGCTGGCCGCGGCCGCGGTGCTGCGCGCCGTCGCCCACCGGGACGTGACGCGGCGCGCAGGTCTGGACCTGCCGGGCGCGGCACTGGTCACCGCGGGCGTGACCGCGCTGGTGGTGGCGGTGATCTCGACCGAGGAGCACGGCTGGACCTCGGCGCGCACCCTCGGCTGGGCGGCGGCCGGAGCGCTCGCCCTGGTCGCCTTCGCACTGGTGGAGGCGCGCACCGCCGATCCCCTGGTGCCGCTGGGCTTCCTGCGCCGCCGCTCCCTCGTCGGGGCCACCGTCTTCGGGTTCATGCTGGCCTCGGCGCAGTTCGCGAGCTTCTACTTCGTCTCCCTGCTCATGCAGCGGGTGCTGGGCTACTCGCCGGTGGCGACCGGGCTGGCCTTCGTGCCGTTCTGCCTCGGCGTGGGCATCGGCCTGCGGGTCGCCATGCTCACCGCGCCGAAATACGGTCCGCGCCCGGTGCTGCTGATCGGCGGGCTGCTGGGGGCAGCGGGTCTGCTGTGGTTCGGATTCACCACTCCCACATCGCATTTCCTGGTCGCGGTGCTGGGTCCGTCGATGGTGGCGAGCATCGGGGTGGGCGCGGCCACGGTGGCGATGGGAGTCGCGGCCGTCAGCGGCGTGCCCGCCGAGCAGTCGGGGCTGGCCTCCGGAATCCTCAACAGCGCACGGCAACTCGGCGGCTCACTGGGGCTGGCGGTGCTGGCCACCACGGCCGCGACCGTCATCGGCGACAGCGGCGCGCCCGACGTGCTCGCCGACGGGTACACCACCGCGCTGCGGCTGGCGGCGGCACTGCTCGCGATCGGGGCCGTAGCCGCCGCGCTCATCCTGCGCGCACCGGCCCGGCAGCCCGCGCCCGCTGCCGAACCGGCGGTCTAGTTCGCGATCCGTCGCCGAATCACTCAGGCGTATCGAGGAATTCGGCGACGGTGGCGGCCACCAGGGCCGGATCGTTCTTGTCGATGCCGAAGTGGTCGAGGCCCCGGAAGGTGTAGCGGACGCAGTGCGGGATGACCTCGGCGATCCGGTCGCGGTCGGCGTCGTCGCGGGCGAGCCGGTCGCGGTCGCCGTCCATGAGCAGCACCTCCGCCGTGATGTCGCGATAGTGCGGATAGGTGTCGTCCAGACGGATGACCTCGCGGTGCTCGCGCAGATTTTCCCACAGCAGACTCGAGATGATGTCGCGCTCAGGCGCTTTCATGGCCAACGGCATGGCGCGCTCCAGCATCCACTTCGGCACGCGGCGGATGCCCTCCGGGCCGACCGCACGCAGGTACTGCACGAACGCCTTCCAGGGCTTGTCCTGCCGCAGATACTTCTCATAGGACGGAATCCAGTTCGAGGGCATCGAACCGTTGACGGAGACACCGGGTTCGTACACCGCGACCTTCCGGATCTCCGGGTCCCGCGCCGCCTCCAGGGCGATGAGCCCGCCGTAGCTGTGCCCGACCAGCAGGGTCGCGCCGGTCTTGTCGCGCAGTGCGCGCAGATCCTCGAGTTCGGTGTCGATGCTGTAGTCCTCCCCCTGCGGCCCGCTGTCGCCGCGGCCGCGCCGCTCCATGATGTGGACCGTGAATCGCTCCCCCAGGGTACGGGCGAAGCGGGCGAAACCCGCGGCCACCGACAGCGCCCCCGGAATCACGATCACCCCCGGGCCGTGCCCGGTGGTGTGAAAGGCGATCGGCGTGCCGTCGGCGGCGATGATCGTCTCGCTGGTTCCCTCGAATTCGGCAGGCATTCCCATATCCCCCAGTCTGCTCCAAACGGACGAATCAGCGGTCTAGTTCACGCGCAGTCCGCTCGCGCGCAGTACCCGGCGGTCGATGCCGGAGCGAATGGACTCCTCGGTGCCGATGATCCGGACCCGCTTGCGCGCGCGGGTGATGGCCGTGTACAGCAATTCCCTGGTGAGCAGCGTGGATTCGGGTCCGGGCAGCACCACCGAGACGGTGTCGTACTGGCTGCCCTGGCTACGGTGGATGGTCATGGCGTACACGGTGGTGACGCCCGGGAACTGGGTGGGGTGCACCAGATACGGTTCGGTGCCGCGCTGCAGGGCGGCGCGCAGGGTGCCGTCGGGCGCGCGCACGATCACGCCGGTGTCGCCGTTGTAGATGCGGGCCTCGTGGTCGTTGGCGGTGACCAGCAGCGGCTGGCCCGGATACCACTGTCCCGCACCGGGATCGGAGGCGATACCGGCGGCGGTGACCCAGCTGGCGGCGAGCCGGTCCCAGCGCTCCACGCCGTAGGGGCCCTGCCGGTGCGCGCACAGCAGGCGATGCGATTCCAGGGCCGTGAGCGCGGCGGCAGCATCGCCGAGCAGGGCCGCGTCGGTGGCGTCGCCGGAGGCGCGCAGCACGTCCTCGCGCACCTCGGTGACGTCCTCGGGGGCGTGCAGGGACAGTTCGTGGCCGCCGTCGGCCAGCAGCGCGAGGGCGGCGTCGGCGTCACCCGCGCGCACGGCCACCGCCAGTTCGGCGATGCGGCCGCCGAAGCGGCGGCCCCGGGTGAGCCGGACGATGCCGCCGCGCAGGCGTTCCCGTTCCCGCCCGGACAGCGCGTCCGGATGGGCGGCGGTGGCGGACAAGTCCGTGCCGAGGATCCGGTCCAGCGCCGGATTCGCCTGTCCCGGTACGGGTCCGGCGACCAGGTCGGCCAGCACCGCGCCCGCGTCCACCGAGGCCAGCTGGTCCGGATCGCCGACCAGGACGAGGCGGGCGTCCGCGCGGACGGCGGGCAGCAGGTGGCTCATCATGGTCAGCGACACCATGGAGGTCTCGTCCACCACGATCACGTCGTAGGGCAGGCGGTTGAATTCGTTGTGCCGGAAGCGGGACGCGCCGCCGCGCTGCCAACCCAGCAGGCGGTGCAGGGTGGCGGCGGTGAGTTCCGGCAGGCCGATATCCCCGGCCTGCTCCCGCACCGACTCCTGGAGGCGGGCGGCGGCCTTGCCGGTCGGCGCGGCCAGGGCGATGCGCAGCGCAGGCGCGCCCGGGGCGGCCTGCTGATGCGCCACCAGCAGCGCCAGCACCCGCGCGATGGTGTGGGTCTTGCCGGTGCCGGGGCCACCGGCGACCACGGTGGTCCACTGGGTGGCGGCCAGCGCCGCGGCCAGCCGCTGCCGGTCGGGCGGCTCCCCCGGCCCGGTCTGATCGGGGAAGAGCCGATCCAGTTCGCGCCGAACCAGTTCCGCGTCCACCATGGGATGGGTGGCGGCGCGTTCGGTGAGCACCCGGCGGATGGTCTGTTCCTGCTGGTAGTAGCGGCTCAGGTAGAGCAGCGGTCCGGCGGGTGTGTCGACCAGGCGCAGCGGGGTGAGCGGTCCGGCCGGGCTGCCGCACACCAGCGGGCTCACCCGCAGCGCCGCGATGACGGCGTCCACATCGGGCCAGGGCAGGGTGGCGGGGTCGATGGCCGACTCCTCGGTCCCCTCGGCGTCCACGCCGATCTCGTGCATGCGCCGCAGCTCCAGACAGACCGATCCGGAGCGCACGGCGCGCACCGCCAGCGCGGTCGCGAACAGGACGAGGGGTGAATCCTCCCGGCCCAGCCGCCCCAGCCGCACGGCGACGTGCACATCGGCGGCGGACAGCACACCCGCCTCGTTGAAGGTGCGCAGCGGCCCGGTGCCGCGCTGCGCCACCGCGATCGACGTCATCGCCCGGTCACCACCCTTCGCCCCTGCCCGACCGTCATGCCCGTCCTCCGCCCGTCTCGCCCGCCAGCAGGGCGGACAGCTCGACCACCAGCGCGGCGGGCGGCTCCCAGTCGAAAACGCCCGCACCGTCCGGGGTGTCGGGGCCGATCATGCCGCGCACGAACAGGTAGCGGATGCCGCCGAGGTGGCGCTCCGGGGCGTAGTCGGGCAGCCGCCAGCGCAGATAGCGGTGCAGGGCAACCGAATACAGGATCGCCTGGAGCGGGTAGTGGGAGCGCATCATCTCGGCGGCCATCTGTTCGTGGGTGTAGTGGGCGACGGTGAGGCCGCCGGTGCCGAGGCGGTTGGTCTTGTAGTCGACCACCACGAAGCGCGGGCCCGGAATGCGCAGCACGGCGTCGATACTTCCGGTGAGGTAGCCGCGCAGCGGGGTGTCGTCCAGATCGGCGAGCTGATCGGCATAGTCGGCCAGCGGATCGCCGGGCGGGAGATGGCGGCGCAGCAGGGTGGCGATATGGGGCACCGTCACCCGCTCGCGGGCCGGGGTGTCGCCCCCGGCGAGGGGCAGTTCGAAGTCGAGTTCGCTGAGCCGGTCGCGGGTGGGGATGTCGGCGAGGCAGCCGAAGCCGATCGGGGTGCGCATGACCGCCAGCAGTGCCCGCGACAGCACCTCGGGGTCGGCATCGAACATCTGCTCGGCCACGGCGTGCGCGGTGCGGTCGCGGATCTCGGCGGCGAGGTCGGGGGCGTCGGTGTCGACGTACTCCAGCACCTCGTGCACGAGGGTACCGAATTCGGCACCGTAGGGCAGATCGTTCATGAGCGAGGGCGCGGCCGTCGCGGGGACCGCGGCGTCGGCGAGCACGCTCGGCGCGTCGGGTTCGTCGGCGATGCCGCGCCCGTCCGGGGTGTCGGTGGTGGGTGCGTGGTCGTGGGCTCCGGCGGTGAGCGCCGAATAGGACGTGCGCCGCCAGTCGTGGTCGAGTACCCGGTCGAAGCGCGCGGCGGCGAGCTCACCGACCGCGCCGTCGGTAGTGGCGGCCACCAGTCGGGCCGCCCGCGCCCGGTCCACCGGTTCCACCGTGATCACGCCGTCTCCGGCGGCGGCGGCCCAGGTGGTGATGCGGTCCAGGGCAACGTGATCGGCGGGCACCGCCACCTTGTCGGCGACCTCGTCGCCGCCGGGTTCGCGGCCGAACAGCATGCGGTGCAGCGGGCCGGTGGCGGTGTTGTAGCTGGGCGCCCACCAGGCCACCACCTGCGCGCCGGCGCGGGTGAGCGCCACGTACAGCAGCCGCAGCTCCTCCCCCGCCGCCTCGGCCTCGGCGCACCGCTTGCGCTGAGCGTGGCCGGGAGCGTCGGGGCCGCCGACATCGAGCACGCGGCGGTCCCGCTCGTCGTGGAACAGCAGGGCCGCGTTCTTGGGCAGCATCATCGAGTCCCACGCGAAAGGCAGGTAGACGACCGGGAATTCGAGGCCCTTGCTGGCGTGCACGGTGGCGATCTGCACCGAACGGGCGTCGCGGTCCAGGCGGCGACTGCGGCCGGTGACCGCGCCCGAGGCCGGATCGCGCACCCGGTCGGCGAGCCAGCGGGCCAGTGCGGTGAGGCCGAGGGATTCGCGCAGCGCCGCCTCGTCCAGCAGCTGGGCGAGCTGCCGCAGGTCGGTGAGCTGGCGTTCCCCGCCGTCGAGAGCGAGCAGGCGCGGTGCGAGTTCCCGTTCGGCGGAGAGCCTTTCGAAGACGGCGGCGAATCCGGCGCGGGTGAACAGGCGGGCGGAATCGCGCAGCTGGGCGCTCAGCTGGCCGACGAGATCGGCTCCGCCGCTGTCGATCTCGACGGCGGACAGGCCGAACAGGGCGGTACCCGCGGCCAGCCGGACACGGTCGGCGCGGTGCGGCTGCTCCAGGGCACGCAGCACCCACAGCCAGTCCATGGCCGATTCGGTGCCGAACACGCTGGCCCCGCCGGTGAGTACGGAGGGCACCCCGGCCTTCTCCAGGGCGGCGCGCACCAGGTTCAGCTGGGTGTGGGTGCGCACCAGCACGGCGATATCGCCCGCGTCCACCGGGCGCTCGCCCGCGGACGTGGTGATGGTGACCCCGGATTCGAGCAGGCGCACGATATCGGCGGCCACATCGGTGGCGACGCGTTCGCGCTGGCGGCCCACGGTGGGGAAGCCCGACTTGTTGAGCGGTCCGGCACCGCTGCGCGGGAAACAGCGCAGCCGCAGCGGGGTGATGGCTTCGGCCGGGCCGGACAGCCGGGTCCACGGGCGGGTGGCGGCGACCGGGTGGACGCGAATCTCCTGATGACCCAGGGCCGCTCCGCTCTGCACGTGCGCGAGGGCCTGGAGCAGTCCGGCGTCGCTGCGCCAGTTGACGGTGAGTTCACGGCGGTTGTCGGCGACGGAGACGGCGGTCAGGTAGCTGAGCACCTCCGCGCCCCGGAAGGCGTAGATGGCCTGTTTGGGGTCGCCGACCAACACGAGGGTGGCGTGGCCGTGGAAGGCGCGGCGCAGGATGTCCCACTGCAGCGGGTCGGTGTCCTGGAATTCGTCCACCAGCGCCACCTGGAACCGGTCCCGGATGCGGCGGCAGGCGCGCTCGCCGTGCTCGGTGTCGGCCAGCACCCGGTGCAGCAGCACCAGCAGGTCGTCGAAGTCACGGATGCCCGAAAGTTGTTTGCGGCGGGCCACTTCCGTGCGCACAGCCTCGGCGAAGGCCACCCGCTCGGCCGCCGGGTCACCGTCGTACTCGGCCTGCGGCACCAGCATCGACTGCCGATCCCCCACCGCGGACACCGCCAGCTCGTGCGCCTCCGACGGGCTGAACGGCGCGCCGTCGCGCGCGTACCGGCTCACGTACAGATCGTCGGCCACGGTGGCGACGACATCCTCGATGCTCTCCACCAACCGGGCCCCCGGATCCCGCTCCCCCGCCAGCCCCAGCTCGTCCAGCATGCGTTGGCAGAAGCTGTGCGTGGTGGCGATCGACCCGGCGTCGAAATCCGACAGCGCCGCCAGCAGCCGCTCCCGCCGCAACGCCACCTCCGCCGAATCCGCCTGCGCCAGCAGGGAAACCAGCTCATCCCGGGACTCCCGGGCCGCCTCCGGATCGGCCAGCCCGGTCGCCACCTCCACGAACCGGTTCCGCGTCCGCTCCCGCAGTTCCTGGGTGGCCGCCCGACTGAACGTCACCAGCAGCAGCTGCGAGATATCCACCCCCGCCTCGGCCACATACCGCACCGCCAACCCCACGATGGCGTACGTCTTCCCGGTCCCCGCACTGGCCTCCAGCACCATGGTCCCGGCGGGCAGCGGCCCCCGCAGATCGAACCGCGACTCGGCCCGCCCCTGCGGCCCCGGCGCGCGGTCCGGCGTCCCGCCCTCCCCCGTCGTGTCGTACCTGGGTCCCCGCTGCGGAGTGAGCATCGGCGGCACGGCCGACCGGCTCTCCGGCGCGGCGTCACGCTCACGTGGCCCGCCGGTGCGCCGCTGCGGCGCGGCGGAGGGCGCAACCGGCTCGCGCCGGGAACGGCTCCCCGTATCCTCGGCAACGATCTCCGGGCCGGAATCTACCGTGGCGGCCGGTATTTCGCCGCCTCCGGCCCCACTCGGATCGGACCGAGCGGAGCTGTTCGCGCCCGCTGCTCCCACGTTCGGTGTGTCTCGCCCGATGTCCGCGACCGGGCGCGGCCGACCCTGCGGCGCGGCCGACCGGTCCGGATACGCATCTTCGGTATCGGGATCGACCGACGCTCGGGACGAACCGTTCTCGGCCGGGAGGACCGCATCGCCCGGTCCCCGGTGGCCGGAGCGCCGCGAACGGCGGTTCGCCCCTTGCTCGGTCCGCGCGGGTTGGTCGGGCTGGTCGCCCGGCGCAACCGCGCCCGAACCGTGGCGGTCCACGGCGTGCTCGGTGCGCCCGCCGGGCGAGGTTTCGGCGGCGACCGAACCCGATTCGGGGACGGTATCGTGCCGGTCCGACTCGGGGTCGGACAGCGCGGCGCGCGCCGGTCCGGCGCTGTCGGCCGCACCGGCCGCGCGCTCGGCCCCGGCGCCCCTGGGCAGGTCGTCGAGCGGTAGGGCCAGCACATCCACGGCGGTATCGGTATTCGCGGGCTCCGGGTCGCGGGGCGGGCGGGAGCGACGGCGGGTCGGGGTGGGCGGGTCCGCCGCCGTGTCGGTGAGGGAGAAGAGTTCGTCGCTCATCCGTGCTTCGCGGTCGTCGTCATGGTCTCCCCTGATTCTCGTTGGCGAGCAACGGGTTCCACAGCATTCGGGCCAGTTCGCCGAAGCGTGTCGGCTCGTCGCCGCCGTGTTCGGCCGGGGCTCGGGTCAGGTCCGGGAAACGCAGGGCCGGACCCCACACCTGGCGGAGGTAGCGGTCGGTGCGTTCACCGTACGCGCTGTCGAAGTCCTGTTCCGCGGAGAGGGTGGCGTCGTCCACGGTCGCGCCCTTGCAGCGGCGGTCGGCGTAGACGGCGGTCGCGGACGGGGCGATGGGCAGGGGTTCGGTGAGTCCGGCGTCGCGCAGGTGCACGAGTTGGCGCAGGATGGCGCGGGCGGTGGCGGCGTCGGGGGCGGTGAGGGTGGACTGCCAGACCGGATTGCGGAACTGGCCGCGGCCCAGGGTGAGGGCGCGCCAGCTCTGATGCGAACCGCTGGCGGCCAGGGCCAGCAGCCGCACCCAGGCGGCGAGCCGGTGTTTGGGGGCGAGCCGCGAGTAGGTGGCGCGCAGCAGCGCGTCGTCGTGCACGTCGGCGACGGTGCCGGTGAGGCGGCGGCCGTCACCGAGGTCCACCGCCACGTCGATGGTGCGGCCCGGGATCTCGTGCATGGGGCGAGCCACCCGCACCAACTGGTCCACGGTGCCCTCGATATCGTCGAGCACCGCCGCGCCCATGCGCGCGGGCGGCAGGGTGCCGCGCCGCCATTCGGCCGCGCGCAGCATATCGGCCTCCACGCCGTTGAGCCGCGCGGCCAGCATGCGTTCGCCCATGGACCATTTGGTGAGTCCGTCCAGGGCGATCGGCAGCCGGTCGTCGATCTCCTCTTCCTCCTCCGGCACGCGGATGCCGAGCCGCTGCCACAGGAAGGCGCGCACCGGGTGTTCGGCGAAGGCCACCAGATCGGTGAGCTCCACATCGCCCGGCGACGCGGCGGGCAGCGGGGCGGCGAGGAATACCGGCCGCGACTGCTGCGGCTGCCGCGCGGCCACCGCACCCGCGAGGGCCACCGGATCGAAGCTGAACGGATCGTCGGCGCGGAAGTTGGCGGCGTCGAAGGGTTGCAGTGGATGCCGCCGCACGATCCGCGCCATGGCCGCACCGCCGACATGGGCGCGCACGGTGTCGAGCACCTCGGCGAGCGGGATGGCGGGCGGCCGGTGCGCCCCGGTGACCGGATCGGATCCGGTGTGCAGCAGCACAAGTCGCTCCCCCGCCGCCATGATGGCGTCCAGCAGCAGCTGCCGGTCCTCGCTGCGCGGGTCGCGGTCACCGGGGCAGCGGTGCCGGGCCAGCACATCGTCGCCGTCGATGCCGCCCGCGCGCGGGAAGACCTCGTCGTCGAGTCCGAGCAGCACCACCACCCGGTGCGGCACCGACCGCATGGGCACCATGGTGCACACGGTCAGCTCGCCGGTGCGGAAGTTGGCGCGCGAGGCCCGTCCCGCCAGCCGGGTCGCCAGCAGCGCCGCGATATCGGGCAGGCGCAACGGCACATCCCCGGCGTGTTCGAGGGCGGCGGCCAGTTCGCGCCGCGCCTGCACGCCCGTCCACGCCTGAGCGCGGGTCACGTCGGTCAGCAGATCGAGCGCGCGGCCGAGCACCGCGGCCCACTCCCCGGCCGGGCGCGCGGTTCCGGCCGGTTCGGCCAGGGTGGGGCCGCGCAGGTCGCGCAGGCAGACCGCGAGCCGGTCCACGAATTCCGCGAAGCGCCCCGCCAGATCGATGTCACCCGAGTCGACATCGTCGAGCGGCAGCGCCAGATCCAGCCAGTCGGCGCCGGATTCGCCCGCGGCCACGCCGAGCAGAATGCGGTCCACGGCGGCATTGAGCGTGTTCTGCGCGAAATCGCCGAGTCCGAACGCCTGCCGCTGCCGCTGCCCGATACCCCAGCGCGCCCCGGTCTCGGCGGCCCACTCCCGCAGTCGTTCCAGATCGTCGTCGTCGAATCCGCAGCGCAACCGCACCGGTTCGGCCGCGGCGAGATCCAGCACCTCGGTGACGGTGACCCGGCCGTCGGCCAGTTCCAACAGTGTCCCGATCACGCCGAGCAGCGGATTCACCGCCCGCTGCGCCCGATCGGCCAACCGCACCCGCAGTGCGTGCCCGGGATGCCCGGCTTCGGCGGTGTCGTGGGACCACTGCCCGAAGGCCGCCCGCACCAGCGGCGCATAGCTTTCCACGTCCGGGCACATGACCACCACATCGCGCGGTTGCAGCGTGTGATCCGCGGCGAAGATGTGCAGCAGACAGTCCCGCAGCACCTCCACCTGCCGCGCCGGACCGTGACAGGCGTGCACGCCGACGGTCCCGTCCCCGGCCAGCTCGGGTTCGACCGCCACCGGCCACCGATCCTCCCGGATCGCGGCCTGCAGCGTGGACAGCAGGGTGCGCCCGAGGTCCGACGTGTCCGACGCGACCTCCCCCGCCTGCGCGCCGGGCGGACCAGCCCGGCCCGGCTCGGCTGCGGTTGTCCCCGGCGATATCGCGGCGGGCGGGTGGTAGGTGTCGATGTGGTCGTAGGCGCGCAGGCGCTGCTGCAATTCGCGCACGTCGCGGCCGAGGGCGGCGAGCAGCGGATGCCGCACCCGCACAAGGGAATCCGGCATCTCGCTCGAAGGTGACGATCCGTCCGCTCGGTCCACCGGCTCCCGATCGGAGACCGCGCGCACCGATGCGGAGGTATCACCCGCCGCATTGGAACCCGACCGGACTGCTGAATCAGCCTGCGCGTCCGCACCGTTCGACGCCAGTTCCGTCCACAGTGTCGGGCTCGGGTGCACCAGCCACAGGTGCACCTCCCGCCCCGCGGACAGCGCCGACAGCACCTCGAGCTGGTCGGTGGTCAGTCGCGTCACGCCGAACAGTGAGATCCGCCGGGGCAGCGACACCACCCCGGGTTCCGCCCGCAGGTGTGCGCACGCGTCGGCCAATCGCTCGGCCGGGCTCGGCACTCCCACGGCTTCCCGCAGCGTCCGCCACAGGCGCGGCTGCCAGCGCAGATCCTCCGGCAGCTCGCGTCCGGTGCCGTCGGTATCGAGCCCGTCCGCCCACGCGGCGATCATGCCGGGGCGCTGGGTGCCGTAGCCGTCGAACAGGTCCGCGATCCGCGCGGCGGTCGCGTAGCGCCTCCCCACCTTGTGTCCGGCGGCATCGCCCCGGCCGAGATGCCGCGACAGCACACCGCACCACGGTTCCGCCAGCACCGCGTCCAGTACCGGCAGCAGCGTCCACACCAGTCGTTCGGGAGCCCACGGGTCGGTATCGGGGGTCAGCCCGGTCGCCTCCGCCAGCACCGCGCCCACCAGGCTCGCCGGATCCGGGAATTCGATATTCGCGGCGATGCCGTCACCGCCGGTCGCACTGCCGAGCACCGTGGCCAGCCGCTGGATCACCCAGCGCTCGATCCCCTTGGCCGGTACCGCGACGACCTCGGCGGCGAAGGGGTCGTCAAGGGGTCTGGCCAGCAGCTGGGCGAGCGCGTCGACGAGCGTGTCCGCTCGCTCGGCCCGGTGAATGTGCACGAGCTGTGTTTATACAGTCGGCGAACCGGATGCAAACACCGGGTGCCGCGCGCCTTACGGTGACACGCGCCACACGCCGCGGATTTGCTCGGGCGCGTCACACGGGAATCGGCAATCGGTGTGCGACAGTGCTTTGCGGGGAGGGCTTTTCGGGGAGGTAGGCAGTAGCGCAGTAGGTACGGAAAGGCTGGTTCGCGTCGATGTCCGCCACGGTGATTCCCCTGGTGCCCAGAAGCGGGTTCACGGTTCGTCGCGTCGGCGACCGCTGGGAGTTGATCAACTCGCGCCACTACGGCCGCGGCATCGTCCTGCACACCTGGCCGCGCGAGCGCCACTCCGAGGCGTTCGAACACTGCTACCGCCTCAACGGCCGCAGCGTCGAGGAGCTCGAGGCCGCGTTCCGCTGATCGCGGCGGGCATGCGAAAGCCACTGCGGGCAGACGTATTTCGCCAGCTCCCGCACGAATTGTCCGCAAGACGTGCAGAGCGGACACTTCACTGTCTATTGTGGTCCACCGTGCGTTCTCCGAAGCCTCGGCGCAACCGTGTGGCCGCCTCCGCCGCCGTCCTCACCGCCGCCGCCCTGATCCCCACCGCGCCCGCACTGCTGCCGGATGGGATGGGACCGTCCTTACCGACGGCCGCCGCGCAGTGCATGGCCGGCTTCGACTGCGATATGTCCAGCCGCATCGCCCGGGTGGACGACTACCTCCAGGGCCGCCCGGGACTGGTCGGATACGTGGTGCGCGACCGGGTTACCGGCGGCATCTACCGAAACGCCAACGCCGAGACCATGTTCTGGACGGCCTCCACCATCAAGCTGGCGATGGCCGAGGATCTGCTCAACCGCGCCCGGGTCGGCGCGATCGCTCTCGACGCCGGTGACCGCGGCCTGCTGGAATCCATGCTGGCAACCTCCAACGACACCGCCGCCGACATCCTCTGGAACAAGTACGCGGGCGTGGACCGCATGGCCTTCCAGAACGCCTTCCGCGCCAACGGCATGGGCGGGCTGGTGCCGATGCCGCCCACCAGCTCCATGGCGCAGACCAAGCTCTTCCCCGACTGGGGCTTCCAGCAGTGCACCCCATCCGATCTCGACCGGCTGATGGACAGCGTGCTGACCGGTATGCATCCCGACGACCGAAACTATCTCGTCGACCGCATGCGCCGGGTGGACACCAACCAGCACTGGGGGGTGTGGGGTGCGGGCGCGGCCATGCGCCCCGGCCTGAAGAACGGCTGGTCGCAGGAGCAGGGCGGCTGGGTGGTCAACTCGGTCGGCTTCGCCGGACCGGGCGAGCGCTACACCCTGGCGATCATGAACTCGCTCGGCGGTGCGGGCGGGTACGCCGAGGGCGCGGAGACCACCACCCGCGTCGCGGAGATCCTGTTCAAGGGCCGCGGCTGATCCGACCCCCGCGCCGCCGCTCCCTCAGTCCGCACCCGGACCGGAGCGGCGGCGCAGCAGCGTCGGCGCATCGTCGCGCGGGAACGGGATGGTGGAGAAACCCCACGGCATGAGGTAGTCGCCGGGGACCGTCCACTCGTAGTCGCGGGCCAGCGCCGCGATGATGGTCTTCACCTCCATGACCCCGAAGTGCATGCCGATGCACTTGTGCGCACCCGCGCCGAAGGGCAGCCAGGCCAGCCGGTGCGCGCGATCCTCCCGCCGGTGTTCGGCGAACCGCTCCGGATCGAAAAGTTCGGGGCGCGTCCAGAACTCGGGCAGCAGGTGATTCACACCGTGGGCGATGTCCACCTGGGTGCCGGCCGGGACGAAATGCCCGGCGATCTCGGTGTCGCGGGCGGCGCGCCGCACCAGGCCGGGCACCGGCGGCAGCAGTCGCAGACTCTCACGGATCACCAGATCGAGGTCTCGCAGCCGGTCCAGATCGGCGATGGTGGGCGGGGCGCCGTCGAGTTCGGCGTGCAGGGCCAGGGCTTCGGCACGCACCCGGCGCTGCCACTCCGGATGCCGACCCAGGTAGTAGGCGGTCGCCGTGACGGTGGTCGTGGTGGTGTCGTGGGCCGCCATGATCAGGAAGATCATGTGGTTCACCACGTCCGCGTCACTGAACACCGCGCCGTCCTCGGTGCGGGCCCGGCACAGCGCGGAGAAGAAGTCCGGTCCCGGTGCGCGCCGCTTGGCGGGGATCATGCGGGTGAAGTACTCCTCCAGCACCTTTCGACCGCGCAGCCCCGCATACCAGTTGCCGCCCGGCACCGGGAAACGCAGCAGGGCCAGGGCCGCGTGAGTGCAGCGCAAGAACGCCCGGCCCAGCCGTTCGCGTTCGGCGCCGGAATCGACCGCCATGAACACATCGGTGGCGATGCGCAGGGTGAGCTCCTTGAAGGCCGGGTACAGCGGCAGCCGCCGTTCCCCGGCCGGCGCCCAGCGGGCGACGGCGGCGTCCACGACCGCGGTCAGTTCGGTCAGATGCTCCTGCAACCGGTCGCGGGTGAACGCCTGCTGCATGATGCGGCGATGGAACATGTGCTCGTCGAAGGAGAGCAGCAACAGTCCGCGATGGAAGAACGGGCCGATGAACCAGTCCCAGCCGGAACCGAAGTCCTGGCGGCGTCGGCCCAGCACCTCGTCGATGGCCTCGGGTCCGGCCACCAGAACCCGGCGTGCGCCCAGCGCATTGTTGAACGAGACCGGTCCGTACTTGCGATAGCGACCCATCATCTCGGCCGGACCCCAGCGCAGGTACTGCAGACTCCGCCCCAGATACGGCAGCCCGGCATCGCCGCGCACCGCCCGCAGCCCGCTGCCCGGGGGCGGTGCGGCGAGCTCCCGCGCTCGCTCGGGCAGGCGGCGCAGCAGCCGATCGACCACCGCGGTATCGGGAATCTCGAGCAGGGACAGGTTCTCCGCCTCGGCGCTGACACGACCGGCCACAGCGACCATGGCATTCCTCCCTGAGCGACTGCCCATATTGTATTTTCGAGGCAGTAGCGATGTCGGTCGTTTTCCCGATGCGTCCTGATTGGTCGACTCAGCTCACGCCGTACTACCGTTGGGCGTGATGTGTCGTAGCAATACCGTCTTCTCCAGGGAGCAGGACTAGATGAGCACCGATTCTGTAGTGAAGCGCCACCGCGTGGCGGTGATCGGGTCCGGGTTCGGTGGCTTGTTCGCCTGCAAGCACCTGAAGAACGCCGACGTCGACATCACCCTCATCTCCAAGACCTCCACCCACCTGTTCCAGCCGCTGCTGTACCAGGTGGCCACCGGCATCCTCTCGGTCGGCGAGATCGCCCCCGCCACCCGCATGGTGCTGCGCAAGCAGAAGAACGTGCAGGTCATCATGGGCGACGTGCACGATATCGACCTCGAGAACAACATCGTCACCTCACGGCTGCTCAACCAGGACCATCAGACCCCGTTCGACAGCCTCATCGTGGCCACCGGCGCGCAGCAGTCGTATTTCGGCAACGACCACTTCGCCACCTACGCGCCCGGTATGAAGACCATCGACGACGCCCTCGAACTGCGCGCCCGCATCCTGGGTAGCTTCGAGGAGGCCGAACTCGCGCCCACCCAGGAGATGCGCGACCGGTTCATGACCTTCGTCGTGGTCGGCGCGGGACCCACCGGCGTCGAATTGGCCGGGCAGATCGCCGAACTCGCCGACCGCACCCTCGAGGGCACCTTCCGCAATATCGATCCCCGCGACGCCCGGGTGATCCTGGTCGAGGGCGCCGACGCGGTGCTCAAGCCCATGGGCCCCAACCTCGGCGGCAAGGCGCACCGGCGGCTCGCCCGGATGGGCGTGGAAATCCAGCTCAACGCCATGGTCACCGATGTGGACGCGCGCGGCGTCACCATCAAGGACGCCGACGGCACCGAGCGCCGCATCGAATCCGCCTGCAAGGTCTGGTCGGCCGGTGTGCAGGCCAGCGCGCTGGGCCGCCAGCTCGCCGAACGCTCCGACGGCACCGAGGTGGACCGGGCGGGCCGCGTGATCGTGGAACCGGACCTCACCGTCAAGGGGCACCCGAACGTCTTCGTGGTCGGCGACCTCATGGCCGTGCCGGGCGTGCCCGGCCAGGCGCAGGGCGCGATCCAGGGCGGCACCTACGCGGCCAAGGCCATCAAGGCCGGGCTCGAGGGCGAAACGCCCGAGCAGCGCAAGCCGTTCAAGTACTTCGACAAGGGCTCCATGGCCACCATCTCGCGCTTCAGCGCGGTATGCCAGGTGGGCAAGCTGGAATTCGGCGGCTTCATCGCCTGGCTGGCCTGGCTGGGCCTGCACCTGTGGTACCTGGTCGGCTTCCGCAGCCGGTTCGTCACCGTCTTCGAATGGTTCGTCTCCTTCCTCGGCCGTCACCGCGGCCAGATGGCCGCCACCGAGCAGTGGGTGTTCGCGCGGCTGGCCCTGGAGGCGGTCAACGCCGGGGATGTGGACGCGCGCGATGCGGTCCGGCCCTTCGACGGTGAAACGTCCACGGGTAACGGCAAATCCGTAGCGAACGAACCGACCACGCCGTCGAGCGACCGCAGAGTGGGGTAACCCCTAACGTCGACCGGGGGTACGCCCGGACCAATCCGGCACCTGGACCGGATCCGAATGTTCGAAAGCCGTGAACATTCGTGAGAAAGGTCATTCATGGGCAAACGCCAACAGGTTGATCGTCTTTCGCCCCGGCGGCGGCTGAGTTCACTCGCCGTCGTCGGGGCGCTTCCGTTCAGCGTCGCACTCGCGGGCACGGCCTCGGCCGAACCGGTACATCCGGAGGACATGTCCGTCCCGCCCGCCACGGCCACCGAGGAGATTCCGCAGACCGATATGGTGCTGCACTCCCCGCTGGGTCCGCTGACGGTGCCGATCCCGCCGGAACTCGCCGACGGCGTGCGCGGCTGGCTCGACACCACCGCCGCGGCCACCGCGTCGACATCCACCCCGGCCGCGGGAACCGAAGCCACGGAAGCGATGTCGGACGGCACCCAGCCGGTCGCCGACGCGCCCACCACCCGGGTGAGCCGCAACTCCCCCGTCGGCGTGCGCGACATCCCCGGCGGATCGCTCGCGGCCGTCGACCCGGAGCAGCTGCGGATGCCCGATCCGGCCAGTGCGCCGGCGGTCGCGCCCATCGCCGCGCCCGAGGGGAAGCTGCGGTTCGGCGATACGCAGGTCGACGTGCCCGGGTGGCTGTCACCCGAACAGGCCGACCAGGTCAATACGCTGTCGGCCACCGCCGAGGCGGAGCTGGCCCGCACCCTGGACTCGGCCGGGTTCGAGCCGAGCCGGTCCGATCGCATCGCCGCGCAGACCATCGGCACCGCCGCCGTCGGCGCGGCCGTGGGAGTGGGCGTGGCGGCCCCGGCCGAGGCCGCCGCCCTCGTCATGGGCGGTTTCATCGGGGCCATGGTCGGCACGCCGTTCGCTCCGGCGGGCTGGGTGGTGGGTCCGGCCGTGGGCGCGACCGCGGGCGTCACCCTGGTCGCGGTCCCCGCGGCCGCGGCGGGTGCGGCGGTCGGCGCGGCCGTCGGCGCGGCCAATGGCTATCTGGCTCCCGCGACCGAGGTTCCGGCCGCGGCACCGACGGAGCCGGCAACGGCGCAGTAAGGCCGATTTGTCCGGAGGTCGAATCCCGTAGCAGGGGTTCGGCCTTCGCCATCATCCGATTCCGCGATCGGGCAATCTTTCAGCAACGCAATCGATCTCGAAGTCGTCCGATTCCGCGACCAATCCAGGTGACCGCCGGGTCCGAATGTGGGGCGTCGATTGTTCCCCGATGAAAGGTCGTCTATGGCCGCAGGCAAGCACAGAGCCCTCAACCCGCATCGCAATCGAGTCGGCAATGTGGTGGCGGCGGGTGCGGTTCCGCTAGTCCTCGCGATCGTCGGTTCCGGCCAGGCCAATGCCGCGCCGGTCGAGCCCGCCCCGGTGGCGCATCACGACGACGCGCCGCAGCAGTGGCCGCCGGCCGAGGCGCCCAATGTCGCGCCGTACGAGGGTCTGAACATCCCCGACGAGACCCACAGCTCGATCCAGTGGTCGCGACCGGCTCCCGACAAGAGCTACCTGGCTCCCGTCGGCGTGCTGCATCCGCCCGTTCCGGTGGCACCGGTGCCGCCGATCGCCCCGCCGCCCGGCAAGTTCCGGTTCGGCGACGTGGTGGTCGACGCGCCGAACTGGATCGACAAGGAACAGGCGATCCAGATCAACGACAATGCCGCGCAGGTCGAGGCCAATCTCGCCACCTTCCTCGACTCCATCGGCATGGAGCGCAGCCGGTCCGACCGGATCGCCGGTCAGACGATCGGCACGGCCGCCGTGGGCGCGCTCGCCGGAGCCGCCACCGCGGCCCCGTTCGCACTCACCTCCGCCGCCGTCGGCGGTGCGGTCGGCCTGGTCACCGGCCTGGCCTTCGTCCCCGTCGGGCTGGTCGCCGGACCGGTGCTCGGTGCGGCCGCGGGCGCCGCGGTCATCACCGTGCCCGCCGCGGCGGTCGGTGCGGCGGCCGGTGCGGTGGTCGGAGCGGTGAACTCCTTCAACGCCCCACCGCGCGTCGTCGGCGACTGATACAGCCGCCCAGCAGTGCCGGATGCGGCGGGAACCGGGGGTGAGGTCCGGTTCCCGTCGCACCCGGGATACCCGTACTCGCCCCAAGCATGCGATCCCGAAGGGAGCGACCATGTTCCGAACCCAACCCCTGCGCGTCAGCGCCGACTGGTTGTTCGCCCTGCTCTCCATCGACGTCTACTTCGGAGCCATGCGCCCCTGACCGGACCGCCGCGCACACGCCCGGTCACCACGTAGCGAGGTCACATGATCGCGGTCGCCGCCCGACTCGCCGTCCACTCGGTGGCGCCCGGCGGAGGTGCAGTGGCGAGCGTGGAACCCGTTCGGGTGTAGAGAGTTCCGCCCGCGGCCAGGGGTAGCAGCGCGGCGTCGAGACCGGTGGTGTTCACCGTCCGGTCGTCCGGGTAGCTGAGCACACTCTCCAGCGCTCGCGGGCCCGACAGCGTGTCGTCGGTCACCGCGTCCGCGCCGAGGTCCAAGCGGTGCCGCAGCAGCGGGAGATCGCCGATATCCGCGTGCAGCTCACCGCTCCAGTAGCCGTGATCCTCCCCGGTCCGGCCGATCCGCACCCGCTCGCGCAACCGCAGCCGCGCGCCCTCCGCCAACCGCACGGTCGTCGTCGTCACATGCTCGGCCCCACCGGCCACCACCGTGGGCTCCGGATCGAAGTCCAGTTCACCCCCGGCCCCGACCTCGAAGTGCCAGCGCGCCACCGACTTCCGTGTCCCCCGTCCGGGCAGCGCGATGGTCGCCGCCACCGATCGCACCGCCAACCGCGCGCCCGCCCCTACCACGATGGCGATATCGAGTTCGTCCCCGCCCAGCGGTGTGGCGGCCGTACCGATCAGATGCACGGTATCCACTCCGGTCCGCCGCCCGGCCAATCCCCCTACCGCCTCGATCGTCGGCAACATCCCGGCGACCGCGACGATCCGCAGCTCAGTCCGCACGGCACACCCGCCCGGCAACGATCCGCCCGTACGGGCGATCCCGCTCGGTCGACACCCGCGCGGGCATACCGCCCTGCCCGGCGGACACCCCCCGGCCCACGCCGCCCCGGCTCGCGGACACCGACGACCACGCTCCGGTACCACCCGCGCTGGGCGCGCATCCGATGCGCGACATGTTCCCGAGGTCGGGTGCGAGAACGCGACGGCCGGTACCGTCCGTCGCCACCGTCGTCGGCGCATACCGCCGCCGGGCCGCCTCTGTGCCGCCGAACGCGCCCACCGATGGGCGTGCGGCGGCACAGCTCACGGTATGCGGGCATGCGAGGTGCACCGCGGATCCGAAACCGTCGAGCGCGCAGACCCGGCCGATACCGCCTCCCACCACGGTCGGCGGGTAGCGCCGCATCGCCGGTGCCAGCGCATTCACCGGCGGGCACGCCGAGTCGAACCGGGTGTGAGCGGCGAGCCGGGAGGGCGCGTCGCTCACCCGCGGAGCGTCAGTGTGCGTGGGAGGCACCGGCTGCCGCATCCTGTTCCGCGGCCAGGCGGAGCTGTTCGCGCACCCAGTTCAGGACCGGGGTGGCGGCCGGGTCCTCGGTGAGTGAGGTGAACACGAACGGGCGGCCATCGCGGACCTTCGTGGAATCGCGGTCCATGACCGACAGGTCCGCGCCGACCATGGGCGCGAGGTCGGTCTTGTTGATGACCAGCAGATCGGAGTAGGTCACGCCGGGTCCGCCCTTGCGCGGCACCTTGTCGCCACCGGCCACGTCGACCACGAAGATCTGCGCGTCGATGAGTCCGGAGGAGAAGGTGGCGGTCAGGTTGTCGCCGCCCGACTCCACCAGGATCAGATCCAGCGGCGGATTGGCCTCGATGAGATCGTCGATGGCGTCCAGGTTGGCGGTGATGTCGTCGCGGATGGCGGTGTGCGGGCAACCGCCCGTCTGCACCGCGGTGATCCGCTCGTCCGGCAGCACCGCGTGCCGCCGCAGGAAGTCCGCGTCCTCGGTGGTGTAGATGTCGTTGGTCAGCACGGCCAGCGACAGCTCCTCGCGCAACTGGCGGCACAGGGCCGCCACCAGCGCCGTCTTCCCCGACCCCACCGGTCCGCCGATCCCGATCCGCACCGGCTCCCCGGCCGTGCGCTCCCGCCGGGGGCGGTCGTGGCCGTGATCGTGCGGTTCTCCGTCGATGAAATGAGGTGGCATGGACCCCATCCTTACCGACGCGTGTAAACCCGGTGTTACCCGGCTCAGGAAGCGAACAGCGGCATATCGCGTTCCAGGTGGCGCTCGGCCAGCACATCCTGGAGCGGATCGGACAGCGCGGCCAGGGTGTCGACGGCCTCGCGGGCGGTGCGGTCGCACACCTCGGCGAGCCGCACCGTGCAGGCCGCCACCGCCGCCGGGTCCAGGGCCAGCAGCCGCTGCGCGGCGGTCGCGGCCCCGGTCATGGTGGTGTAGACGACCACACCGGCGATCTCCTCCGGCCCCGCCCCACACACCCGGGCGACGACACCGAAGACGGTGGACAGATGCGGCCGGGTGCCGAGCCCACGCCAATCGGCCTGCGGCCACACCTGTTTCGCCAAGCGCAGCAGTCCCCGCCCCTGCGCCCGGGAAGCGGCGCGGGCCGCCGGAGAGGGGGTGCGCGCATCGGCCTCGGCCTCGGCGCGGGCGGGTTCCAGGGTTCCGGCGCACACGGCGGCGGCCAGCGACGCCGCCACCAGCCCGGAGGTGCGAATCCGGCGGCGCAGGTACAGCTCCACCGACCGCACATCGCGCACCATGCCGGAACTCACGGCCTCCTCCACCCCGCCGGAGTGCACGTGCCCGCCGATCGGCAACCGCGAGTCCGCCAGGTTCAGCAGTATCGCGAGGCTCATGACCGCCGCTCCGGAGTACGCATGGCCCGATCCTAGGCCAACCACCGGGCAGGTCCGGCCCGCCCATCCCGGCCCGACCAACGCTGCCCGGCCGTCACCGGCGGCGGAAGCTTCGGGCCATGAACCGGTGCGCGGGCCCGCGCGCGAGATCGCTCCACGCCTGCACGGGGCCGGACCACCAGGGCGTGATCTCGTACGGCCGGGCCGTGACGGCGTGGCAGACCAGGTCGGCGGCCTCGTCGGCGGTGAGGCCGGGCACGCCGGAGAAGTCGGTCGGGGCGCTCATCCGGGTGTGCACGAGCGGCATGTAGATGGTGGTCGTGGTGACCTTGTCGGCGGCGACTTCCGTTGCGACCGAACGCAACCAGCTGTCGAACGCGGCCTTGGAGGCGTAGTAGGCCGACCACTGCGGGGCGGGCGGCACCCGCAGTCCCCAGGTGGAGATATTGACGATATGGCCGCTGCGGCGCTCCCGCATATCCGGCAGCAGGGTGAGCAGCAGCCGCACCGGCCCCAGATAGTTGATGTCCATGGTCCGGGTGAAATCGTGGAACCGGTCGTAGGACTTGTGGATCGGGCGGCGAATGGACTTGCCCGCATTGTTGATCACCACGTCGATATGCCCGTGCTCGGCGAGCAGTCCCACCCCCAGCCGCTGCACCGCGTCCATATCGGTGAGATCGGTGGGGTAGGTGAACGCCGTCCCGCCCGCCGCGCGGATATCGTCGGCCACCCGCTCCAGATCCGCCGCGGTGCGCGCCACCAGCAGCACGGTCGCCCCGGCCGCCGCCAGTTTTCGCGCACTCGCCTTGCCGATGCCGTGCGAGGCCCCGGTGATCAGCACAATGCGGCCCGCGACGGCCTCGCGCAGCGATTTCTCGCGTGGGCGCGAGGTCGGGTACAGCAGGCGGGTCGCCACCCGTTCCGAGAGCGGGCGGCCATTGCCGGTGGGCGCGGTCTCGTTCACGACATCGAATGTATTGCGGTACGCGCTGGTTCGCTGCCGTTGCCGCCGAATACGCTGTGTCGCGCGCCCCGGGGACAGGAGAAGAACATGACTGGCGGTCGGATGGACGCCCGGCGGACCCACTCGGTCTCGCCCGCACAGCGGATCGCGCGCGGTATCGCGATCGTGGTGCTGCTCCCTTTCCGACTGGTATGGGAGGGGCTGAAGCTGCTCGCCCGAGCGATCGACGTGGCTGTCGACCGGTTACTCACCGTTGTCGTGATCCCGGTGGGCCGATTCCTCCGAGACCGGATACTGCGGCCGATCGCCACCGTGGTGCGCGACTTCCTGCTGCGGCCCGTCGGGCGTGCGCTGGCCTTCCTGTGGTGGCGTGGCCTGGCTCCGGCCGGAAACTGGATACTGCGCATGATCCTGGACCCGATCTGGAACGCGCTGTGGCGCTTCGTACTCCGGCCGATCGGCGTGGCGGTCGCGGTAGTGGTCACCTACGCCGTGCGGTATCTGATCATCGCCCCCGCCATGGGACTGTGGCGCTGGATCCTCGCCCCGCTGTGGCGAGGAGTGCGCACCGTGCTCGGCTATGCCTGGCGCGCGACGGCATCGCTCGTGCGCGTGCTGATCGTGGACCCGTACCGCTTCGTCCACCGCACGACGCTGCGGCCGATCGGCGCGGGGCTGGCCGCCACCTGGCGACTGCTGGTGGTGCGGCCGGCCGCCTGGATCGACCGCACCACCGTGCGACCGGCGCGGCGCTGGCTCGCCGAGACCATGCCGGCTGTGTTCGGCCGCTGAACCGGCTCGCCGAGGCATCCGGGCCGCCTTCGGCCGCTGATCAGTGCGCGGCGGTCCCGGGCTCGGACAGTTCCACGTCGCGGGTCTTGGCGAAGGCGGCGACCAGCGCCATGGCGATGAGCAGCACCGCACCCGTGGTGGTAGCGACGTGCATGCCGTCGACGAACGCCTCACGCGCCGCATGGACGAGTGCGGCGTCGTCACCGGCGCGGGTGATGGTCTCCCCCAGCGTGGGAGCGAAATCGCCGCCGTTGCGGAACACCAGGGCCGCCAGTGAACCCAGCAGCGCCAACCCCAGACCGTTGCCGAGTTCGAAGCTGGTCTCCGAGATGCCGACCGCCGATCCGGCCCGCTCCGGCGGCACCGACGACACCGCCACCTCCGACACCAGCGTGAACATGGTGCCCAGGCCCAGACCGGCCACCACGGTGCCCGCGATGTACCAGCCGACGCCGCCGTCCACCCCGACGCCGAAGAGCATGAGATTGCCCAGCGCCGCCGCGCTCGAACTCAGTACGAAGGTGGTGCGCACGCCCAGCCAGCGGCCGATCTGTCCGCCGGTCATGGAGGTGGTGAACACCACCACCGCCATCGGGATGCCCAGCAGCGCCGCCTGCAGAGCGTCGCGCCCGGTGACCGACTGCAGGTACATGCTGGTCAGATAGCTCATACCGGCCAGTGCCAGCATGCCGACGGTGCTGGAGCCGACGGCGACCGCGAACAGTCCGCGCCGGAACAGTCCGAGATCCAGCAGTGGTTCGGCCAGGGTGCGCTGGCGTCGGATGAACACGGTCAGCACCACGAGCCCGACCGCGCCCGCGATCACCGCCTCGGCGTCGACACCCTCGGCGGCCATATGCTTGACCGCGTAGATCAGCGGCAGAATGCCGCCGATGGACAGCGCGACGCTGGGCAGATCCAGCGGTCCGCGCCCGGCCGAGCGGTGTTCCGGCAGCAGGATGGGTCCGAAGACGAGCAGCACCAGCACCACCGGCGCATTGATCAGGAAGACCGAACCCCACCAGAAGTGGTGCAGCAGCACGCCGCCGATGATCGGCCCCACCGCCGAACCGCCCGCGAAGAACGCCGTCCACACGCCGATGGCGGTGGCGCGATCCCGGGCGCTGGTGAACAGGCTGGAGATCAGCGCCAGGCTGGACGGCAGCAGGGTGGCGCCGCCGATACCCATGAGCGCCCGCGCCGCGATGAGCACCTCGGCGCTCGGCGCGAAGGCGGCCACGGCCGAGGCGATGCCGAAGATGGCCGCGCCGACCAGGAGGATATTGCGCCGCCCGATGCGGTCGCCGAGATTGCCCATGGTGATGAGCAGGCCCGCGATCATGAAGCCGTAGATGTCGAGGATCCACAGCTGTTCGGTCGCCGAGGGGTCCATATGCGCGGTGAGCGTCGGCATGGCCAGGTACAGCACCGACATATCCATCGACACCAGCAGCACCGGCAGGATGAGCACGCCCAACCCGAGCCAGGCTCGCGGGGGCGCGGACGTGCGTCGCGGCGTGTTCGAGTGCGCGAGAGTCCCGGTCATTCCCTATCCTTCGGTGCTTGCTGCGTGGAGTCGTTCACGGAGTGCATGCGTACGGCGTACGCGAGAGCCGGGGTACAGTGTACGCACGCCGGTAGGGGAAAGGAAAGCGAGTTATCCCATGACCGAGGCCAAGCTGACGCGAGCCGCCATTGTCGATACCGCCATCACGCTGGCCGACAAGTCCGGGCTGGAGGCGCTCTCGATGCGGCGCATCGCCGATCACCTGGGAGCGGGCGCGATGTCGCTGTACCGGCACATCCCCAACAAGGATGTGCTGCTCTCGGATATGACCGACGAGGTGGCGCGGCGCAATCCGTATCCCGACCCGACCGGGCAGGACTGGACGTGGCGGGACCGGGTGCGCATCGCCGCCGAGGTGGACTGGCGGCTCTACCAGGAGCATCCATGGGTGCTGTTCACCTTCGCCGTACCGCGCTACAACTTCGGACCACACAGCCTCACCTGCCTGTCCTGGCTGGTCGAGGGCTTTCGCGAACTCGACATCGACACCCGCGAGGCCACCCGCATGTCGCTGTCGGTCTGGAGCTACATCGCCGGAGTCGCACTCCAGCAGGTGAGCTCGAATCTGCTGGCGAGCAAGGAGACCGACCCGGACCAGAAGTCCGGCCTGGCCGCCCTGCTGGACGGCACCCCGCGTTGGGAGACACCGCCGGGCCTGGCCGCATTGCACGGCACCGGCGCGACCGACCTGCTCGATCCGGTGCTGATGCTCGACGCCGGACTCACCGCGCTCTGCGACGGCTTCGCCACCGGCCACCGCTGAGTTCTCACCGCCACCACCCGACCAATCACACCCCGCACGCACCCGCCGCGCGAAGGCCGCCGGGCATGTCGCGTCGCCCCACGCGATCCGAACCGGCACCGAGAGATCCGCACGATGTGTCGCATTTGCACCGAATGCACGAGAGCACGGCATGCCGCTACGCACCCCGCGCGCCGAGGCACCGGCCGCCACTCACGACGAGCCGGGCCATCAGCCGCCGTCCGATTCGGCGGCCGGTTCCGAGCCCGAACCAGTAGCAGCGCCCCGCCGCCGAGAGCGGCCGGACCCCCATCCGGATTGCGCGCTCGAGGACGGTGAGGCCGCTCCGGGCACGGATCGCCGACCACGCGTCACCCCGGTCGGCGGCCGACAGCGCGGTACGGAGAATAGGGGGATGTCGAAACGTCGGAAGTCCGCCGCCGGACCCGCCGCATGTCCGTGTGGTTCGTCCGCGCCCTACGCGCAGTGCTGCGGCCCGCTGCACCGGGGTGAGGGGCGGGCGGCGACGGCGGAGGCGCTGATGCGATCGCGGTTCAGCGCCTTCGCGGTGGGCGACGAGGCGTATCTACTGCGCAGCTGGGCTCCCGAAACCCGCCCGGCCACCGTGGAATTCGAACCCGGGATGCGCTGGGAGGCTCTGGAGATCGTGGGCAGCACCGGCGGCGGCCCGTTCCACACCGCGGGCACCGTCGAATTCCGGGCGCACTATCGCGCCCACGGGCGGGCGGGAACGCTGCACGAGCACAGCCGTTTCCGCCGCGACGACGGGGAATGGGTCTACGTGGACGGCGATATCACGCCGTGAATCGTCAGCCCTGGGCGTCGAGCACGACCGCGTAGATGAATCCGTCCCAGCCCTTGCTGCCGACGGTCTGGAGCACGGTGGCGTCCAGGCGCGGTTCGGCGGCGCAGAATTCGATCACCTCGCGACTGGCGCGAATTGCGGGATCGGCCGAATCCGCCTCCGCCACACCGCCGTCGCGCACCACATTGTCGACCATGATCACCGCGCCCGGCCGGGTCAGCCGCAGCGCCCAGCGCACATAGTTGGCGTTGTTGACCTTGTCGGCGTCGATGAACACCAGATCGAAGGGTTCGGGCCGCTCGTCGGCCAGCACGGGCAGGTTGTCGAGGGCCGCGCCGACCCGGATGTCGACCCGGTCCCCCACGCCCGCGCGGTCCAGATTCTCCCGCGCCACCCGCGCATGCTCCGGATCGTATTCGAAGGTGACCACCTGCCCGGACTTGCCGACCGCCCGCGCCAGCTGAATCGTGCTGTACCCGCCGAGCGTCCCGATCTCCAGCACCCGCCGCGCGCCCGTGGACAGCGCGGTCAGGCGCAGGAACGCACCCTGCGGCGGCGAGACGTCGATGGGTGGGAGACCGGCGGCCGCATTGGCCGCCAGCACATCCGCGTCCCGGTCTCCCACCAGGGTGTCCACGAGGTAGCGATCGACGTCCGTCCAGTCTGCGCTCATATCCGTAGTCTGCCACCGGAACGCGGTCCGGCGCCGCGCCGAGAACGCTAGAACAGGAAGTAGCGCTGGGCCATCGGCAGTTCGACGGCCGGATCCTCCGCCCACACCTCGCCGTCGATACGCACCGTGAACGTGTCCGGATCGACCTCGATGCGCGGCATGGCGTCGTTGTTGGGCAGATCCGCCTTGGTGCGGCGCCGCACGTTCGCGACCGGCACCAGCCTGCGGTTCACCCGCAGCCGATCCGCGAGACCGTCCTCGATCGCGGCCTCCGACACGAAGTGCAGCGAGGTGCCCGCCGCCACGGTCGGCGACGCGCCGAACATCCGGCGTGGCAACACCGGCTGCGGAGTCGGAATGGAGGCATTCGCGTCACCCATGGCGGCCCAGGCGATGGCCCCGCCCTTGAGCACGGCGTGCGGGCGCACACCGAAGAAGGCGGGCTCCCACAGCACCAGATCGGCCAGCTTGCCCACCTCCACCGAACCGATCTCGTGATCGAGGCCGTGCGTGACCGCCGGACAGATGGTGTACTTCGCGATATAGCGCCGCACCCGGTTGTTGTCGGCGACCCCGTCGCCGGGCAGCGCGCCGCGCCGCTTCTTCATGACGTGCGCGGTCTGCCAGGTGCGCATCACCACCTCGCCGATGCGGCCCATGGCCTGCGCGTCGCTGCCGATCATGGAGATCGCGCCCAGATCGTGCAGCAAGTCCTCGGCGGCGATGGTGGAGGGCCGAATCCGGCTCTCCGCGAAGGCCAGATCCTCCGGAATCGACGGGCTCAGGTGATGGCACACCATCAGCATGTCGAGATGTTCGCCGAGGGTGTTGACCGTGTGCGGCCGGGTCGGATTGGTCGAGGACGGCAGCACATTGAGATAGGAGGCGACCGTGATGATGTCGGGCGCGTGCCCGCCGCCCGCTCCCTCGGTGTGATACGAGTGGATGGCCCGCCCGCCGATGGCGGCGAGGGTGTCCTCCACGAATCCGGCCTCGTTGAGGGTGTCCGAGTGCAACGCCACCTGCACACCGGAGGCGTCGGCCACGGTCAGGCAGGCATCGATGGCGGCCGGGGTGGTCCCCCAGTCCTCGTGCAGTTTGAAACCGCCCGCGCCGCCGCGCAATTGCTCCCACATGGCCTCGGCGCGCACGGTATTGCCCTTGCCCAGCAGCAGGATGTTCACCGGCCAGGAGTCGGTGGCCTCCAGCATGCGGCCCAGATGCCACGCGCCCGGGGTGACGGTGGTGGCCTTGGAGCCCTCGGCGGGTCCGGTGCCGCCGCCCACCAGGGTGGTGATGCCGCTGGCCATGGCCTCGTCCAGCAGCTGCGGGCAGATGAAGTGCACGTGGCAGTCGATGGCACCCGCGGTGACGATGCGGCCGTTGCCCGCGATGATCTCGGTGGACGGACCCACCACCAGATCGGGATGCACCCCGCTCATGGTGTCGGGATTGCCCGCCTTGCCGATGCCGCAGATGCGGCCGTCGCGAATCCCGATATCGGCCTTGATGATTCCCCAGTGGTCGACGATCACCGCGCCGGTGATGACGGTGTCCGGGGTGCCCTCGGCGCGGGTGGCGCGGGCCTGGCCCATGGATTCGCGCAGCACCTTGCCACCGCCGAAGACCGCCTCATCACCGGCGAGTCCCGGTCCGCCGCTGCGGTCCTCGGTGATCTCGATGAACAGGTCGGTATCGGCGAGGCGGATGCGGTCGCCGACGGTGGGTCCGAACAGTTCGGCGTAGCGGGCGCGGGACAGTTCGGTCATCAGGCATCCAGCTTTCCGGGTGGGGTGAGACTGATTCCGTGCACCTCGCGGGTCCCGCCCAGCGGCACCAGCGAAACCCGCTGGCCCAGGCCGGGTTCGAAGCGCACCGCGGTTCCGGCGGGGATGTCGAGGCGGCGGCCGTGCGCGGCCGCGCGGTCGAATTCCAGGGCCGAGTTCGCCTGCGGGAAATGCACATGCGATCCGACCTGCACCGGCCGGTCACCGGTATTGACCACATCCACCTCGATGCGGTCGGCACCCGGGTTGATCTCGATCGTGCCCTCGGCACAGTGGTATTCGCCGGGAATCATCGTCATCCGATCGGGTGGTGGACGGTGACGAGCTTGGTGCCATCCGGGAAGGTGGCCTCCACCTGCACGTCGTGGATCATCTCCGGCACTCCCGCCATGACATCGTCGCGGGTGAGCACGGTGCGCCCGGACGCCATGAGTTCAGCCACGCTGCGCCCGTCCCGCGCGCCCTCGAGCACATGGTCGGTGATGAGCGCGACCGCCTCCGGGTGGTTGAGCTTGAGTCCGCGCGCCTGTCGCCTGCGGGCCAACTCGGCCGCGTAACTCAGCAGCAGGCGTTCCTGCTCATGCGGCGACAGTCGCATTCGGGCTCCTCACCGAGGTCGTGGGCGGATCGTCGGTCATTCTGACACGCCCCGTATTACCCGGATGTTTCGTCAGTCCCGCGCGGCGAGATTCTGCAACCGCACCTGCCCACGCGCCACCGTCCGCTCCTGCTCGTCGGTGATCACCACGACCCACAGCTGCTGCGACCGTCCCCTATGGATCGGCGTCGCGACCCCGCGCAGTGTCCCCTCGCGCACCGCCCGCAGGAAGTCGGTGTTGTTGTTGACCCCGACCACGGTGCCCTTCTCCCCCAGCCACACGCTCGCGGCCACACTGGCGAGGGTTTCGATGACGGTGCAGTACACGCCGCCGTTCACGATCCCGGCGGGCTGGAACTGCTGCGGCGTCACCACCCACTCCGCGCTCACCCGATCCCCGGTCAGCTCGGTGAACTTCAGCCCGATGAGATCGGTGAAAGTGCCCTCGCTGAACCGGTTCATCAACTCGGGCGTCACATCCGCCATGGACCGCACCGACGAGAAATCTTGCTGCGTCATGCCCTCACCCTGGCACCTCGCCGCCGCCGGGGCGGCACCGGGGGCCGATCACGGGCGCGACCGCCGCGGGCGAGCCTTCTTGCCGCGCAGCACCGTATCGGTGGCGACGGCCAGCGGGTCCCAGTCGCTCCCCCGATCGGGCAGCTGATCCACCGTGACGCCGAGCCGTCCCTTCCTCGGGAGGTGACCCGCATACAGACGAAGCGGCGGGTTCCCGGTGACGACCATCATCGAGAACCCGCCGCGGTGTTAGGTCGGGGGTCACTGCAGCCCTCAGGACACTCGCTCGACCCTAACGCCGGTTACGAGTGTAGGTCAGGCTTACCTAACAAATCAAGTCCTCTCGTCGACATCGGTGTCATTCGCGGGCGAGCTTGCGGTACGACCAGGTCCAGAGCAGCTCGAACGGGCCGCGCGGGAAGAACCGCAGCCAGAGACAGGCGAAAGCGATCAGCACCGCCGATACGCCGAGGAAGGCCGCCCCGGTGAGCAACAGCGGATCCAGCACCGCCACCTCCGGACGGGTCAGCACCGTACGGCTGGCGATGACGCCGAGAATGTTCTGTAACAGGTAGCAGCTCAACGCCATTCGACCGACGCACGAGAGTGGCCGCCCCACCGGGCCCGGCCGCTCCCTTCGCACGAAGTACTCCGCGACCAGGGCGAGCAGTGCCAGCGCCACCCCGGCCGCCGAACCGTAGCGACCGAACACGGCCAGCTGCGGGGAACCATCGAGGTGATGCCGATCAGGAAGTCGATGGGCAGCGCGATGCCGAACCCGAACAGCATGATCGCGTAGCGCAGCGCGCGACGCTCCGGGCCGAAGATCCCCATCCGGTAGAGGTTCGCGCCGAGGAGGAACAGTCCGAGACCCAGGAACAGGACCAAGGGGAACTCCGAATGCAATCCGAAACCCGGCCCGAAGTTCTCGAAGCTCACGGCGACCGTTTCCCAATAGCCCGCGCCGACCGGGTCGCCGGGCCGCAGACCGGTCATCTCGCCTTCGCGTGGGATGCGCACATCGGCGGCCCGCATCGACGCGACGATCGGCAGCAGCGCGCAGTGGACGGCCAGAAAGCCGACGGTCAACCACCACCGCACCCGTTCCCGAGCCAGTAGCAGGTAGGCGATCACCAGCCCGATCACCGCGTAGATGCGCAGCACGTCGAAGGTGACCACGAAGATGTAGTTCAACGCGCCGTCGGCGAACAGCAGCGCCGCACGAATCGGGTACTTACCCGGCCAGGGCTTGCCCGCGCGCACGGCGGTCTGCCGCTGGATCTCCAATCCGATACCGAACATGATGGTCAGCAGGCCGAGAAACTTTCCATTGGGCAGCCACTGCCAAAACGACGTCCACCACCCCGAACACCCGCTCCCACCCGCGACGATCGCGGCCGCGGTGAACAGCCAGATGTTACTGGCGAATGTCCCGAGAATGGCGATTCCCCGGAGCACGTCCAGTGCGGGTAGGCGCCGCGGGTGCGACGCGATCGGCACGGCATTACCCACGCGAATCGTCACCAGATGGCGAAGAGCAGGAAGAACATCGCCAGCGGGCTCAGCACGACGGCGGCCACGACGGCGGCGATCACGGCCCGACGACGCCAATTCGGCGCGGCCACTTGGTTGTTCATCCGAGTTCACTGTCCTTTCGTCATACGGTCGGGCACTGCCCCGGACCGTCGGCGACGGCCGATGGTTACCGCGGTAGTGGGAGGACCTGGAAGGCCCAGACCACCAGGGGGCGCACCGCATGCCCGATCGGTTCGGGCAGAGAGCGGAGGAAGGATTCCGCGTACTCCGGCAACGGTGTCGGCGGTTGCGCGGGCGGCTGTGTCGGACCGGGCGCGGGCTGCGGGGCAGGGCGCGGCGCCGGGCGGGGAGTGGTGCGCGGGCCGGGCCGCGGCTTACCGTGTCGATCCACTCCGGCCCGGTTGTAGCCGTCCCTGCCGTAGCCCTGCCGGTCGAAACCCTGCCGGTCGAAACCCTGGCGATCGAGCCCCCTGCCATCGAATCCATTGCGGTCGTATCCGTAGCGGTCGACACCGTGCCGGTTGTAGCCGTCCCGGTCGTAACCGTCCTTGTCCCGACCGTTCTTGTCGTAGCCGTCTCGGTCCCGGCCGTCCTTGTCGAAACCGTTCCGGTCCGGGCCGTCCTTGTCGACGCCACGGGCCTCGCCCCCGTTCGCCTCCTGCCCGGGCTTGCCACGGTCGGTGCCGTCGGCGCGCTGTTCACAGCCCGCGGCCGCGCCGGGACACGATCCCGAGGCCGGATCGGCGGCCGCCACACCCGCGACGAGCCCGTGTCCGGCCAGCATGCCGGTGACCGCGACGGCGGACAGGAGGGCGGATTGGCGCTGTCGTCTTCTCTGCGTTTCACTCACAGGATTTATTGTTCCAAAATTGCAACGCGGTCGGCAATGCAAATTTGGGACATGCTGGGTGATTATCGCAACACATATCGCGTGCCGATCGGCCGCGGCGACATCAGGAACGGTCGAGCTCGACGGCGGCCTCGAGCAGGGCCGTGATGTCCCGTTCCGAGCGGACACCCACGAACCGCAGCACCTCCCGGCCACCGGCGAAGGCGATGACCGTGGGCACGCTGCGCGAGTCGAAACGCTCGGCCCACGGCGATCGGTCGATATCGACGACCACACCGGTGACCCGCCCGGAGAATCCCGCCACGACCCGTTCGAGGATGGGTTTCAGGTGCCTGCACGGCCCGCACCAAGTCGCGGTCAGTTGCACCAGCACCGGCACCCCCTCGGCGAGGACGGCGTCGAACTCGGCCGCGTCGGTGATCGACCGCAGACCGGCGAGGCCGGACGACTCGGGCGCCTCCGCCCCGCCGACATCCTCGGAGACGGCCAGCTCCGCCGCCGTCGCCGCCAGTTCCGCGGCCCCGGCGCGAACGCCGTTGACCTGGCGGCCCGCGGTTAGCAGGCGGCCGAGATGCCGCGGCGACAGCGGTGCGGGATCGAACTGCTCCAGTTCGATCGAGCGCAGCTGGGGTACGCCGAGCAGCGCGTCGATCCAGTCCGCGTCGATCCGCTCGGGCTTGACATACAGTGCGGTCACACCGGTCTCGGCCAGTCCGGCGAGGTGTTCTGCCCGCAGCGCGCGGCCGGTAATTCGAACCTCCTCCAGCTCCGGAGCCGCGGCCAGCGCGGCCAGCCGGGCACCGGTGAGCGCCGGACCGGCGATATCGACCGTGAAGGGATTCTTCGCGGCGACCGCGTCGAAGACACCGTCGTCGATCCGGTCACCGCGAATCTCGATCACGGAGACGGAGGCACCGGGCAGGCGGAGGTCGGGACCGATGTGCGGCGAATCCAGCTCCAGGGCGAACATGTCCGTGGTCCAGTCCAGCGCTCGCATTCCCGCGTCGGTGAACTCCCCACACAGGCTCAGGTGGTAGATATCGGTCATGGTCGCGACCACGCCGAGCAGTTCGTCGTCGACGCCGGTCAGCAGCATGGTCGCGAAGGCGTCGCGGCTCACCCGGGCCAGATCGGTGGGGCGGCAGCGGTCGGCGGTGAAGATCAACAGCGCGTTGTCGGGGATGTCCACGGTGCCGCGGCCGGTGATGTCGTAGCGATCGCGCGGCTCACCGGTTTCCTCGTCGGCGATGACGCATTCGATGCCCCCGGGCAGCCCGAGCTCCGGGAATCGCATTCGTCGCATGGTGTATCAGACCCTTCCTGTCGACCACTCATGCTCCGGCACCACCCCGCCCGACGCAACCCGTTTTTGCAACACACTGTGTGATTATTGCAACGCTTGGCTGATTCAGCGCGCCGCACGCTCGGATTCGCCGACCACCCGCCCGTACGCGATGTGCCCGATCAGACCGGACAGCGCGTAGAGCACGATCATGGCCACCGACAGCTGCCAGCCCACGATGTCGCGCGGCGCGGCGAGAACACCGGGCGCGATATGGCTGCCGATGCGCAGCAGACTCTCCGACACCCCGAGCAGCGCGGCCAGTCCGAGCGGGATCAGCGACAGCCGCATACCGCGCGGTAGGCGCGCCGCCACCACCGACAGCAGTACCGCCAGATTCGCCACCAGCACCAGACCGGCCGCCACATACGAGTACACCTGCGCCGCCCCGCCAGGTAGCCGACATATTTCGTCTGGGTACGCGGCGCGTCGGACACGGCCCACAGCACCACCATCACCATGCCGCCGGCAGTGAAGACGCGGACGATCCACGGCCGCAGATCCTCCCGCCCCCATGCCCGCGCCACCACCGTGAACAGGTATGCACCGGCCGCGACGATCAGCAGATCACCGACCAGATCGGTGAAGTTCGTCAGGTAGGTGCCCGCGAAGGAGTCCTGCGGCAGCCAGTCCCGCTCGAGCAGCAGCGGGTGTCGCAGCACGATGCCGGGCAGGAGCAGACTCAGCGCGATCGTGAACGGCCGCGACCCGTGCCGGGTGCGCCATACGGTGAGCCGCAGCGCGATGGTGGCCAGGGCGACGACGCAGGCGAGGAGGTACGCGACCACACCGGCGCTCATGTGAGCAGTCCTTCCCCGAGGTCGCGCCGCCAACGGCGGCGTTTCGGCGGCGAATCCCCGGTCTCACACTCGGCGTGCACACGCTCCCTCTCCCGTCGGGCCAGTTCCTCGAGTAGTTGCAGAGCCGACGCGGTGCGCAGCGGTTCACTGGCCGCCGCGCGCAGGGCCTCGTCGCGGGTGAGCAGTCCGGCCGCGACGAGCCCGTCCACCGGGTTCGCACCGTAGGCGCGGGCGAAGTCGATCACGGTTTCGGCGACCGGCGGATCGCTCTCGCGCAGATGGCGTCCGACCCGGTTGTTGCCGATACCCATCCGCGCCGCGATGGCGCGCTCGCTGTCACCACCCGCGATATCGTCTCGCCACCGAAGGAACCGCTCCATACGCTCGCTCACGGGTCATAGTATTGCAGAGTTGGGACACCGCAGGTAGGAGGGCGGATCCGCGCCCGATTGAGGCGTCGGTTCGGTAGCGGCGGGCGCGTCACCTGATGAAGCAGGTTTTACGGACCGGCAGCCCGCGTTCCTCGAGGGCGGCCAGCAGATGCTGGCCGCGGCGGGCCCCCATGGTCGAGGAGGTGCCCGCGAGGGCCGGGACGTAGGTGGCCGCACCGACGATGGATTCGCCGACCAGGGTCCAGAACCGGCGGGCGGGGAGAGCGGCGCAGCGCGCCATGGCCTGCTGAACGAGGTCGAGGGCGGGTTCGAGGCGGTGCGCGAGCCAGACGTACAGCGCCCGGTCGCAGGGCAGCGTGACCACGCCGCGCTCACCGTCCAGGCCGTCGCCCGCGACGACGCGAATCGTGGTGTCCGCCAAGCCCGCCCAGTCGATGCCGCCGTCGTTGTCGGTGTGGATCCAGAGGTTCTCCAGACCCGGATCCCAGGCGCGACCCTCGGCCACCAGCAGGGCCACCACCCGGCCGACCACGGCATGGATGAGGGCGGTGGCGACGACCTCGGCGGCGATATCGGCGTTCGTCATCTCGGCGGCGTGGCGGCGGTACATGAGTTCGATGCGGCCCTCGCGAACACCGTCGGTCAGGCGCCACCAGCGCCGCTTGCCCTGATCGGCCATGGCCGCCACGGCGTAGACGCGCGGGTGTTCCGGTTGCAGGGCGCGCAGCCGAGCGCAGGTCCGCTCGAAGACGAGCTGGGAATCACGCAGCGGGCATACGGTCATGGGTTCGGGCACGCGAACCTCCTCCTCCGTGAACAAACAGGCCGAATCGAAAAGATAGGTTAGGCTTACCTAGTTAGAGAATGCAATGCTCGAAGCCGCAATGCCAGTAGTTCGGTGCCGTCGTGCGCATGGGGCACAGGGCGAGCCGGTATGACCAATACCACACCGGCTATCACCCGGTTACGACAACCTGTAGTACGCGTGCGCGTCGTTGACTCCGTAGAATTGGGGAATGGCAGGTCTTGGTGAACTCGAGAAAGCGGTCATGGACCAACTGTGGTCGGCCGATGAACCACAAACGGTGCGGCAAGTCCACGAGGCCCTCGCGCAGCGCCGCGAACTCGCGTACACCACGGTGATGACGGTGCTCCAGCGATTGGCGAAGAAGAGCCTGGTGGTGCAGCAGCGCGACGACCGCGCACACCGCTACGCCCCCGTGCATACTCGCGACGAACTCGTGGCCTCGCTCATGGTGGACGCATTGCAGCAGGCCGACGAAGTAGGTAGCCGCCGCGCGGCTCTCGTACACTTCGTCGAACAGGTCGGCAAGGATGAGGCTGCCGCATTGCGGGACGCACTCGCTAAGCTCGAAGCGAACGAGGCAGCACGCGGGAAGCCGACCGACGATACGGGAGTCTGATCGCCGCACCTGCCTCGGCGCCTAGCCCCCACAACGTAGTGAGCTGAGGAATGGATGTAACCGCGCCGGTTTTCGCCGGTCTCGCGTTGTTTCTGGCGGGACCGGCTCCGGCGCTGCTCAGCAGAGCCACCTGGCCGTATCGCAATCCCCGCGCGGCACTGGTGCTCTGGCAGGCCATCGCGCTGGCCGCCGTGCTCAGTGCCTTCGGCTCCGGGCTGGCCATCGCCAGCCGACTACTGGTGCCGGGCCCGGACGGGCGGCCCACCACCTCCCCCTACGCCGAGATCGATGTGCTGGGGTTGCCGCTGTGGCTGGCCTATGTCACCGTCTTCGCGCTGACCCTCATGATCGGCGGTCGGCTCGTCTGGTCGGTGATCCGCGTCGGCATCCACACCCGCCGCCGCCGCGCCCGCCATCGCATGCTGGTCGACCTGCTCGATCAGCCCAGTGTGCAGCGCAAGGCCGCGGATATCCGGGTGCTGGCCGCCGCCGAGCCGATCGCCTACTGTCTGCCGGGCATCCGCCAGCGCGTGGTGCTCTCGCAGGGCACCGTGACCAATCTCTCCGATGCGGAGCTCACCGCCATCGTCAGCCATGAGCGCTCGCACCTGCGCGCCCGCCACGACCTCGTGCTGGAGGCGTTCACCGCCGCGCACGAGGCGTTCCCGCGGGTGGTGCGCTCCAAATCCGCGCTCGATTCGGTGAAGCTGCTCATCGAACTGCTGGCCGACGACTCCGCCGTGAAGGTCACCGGGGCGACTCCGCTGGCGCGCGCACTGGTGGCCTGCTCGAATTCGGTTGCCCCGCAAGGTGCGATGGCCGTCGGCGGACCCACCACGCTGATCCGCATCCAGCGCCTCGCCGGACCGCTCGGCAGCGTGCGCGAGGCCGCCGCCGCGTACCTGGCCGCCGCCGCCATCCTGGTGGTGCCCACCCTCGCGGTCGCCATCCCGTGGCTCACCGAGCTGCACAGGCTGCTGATCAGTGCCTGACCCCGCCGCCCGCCGGGCCGCCGCGCACCAGGGCACCGCATCCGATGCCGCCGGATCCGATGCCCTCACGCCGCCCGACACCGCAGCGTCCACCGACACGGCCGTATCCAACGACACCGCCGCATCCACCGACACCGCCACACCCGACGACACCGCCGCCCGCGAATCCGCTGCCTCCGATACCCCGTACGCGGACAGCCGGACGGCCGATCCGACGGTATCCCAGCCCAGTGATACCGCCGCCCGTGATCGGAATCCGGGCTTCGCGCGGGCCGAGGAAACCGTGCGTTACGCGGTCGTCTCCCGGCCGCTGACCTTCGCCGATCTGGGTCTGCCGCCGGTGCTCGTGCACGCGCTGCGCCGCGACGGGATCGAGCGGCCGTTCCCCATCCAGGGTGCGGTGATCCCGGATGTGCTGGCGGGACGCGATGTGCTGGGCCGGGCCGCCACGGGTTCGGGCAAAACGCTCGCCTTCGGTGTGCCGATGTTGGTTCGGCTGTCCGGGGCACCCGCCCGTCCCGGCCGTCCACGCGGTGTGATCCTCGCGCCCACAAGGGAATTGGCGCAGCAGATCGAAGCCGCGCTGGACGAACCCGCCCTGTCGCAGGGCATCCGCCTCGCCTCCGCTGTCGGTGGCCTGCCGATCAAACGCCAGGAGGAGCGCCTCGCTCGCGGCGTCGACCTGCTCATCGCCACCCCCGGCCGCCTCACCGACCTGATCGGCCGCCGCGCGGTGGACCTGTCCGAGGTGCGCGCGATCACCGTGGACGAGGCCGATCACATGGCCGAACTCGGCTTCCTCCCGCAACTCACGGCCGTACTCAACCGGATCCCCGAGGACGCGCAGAAACTGCTGTTCTCCGCCACCCTGGACCAGGCCGTGGACGGACTGGTCGCGCGCTACCTGCGAGATCCCGTGCGGCACACGGTCTCCGGGCGGCCCGGGGAAACCGAACACGGCGCCCCTTCCCCGCACCACCGCCCGGGCACCGGACGTGCGGAGCGCGCGGGGACTGTGTCCGACACGCCGAATCACCCGGGCGACGAAGCCGATTCTCCGACCGCCGGTCCCCGCGCGGCCCACGGTTCCGCCGACCGTGACCGACCACCACCGCGAGCGACGGACGGCAGCCGGGTTCCGTCCGACCGTCCCGGTGGCGAGGCGGTCGCCGAACACGACCGCGCGGTCGGCCATTACGCCGTGCGGGTGCGCCGCGGCGACAAGTACGCGGTCGTCGCCGAGATCGCCGCCCGCGCGGGTCGCACCCTGCTGTTCGTGCGCACCCAGTACGGCGTCGACAAACTCGCCCGGCGCCTGCGCGAGGCGGGCGTCGCCGCCGCCGCGCTGCACGGCGGCAAGGCGCAGAACCAGCGCACGCGCACCCTGGCCGCCTTCGCCGCCGGCACCGCGCCCGTGCTCGTCGCCACCGATGTGGCGGCGCGCGGCATCCACGTGGACGGCATCGATCTCGTCGTGCACGTGGACCCGCCCGCCGACCCGAAGGACTACGTGCACCGTGCGGGCCGCACCGCCCGCGCGGGCGCGACCGGCACCGTGGTCACCATCGTCACCCCCACCGACCAGGAGCCGTGGGCCGCGATCGTGTCCGCGGCGGGCGTTTCCGTCACCGATATCGACGCCCGCCCCGGTGACCGCCGCCTGGCCGAACTCATCGGCGCGCGCCGCCCGTCCGGCGTCCCGGTCCCGGACCCGGCCTCCCCCACCGCGCCCGAAACCACCGCACCCCAACAGGTTTCACCCAGCGAGCCGCGCCGCCCCCGCCCCACCTCGCGCTCGGGCAGTCGCGTCCACACCAAGAAGCGCAAGCCCGGGTCCGCTCGCCGAAGCCGCTGACGGCACGGTCGCGAGCGCCATACCCGCGGTGACGGACGCGCCGTTCCGGGTGCGTCGTCGCCACGCCCGGCAGCACCCCGCTCGACCGGCCCTCCGCACCCCACACCACCGCCCCGCCCGGGTGGTCGCTCAGGGTGTCGCGACGGCGGCGGTCGCACGAATCGTCACGCACCGAGCTCCGACACCGACCGGGGTGGCGGCCCGGGCGTCGCCGATGCGATCCGCGACGTGTCACATGGCACAGCCGGAAACCCGACCATCACCCGGTACACTGGACCGCTGCATGTGTGACATCAGGTTGAAGCACCGCCAGCGTGATTTGTGCCCCAAACCTGCCTCCGTAGCATGGCCACGACCGCAAATCCCGACGTCAAACCTATGAGGCGAACAGAACCGTGCAGTTCCTCCCCGGGCATAACCCGCCCTACGACTTGACCTACGACGATGTCTTCCTCGTCCCCAGCCGGACGGATGTGACGTCGCGATTCGATGTCGACCTGTCCACCAGCGACGGGACCGGCACCACCATTCCCGTCGTCGTCGCCAATATGACGGCCGTCGCGGGCAAGCGTATGGCCGAGACCGTGGCGCGCCGCGGCGGACTGGTGGTGCTGCCGCAGGATCTGCCGATCCCGGCCGCCGCCGAGACCATCGGTTTCGTGAAGAGCCGCTCGCTCACCGCCGACACGCCGGTGGTGCTGAGCCCGGAGCATTCGGTGTCCGACGCGCTCGGCCTCATCCACAAGCGCGCACACGGCGCGGTCGTGGTGGTCGAGGACGGCAAGCCGGTCGGTGTGGTCACCGAGAGCTCCTGCGCCGACGTGGACCGCTTCGCGCGGCTGCGCACCGTCGCCGACACCGATTTCGTCACCGCCGACGCCGCCACCTCGCCGCGCGACATCTTCGATCTGCTCGAGCACAAACACTCGACCATCGCCGTGCTGGTCAACGGCGACGGCAGCCTGGCGGGCGTGATGACCCGCACCGGCGCCGTCCGCACCGGCATCTACCAGCCCGCGGTCGACGCGCACGGCAAGCTGCGCATCGCCGCCGCGGTCGGCATCAACGGCGATATCCCGGCCAAGGCCAAGGCCCTGGTCGACGCCGGCGCCGACGTGCTGGTCATGGATACCGCGCACGGCCACCAGGGCAAGATGCTGGAGGCGCTGCGCTCGGTCTCCGGACTGGATCTGGGCGTGCCGATCGTGGCGGGCAACGTGGTCTCCGCGGCGGGCACCCGCGACCTCATCGAGGCGGGCGCGGACATCATCAAGGTCGGTGTCGGCCCCGGCGCCATGTGCACCACCCGCATGATGACCGGCGTGGGCCGCCCGCAGCTGTCGGCCGTGGCCGAATGCGCCGCCGCCGCCAAGGAATTCGGCAAGCACGTGTGGGCCGACGGCGGTGTCCGCCACCCGCGCGACGTGGCCCTGGCGCTCGCGGTCGGCGCGGCCAACGTGATGGTCGGCTCCTGGTTCGCGGGCACCTACGAATCGCCCGGCGATCTGCGCATCGACCGCGACGGCAACCGCTACAAGGAGAGCTTCGGCATGGCGTCCAAGCGCGCCGTCGCCGCCCGCACCGCCGCGGACTCCGCCTTCGACCGCGCCCGCAAGGCGCTGTTCGAGGAGGGCATCTCCTCCTCGCGCATGCGGCTGGATCCCGAGCGTCCCGGCGTGGAGGATCTGCTCGACCACATCACCTCCGGTGTGCGCAGCTCCTGCACCTACGCGGGCGCGAGCAACCTGGCGGAATTCCACGAGCGCGCCATTCTGGGCGTGCAGTCGGCGGCCGGTTTCGCCGAGGGCCGCCCGCTGCCGTCCGGCTGGTGACAGCGCGCCCACGCACCTGAGCCGGGTGGTTCCGGAGACGAACTCCGGGACCGCCCGGTTTCGCGCGTCCGACGCGCTCACCGACCTGTGCTGCCGGTAGCATGAGGGCAGCCGGGGTCGCCGCGGCGGCGATCTCGCATATCCGCACCGGCCCCGCACCCCGTATTCGATCTGCGAAAGGAACCAGTTGTCACCCGCGTCCGAGGGCGCCGCTCAGGAGGGCTCGTCTACCGAGCCGGGTGACAAACCCGGCGCCATCGCTCTCCCAGCACCGACTGCTCGGTGGTGCTGACCGTGTCCACCGTGTTCACCCTGCTCGCTCTGCTCGGCTTCCTGGCGTTGACCGCCGGGACGGCCTTGTTCGTGGCCGCCGAGTTCTCGCTCACCGCCCTGGAACGCTCCACCGTGGAGGCGCACGCCCGCGAGGGCGACCGCCCGGCCCGGCAGGTGCGCCAGGCGCATCGCACCCTGTCGTTCCAGCTCTCCGGCGCACAGCTGGGCATCACCATCACCACGCTGATCACCGGCTATATCGCCGAGCCGGTGCTGGCGCGGCTGCTGGAACCGCTGTTCACCGCCATCGGCCTGAGTTCGGGTATCGCGCACGGCATTTCGCTGGCGCTGGCGCTGATTCTGGCCACCTCGCTGTCCATGATCTACGGCGAGCTGGTGCCCAAGAACATCGCCATCGCCGCACCGTTGGAGACCGCGCGCTTCACCGCCGGGCCCATGGTGGCGTTCTCGGCCGTCTTCCGGTGGATGATCAACTTCCTGAACGGCACCGCGAACTGGGCGGTGCGCCGGATGGGCATCGAACCGGCCGAGGAGCTGCGGTCGGCGCGCTCACCGCAGGAACTGGGGTCGCTGGTGCGCACCTCGGCCCTGCACGGCGCGATCGACCAGCGCACCGCGCAGGTGGTGGACCGGTCGCTGCGTTTCGGTGAACGCTCCGCCGAGGAGCTCATGACCCCGCGCGTGAAGATCGAAACCCTGGACCAGGACGACACCATCGCCGACCTCATCGCCGCCGCGGGCCGCACCGGCTATTCGCGGTTCCCCGTCATCGACGGCGATCTGGACAACACACTCGGCATCGTGCACATCAAACAGGCGTTCCTGCACCCGGTGCGGGCCCGGCGCAGCATCCGGTTGAAGACCATCGCGCAGCCGGTGCCGATCGTGCCCGCCTCCCTCGATGGCGACGAAGTGCTGGAGCGGGTGCGCGCCGACGGTATGCAGGTGACCCTGGTGGTCGACGAATACGGCGGCACCGCGGGCATCGTCACCATGGAGGACCTCATCGAGGAGATCCTCGGCGATGTGCGCGACGAGCACGACGAGGAGGAACTCGACGTGCGCCGCACCGCCGCGGGCTGGAACTGCTCGGGCCTGCTGCGCATCGACGAGGTC
Source organism: Nocardia otitidiscaviarum NBRC 14405 (assembly GCF_000308635.1). Classification (GTDB taxonomy): domain Bacteria; phylum Actinomycetota; class Actinomycetes; order Mycobacteriales; family Mycobacteriaceae; genus Nocardia; species Nocardia otitidiscaviarum. Next base: position 9,949 of record NZ_BAGD01000067.1, on the reverse strand, counting down.
TCGGCCACCACCGGATACCACGCGCCCGAGGGCGAGTACGAGACCCTGGGCGGGCTGGTGCTGACCCAGCTGGGCCGGATACCGGCGGCCGGGGACGAGGTGCTGCTCCCCCACTCCGACAATGCCTTCGAACCGCACACCCGCGGCGGCTGGATCGCCAAGGTGGAGCGGATGGACGGCCATCGCATCGACCGCGTGCTGCTGCGCCCGGTCGACGCCGAGGGCCTCGCGAACTGGGAGCAGCGACATGGGTGATTGGTTCGCGGTACTGCTCACCGTCTTCCTGCTGCTCGGCAACGCCTTCTTCGTCGGCGCCGAGTTCGCGCTCATCTCCGCCCGCCGCGACCGGCTGGAAGCCCTTGCGGCACAGGGGAAACGCAGCGCCACCACGGTGATCGAGGCGGCGCAGAATCTGTCCATGATGCTGGCGGCGGCGCAACTGGGCATCACCATCTGCTCCATCCTGCTGGGCCGGGTCGGTGAACCCGCGGTGGCGCATCTGCTGGAGCGGCCCTTCCACCTGATCGGCGTCCCCGATCAGCTGCTGCACCCCATCGCCTTCGCCGTGGCGCTCACCGTGGTGGTGGTGCTGCACATCCTGCTCGGCGAGATGATCCCGAAGAACATCGCCCTGGCCGGGCCGGAACGGATGGCGCTGCTGCTGGTTCCGGTGCATCTGATGTGGCTGCGGCTGGCGCGTCCGCTCATCGCGCTCTACAACCTGGCGGCGAATCTCACGCTGCGGGCGCTGCGCATCGAACCCAAGGACGAACTCGACGCCACCGTCTCCTCGGTGGAGTTGGCGGAGATGTTCGGCGAATCCCACTCCGAGGGGCTGCTGGACGAGGAGGAGCATCGCCGCCTCACCCAGGCGCTCGGCTCCAGCGACCGCCTGGTCGCCGATGTGATGGTGCCGCTGGCCAAGGTGCGGTCCGCCCCGCTGCGCGGCGACGGCACCACCCTCGGCGATATCGAATCCGCGGTGGCCGAGACCGGCTACTCCCGCTACCCGGTGCGCGCCACCGACGGCTCCCTGGTCGGCTACCTGCACGTCAAGGATGTCCTCGACCTGGTCGCCGACGACAAGGCCGGACCCGACACCCCGATCCCGCGCACCGATATCCGGCCGCTGCCCAGCGTGAGCAGCGGGGCCACCCTGTTCGAGGCGCTGGCCCGGTTGCGGCGCACCAACTCCCACCTCGGCCGGGTGGTGGACGGGCGCGGCACCACGGTCGGCATCGTGGCCCTGGAGGATCTGGTGGAGGAATTCGTGGGCACCGTCCGCGACGCCACCCACCGGCTCGCGGAATGAGCATGTCGGACGGTGAACTACGGGTGCTCGGGCCGCGGATCCTGCCGCGACCCGAGTGGCGCGACCGCGCCGCCGCCCACCGGGACCGGGTGGACGCGCTGATCGGGCCGTATCTGCGGCAGCGGGCGGCCGGTTCCACCCATCCGGTGATCGACTTCCTGTTCACCTATTACGGGCACAAGCCGGCGCAGTTGAAGCGGTGGCATCCAGGCTACGGGGTGGCGCTCGCCGATGCCGCCGAGTACGCGGATTACCGTGGCTACCAAGGGATTCCACTATCCGCACCGGACGGTGACGGCGCCGCGTGGACCGCGGCCCCCGACTTTCTCGCCAAGCGCCGCGACACCATCACCTTCGTCGCCGACCTGCTGGCTGCGACCGCCGCCCGCCCCGCCCAACTGTCCTGCTTCGGTCTGCACGAATGGGCCATGGTGTACCGCACCGACGACATCCGCCACCAGCAGATCCCGCTGCGCCTCGGCACCGCGGGCACCGACGCTGTGGTCGAATCCATGCAACTGCGCTGCACCCACTTCGACGCCTACCGCTTCTTCACCCCGGACGCCGCCCCCCGCAACGCCGAGCACCTCACCCGCGCCGACCAGATCGCCCGCGAACAACCCGGCTGCCTGCACGCCAACATGGACCTCTACAAGTGGGGCTTCAAACTCGCCCCGCTCATCGACTCCGACCTACTCTTCGACTGCTTCGCCCTGGCCTGCGCCGCCCGCGAACTCGACATGCGGGCCAGCCCCTACGACCTCACCACCTACGGCTACACCCCGATCCCCATCGAAACCCCGTCCGGCCGCGCAGAATACGTCCGCGCACAAGCCGACATCGCCGAACGTGCCGCGCTGCTGCGCTCCCGGCTGCTCAACCGCTGCCACGCCCTGCTGTCGGCCTCTTCGGCGTAGTCACAGCCGGGTAAGCCGGTCCCGGGTCCACCACGGATGCGATTTCGCGCAGCGACGGTGGACTGACCGGAGCCGCCAATTCGCGGGAGAACCCTACCGGTCGGTCAGATTGTCCATTAACTTATGACCGTATCCGGGGCCACAGTCCGCGCTCGCGTGTGCCCCGAATCACTGACACTGATGTCCGGGAGAAGGTCGGGGTGACCGCAATGTCGCGGTGGACGAATGTGCGTCGGTCCAAGCCTGTCGTCGTGGTGGTGGCGGCGCTGCTGGCGGCGGCCGTGCTGCCGATCGGGGGTGCGTCGGCGGATCTGCAATCCGATATTCAGAATGCGGTGCGGGAGTTCCTCGATGTGGGGCGCACCGCCGTGCCACGTGCCGACTGCGGGCCGGGGGCCATGCCGGAACCCGGATTGCAGGGCGATGTCCCGGCCGCCGATCGCAGCAGCGGACGCAGCGCGCAGGGGTACCGGTGCAATATGACCTTCGTCGGCGGATACGTCGGGCGGGGGGCGGGGATCACCTCGGCCACCTTCGAGCACTGCTCGTACACCGGGTCGTTCTTCCCCGGCAATATTCTCGGGCCGTCGCAGGGCGTGCAGGTGCTCGACGTCTCCGATCCGACCAACCCGGTGGTGACCGCCACCCTCACCGAACCGGCCATGCTGGCCGGGACGTGGGAGTCGCTCAAGGTCAATGCGGAGCGGAAGCTGTTGGTGGGCACCGGGGTTCCGATCGGCGAGGGTGCGGGGTACCTGTCGGTCTACGACATCTCCGACTGCGCGCATCCGCGCCTGCTGAATCCGGGACCGGGCACGAATCTGCTCATGCCGCTGCCGATCACCACGCACGAGGGCGGGTTCTCCCCCGACGGGCGCACCTACTGGGCCTCCGGTATCGCGCCCGGCTTCGTGAGCGCCATCGACCTGACCGACCCCGCGAACCCGCATGTCATCTGGCAGGGCCTGACCGGTATCGAGGCGCACGGGTTCGGCATCAGCCCCGACGGCAATCGCATGTACCTGTCCGCGCTCGGCGGTTTCACCGTGCTCGACATCAGCGCCGTGCAGCGCCGCGACCCGAATCCGCAGGTGCCGCATCTGGGCCGGGTGTTCTGGACCGACGGCTGGGCGACCCAGCACAGCGTGCCGGTCACCTACGACGGACGCCCGTACCTGTTCACGGTGGACGAAGGCGGTTCCGGCGGTGTGAAACTCATCGATATCGCCGACGAGACCGCGCCGACGGTGGCCGCCAAGATCAAGCTGGAGATCAACCTGCCGCAGCATCAGGATTCCCTCATCGCGTCGTCGATGGGCGGTTCGGTGTTCTCCTACGACGCCCACTACTGCGCCGCCGACCGGCCCGCGAATCCCACCGCGCTGGCCTGCGGCTGGGAGTCCTCCGGCATCCGCGTCTTCGATGTGCGCGATCCGTTCGCCATTCGCGAGATCGCCTACTTCAACCCACCCGCCCGCACCGGCCGCAATCTGGAGCTGTGGAACTCCCCGCACGCGCTGGCCTCGCTGATCGGCGTGCCCGCCATGGAGTTCCCGTCGGCGGCGCGCGCCATCCTGGAGGGGCAGTTCGATCTCGGGCAGGCGCTGTCGCAGCGCTCGGGCATGCTGGCCTTCGGCGACCTGTCCACCGACTGGTGCTTCGCCCCGCCGGAGTGGCACGGCAGCCAGCTGTGGACCAGCTGCAACGACAACGGGTTCATGGTGTTGCAACTCGACGAGCGCGTGTACACCCCGCCCGCCGATCAGCAGTCCGTGGTCGGCTCGTGAACCGGCTGCGTGCCGTCGCCTACGTGGCGGCGGCGCTGCTGCTGGTGGCGATCGGTATGGCGCTGCGCCCCACCCTGATTCCCGACAACCGGACCGCACCCCCGGTCCTGGATCCGGTCGAGATCGGGTTCACCCGGGATATGCTGACCCATCACGAACAGGCGCTGCTCATGGTGCAGCGCCTGGATCCGGCCGCCGATCCGGTGATTCGGCAACTGGCGCAGCAGATCTCCGACACGCAGCGGGTGGAGATCGGCACCATGCTGGGCTGGCTGCGGCTGGCCGACGTTTCCCCCGGCGGACGCGAGCCGATGGCTTGGATGCACGATGGCGACACCACTGCCGCCCATCATCATTCGGCCGCTCCCACCACCACGGCCACGAATTCCGACGGACTCATGCCCGGTATGGCCACGTGGGGCGAACTCGACGCCCTCGCCGCCGCCCGCGGGGCCGACGCCGAAACCCTGTTCCTGCAACTGATGCTGCGCCATCATCTGGGCGGCGTCACCATGGCGAAGGCCGCCGACGAACTGCTCACCTCGGGCCCGGTGAAAGAGGCGGCGCGGGCGATGATGACCGCCCAGAACCAGGAGGCGGGCATCATGACCATCATGCTGGCCCAGCGCGGCGCACAACCGCTGCCCTGACTCCGCGCCCCACCGGCCCGTCGGTATCGTCGATAGCGTTCGACGGCCCGCCGGGGCCGGGAGAGGTTGATCGAGAGCATGGCCCAGCCGCAGACCCTCACCATTCCGGAACATATCCACGGCTACCCGCGGGTGGCGTTCGGCGGCTATGTCGCGGGCATGCTCGCCCGGCACGCCGGGGCCGATACGGTCCGGGTCGACTTCCGCCGGGCGGTACCGGTCGGCGCGCCCGTCACCATCGCCGCCGACCCCGACCGCACCGCGCTGACCGGCGCCGACGGCCTGCTGCTGGCCGAGGCCGCGCCCGCGGCGCTCACCCTCGCTCCCCCGGACGCGCCGTCCTGGTCGGAGGCCAAGCGCGCCACCGAAGCGGCGCTGTCCTCTCCCGATCGCCAGGTCACCGACTGCTACGGCTGCGGCGTGCTGTGCGAACCCGGCCACGGACTGCGGCTGTTCCCGTGGGCCACCCCCGACCGCCGGGTCATGGCCGCCGCCTGGACGCCCGATCCGGGCCTGGCCGACGAGCACGGGGAGCTCCCGCCCGAAGTGGTCTGGTCCACCCTGGACTGCCCCGGCGGCATCGCGGCCTGGGTGTTCCAGGGCATGGGCCAGGGTGCGGTCACCGCGGCCCTGACCGCCACCCAGACGCAGCCCGTCCTCGCCGGCGCCGAATACATCGCCTACGCCTGGGCCCTGCACCGGGACGGCCGCAAACACACTGTCGGCGTGGCGCTGTCGACCCCGGACGGGCAGCCGTGCGCGGTCGCCGAGGCGCTCTGGGTCGCCCCGCGCACCGCCTGATCACTCCGGCCAGGCCGAGCCCTCGATCACCGCGACGAAGTTCGTCCGCGTGAAGCCCGGCGAGAACCGTTCCAGCACATCGGCTTTCACATTGCCGAAGGTGGTGGCCGGACGGTGCGCGATACCGTCGGTGAAGGCGGTCAGGATGCGCCGTTTGAAATCGGGCCGCGGATGCGCGGCCACCACCGCGGCCCGCTGCTCGGCGCTGATGTCGTGATAGCCGATGCCGAGCACATCCAGTTCGACTCCCGCTGTCACCAGCGCGATCTCGGGTGCCATGCGGGTCGGGATCTCCGGGGTGGTGTGCAGTGCGATGGCGGTCCACACCAGATCGGCGCGCTGGTCGGCGATCCCGTGGGCGTGCAGGAACTTGCGCGCCTCGTCCGCGCCGTCGATCTCGAACCGCTGGTCGGCGGTGCGGTAGCGGTCGGTGAGACCGAGATCGTGGAACAGTGCGCCGATGTAGAGCAGTTCGGCGTCGAAGTCGAGGCCGCGGCGGCGGCCCTGGAGCGCGCCGAACAGGAATACCCGCCGGGAGTGATCGTAGATCAGCGGCGCGGCGGCGTCGCGGACGAGTTCGGTGGCCTCGCGGGCCAGGGCGCTGTCGGGGATGGCGATATCGGCGATCGTGGTCATGGATCGAGCTTCGCCTGTCCGCCCACACCGCCACCATGGCCATCCGGCCGCGAACCCCTCGGATTCGGCCATTAAGCTCGCGGGGGTGAGCCGCACGATCGCGGTGGCGGTGTACGACGGCGTCCGCCTGCTGGACGCCACCGCACCGATGGAAGTCTTCAGCACCGCACTGGCATTGGGCGGCGGATACGAGCTCGTGCTGTGTTCGCCGGACGGCGGTCCGGTCATCACCTCGGCGGGGACGAGTCTCACGGCGCACACCTCCTACGCCGATGTCCGGGGCGCGCACACGGTGCTGATTCCGGGCTCCGCACGGTTGCCGCAGGCTCCCGCACCGCCCGAACTGGTTTCCGCCATACCGGATTTCGCCGCCGGTGCGCGCCGGATCGCGTCGGTGTGCACCGGCGCCTTCGCCCTCGCGCAGGCGGGTGTGCTCGACGGCCGCCGCGCCACCACACACTGGCGGCACGCCGCCACGCTCGCTCGCGCACACCCGCGGGTGACGGTGGAGCCGGACGCCATCTACGTGCGCGACGACACGGTCTACACTTCGGCCGGTGTCAGCGCCGGTATCGATCTGGCGCTGGCACTGGTGGAGGCCGACGAGGGTGCGGTGCTGGCCCGGGATGTGGCGCGGGACCTGGTGGTCTTCCTACAGCGGCCGGGCGGGCAATCCCAGTTCTCGGTGGCCGCGCGACTGCCCCGCCCCCGTCACGATCCGCTGCGCGCCCTGCTCGACGACGTCCTCGCCGATCCCGCGGCCGACCATTCCCTGCCCGCCATGGCCGACCGCGCCGCCCTCAGCGTCCGGCATTTGACCCGCCTGTTCCGCGAACATCTCGACACCACCCCGGCCGCCTTCGTGGAAGCGGTTCGGCTGGAGGCGGCGCAGACCCTGCTGGAATCGGGCGAATCCATCGCCCGCACCGCCCACCGCTGCGGCCTGGGCAGTGAGGAATCACTGCGCCGCGCCTTCCTGCGCCACCTGGGCGTCACCCCCTCGGCCTACCGCGCCCGCTTCCGCACGGCGCTGCACCGGGCCTAGGCGGTGCGCAACTCCGCCGCACCGAAGGACACATTGAACCGGTCGCACCAGATCGACACGCTCCGCAGCGTCGACAGGTCGACGTCGGCGGGAATCTCGTAGTTCTGACTCCCCTTGTTGCCCTTCAGATTTCCCAGACTCACGAACGCGCCGTCGTCGAAGACGCCCCACCCGTCACGCCCGGGCAGCACCGGGGCGTCACTGAGCCACACGAACAGCGCGGGCCCGTCCGAGGTATCGAGGTCCTCCAGCCGCAGCACGCGCTGACCGTTGCCGAGGTCGAGCACCCGCAGCGTGCCGCTGGTGGCGTGCTCGTGCGAGATGAACTCGCCGGTGTAGAGCGTGCGCGGCCGCGCGGGCGTCGCACCGGGCGTGACCGGAGCGTTCACCGTGGGCGCCGCCTCCTCGACCGTGGTGTTGGTGAACAGCCGCCAGGGCTGGAACAGCACCAGCCCGATACCGAGCGCGACCACCAGGACCGCCACCACCGTCCAGGTGATGGGGGATCGAGTGAGCCTGCGTACCGACACCATGTCATAACCTCCGATTTCGCCGTTCGCTGCCTCGATTCAACCGCGTCGGCGCGGCCGGAGCGTCCCCGCGCGGCGGTCCGTCACACCTTCGTCACACCTGGACACCCTTCGCGCCCATTCGCTGCGGGGGTGGCGGCGTCCCGACCGTCAGGTCCGGGTCGCCGGATCGGTCACGGCGTCGAAATGCGCACGCAGAGCGTGGATTACGGCGGTGAGCACGCGGTGGGTGGCGTGCAGGTCGGCGTCGGAGAACTCGGCCATGGCCGCGCGGGTGCGCTGGCCGAGTGGGAGGAAGAAGTTCTCGGCGGCCGCGCGGCCGGAGTCGTCGTGGTGCAGGATCACTCGGCGACGGTCACTCGGGTCGTCGGCGCGGCGCAGATAGCCGGATTCACTCAGCCGCTCCACCAGGTAGGTGACCGCGGGTGAGGACATGCCCATGAGCTTGCCGAGCTGGCCGGGGGTGAGCGGGCGATCGGCGAATTCGGCGGTGGCGACGTGCAACAGCGCCCGGAAGTCGTTGGGGCGCAAGTTCTCCGATCGCGCGAACGCATGGCCCAGCTGCTCGGACACGGCGGTCAGGGCGCGCAGGTCCGCGCCGATCTCCGTCTCCAGTGCCGCGCGGTCGTCCGCGGCGGCCGATCCGCGCGGGGTGGCGGTCGAATCGCTCTCACTCACGGGGTCAGCCTAAACCGCGACGCCATTCTCTCGATTGCTTAACAATTAAGAATCTGAGATATTTGGTCGAGTGGGTATCTGGGATCGCTACGCGACACTGGTCACGGCACGCCGGTCATGGCTGCTGCCGATACTGCTCATCGCCGTCGGCGGAGCGCTCATGGCGGGTATCGGCGAGAACGACACGGCGGGCAGCGCCCCGCGGTCACTGCCCGCGAGCTCGGAATCCGCCCGCGCGGACCGGACACTGGAGCAGTTCCCGGATGCGGACACCGCCGCCGCCATCGCCGTGGTGACCCGCGCCGACGGCGGCGCGCTGACCGAGTCCGATCGGGCCGCCGCGGCCGACGCGGTGGCCCGCGCGACCGCCTCCGGCGCGCCCCCGGCCGATGCGCTCGTCCCCGCCCCCGACGGCGCGGCCGTTCTCGCCTCGATCCCGGTGCCCGCCGACCTGAGCGGCACGGAGCTCTCCGACCGCGTCGATCGGCTGCGCGAGGACGCCCGCGCCGGACTACCCGACGACCTGGTCCTCGAGGTCACCGGCGGCCCCGCCTTCGCCGCCGACATCTCCGACTCCTTCGCGGGCGCGAACACCACGCTGCTGGCGGTGACCGCGAGCGTGGTCGCCGTGCTGCTCATCCTCACCTACCGCTCCCCCGTGCTGTGGCTGGTTCCGCTGCTGGTGATCGGACTCGCCGACCGGGTCGCGATCAGCGTCGCCACCGGCCTGGCCCGCTGGACCGGGCTCACCTTCGACGGCTCCACCTCCGGCATCACCAGCGTGCTGGTGTTCGGCGCGGGCACCAACTACGCACTGCTGCTGGTCTCCCGCTACCGCGACGAACTGCGCCGCGAGCCCGACCACCGCGCGGCGCTGCGGCAGGCCGTCGGCCGCGCCGGACCCGCCATCCTGGCCAGCAATCTGACCGTCGTCACCGCCCTGCTCGTCCTGCTGTTGGCCGCCGCGCCCAGCACCCGCAGCCTGGGCGCGCTGGCCGCGGCCGGACTGCTGGTGGCGCTGGCCTTCGTCCTCGTCGGGCTGCCGCCCGCGCTGGCCCTGTGCGGGCGGCGGGTGTTCTGGCCCTTCGTCCCGCGACCCGACGGCACCGATCTCGCCGAACGGGGCGCCTGGCACACCCTCGCCACCCGCGTCGCCGACCGGCCGCTGCCGGTGCTGGCGGCGACCACGGCGCTGCTCGCGGTCTGCGCGGCGGGGCTGTTCACCGTCGACGTCGGCCTCTCGCAGACCGAGCAGTTCCGGGTGCGCGCGGAATCCGTCGATGGATTCGACACCCTCGCCCGGCATTTCCCCGCGGGAGCGTCGGACCCCACCGTGGTGGTGGCCCGCTCCGAGGCCGACGCGGCCGTCGGCGAGGTGCTGACCGGGACCCCCGGCGTGGTGCGGGCGACCCCGACCGGCACCGCGCCGACCGGCCTGACCCGCTGGTCGGTGGTGCTCGACGCGCCGCCCGCCTCGGACCGCTCGGCCGAACTCGTCCGCACGCTGCGCGCCGGACTCGCCGACATCCCCGACGCGCAGGCGCTGGTCGGCGGCAGCGACGCCGAGGCCCTGGACACGAGTACGACGGCGGG
>NZ_BAGD01000068.1 GCF_000308635.1 Nocardia otitidiscaviarum NBRC 14405 | reverse complement strand
CAGCGGGGTTGCCGTCGCGCCGGCGGTCGAGACGGCGGCGATCCTTGGCGCTCTCGCCGGTGTGCACGACCCGGAGATCAACCGCCCGATCACCGAACTGGATATGGTCGCGGGGGTCGACATCGCGCCCGGCAACCGGGTTACTGTACGGGTGCTGCTGACGGTGGCCGGATGCCCGATGCGGGCCAGGCTCACCCGCGATATCGAAGCAGCGGTGCTCTCGGTCCCGGGAACCGCCTCCGTCACTGTCGATTTCGGAGTCATGACGGATACCCAGCGTGCGACGCTCCGGCAGCGGCTGCGCGGCGGCGACACCCCCGTCATCCCGTTCGCCCAGCCCGGCAACCGCACCCGCGTCTACGCGCTCGCCTCCGGTAAGGGCGGCGTCGGAAAGTCCAGTGTCACCGTCAATCTCGCCACCGTACTGGCGCGGCGCGGGCTGCGCGTCGGCATCCTCGACGCCGATATCCACGGTCACTCCATACCGTCGATGATGGGCAGTACCGCCACACCCACCCAGGTCGACCGCATGATAATGCCCCCGACCGCACACGGTGTCCGGCTCATCTCCATCGCCATGTTCGTCAGCGACAACGAACCGGTCGTCTGGCGCGGACCCATGCTGCACCGCGTACTGAACCAGTTCCTCGCCGACGTCTACTGGTCCGACCTCGATGTCCTGCTCATCGACCTACCGCCCGGAACCGGCGATATCGCCATCTCGCTCGCCCAACTGCTGCCCACGGCGGAGATGATCGTCGTCACCACCCCTCAGCACACCGCCGCCCGCATCGCCGAACGCGCCGGAGCGGTCGCCACGCAGACCGGACAACGAGTCGCGGGAGTCATCGAGAACATGTCCTGGTACGAAGGCCCCGACGGCACCCGCCACCTGCTGTTCGGCTCCGGTGGCGCCGAGGACGTCAGCGCTCGGCTCACCGACATCCTCGGCGCCGACTGCCCCGTCCTCGCGCGCATCCCCCTCGACCCCGACGTGTGCGCCGCAGGCGACGAAGGCATCCCGATGGTGCTCACGCACCCGGAATCCGCTGCTGCCCAGGCGATCTCCGTACTGGCCAATCGTCTGGACGCACGTCGAACCCGTCTCGCCGGTCAGCGCCTCGCGGTCGCGCCGGTCTGAGACGGGCTCGGTGCGCGACCGCTCAGCTCTGCTTCCACGCACCCGCCGCGATCGCGTCGCGCACGTAGTCGTCGAAGTCCTTCGGCTCGCGTCCCAGCAGTTCTCGCACGGTGTCGGTCACCGTGGCATTGCGGCCGTCCAGCAGGGTCGCGAAGATGTCCAGCATCACGGCCACCTCCTGGTCCGGCATGCCGAACTCCGATGTCAGCACCGCCCCGAACTCCGCACCGCTGACCGGGATGTACTGGATCTCACGACCGGTCGCCGCGCCGATCGCGGCCACCGCGTCACCGAAGCTCAGCAGCCGCGGGCCGGTCAGGTCGTAATCCCGGCCCGCATGCCCGGCCTCGGTGAGCGCGGCGACCGCCACATCGGCGAGATCGCCGGAATCGATGAAGGGCTCCAGGACCTGACCGGCCGGGAAGGCGAGCGCGCCGCCGAGGATCATGTCCGTGAACACGCCCTCATCGAAATTCTGGTCGAACCAGGCCGCTTGCAGCACAGTCCATTCCGCACCGCTCTCCCGCACCGCCCGCTCGGCCGCGGCCGCCTGGTCCTCGCCCCGGGCCGACAACAGCACCAGCCGCCGCACGCCCTTCGCGACCGCCAGCTCACTGAAGGCCCGGATCGTCTCTCCCGCACGCGGATCCCCGATATCCGGGGTGTACATCAGGAAGGCCGCCGACACGCCGTCCAGCACCGCGTCCCAGCCATCCCGGTCGGCCCAGTCGAACGGCACCGCCGCCGACCGGGATCCGATGCGCACCGGGTACCCGGCGGCGCTCAACCGCTCGGCCACCCGCCGCCCCACCTTCCCGGTTCCCGCGGTGACGAGAATGGTCTGCGCTGCTGCTTGTTCGTTGTTCGAAGTCATACCTCTACTCAAGCCGCCCGAGCGCCGCGCAACCATCGTCGAGAAGCTCGCCCCCATACGTGGCCGTCTTGCGAGCGGCCGCCCCGCCTGTGTGTCTCAGGCGGGCGAGTCACCCACCAGGTCGACGAGTCGCCGCAGGGTTGCCAGCTGCTCCTCGAACGGGGTCTCCAGCTTCGCCAGCAGTGTCGACATGCCAGCCGCCCGAAAGCGTTCGATGCGATCGGCGATGGTCTGCTCGGTGCCGACCAGATTGGTGTGGCTGCCCAGCTCCAGCGGTACCGCGCGGCGGGCCTCGTCACGGTTGCCCGACTGCCACAGGTCGGCGACGCGCTCGACGGCGGCACCGAAACCCAGGCGGGTGAACGCCTCGTTGTAGAAATTGCGGCCCGCCGCGCCCATGGCCCCGATGGTGAAGGCATAACCCTCGGCGTGGCGTCGAATGCGTTGTGCCGCATCGGCTTCGTCGTCGGCGAACTCGACGGCGACCGGCGCCACCAGGTCGAGGTCGGCGAGGGTGCGGCCTGCCGATTCGGCACCCTCGCGCAGCGGGTCGAGGAAGACCTCGGCGGTCTCGGGAATGAAGGCGTTGCCGAGCCAGCCGTCGGCGGCCGCGCCGGTGAGCCGGAGGTTGGCGGGTCCCATGGCGGCGACGTAGACGGGCACCTCACGAGGTGCCACCAGGGGGCGTAGCGCGCGGCCCGCGCTGTCGGGCAGCGGCAGGGTGTAGACCTCGCCGTCGTAGCGCAGTGGTTCGCCGCGGCTGATCAGGCGCAGGATGTCGATGGTCTCGCGGGTGGTGCGCACGGGCTTGCGGAAGCGCACGCCGTGCCAGCCCTCCATGACTCGCGGGCCGGAGACACCGATGCCGAGGCGGAAGCGGCCACCGGACAGTTCCTGCAGACTCAGCGCCGACGTTGCGAGCAGTGCCGGGGAGCGGGAGCCGAGCTGAACGACGAAGGTGCCCAAGCCGATCGAGGTCGTCTGGGCGGCGAGATAGGCCAGGCCGGTGAGGGCGTCGTACCCCCACACCTCGGGCACCCACAGCGAATCGACGCCGAGCCGTTCGACCTCCCGCGCGAAGTCGGCGGCTCCGGGGAGGCGGGGTTCGATGACTACGCCGATCCGTAGCGGTTTCCTCGGGAGCTGCTTGCTCAGGGAGTGCGTCGCGACCATGTTCTATGTTATAGATCATAGTGACTGTTGTCGGAAACCCGAGAGGCCACACCGTGCGCTACCGCGATCAACCGATCATCGAAGTGTCCGAACGTGTTTCGTGCACCCCCGCGCAGGCGTGGGCCCTGGTCACCGATATCACGCTGCCGCCTCGGGTATCGGATGAACTCGAGTCGGCGGAATGGCTCGACGGCGCGGATCGGGTGGCGGTGGGCGCGCGGTTCCGGGGCACCAACCAGCACAGCGCCATGGGCACCTGGTCCACCGAGTGCGAGGTGGTCGAGGTGGAGCCGGAACGACGCTGGGTCTGGCAGGTGCACGGACCCGAGGGTGTCAGCTCCACCTGGGGATTCGAGGTGGATCCGACCCGGTCGGGTGTGATCGTGCGCCAGTGGGGGCGGCTCGGACCGGGCCCGTCCGGGCTGAGCTACGCCATCGACGCCATGCCGGACAAGGAAGCCCGCATCATCGCCAACCGGCTGGCCGAGTGGGAACGCAATATGCGCGCCAATCTGGCCGCCGTCAAGGCGACCTTCGAACCGCGGGAGCCCGAGTGACCGCGCGCGGCAGAACCAAGCAGAAGATGCTGCTGGGCGCGGTGGAACTGCTGCGCGAGCGCGGCTCGGCGGGCGTCACCATCGACGCGGTGCTCACCCGCACCGGCACCCCGCGCGGATCGGTCTACCACCATTTCCCCGGCGGGCGACGCCAATTGCTCAGCGAGACCCTGCAACTCGCGGCCGACACCATCGCCGACATGATCGAGAGCGCCGCCGCCACCGGCCCCGCCGCGGCCATGCACCGCTTCGTCGAATTCTGGCGTCACCTGCTGCTCACCTCCGACTTCCACGCGGTCTGCCCCGCCATGGCGGTGGCCGTCGGCGGCACCGAGGACGATCGCGCCCTCCACCCCGAGGTCGCCGCCATCACCACCCGCTGGCACACCGTCCTCACCACCTCCCTCACCACCGCCGGCCACCCCGTCCCCCGAGCGACCCGCCTCGCCACCCTGACCCTCTCCGCCCTCGAGGGGGCCATCATCCTCTGCCGCACCTCCCGCACCCTCCAGCCCCTCGACGACGTGGCCACCGAACTGGAACCCCTCCTGGCCGAGCCATCGTCACCAGGCTGAAGGCCACCGGCTCGGCGCGCGTGAACGGCGACGAGTCCGTCGCCGGCGCTTCAACGATGCGGTCGAAACCCTGTTGGGGCACGATTCGTTTCGCGGCTCGGGCCCGCACCTGGCCCGAGGACTACCACGCGTGCATGTGGGACGATTTCGTCCTGGTCTCGTATCGATACGCCGCACGCTTGTCACTCACGGTGGACGACTGAGGTACGGACGGCGCTTCCCCTATTCGACGCGGATCCAGTGCAGGCGATTGACGAGGACCTGGTCGCCGACGGGGGTGGGTGGGGTGCTGAGCACCAATCGGTCGTCGGACAGGTCGACTGTGCGTCGCTGCTCGGTGCCCGCCCAGTTCGGGAACAGGCTCATGCGCAGGGTGTGGACGACGGTATCGCCCTCGATGCGGTATTCGCCGCAGTAGGCGATGTAGGTCGCATAGGCTTGGGCGCGTTCGGGTTCGGGGCCGCCGAGGGCATTCGGGGTCGACAGGTGCGGGCGGTCGGGGCGGGACAGGTGGCCGCTCATCCAGCCGCCGGGGGTGTAGATCACGGAGCCGTCGGGGTGGTCGCCGAACGGTCGGGTGACCGTGCCGGTGGGGTCGGTGGCGGTCCACGCCGTCAACCGCCACCGACCCACCAGAGCACCGGAGTCCATGGGGTCGATGCTAGTCCGGGACGCGAAGCACGCTAGGTCGGATGGCGGGTGAAGACACTGTCCCGCGGTCGGCCGGTCCGGCACCAGGGGCGAAGGGCCTCTGTTCACACGGGTTGCCCGGCACCCGGGCCGGGGGACGAAATGCCCTGGTAGGTCGCCGCGCACCCGATATGGAATGGGGGTATGCGCCCAGCCGAACGTTCGTATGACCGAGTCGTGCCGCGGGCGGCCGCGGAGATCGACGTTCCGGACGTGGTCACCAATGCCCATCACGGGCTGTCCGCCCATGAGGTGGTGCTGCTGCTCGAGACCGATCGGCATCGCGGACTGAGCCGACCCGAGGCCGCCAAGCGGATGGCACGGTTCGGCCCGAACACCTTGCCGGACGCACCGCGTGCCGGGTGGCCGATGCGTCTGCTGCGTCAGCTGCACAATCCGCTGATCTATGTGCTGCTGGTCGCCGGTGTGGTGACCGCCGTGCTGGCCGAATACGTGGACTCCGCGGTGATTTTCGGCGTCGTGGTGATCAACGCGCTGGTCGGATTCGTTCAGGAGTCGAAGGCCGAGGCCGCGCTCGAGGGACTGCGGTCCATGGTGCGCACCCAGGCCAGGGTGGTACGCGACGGCGGCGAGCGGACGGTACCGTCCGACGAGCTGGTTCCCGGCGATCTCGTCCTGCTCGACGCGGGTGACAAGGTACCCGCCGATCTGCGGTTGATCCAGGTGGCCGAACTGCGCGTGAACGAATCGGCGCTGACCGGTGAGTCCGCGCCGGTCGCCAAGGACGAGGTGGTGCTGCCGGAGGGCACCCCGGTATCCGATCGCCGCAATATGGCCTATTCGGCGACGCTGGTCACCGCCGGAAGCGGTGCGGGCATCGTGGTAGCCACGGGCGCGGAAACCGAGGTCGGGGCGATCCACCGGCTGGTGGGTGCGGCCGAGGACCTGGCCACGCCGCTGACCCGAAAACTCTCCAGGTTCAGCAGGATTCTGACCGTCGGCGTTCTCGTGCTGGCGGCGGCGACCTTCGCCGTGGGCTATCTGCGCGGCCAGGACGCGGCCGAGATGTTCACTGCCGCCATCGCACTCGCCGTGGGCGCGATCCCGGAGGGCCTACCGGCCGCGGTCACCATCACCTTGGCCATCGGCGTATCACGGATGGCCAAGCGGCGCGCCGTGATCCGGCAGCTCCCGGCGGTGGAAACCCTCGGCAGCACCACGGTCATCTGCTCGGACAAGACCGGCACACTCACCGAGAACCAGATGACCGTCACCACCATCTGGACACCGGACGGCCGGTTCGAGGTCAGCGGAACCGGCTATGCCCCGACCGGCACCATCGGCGAATCCAGCGGCGCGACAGCCGATTCGGAACAGCATCAGGCCCTGCGCTGGACGCTGCTGGCCGGTGCCGCCTGCAATGACGCCACCCTGCACCGCGACGACGGCCGGTGGACGATCGTCGGCGATCCCACCGAGGGCGCGCTGCTGGTGGCCGCCGCCAAGGCCGGTCTCGACCGCGAGCGCATCGCGCGGCTGCTGCCCCGGGTGGCGACCATCCCGTTCAGCTCGCACCGCCGCTATATGGCCACCCTGCACCGCGATTCCGGCTCCGCATCCGCCGCCGATCGGGTGGCGCTGGTCAAGGGCGCGGTCGAACAGATCCTCGACCTGTGCCCCACCGCGCTGCGCGCCGACGGCACGACCACGCCGCTGGACCGGGACGCCGTCCTCACCGCCGCCGACGAGCTGGCCGCACGCGGTCTGCGCGTGCTGGCCACGGCCGTGCGACCGACCGCCGCACCCGCGGAGTTCACCGTCGACTCCCTCGCCGCAGGACTGATCTTCACCGGTTTGCAGGCCATGCTCGACCCCGCCCGTTCCGCGGTGCCCATCGCCGTCGAGTCCTGCCGCAGCGCGGGCATCGCGGTCAAGATGATCACCGGCGACCACGCCGCCACCGCCGCCGCGATAGCCACCCGAATCGGCCTGGTCGACCCCCGGGACGACGAATCCGCGCTCACCGGAGGCGAATTGGATGCCCTGCCCCCGGAGCGGTTCGCCGAGACGGTGGACCGCACGCATGTCTTCGCCCGCGTCTCCCCCGAGCAGAAACTGCGCCTGGTCGAAGCGCTCCAGGCCCGCGGGCACGTGGTCGCCATGACCGGTGACGGCGTCAACGACGCCCCGGCGCTGCGCCAAGCCGATATCGGCGTGGCCATGGGCGCGGGCGGGACCGAGGTGGCCAAGGACGCCGCCGACATGGTCCTCATCGACGACGATTTCGCCACCATCGAGGCGGCCGTCGAGGAGGGCCGCGGCGTCTTCGACAACCTGGTCAAATTCATCACCTGGACGCTGCCGACGAATATCGGTGAGGGGTTGGTGCTGCTGGTCGCGATCGCGGCCGGTGCGGCGCTGCCGATCCTGCCCACGCAGATCCTCTGGATCAATATGACCACCGCCGTCGCCCTCGGGCTCATGC
Organism: Nocardia otitidiscaviarum NBRC 14405; assembly: GCF_000308635.1. GTDB lineage: Bacteria > Actinomycetota > Actinomycetes > Mycobacteriales > Mycobacteriaceae > Nocardia > Nocardia otitidiscaviarum. The sequence continues at coordinate 67,680 of NZ_BAGD01000068.1, read as the reverse complement.
TGGCCTTCGAACCGAAGGAACCCGCCATCATGACCCGCCCGCCACGCGATCCCGGCCAGCCCCTGATGACCGGCTCACTCGTGCTGCGGACCCTGCTGGTGTCGACCCTGCTGGTCGCGGGCACCTGGTGGCTGTTCGAATGGGAACTCGCCCACGGTGCGAGCCTGGCCGAGGCCCGCACCGCCGCGGTGAACCTGTTCGTAGTGGTGGAGGCGTTCTATCTGTTCAGCTGCCGCTCGCTCACCCACTCCGCGTGGCGGATCGGGCTGTTCTCCAATCCGTGGATCACCGGGGGTGTCGCGCTGCAAGCCGTCGGTCAGGTCGCCATCACGTATCTGCCGGTCATGAACACCGTCTTCGACACCGCCCCGATCGCGGTCGACTCCTGGCTGCGGATCGCGGCCATCGCTGCCGTCGCCAGCGCCGTGGTCGCCGTCGACAAGCGGCTGCGGCGGCCGAGCCGCTCGAGTGGAACTACGCAGTCGATCGAGTAGTCGCGCGCAGGCGCCGAGCTGCTGGTCGGCGTCAGGATCGACAGCGTCGTGGTTCCTGGACGGAGGTCGATGATGAACCGCTCGGCACTGCTCATCGGTCAGCTGCTCGTCGTGCTGCTCGCGCTCGGGGTGCGCGTGCTGGCACCGGGCTGGTGGCTGGTCATCGTGTTCATGTCACTCGGCGTGGTCGCCGTGATCGTGTTGGCCCCGCTGTTGGTGGCGGTCTCGGTCGCCGCCGCGCTCGCGCCGACCCTACGCCCGCGCAGTCTGCTGGCCCTCGCGGCCGCCGATCTGGCCCTGCTGGCCTTCGCGCTCACCCTGCCGGACTTCACCGATGTCCCGGATCGCTATCCGGTGCCGGTGGCGACCCTGGCCACCGGTGACGGGGAGGTCTCGCGGGCCGCGGCGGATACGTTCGGCACGGTCGCCGGCTGCGCGGTTCTCGCCTACGTGGCGGCGGCCGCGCTCACCGTCGTCTTCGCGGTGCTGGATCAGCGACGTACACGGCGCGGCACCCCGCCACCCGGCTTCCCCACCCTCGCGGTCGCCTGAACCCGCTCAGTTCACGCACGGAATACCGTCGCCGATCGACCCCGTCACCGGCTTGCCCGCGGTGGGGGTCGAGGCAGTCGTGGTGGTGGCCGAAGACGTTGTGGTACTCGCGGTTTCGGCCGCCTCGTCCGCATCGGCGCTGGGCGTGGTGGTCGGCGGGGGTGCCGGCAGCCCGAAGGCGGTGCGGACTTCCCGTTCGATGGCGTCCGGGTCGATGATGTTCACGTCCTGGCCGTTGACGGTGGCGTAGCGCAGCACCGGCAGCGTGCGGAACTCCACCGGAATCGAACCCGCCCGGCCGAGGGTGTGGGCGAACTCGAGCAGGTTCCAGCCCTTGGACAGCATCATGTCCGCATGGGCGACGTCCACGAGTCGCTTCAGCTTGCCCAGATCGGTGAAAGTGCCGGAATCCTGCAGCGACTTGGCGACCGACATGAGGAATGCCTGCTGGCGGTGGGTGCGGTCGAGATCGCCGTTGGGCAGGCCGTGGCGTTGGCGCACGAAGGCCAGCGCCTGCGCGCCGTCGAGATGCTGGCGACCGGCCGGGAAGACCGCGCCGGAGTAGTAGCTGTCGTCGACGGCGTCGACGAGGCAGACCTCCACGCCGCCGACGGCATTGGCCAGGTCGTAGAACCCGGCGAGGGAGATCTCGGCGAAGCGGTTGATCGGGACACCGGTGAGCGAGCGCACGGTCTGCACGATGGAGGCGCGCCCCGCCTCCCGCCCGCGATGCTCGAGCTCGACCGGGTCGGTCACGCCCTGCTCCATCAGATCCTGTTCCACCGCGGCCTTTTTCAGGCCGTACGCTTCTTTGATCTTGACCTTGCTGTAGCCGGGGATACCGGAGACGTCGACATAGTCGTCGCGCGGGATGGAGAAGGCCACGATCTTGCTCAGATCCTTCGGAATGTGCACCAGGATCAGTGAATTCGCGTTGTAGCCGCCGACGTCGCTGTCCCCGGCGTGCAGGGCGTCGAGGATCTCGCGCGGCAGGTCCTTGCCGTCGAAGTCCTTGCGCGTATCCAACCCGATCAACAGGATGTTGAGGTCGCCGTCGAGGGCGGCGACATCCTCGTCGCTGAGCACATCCGAGCGCGCGAAACCGTTATCGAGCCCGGCCGAGGCGTACCAGCCCACCCCGGTCACCCCGACCACGACCGCCGCCACCGTCGCGGTGAGCAGTCGCACCAGCCCGCGGGCGCGACGGGCCCGCACCGACCGCACCGGCACCGCACGGTGCCGCGGCCCGCGGGCGTGACGCGGTCCGTAATGGGCGGACGGATTGCGAGGTTTGTCGGGCATCACCTTCGAGTGTGTGACGCAAAGCTGTGAACAGCCTGAATGAGCAGACCAACCGGTTGGTGATGCCGGACACGGCGACTCCTCGGCAATCCGCCCGGCCCACCGCGATCAGGCCGGACGCGGCAGCCCGCGCACCGCGGTGGCGGTGGCGCAGCGCAGTGCCCGCGCGGCCAGGTCCACGCAGGCCGCGTGGTCCAGCGTCCGCACGGCGGCCTTGATCAGCGGGACGGCGGCGGGTGCGACACTGAGCTCGGTGACTCCGAGACCCAGCAGGATCGGCACCGCCACCGGGTCGGAGGCCAACTCGCCGCAGACCGCCACCCGCGCCCCGCCCGCACCTCGGCAGACCATGTCGATCAACCGCAGCACTCCCGGATCGAGGGCGTCCGCCAACGCGGCCACGGCCTCGTTGCCCCGCTCGACCGCCAACGCGTACTGGGTGAGGTCATTGGTGCCGATGCTGAAGAAGTCCACGTGCTCGGCCAGCTCTGCCGTTTTCGCCGCCGTGGCGGGCACCTCCACCATGATGCCGACCTCGAGCGAAAGCCCCTCGGGGGCCACCTCTTCCAGCATCCTCCGGCCCGCGTCGATCTCTCGTACGTCGGTCACCATCGGGAACATCACCCCGATCGGATGGTCCGCGGCCACCCGCACGACGGCGCTCAGCTGCTCGCGCAACAGGTGCGGATGCGCCAGGGCGAGACGGATACCGCGCTGTCCGAGAAAAGGATTCGCCTCCACCGGCTGAGCGAGGTACGGCAGTGGTTTGTCACCGCCCACATCGAGGGTGCGCAGCACCATCGGGCGTCCGTCGAAGGTAGTCGCCAGGTCCCGGTACACCTGCTCCTGCTCCGCGGCGGACGGGGCGTCGGCCCGGTCGAGGAAGAGGAATTCGGTGCGGACCAGTCCCGCGCCGTCCGCACCGCCGCGCACCGCGTCCGCCGCGTCCGCCACACTGCCGACGTTCGCGGCGACCTGGATCTCGACTCCGTCGCGGGTCACCGCGGGTTCCTGTGCGGCCGCACCGGCGGCGCGCCGCCGGGCCCGCTGTGCGTCGGCTCGCGCGGTGAATGCGGCGAGGGTGTCGGCATCCGGGGCGATGACGAGCTGGCCGGTATCGCCGTCGAATACCAGCAGCGTCTGCTCGGGTACGGTCAACACCTGCGGACCGGCCGCGACAACGGCGGGAATTCCCCTGGTGCGGGCAAGAATCGCGCTGTGCGCGGTGGGGCTGCCCTGCGCCAGCACGATGCCGGTGACCAGGTCGCGGTCGAGCCCAGCCACCTGCGCGGGCGTGAGATCCGCGGCCACCAGGATGCCCGCGCGGCTGGTGATCTCGGTGGTGTGCCCGAGCAGAGCCGAGAGCAGTTGATCACGCACCGCGCGCACATCGGCGGCCCGTGCCCGCTGATACTCATCGGGCAGCGCCGCCAACTCATCGGCGGCGCTGTCGAAAACGGCGGCGACCGCCACGGCGGCCGACCGACCCTGGGCAATGCGCGCGCGTACCGATGCGGTGAGGTCGTCATCGTCCAACAGCAGTCGGTGCGCCGCGAAGATCTCCCTGGCGGTGTCATCCGTCCGGGCGCGCGCGATATCGGCGTCGATGCGACCGCGCACGGTCGTGAGCGCGCGGTCGAAGTGTTCGGTTTCCACGGCGGGTGCCTCGGCACGGGTGTCTTCCAGATGGAAGTCGGTGGTATCGAGCCGCCATGCCGGTCCGATCCCGATACCCGAGGCCGCCGCCAGCGGACCGGTCCGCTCGGACTCGTGGTGACGCCACCCGGCCGACGAGGGATTGCCTTCGGACAGAGCACTTTCGGGGAGCGGCGTCGCGGCCGCAGTGCTGTCGGCCGCAGTGCCTTCGACCGCAGTGTTGTCGAATGCAGCTCTTTCGGTCGCGGTGCTCGCCGCGACACCCGTGGGCCGCTCGTCGAAGTGGCGCGCCGCCAGGTCCACGACGGCATCGACCGCCGCCTGTGCGTCCGGACCGCTGGCCGTGATCTCCACCTCGTGCCCGGCGCGCACACCGAGCGCCGCGATCCGGCTCAGGCTGCGGCCCGACACCGACGGCGATCCGGTACTCAGATTCCTGACCCGCACCCCGGCGTCGCGGCCGCTCACCGCCGCCACCAGCCGCGCGGCGGGACGGGCGTGCAGGCCGTGCTCGTTGGTCACCACGAAGACGGCGCGGACCGCATCCGGTGCCGCCGCGCCCCCTCCCCCGGCGGGGCGTACGCCCGACGCCGTATGCCGATCCACCATCGCAGCCACGCGCGCCCGTTCCCTCTCGGCCGTCGTCGACACTGCGGCAGGATCTCGACCGGCCGTCACCGACGCTTCCGCCGCAGCACGATCAGCCGCATCCGGACTGCTGTCAGCGGCTGCCGCCTCGTCCACAGGATGCGGATCGACCGACCCGGACACGTCCGCGCCAGCACACTCGACCGCGCCGGTCGGCGGCCGCTCGTGCTCGGACGCGGCCGCGTAGCCCGTCGCTGGTTCGCTGGCCCCCAGTTGCGACCGTTTCCCGTCCAGCGCGTGTTCCGCCTCGTCGGCCACCTCGTCGAGGTCGGCTCCCCCGGCGGCGGCTACGGCGGCGGCCACCAGGCCCTCGACCAGCGGGGCCGCGCACAGCCGTACCCGGTGCGGACCGTCGAGCAGGTCCAGGGCGAGTTCGGCGGACAGGATCGCGCTGCCGAGGTCCATGAGGATCAGGACGCCGGCACCGCTGTCGGCGGCCGTGATGGCGGCAGCGACCGCGGTGGCGTCGGTGCCGAGGGTGTGCTCGTCCAGTCCGGCCGCGATCTCGATGCGCACCGGACTGTCGTGCAGCATCTCGGCGGCCAAGGCCGCCGCGGACCGGGCGAGCGCACGGCTGTGGGAGACGACGACGATGCCGGTCATCGCACCGCCCGCCGGGCCGCGCGCAGCAGCAGCACCGCGCTGGTGGCACCCGGATCCTGATGGCCGACACTGCGTTCCCCCAGATAGGAGGCGCGGCCCTTGCGGGCCTGCATCGGCACCGTCGCATCGCGGCCCGTAGCGGCGGCCGTCACCATGGCGTCCAGGGCGGCCGCGAAATCCGCCCCGGCGGCCAGGCTGCGATCGAAAGCGTCGGCGGCCGGAGCCAGGGCGTCGTACATGGTCTTGTCCCCGGTCTGGGCCTTGCCGCGCGCCACCACACCGTCGATACCGGCGCGCACGGCCTTGCCGAAGGTGTCGGCGTCGAGTTCGCCGGTGGTGGTCGCGGCCATCCGCAGCAGGAAGGTGCCGTACAGCGGCCCGCTGGCCCCGCCGACCGAGCGGACCAGCACCATACCCGCCTGTTTGATCGCGGCGGCGGCGGAATCGGGAGCGGCGGAGTCGAATTCGGCCACGATCGCCCGCGCGCCGCGTTGCATGTTGCTGCCGTGGTCGGCGTCGCCGATGGCGGCGTCGAGGGCGGTGAGCTCGTCGGCATGCTCATCGATCAGCGCGGCGAATTCACGCATCCAGCGCTGCACGTCGATACTTGTCACGGTGTCACACTCCCCAGTTCAGGGCCGGTGTCCGCACCGGCGCGTCCCATAGTTCCAGCAGTTCGTCGTCGACCCGGGTCACCGTCACCGAGCATCCCGCCATGTCCAGGCTGGTGACATACGGGCCGACCAGTGACCGGACCACCTCGACGCCGTGTGCCCGCAGCACCCGCGCGACCTCGTTGTACATCACGTACAGCTCGAGCAGCGGCGTGCCGCCCATCCCGTTGACGAAACAGATGACCCGGTCGCCGGACCGATACGGCAGATCCGACAGCAGGGGTTCGACCAGCAGCTCGGCGATCTCCCGGGCGGAGGCCAGCGGCAGGCGTCGCCGTCCGGGTTCGCCGTGGATGCCGATGCCCAGTTCCATCTCCGCCTCGCCCAGTTCGAAGGTGGGCCGACCGGCGGCGGGCACCGTGCACGAGGTCAATGCCACACCCATGCTGCGGGTTTCGGCATTGGCGCGGCGAGCCACGGCGGCCACCTCGGGCAGCGGCCGGCCCGCCTCGGCGGCCGCGCCCGCCAGCTTCTCCACCACCAGGGTGCCGCCGACGCCGCGCCGCCCGGCGGTGTAGAGGCTGTCGCGCACGGCCACATCGTCGTCGACGACCACCGACACCACCTCGGTACCGGATTCGGCCGCCGCCAGTTCGGCGGCCATCTCGAAGTTCATGACGTCGCCGGTGTAGTTCTTCACGATGTGCAGCACGCCCGCACCCGCGTCCACGGCGGTGGTGGCGGCCAGGATGCGGTCGGGCACCGGGGAGGTGAAAACCTCACCGGCGCACGCGGCGTCGAGCATGCCGCGGCCGACGAAGCCGCCGTGCAGCGGTTCGTGACCGGAGCCGCCGCCCGACACCAAGCCGACCTTGCCGGGGGTCGGGGCGTCGGCGCGCAGGATCACGCGGTTCTTCTCGTCGATGCGCAGCTCCGGATGCGCGGCCGCCATACCGGCCAGGGCATCGTCGACCACATCGGCGGGATCGTTGATGAGCTTCTTCACGAGATCTCCTATCGGACGGTCGATTCGACCGGTTCGGCGGTCGCGCCGAGGCGGTGCGAGGTGCGGGTGAGGGCATACGCGGTGGCGGCCGCGGCCACCCCGGCGAGGAATTCGGCGGCCAGGTAGACCGGGGCCTGACCCCAGTGCACGTCGCCGCCCCACAGCTGCTGCACCAGCATCGGACCGAGGGTGCGGGCGGGATTGATGGACGCTCCCGTGGCCGGGGCCACCGGGATGATGGCGGCGAAGACCACGAGCCCGATCGCCACGCCCGCGAATCCCGGTGCGGCGGCGCGGTGTACGACCAGCAGGACGGTCAGCACCAGGATGAAGGTGCCGACGAATTCGGCGATGAACGCCTGTCCCGCACCCACATCCGTGCCGTAGGCGGCGATGCCGAGCCCCACCTCGCTGGCGCGGTCGCCGAGGGTGCCGAGGATGGCCAGCGCACCGAGTACCGCGCCGACCAGCTGCGCGGCGAGGTAGGCGGGGACCTGCCGCCACGGGAACTGTCCGGACACCGCGAGGGCGAGGGTGACCGCCGGGTTGATGTGATTACCTGACACATGTCCGAAGGCGTAGACGGTCGCGACCACGACCGTGCCGAACGCCAACGAGATCATGCCCAGGTCTGCCATGGTGAACGGCGCGTCGCCGTTGACGATGAGCGTCGCCGGGACCGACCCGACGCCGATGAAGACGAGGAATGCCGTGCCGAGCACTTCCGCCGCGAGACGCTGCGGTGTCCGCAGTCCATCCATGAGGTACTCCAGATATGTCGAACGCCATTCGATAATGTCGAATAGAATTCGTAGAGTACGGTGTTGTGGCTCGGGTCACAAGGGCCCGCGAAAGGTGATCGCATGATCCAGTCCGTCGACCGCGCCGTCCGCATCCTGTTCGCCCTCCAGGGTGCGCGGCGGATGACGCTGTCCGAGTTGGCCGCCGAGCTGGGATTGGCCGCGACCACCGTGCACGGCATCGTGCGCACCCTGACCGCGCACGGCGTGGTCGTGCAGGAGCACGGCGGCGGCCGCTACCAACTCGGCCCCGCGGTGCTGCGCCTGGGCAATGTCTACCTCGACACCCTCGATCTGCGCGCCCGCGCCCTCACCTGGGCGCACGACCTCGCCCACCGCACCGGCCGCGCGGTCCGCGTCGGCGTGCTCTTCGGCGACGACGTGGTGATCATCCACCACGAACCCAGCCCGGACGGCAGCCGCCAGATGCCCGAACTCGGCATCGAGATTCCCGCCCACGCCAGCGCGCTGGGCAAAGCCATCCTGGCCTTCCTGCCGCGCACCGAAACCGGCTCCCTGCGCAGCATGACCGGCGACACCATCACCACCGCCGACGACCTCGCCGAACACCTGCGCCCGGTGGCCCACTCCGGGATCGCCCTCGAGCGAGACGAGGCCGTGCTCGGCGAATCCTGTATCGCCGGAGCGATTTTCGACAACACCGGCGCGGTCGTCGGCGCGGTCGGCGTGGTGCTGCCCACCGCCGACTGGCCCGCCCCCGAGACCGTCGTGGACGCGGTGCGCACCGCCGCCCGCACCATCTCGCGCGAACTGGGCTCGGGCCGCTGGCCGGTTATTCCACCCGCACCATAGTCGTCATCACCCATGCTTCGGGATCCGGCCAGTCCTGCCGCAACGATTTGACGATATGACGACGACGAACACCATCGGGGCATTTGACCGTCACCTCGGTCTTGGCGAAGATCTCCGGATCGGTGGGAAGGAAATTCAGATACTCGTCGAATTTCGGATGCACTCGACACCGCTCGAAGATGTCCGCCATGACCTCCGCCTCGACAATCCCGGGGGCCAGGATGTTGAGCATCATCGCCGCATGTCGCGCCATGTCGTCCCACGTGTCGCCGAAGCTGTCCAGCGCGCCCGGATTCGTGAACAGCTCGACGACCAGATTCACCGGACCGCAATCATCGGTCGGGACCTTCAACCACGGGAAGTACTCGTCTGCCGCAGCGTTCTTCGCCATGATGTGCAGAACCGGACTCTCCATGAACATTCCGGGTCCGGCGAAAGAGTTCAGCAGTTCGAGATCCCCCGCGGCGAACTGCGGCGGCCAGCGACCGGCCCGGAACGGCACGATTCCGTGGAGGACCTGATCGGCGACCTTCAAGCCCAGCACGGCGGGGAACCCGAAAAATTTGACGAGGGCGATGATCTCTTCGTTCTCGAAGCGGCGCTCCGCACGGAACTTCTTGGCGGTCGCGCTGAGTGAGAGATTCAACTCGGCCGCCACCTGACTTCTCGAGTACCCGAGCACCTCACGGGTCTTGTCGAGCGCGGCGTAGAGATGCTGCTGGGCTGCCGACAGTGTCTCTTGTCGCTCGTACGGCGGGTAGTCCGTATCCTTCCCTCGTCGCCTGCTCAACAATTCTCACCACTCGACCGGTAGCGCCTTGAGGCCGTACACCATCGCGTCCTCCTTGAAATCGAGTTCATCGAGCGCCGCAGCCACCCGCAGATCCGGAATACGCCGGAAGAGCGTCTGCAATGTGATGCCGAGTTCGATCCGCGCCAATTGCAGGCCGATGCAGTTGTGGCGGCCGGCGCCGAAGGAGAGGTTCTGAGCCGCGTTCGAGCGGGTCAGGTCGATCCGGTCCGGGTTCGGGAAGACGCTTTCGCTCCAGTTGGCCACTCCGATATCGAAGATGATCGCGTCACCGGCGCGAATCATCTCATCGGCGACCGCGATATCGGCGACCGCGACTCTCCGCAACCCGATGTGCGGGATGCTCAGGTATCGAGCGAGCTCGTCGACCGCGGTGCTCAGCACCTTCGAGTCGTCGGTGTCCCGGATCAACGCCACCTGCTCGGGACTCTCCAGCAGTGCGGCGACACCGAGGGCGATCATGTTCGCGGTGGTCTCGTGTCCGGCGGCCAGGAGGCCGACCGCCTCCATAATGGCCTCCCAGGGTTGCAGCTCCCCGGCGGCCACGAGTTCGGCCATATCGGACAGTGTGTCCTCGCCCAGGTTCTCGGTCTTGGCCACGAGCAGCTTGTTCAGATAGTCCAGCATCCGCAGCGTGTTCTGCGCGGACTCCTCGACAGAGGTCGCAGAGTCGAACCCGGTCGCGGTGAGGGATTCGAAGAACGCGTGATCCTCGTACGGGACGCCGAGCAGCTCACAGATCACCTCCGACGACACCGGCAGTGCCAGCGCCGTGACCAGATCGGCCGAACGCCCCGCGGCCAGCATGGCGTCGATCCGCTCGTCGACACGCTTCTGGATCAGCGGTCGCAAGGTCTCCAGTCGCTTCGGCGTGAACGGCTTGGCCAGCATCCGCCGGAAGCGTGCATGCTCGGCACCGTCGGAGTTCAACATCGTGCGCGGACTCAAATCCGCGACCGCTTTCATCGACGGGTTCGTATGCGGGAACTCCGGATGTTTGTTGTCCAGCAGTACATTCGGGTGGGTGAACAGCATGCGCGCCTCCGCATGGCCCGTCACCAGCCATGCGGTCTTGCCCTCCCACGTCCGCACCTTGGAAATCGGTCCCGCCGCGGCGATCTCGCGGACTCCGGGGGCCGGCGCGAAGGGACAGCCATGCGCTCGGGGCATGGGGTAGAAGGGCACCTCGGCGGTGGTCGATGTTTCGGACATGGTGGGTCGTACCTCGATCTGTGACTCGTACTGGAGAGCGGTTCGCGACGAACGGTGCGCGCTGGGTCGCTATCCCGCTTTCGTCGGGGCGAGATCACACAGGTGCCGCAGCTGCTGGCGCATCGCCTCCGTTACCCGCCCCATCTGCGCATGACTGTGTTCGACCGTGTCGTAGTCGACCTGGACGGTAAGGCGATCGCCCAACGTGAACATGGTCATCGTCGGCGGCATCTGCTCACCCATGCCGTAGACGAAATTGCGCACGAGCTCGAGGTTCGGCGGGATCGGATAGGCAGGCATCCGACCGATATTGGACAGCCCCAGCGACGGCACGATGGTGGGCATCCCCGCGGCCTCGGGATCGATGCCGCGGGACAGCGCACGCAGAATCAGGGCCGGGAACCGGGCCTCGACGCCGCCCCGCACGCCGACCTCGACAATCCGCGCCAATTCGATCGGATCGGCGTCAGCACTCGCGAAGACGGGTGTGGGAACCCCGCTCACACAGTTCAGAATGGTCGACCCCGACAGCGGCGGCGACAGTTGGTCCCGCACATCGACACAGTGCGTGGCGAGCATCATGGCCGGACCCGAGTCGACATCGAGCTCGGTACGCAGGGCCGTCAGGGCGGCACCGGCGAGCAGGCTGTTGACCGAAACCCCGTGTGCGCGGGCGGTGGTGACGATCGCCTCGGAGTCATCCGCGCTCAAATCCAACGATCGCAGCGTGAACCGTCCGCGCGGGTCACCGATGCCGTCGCCGTCGATGGGCAGATGAACCGGTGCGGACGTGGCGGGGTCGGTGGCCGCGGCGATGGCGGCCAGCTGCGTCATGAAGGCATCGAGCTCGGCGTCGGAGACCGTGCGCGCCAACTGGGCGTCGACCCCGTCGGGCAGCTCGCGGTCCACATCCGACAACGGCAGCGGCTGCCCCGCGAGATGGGCGCTGTACCGCTCCCACATCTCGTGCACCAGCGGAAACATCGAGCGTCCATCGCAGACACCATGATGCGCCGCCAACACGATGCGGCTGAGCTCGCCGTCCCGCAGCAGATATCCCTTGAAAAGCCCTTCCCCCCAGTCATGTTTGCTGTTGATGAGCGACTGGTACTCGTCGTCTCCGCCCGCCCGGATCTCCAGCGGTGGCTGATAGTCCTCCCGCAGAACGAACCCCAGCCCGCCATCGGCGGCACGGACGACAACCGCACGCAGTACGGCATGCCCCGCGGCGAGTTCGGCCAGCACCCGACGCAGAATCTCGACGTCGATCTCCCCGCGCACCGTAGTCCCGATGTACAGGGCCACTTCGGCTTTCGGCACGCTGCCCAGTTGGGCCTCGCGGTCGAAATGAGCCAGCTCGAAGGGCGTCAGGGGGCGTGGTGTGGTCATGCGTGAACCGTGCTTCCGTACAGAGAACTTGCCGCACCGAACATACACACAGCTCCCGCGTCACGGCATTCCGAGCCGCTGCGTCAGGGCGTCGCGTTTTGCATGTGGCCGTGCGGATTTGGCGCCGACCGTCCTCGACCGAACGATCATGGGTGACGACGCGGCTCGTCTGGTGGCACGCGAGCAGTCAGCGCTCCGCGTCCGCGTCGAGTTCCCTGACCGCACGCTCGATCTCGTCGGCGAGGGTCGCCCCGCCGACCTCCCACGCCGCCGCCCGGAAGCGGTCGCGGAAGCGCATCAGGTCGGTGCCGAGGCCCTCGCCGCCGTAGCTGGTGGCGGCCGCGTCGCGGAAGGTGCGCGCCATCTCGTCGGCCAGGTCGGCGATATGTGCGCGGATGAGTTTGCGCAGTGCGCCGCTGAGGGTGATGTCGGTGCCGATGTCGTAGAGGATCAGCGCGCCCTTGAGCATGGGCAGATCCGGCACCCGCCAGCCGTCCGCGCGCCGTTCCAGATAGTTGGCGGCGATCAGGTCGTCGAGGATCTCGGTGCGGCGGTCGCCGAGTAGATCCGACAGCGCCTCGTCGGAGATGTCCACGACCTGATCGGCGGAGACCGAGTGGCGCGGGTCGAACAGGGTCCGCCAGTCCGCCGCCACGGTATCGGTGGCGAGAACCTCGCGAATGGCGTCGAGGCGCAGGCCGCGCGCCCGCATGGCGGCGATGTCGCGCAGCCGTTCCAGGTGGTCGTCGCCGTAGACGACCTCTTTCCCGGCCCGGCCGGGTTTCGGCAGCAGGCCGAGCGAGTGGTAGTAGCGGATGGTGCGCGCCGGGATACCGCTCAGATCGGCGAGTTGAGTACGGCTGAAGCGAGGCACCGGCCCAGCATAGAGTCAGGACGACCTTCGTTGACAGTGGTAACTGTCCGCGTTAGCGTAACGCGCGTCACCGCCGACACCGAGGAGTTCCGCATGTCCCAGCGCGAAACCGATTTCGACGTGCTCATCGTCGGATCCGGATTCGGCGGCAGCGTCACCGCGCTGCGCCTGGTCGAGAAGGGATACCGGGTCGGCATCCTGGAGGCCGGGCAACGCTACGCCGACGACGAACTGCCCGACACCAGTTGGGATCTCCGGAAATTCCTGTGGGCACCGGCCCTGGGCTGCTACGGCATCCAGCGCATCCATCCGCTGCGCAATGTGCTGATCCTCGCGGGCGCGGGCGTGGGCGGCGGATCGCTCAACTACGCCAATACGCTGTACGTACCGCCGGAGCCGTTCTTCACCGACGCCCAGTGGCGCGATATCACCGACTGGCGCGACGAACTCATGCCCTACTACGAGCAGGCGCGCAAGATGCTCGGCGTGGTGCAGAACCCGCACCTGACCCCCGCCGACGAGGTGTTCAAGCAGGTCGCCGACGATATGGGCGTGGGCGACACCTTCGTCCAGACCCCGGTGGGCGTCTTCTTCGGCGAGCCGGGCACAACCGTCGCCGACCCGTTCTTCGGCGGCGTCGGCCCCGACCGCACCGGCTGCATCGAATGCGGCGAGTGCATGACCGGCTGCCGCCACAACGCCAAGAACACCCTGGTCAAGAACTACCTGTACCTCGCGGAGCGGGCCGGGGCACAGATCGTCCCGATGACCACGGTCAAGGCGCTGCGCCCGCTGCCGGACGGCACCTGGGACGTCGACACCACCCGCACGGGCGCGCTGCTGCGCAAGCAGCCCAAGACCTACACCGCCGCCAACGTCGTGCTGGCGGCGGGCACGCGCGGCACCCAGAAGCTGCTGTTCGCCATGCGCGACAAGGGTGTGCTGCCGGGCCTGTCCGATCGGCTGGGCGTGCTCACCCGCACCAACTCCGAGTCCATCGTCGGCGCGGCCACCCGGAAAGTGAATCCCGACCGCGACTTCACCCGCGGCGTCGCCATCACCTCATCCATCCATCCCACGCCCGACACCCATATCGAACCGGTGCGCTACGGCAAGGGCTCCAATGCCATGGGCCTGCTGCAGACCCTCATGGTGGACGGCGGCGGCCGGGTGCCGCGCTGGCTGCGCTTCCTGTGGACGGTGCTGTTGCATCCGCTGATGCTGGTGCAGTTCCTGAGCGTGAAGAACTGGAGCGAGCGCACCATCATCTCGCTGGTGATGCAGCACCTCGACAATTCCATCACCACCTACACCAAGCGCGGCCTGTTCGGCCGCAAGCTGACTTCGAAACAGGGCCATGGGGAACCCAATCCGACCTGGATCCCGGTCGGCAACGAGGTGACGCGACGGGTGGCCGACAAGATCGGCGGCGTGGCGGGCGGCTCCTGGGGCGAGGTGTTCAACATCCCGCTCACCGCGCACTTCCTGGGCGGTGCGGCCATCGGCGCGGATCCCGACCACGGCGTCATCGACCCCTACCACCGGGTGTACGGCTATCCGACGCTGAGCGTGGTGGACGGTGCGGCGGTGTCGGCGAACCTGGGCGTGAACCCGTCGCTCACCATCACCGCGCAGGCCGAACGCGCGGCGGCCATGTGGCCCAACAAGGGCGAGGCCGATACCCGCCCGGAGCAGGGGCGGGGTTACCGGCGCATCGCACCCGTGGCACCGAAGCAGCCGGTGGTCCCGGCGTCGGCTCCGGCGGCGCTGGTACTGCCGATCGTGGAGATCCGCGGCGGCGGGCAGTCCGAGTCGACGCCCGCCTGAATCGACCACGGTGCGAGCGTGCACGGTGTGCACGCTCGCACCGGATGCCGTTCGGCGGCTGACCGCCCCGCCGCTGCCGGATCAGCTGCCGAAGACGTGCGCGAAACCCATCGGGGAGGTGGGCGGCGGCGCGGTGCCGGCCGGGGCGCGGAACTCCTGCAGAGCCGACAGCACGTCCACATGCCGCGCCGCGTAGCAGCGGACCTGCGGCAGGGCGTGGGCGACCTCGCTGCGTTCGAGCGGTTCGGCGTCGATATAGCCGATATTGTCCAGGTGCAGTCCGAGGGTCTGAGCGATACGGCCGATGGCGGCGGACTTGCGGCCCCACCCCACCTCGATGACCGCGAAGCGGTCGTGCAGTCCGTGGCGGCGCAGCTCCGCGTCGGTCCACGACCATTCACCGCGGCTGGCGACCGCGTGCAGGATGCCACGCTCCCCCAGTATGCGCAGGGCCCGTACCGCGTCGGGGCGCAGCGCTCCACTGGTGGAATCGCTCACCACCCCGTCCCACAGGGTCTTGTCCACTTCCCAGACAAGACATTTCACAGTCGGTGACATCTCCTGCCTTCACACGTCGAGCAATCATCCGGATACCTCGATGCGGGACGCCGCGCTCGTGGCGAAGGGCACCCTGCGCGTGACATCGTATGGTCCGTCTGGGCCAGAGCACCAGTGGAACCGAATCGGGGCGGGGTGCGTTGACGCAAAAGTGATGGTGGATTCATCGCTGGTAGCGTCGGTTTCCGCAGCGGAACAGTGTAGGAAGTGGGGGAGCCCATGCGGCACCGCACGAAATTCTCGGGGGTAGTGCTCGCGGGTGCGACGGCGCTCGCCCTCTCGGGCTGCGGTGCGTCCCAGGAATCCGCGCCGGTGGTGATCGGTTCGCTGGAACCGGCAGCACATTCCGAGCCGCCCGCCCCGCCGGTCCAGGCGCTGGCCGCACCCACGCCCGCCGATATCGCGGCTCCGACCACGCTGCCGCCCGATGTGTACGCCGGGATGCCGCTCATCGACCGCACCGAATGGACCGACGCCGTCGACGGCCGTCGGCTGCTCGTCTATCCGACCGACGCGGGCCGCGCCGACCGGTTCCCGACCGCCGCCGACCGGGCCTGGCGGGAGATCCTCACCCTGTCCCCCGACGCCGACACACCCGGCATGTGGGACCAGTTCCGGTGTCACTGGGAGTGGGCGCGACTGGTGAACCCCGACAAGCCGAGCTGGAACCTGGAGCCGTGGCGACCGGCCGTCGGCTACCAGGAGACCGTGAACGCGCTGTGCAATCCGGGCGGCCCGGAGCGCTGAACAGCGCCGCGGCGGCCATAACGAGACGGTCGCGGCGAAAGCGGTTGCCCGCGAGAACCTTCGAGTCCAACCTGAAAGTTGCGTATCGTGGGTGTCGTCGAAGCGCATACTCCTCGGAGGGAGCGGCACGGTGCGGTCATCAGCGACTCCGTCCGCCGGGCCGAACCTCGCCCGGGAGACCGCGCTGGCGGGTGCGCGGGAGCTGTTCCCCGCCCTCGACGATACCGCCGTCTACCTCGACAGTGCCTCCACCACGCAGAAACCGCGACCGGTCATCGAGGCCGTCGACCGGTATCACTCCCGGCAGACCGCCAACGCCGGGCGCGGCACCTACCCGTGGGCCACGACGCTCACCAGGGAGTTGGAGCGGGTGCGTGCACGGATGGCCGGATTCCTGGGCGCCCAACCCGACGAGGTGGTGTTCACCGGCGGGGCGACGGCCGGACTCAACGCGGTGGCGCTGTCCTGGGCGTTGACCAACCTGCGCGACGGTGACGAGATCCTGTACAGCCCGCGCGATCACGGTTCGAATGTCTATCCGTGGCACCATCTTCGGCAGCTGCTGCGCGCCTTCGGGCGGGAGATCCGGCTGGTGCCCTATCGGGTGACCGCGCTCGGGGAGGCCGATATCGACCATCTCGCCGCCGCGATCACCCCGCGCACCCGGCTCATCACGGTCGCGCATCTGCATCACGTCTTCGGGGCGCTGACCACGCTCGAGGAACTGCGGGGGCGAATCGATCCGGGCATCGCGCTGTGCTTCGACTGCAGCCAGAGCGGCGGGCATCTGCCGGTCGACGTCACCGAGCTGGACGCCGACTTCGCGGTGTTCTCCGCCCACAAGATGTTCGGCACACCGGGTACCGGGGTGCTGTACTGCCGACGCCGCCGCCATCCGGAACTCACCCCGTTCCTGCCGGGCGGCAATTCCGCTGTCGCGCTGGACCTTCCGCCCTCGCACGGCAACGCTCAACCGCACGGTGACGCGATGCTGCGCGCGGGGGCCATGCCGCGGCTGCTGGAGGGCGGCACCCAGAATATTCCGGGCATCCTCGCCCTCGGCGCGGCCCTGGACGTGCTCGACGGATTCGGGCTCGACGCCATCGCCGCCCACAACCGGGCGCTCACCCAGCGCCTGATCGCGGGCCTGCGCACCATTCCCGATCTGGAGTTCCTCCCCGGCCCCGCCCACGCCCCGTGCGAAACCGGTTACGGCACAGTGTCGTTCACGCTGCCCGGCATCTCCGCCACCGATCTGGGATTCGTGTTGAGCGAGTACGGTTTCCTGGTCCGCACCGGCGCGCACTGCGTCCCCGCCGACACCGTCGGGCGGGACGAGGATTCGGTACGCGTCAGCGCGCACGTCTACACCACCGTCGATGACATCGACCGCTTCACCGAGCGCGTCGCCACCATAGCCACGGAGGTCCGATGACGATGAACGGGCACGACCCCCGCTACGACCGCCGCGCGGCCTCCCGCGTGCTGGCGACACTGGCCCGCCCCGGACTGTTCGCGACGGCCGAGTTGCCGCCGCGGCTGCGGCTCGAATACACCTGCGCGCCGATGCGTTCCGAGCCCGGCTCGCATCTGACGCTGTCACAGCGATTGTATCTGGGGCGGTTCATGAAGCCGTGCCGTCCCGATCAGGTCACCTCGGCGACGCATCGTATCGCGTGGACCGACAGCGACGGAATCCCCAACACCGGGCACTACCACTCCGGAGGGCTGGGGCCGATCGTGCCCATCGCCATGCGCGAGACCGTGCTGACGCTGTGGCACGCCCTGGCCGCCGACGAGGCTCTGGCGCAACGGATCTCACTGCTGTCGGAGCGGGACCGTGCGGTGCTCGACGGCACCACCACCGATCACGACCCCATCGACATCTTCCGGGTCGGCATCGAGGCCACCGGGCGGGCGCTGGCGCAGCATGCGCTGCTGGCACGGTGGACGCCCTATCGGACCCCGGTGGAGTTCGCGGTCGGCATGCGTGATTCCGGCATCTACGGGGCGGTCGCTACCCGGTGGTACTGGGAGCAGCAGGCGTCGACCTATCGGCGCGGCATGATCGCGGTGACGCTGGCCGCGCAACCCGACGGCACCGTGCGCTACTCCGCCGACACGGTGGCCACGCTGCGCGCCATGAAGGACGCCACCATCGCCGACGCCCACCGGATCATGCGCCGCGCCACCGCGGTCGAGGGGTTGAGCGTGGCGGCCGCCATCGAGAAGTATCACGACGAACTCGACCTCATCTCGCGCCAGTACGCGCTGCTGCCGCCCGGCACCCGCCCGGCCTGCCTGGCCGCCATGCCGCATCAGATCGAGGGCGAGCATTACAGCATCCTGCCGACGGTCGTGGACCGGTTCACCGAACTGTTCTGCGCCATCGCCTCGCGGCTCACCATCGCGGAGACGACCTCGGATGCCGAGACCGGCGATGCGGAGCTGTCCGCCGAGGACCGGGTGTTCTGGGTGCCGGATATGAACTGCCAGCACTGTGTGCGCACCATCACCGGCACACTGGAATCGATGGGCATCGCGGTGCACGACATCGACCTGGTGTCCAAGCGGGTGCTCGCCGACTTCCGTAGCCCACGCAATCGGCACCGGGCCTTCGAGGCCCTGCGCGACAGCGGCTACAACCCCACCGTCGAGACACCGGCACCGGCCACGACGGAAACGGCCGTATGACGGTTTCCACACCGCCGACCCTGCCGCCCAAGATCCATCCGCTGGTCCGCGCGTTCCTCGACGCGCCCGGGGCGGTGGCCGACGCGTTGGCGCGGTTCGGTTCGCCCGCGCATCTGGTGTTCCCGCAGGTGTTCGCCGAGAACCTCGGGCACTTCCGGGACGTTCTCGACGAGCAAGGAACCGGGTATCGAATCTGCTACGCGCACAAGGTGAATCAGTCACGGGCCTTCGTCCGCACCGCCGAACGGGCGGGCATCGGCATCGACGTCGCCTCGGCGGCCGAGCTGGCGAGCGCGGTGGATGCGGGATTCGCGACGGATCGCATCGAGGTGACCGGGCCGAAAGGGGAAGCGTTCCTGCGTGCTCTGGTTGGCACCGGGGTGACGGTCAACGCCGACAATCTGTGGGAGGTGCGGCGGCTGGCGGAGCTGGCGGACGCCCCGGTGCCGCTGCTGCTGCGCCTGTCCGGCTTCCCGGCGACGCCGGTCAGCCGGTTCGGAGTGCCGCTGTGGCAGGCCGAGGAGGCGCTCGCGCTGCTGGCGGCGCATCGGGACCGGATCACGTTCCGCGGCTTCGCCTTTCATATCGACTCCGGGGAACCCGCCGAACGGCTGCGGGCGGTGGAGGCCTGCCTCGCACTCACCGAACGCGCCTACGCATGCGGCCTCGTGCCGACGGTGTTGAATATCGGCGGCGGCTTCCGGCAGGTGTTCACCTCCGACGCCGACGCCTTCGACCGCTACGTGGTGGCGCTGCGGGCCGGTCTGCTCGGCCGTGGTGAGGCGTTGACCTGGGGCGGCAACACCTTCGGCTTCCATCTCGACGGCGGTGCCGTGCACGGTACGCCGGTGTTCCACAAATACGCCAATACCGTGCCCGCGACCCGGATGCTCACCGATCTGCTCGGCGCGGAACTCGAACAGCACGGTGGACGGGCGATGGCGCGACTGGCGGCGGAGAATCTGCTCGACATCTGGTTGGAGCCGGGCAAGGCGCTGGTCGATCATGCCGGAATCACCGCCGCCCGGGTGGAGTTCGTCAAGGATGTGGCCGCGGACACGACCCTGGTGAATCTCGATGTCAGCCGGGACACCGTCACACCCGCCGATCAGGAGGTGATGGTGGATCCGGTGCTGCTGCCCGGCGGCGACGTGCCGGACACCGACCACGGCGACGCACCGGTCGGGGTGTTCCTGGCCGGACGGCTGTGCCTGGAGCGCGATCTCATCACCAATCACAAGGTGTGGCTGCCGCGGCGGCCGCGGCCGGGCGATGTGATCGTCTTCCCCAATACCGGGGCTTATCACATGGATCTCTCGGCGGCGAACGCGTCCATGCATCCGAGGCCGCCGAAACTCGCTGTCGCACAGCGGGGTGACGGCTTCCGGGTGTGCCGGGACGAGGAGTACGAGCCCGTGGCGGCCGCCGGATCGAGGGAGGCGTGATGCGCTACGACCACATCACCGAACTCATCGGCGATACGCCGCTGCTGCGGCTCGACCCCGCCGTACACGGGCTCGAACATGTCGAGCTGTACGCGAAACTCGAATCCTGCAACCCGTTCGGGTCGGTGAAGGACCGGGTGGCGTGGGGCATGATCCGCGACGAACTCGACGAGATCGTGGCACGCGGGCAGAGTCTCATCGAGGCGTCCAGCGGCAATACCGCGAAGGCGTTGCGAATTCTCGGGGCCGTGCACGGGGTGGGGCTGCGGGCGGTCACCAATCGGATCAAGGTCGACGAGGTGCGGGAGCTGCTGCGGCTGTTCGGCACCGAGATCGAGGAGCTACCCGGACTGTCGGAGTGCCCCGATCCGACCGCACCCAATGACGTGTACTCGGTGATCGAGGCGACGATGGCGAAAGCCCCTGGCGCGTACCATCATCCGTCGCAGTACACGAGTGAGAAGAATATCGAGGCGCACTATCAGGGCACCGGGCGTGAGATCCACGACGATCTCACCCGTGACGGCATCACGAGGGTGGACTATCTGATCGGCGGGCTCGGCACCACCGGCTCCACCCGGGGCGCGGCCAGCTATCTGCGCAAACACAATCCGGAACTGCGCACCATCGCGGTGGTCTCCGAACGCGGCGATTTCATCCCCGGTATCCGCTCCGAGACCGAGATGTGGGATGTGGGCCTGTTCCAGCCCGAATTCTACGACCGCATCGTGCCCGTCGACTCCGCCCGCGCCATCATCGGAACCCTCGCCCTGGCCACCGAGTACGGCGTCCTGGCCGGACCCACCAGCGGTGCCGCCTACACGGCGGCCCTGGACGCACTGCGCGACTCCCCCGCCGACTCACGTCCCACCGTGGCCGTCTTCATCGTCTGCGACCGCCTCGAACCGTACCTGTCCTACATCCGCAAACGCCGCCCCGACCTGTTCGGCGCACCCGCCCGCCACCGCACCCCGCCCACCCCGGAGGAACTCGCCGCCACCCCCACCCTCACCCCCGACGAACTGGAAGAACTGGACCGCACCGCCCGCCCCACCCTGGTCGACACCCGCGGTGCCATGGCCTACCGCATCGCCCACGTCCCCGGCGCCATCAATATCCGCGACGACCAACTCGACGACATGCTCACCCACACCGTCCCCTTCCCCCGCTCCCGCCCCCTGGTCTTCCTCTGCCCGATCGGCGAGGTCTCCCGCCACTACGCCGCCCTCGCCCGTCGCGCCGGCTACGACGCCAGCAGCCTGGCGGGCGGCGTCACTGCCTGGCGGGACAGCGGCAAACCGATGGAATCGGCACCCAGACTCGAGACCTGACCGAGATCACGCCGCGAGATCGGACGACACGGCCCGCCAATGTTCGTACTCATGGCCGAGTACGAGGCCGCCCTGATCGCCGAGCGCACCGTTGCCGGATTTGGTTGAAAAGATCAATACGTGTAGTCGACTTCGAAAATCGCCGACGGTGAATGCAGGCGAAGGACAGCCGCCAGCAACGACTCGGCCTCCGGAAACTGCTTTGGGTGGCTACGGCAACTCTCGCGCCCTGCGTTTCCATTCCTCTATCAGGGTACGGTTTCGGATCTCGAATTCTCTACGGTCGCTATCCGGCCACGTGTCCATATCCATGTCCAGCGCGCGAGATGTCACGAAAGACATGAACTCGTCGGCCATAGCCTTGCTGCGTGCGCGGATGAACTCTTCCTCTTCGGGCGTCACATTCACAGGACCCTCACTCCGTACCATGCTGTATTTTTCATCAATGTCTTGCCGAGTTCACGATCATCACCGGTCAAACTCGCGAGTTCGTTCGGTGACGGATACTCGATCACTCGACCTTCGAATCTACGCAACATGTCGTCGAGTTGCACCCGGTCAGCGGGCGAACAATTGTTGTATATGTTTCGAATCTTGTCCGTGATCGAGGAAACGGACTCTTTCAGTAGATCTGGATTCGTATCGAAGTCGTATCCTGCACGCGCCCAAACGTACCCTCCGTCGTCTGTTGCAAAAACCGTGATCCGATCCACGCCGGATCTCCGGTAGTAGCCCTCCATCGCGGAGTTGAAGGCGGTGGCGAACCCCTGACCGGTGGCATCCTCGTCAAGATCCATCACACGATTATCGACAACGATGCGACCCTTGTCATCCTGATAGATTTTCCGCTCGAGTATACCAACAATCCCGTTGTCAGGGTCCCGGATCGAGGCGTGGTAGTTGAAACCTACTGCATCGTCCAAATATTTTGCCTGAGCGATGTGTACATCGTAGGGGCCGTATCGTCGATTCAGTCCGGAGAGTGAAGCCAGAAGTTTCTTGCCATCGGCAGGCGACCCGCGGATGAATTCACCCAGCGGCGGCATGGATGACAGGTCGGGGATGTAAAGATTCCTGCCCGAAGTATGCGGTTGCATGAACGATGCCACCGACGGCGGCTCCGATCCTCCCTCAGCTCCACCATTTATCGATTTCCTGATCCGGTCGGCGCCCTGTGCATCCTGCACATCTGCTCCATCGAGCAGATTGCGGAGCTTCCCCGTCTTGTCGTCAGTGAAGGTTTTACTGTGCTCAGCGAACTCGACGAAGCTATGAACGATCCGGCCTGAGCTATCGCGTATCAATCGAGAAATCCACACAGATAGAACCTCCGCGACACCTTCCGACTCTGGATTGGACTCCGGATCCCTGCCAACGATTCTGCATCAGAACCAACCCTGATAAGGATCGTATTGATCCGGAGGACGCCCCCTCGCGGAGTCCTGCCGGAGTCCGGGAGGACGGGCGTGACGTGGGACAAGGCCGCCAAGGAGGTGCTCACCCCTGGCGTGGCGGAGAGGTGATCGGAAGAGTCTCGAAACCGCTGGTCATTCGGCGAGTGATCCGATGCGCGGCCGTGTCAGGCCGGGCTGGCGGGGAACACAGCGCGGGAGGCGAGATCCAGGCGGTGATGGTGGCGGTCGTCCGGGTCGACTGGGTGCCCTTCGGCGGCGTCGGTGATGTCCAGCGCGGTGGAGTGGATCGCGCAGGTGGGGACGCGGCAACGGCGGTGACGCGGGTGCGGTGTCCGCTCCTCGTGTGCGCGTGCGACCGAACGTCGTCGGCCCCGCCATCACCGCAGGCAACGGCGCTGCACGGAAGGAGCTGACGCGGCTGGCAGGATATTCGCGTGGAGCTGGCATTCGGACTGGTCGGGTTGATTGCGGCGGCGGTGGCGCTGGCCGCGTTCGCGCGGCGGATCGGGGTGGCCGAGCCGCTGGTGTTGACGGTGGCCGGGGTGGTGGCGTCGTATCTGCCGTTCGTTCCCGAGGTGGGGTTGGATCCGGAGCTGGTGTTGCTCGGGTTGCTGCCACCGCTGCTGTACACGACCGCGATCAGCACCTCGCTCATCGACTTTCGGCCCAAGAAGGTGTCGATCACGCTGCTGTCGGTGGGGTTGGTGCTGTTCACCACCTTCGCGGTGGCGGTGGTGGTGATGGTGCTGCTGCCGGTGCCATTCGCCGCGGCGGTGGCCATCGGGGCGGTGGTGGCGCCGCCGGACGCGGTCGCGGCCATCGCCATCGCGCGACGGGTGGGGATGCCGCGGCGTCTCGTCACCCTGCTCGAGGGTGAGTCGCTGTTCAACGACGCCACGGCGCTGGTGACGCTGCGCACGGCCATCGCGGCCATGGCGGGGGCGGTGAGCCTGTGGGAGGCGGGGGCCGACTTCCTGCTGGCCGCGGTCGGGGGTGCGGTGATCGGTCTGGTCGCGGCGGCGGTGCTGGCCTTTCTGCGGCGACGCATCACCGATCCGGTGCTCGATACCAGTCTGTCGCTGCTGGCGCCGTTCGCGGCGTACCTGCCCGCCGAGGCGGTGCACTCCTCCGGGGTGATCGCCGTGGTGACCTGCGGTCTGATTCTCGGCCACGGTGCGCCGGTGTGGCAGAGCGCGGCCTCGCGGATCGCCGAGCGCACCAACTGGCGCACCATCCAGTTCATTCTGGAGAGCGGGGTGTTCCTGCTGATCGGTTTGCAGGTGCGCCATATCGTGGAGGACGCCTGGAACAGCGGGCTCGCACACGGCACCCTGCTCATCGCGTGCGCCGGGGTGCTGGCGACGGTGATGCTCGCCCGGCCGGTCTGGGTCTTCCCCGCCACCTACGTCGCCTGGTGGATGGAGGGCAGACGGCGCGGCAAACCGAGGCCGCAGCCGACCGGCGCGGCCGTGGTGTCGTGGGCGGGGATGCGCGGCGTGGTGACACTGGCGGCCGCCATGCTGTTGCCCGCCGACACCCCGGAACTGGCGACACTGCGCCTGCTCGCGCTGGTGGTGGTGGTGGGCGGAACGCTGCTGCTGCAAGGGGTTTCGCTGCCCTGGGTGGTGCGCGCGCTACGACTGCGCGGACCCAGCCGCGCCGAGGACCGGCTCCAGGAGGCGGCGCTGCTGCAACAGGCCACCTCGGCCGGGCTCACGGCGCTCGACGCGCACGTCACCGACGCCACACCGCCGCAGATCGTCGAGGGGCTGCGCGGGCAGGCCGTCCAGCGGGCGCAGGCCGCGTGGGAACTGTTGGGCCGCTCCGAATCCGACCGCATCACCCCCGGCGGGGAGTATCGGCGGCTGCGGCTGGCCATGCTGGCGGCCGAACGCGACGTGGTGCTACGGGTGCGCGATACCGGCACCCTCGATCACGAGGTGCTCCAGCATGTGATGGCACTGCTGGATATGGAGGAGTCCACGCTGGCCCGCGTCACCGAGGCCGAGGACGACGGTCCGGAGACCATGGTGGCCGGGGTGGGCGGCGGCGACTGCGAGCACCTGCGCGACGCCCCGCAGACCGCCCGGCCCGACACTCCCGACAGCTGTGCCGAATGCGTCGCCGAGGGCTTGGTGTGGGTGCATCTGCGCATGTGCCTGGCCTGCGGGCATATCGCCTGCTGCGAGTCCTCGCCAGGCAATCACGCCACCAGGCATTTCGAAGCCACCGGGCATCCGGTGATCCGCAGCGTGGAGCCGGGTGAGAGCTGGCGCTGGTGCTACGTGGACGAACTGCTGGGATAGCCGCTCGACAGCCAGGCGCGGCGGTCCCGGTCGGACGGAGGCGACACCCGGGCGGCGTCGGCGCGGTGGGTCCCGCGGGCGCGACCGCCCCCGCGCACCGGGCGTGCGCGGTCCGTCCCGGCCGGGCACTACGCTGTTCCCGGTGCAGACAGGTCAGCAGCCCTCCGACGCCGAGCCCCGCCTCTGGGGTGGCACGACCCTCACCGAACGCCGTGAGGCGCGGCGTGCCGCGCTCCTGGACGCCGCGCTCGATCTGATCGGCGAATCCGGAGCGGGCGCGGTCACCATGCGCGCCGTATGCCGCAAGGCCAATCTCACCGACCGCTATTTCTACGAATCGTTCAGCAGCCGAGACGAACTGCTCGACGTGCTGTACCGCCAGATCGCCGACGAGTTCCTCGAGCCGATGACCGCCTACGCGGTGGCCGACGATCCGGCCCGCGACCGTGCCCTGTCGGAGGTACTGGTGGACAAGGTGCTCCAAGATCCGCGCAAGTCCCGGCTGTTCCTCGTCGAGCCGTACTCGAGCACCGGGCTGGGCGCGACCACCATCTCGGTGATGCCCGCGTTCACCCGGCTCATCCAGGACCATCTGTTCAGCCATATCGAGGATCCGGTTCGCCGGCGGCTGGCCGCGGTGACCATGGCCAGCGGCAACGCGGGCATGTTCTCGGCGTGGTTGAACGGCACGCTGCGCGCCAGCCGCGAGCAGATCGTCGACCATCTGGTGGCGACCATCTGGGCCTACCGGCGCATGTACCGCGACTAGATCCGGCCCGAGCAGCGCGCCGAGGGCGTAGCGTCGCGGACATGGACCGCGCGGCAGTGCAGCAGTGGATCGAGGGCTACGAACTGGCTTGGCGCACAGCGGGAACCGCCGCCGTGCGCGAATTGTTCGCGGACGCGGCCGAGTACTACGTGTCCCCGTGGGCGACGCCGATCACCGGCCACGCGGCGATCGCCGCCTTCTGGGAAGCGGGGCGTGACGGTCCCGACGAACCCTTCACCATGACCGCCGAGGTGATCGCGGTGGACGACGACACCGCCGTGGCGCGCGTCGGCGTCGAGTACCTGCGCGACACCCCGGCCTCGTGGCGGGACCTGTGGGTCCTGCGCTTCGACCCCACCGGTCGGTGCGTTCACTTCGAAGAGTGGCCGTTCGCCCCGGATCAGCCGGACGGACAAGATCATCCGGCAGCCCCCTCGACGCCGAAATGATCATGACGAATTGTGCGAATTCGGGCATTTCGGATGCCACCCGATACCGCTGGTAGCGCGTGTTTCCCCCGCGCCACGCCCACAACCGCTATGACCTCGCGCGCCAATCCCACCCCGGCCCATTGTGCCCAGCCGCTATTCCTGGAAGCGTCTCGGATCACGCGACCAGGAGGCGAGACTCCGCCGCCTCCTAGTCGCGCCCAAACATTTCGGCCCGTATCTCCGAGGCTACCCACATCGACCACATGGCATCTCGTGCTGCCCGCCGCCCTCATCACCGCGTTGCCGTCGGGCCACCGGGTGGATGATGCCGACGGCCACGGAGGTGACGCTGTCGGGTATGGCGGCCGACGATGAGACAGCGGGCCGGTGAGCGACCCGCTGAACTGTTGCGGCGCATGCGGGACGCCATGGCCGACCTGCTCGCTCGCCGGACCGGTGGACAGTTGAGCGGCACGCTGGGTGAACTGGCCGCCCAGGTCACGGCCGCACGCCGCAGCTACGGCGGTGCCGACAGGGACGGATACCAGCGGGTCGCGTCCGCGCAACACCCGGGCGATACGCACCGCAGCGGGACGTCTTCCGGACCACCCGGCATGCGGATACCGATCACCGACCTGTCACATATGCCGCCCGTCGGCGGCCTCTACGACAGTGCCCGGCGTGGCGAGCTCGGCGACCATGATCTGACCCGGGAACTGCGCGGACTCCAGCGGCGGTACGGCCCGTATCACGTGGTGAACATCAACGCCTGGTACGAGCGATCCTGGACTCTCGACGACGGCAGTACGAGCCCGGCGAAAGTGACCTTCGTCGGCGAGATCCGCGACGATGCCGGGAGCGATGCCGGTTCGCTCCTCTACAGCGTCTTCCGCGACGACGACGGGAATCTGGTTGTCGCCAACGAACTCACCGAACTTCAGAAGGGTTTCACCGGCCAAGGGTTCTCCACGGCGTTCTCGGCGTCGACCGAGGACTACTTCCGGCGATCGGGTGTCGACAGATTGCAGGTGACCGCCTCCATGACCGACGGCGGTGTCGCTTGGGCCAAAGCCGGATACGACTGGGACCTCACCCCCGCTAACCTGGATGAGTCCGTCAGGAACATGCGACTTCGTATCGACCGATTCCTTACCGGCGACCTCGGCCCGCTGACTCAGCGTGATGCGGCACTGCTGCGGGACATGCGCGCACGATTCGAGGGACGAGTCGTGGAGTTTCCCTCGCCTCAGGAACTGGTCATGCTCGCTGGAGACAACCCGAAACTCGGCGAGAAGCTGATGAGAGGATCATATTGGCACGGGATGAAGAAGCTGTGACTCCGACACCGAGAGAAGGAATTCATCCGGGCCCGCAGCAAAGCCACCTCCGCCCACTTCCTGCGCTTCGTCACCGAACGCGGTCTCGATACCGATCCCGACACCTGGCGGACCTCGGACCGGCGGGAGTTCGACCGGCAAGCTCATCGACTCGTCGAGGAATGGAAGGACCGCGCGCGACAGGTTCGGAGAACCGTGATCAGCCACCCTCGGTGTTGCGCCGCGCACATCCGGTGGCGAAACCGGGATGCCGGGTGTTTACTCGCTGGGGCGAGGTGCCGTCGTTCGCTGAGGCTCCTTCGCGGATACAGGCTGGCGATCGTAAAGGTCGAGAGACGCCACCGATCAGGACAGGTCTCCCCGAATCAAGGGGTGATCCCGACCAGCTCCCGTCGGACGGGTTACGCCGCGAAGTGCCAAAGGTCTTACGAGGAAGGAGGTGGTGGGCGTGCCCGGTGGAAGTGATCGATCTCGGAGTCGATATCAGGTGGCCACACGGTGTTTCGGCGACCCACCCGCGCTCGTTCGGAGGATTCCGCTCTCCCGGTAGCGCGCGGTGCGCCGACCTTTTCTCGGGAGTGCGTCATGACCATGGTGGACATGCTCATTCGGCTGCTGGCCGGGGTGAGCCTGGGTGCGGTGATCGGGTTCGAGCGGCAGTATCGGGCGCGCATGGCCGGGCTGCGGACGAACGCGCTGGTCGCCGCGGGCGCGACCCTGTTCGTGCTGCTGTCGGCCCATGGCTTCAGCGGCGGTACCGCCGACCCGACCCGCGTTGCGGCACAGATCGTTTCGGGTATCGGATTCCTCGGCGCGGGCGTCATCCTGCGCGACGGGTTCACCGTGCGCGGCCTCAACACCGCCGCCACGCTGTGGTGTTCGGCCGCGATCGGCGCGCTGGCCGGTGCGGGCATGCTGCCCACGGCGCTGGCGGGCACGGTCGTGGTGGTCGTGGTCAATACCGCGCTGCGGGCCGCGGGTCGTCGGGTGGACCGCCGTCCGGAGGCGGGAGACGAACAGCACACCCGGTACTCGTTCATCGCCTGCACCGACGACGCCCACGAGGCGCACACCCGCGCGCTGCTGGTGCAGTCGCTGACCCGCACCGATTTTCAGCTGGTGTCGGTCGCCAGCTCCGATATCGGTTCCGGCAAGGTGGAGGTGCGCGCCGAGCTGGTCTCCGATCGCCGCGACGACCGGCAGATGGAGTCCGCGGTCAGCCGTCTGAGCCTGGAACCACATGTGACCAGCGTCGGCTGGCGCACCCTGGACCAGCTCGGTGCGCCATGATCGGCGCGTCCGCGGCATCCGGCGCGGCGGGTGTGCGCCGCGCCGGACCGGGCGAGGCCGGCACCGATTTCGGAAGTGTCGGCGGTCCGGCGACGCACCGCCGAATGCGGTATCGCCACGGATGGGAAGGCTGGTTCCGGGGCATCGCGTCGACGGCGGACCCACCTCGACACGCAATCCGCTCGCGCACGGCGCAACCGGACGTCATCGCCTGCCAAGTCACGCGAAACCCACTGCGCCCCAAACAGACCGAGCACCATTCGAGCATTCGCCGCCCGGCGCGCGAAATGCGCGGCGGCAGCACCGTTCAGCCGCGCGCGGCAATCGAAAATTAATCCCTTTCATCCGACATCGGGCAGTTCGCGGGTTACAGTGACCCGCAGAGGGACGCGGCGACGAGGAGCAGGTGTTGGTGTCCATCGGGAAATTGGTGTCGTTCGACAGTTCACGGGGGTTCGGATTCATTCGGCCCGAAGACGGTGGCCCGGACGTTTTCGTCCATGTCAACGACATCGGCCTGGACGAGGACGAACTGCGCCAGGGGCGGGTGTTCGAATTCGATGTGACCGAAGGTGACCGGGGGCCGAAGGCGATCAACCTGGCGCTGGTCGGGGGGACGGGGCCGGTGCGGCACAAGAACAAGGAACGCGGCGAGCGGACGGCCGGACAGCTCAGCGCCGAGGAGCACCGGCGGCTCATCACCGAACTGCTGCTCGACGCCAGCCCGGCCCTGACCGCCGGGGAGATACTGACCATCCGCGAGCGCCTCACCGCCTTCGCCGATCAGCACGGGTGGATCGACGGCTGAGGGCATGCCGGTCTCGAAAAACTGACCGGTACGGCCTTACGATCTTGGGGAGCCGCCGTATCCGACCGATGAGTTTCGATCGGGCGCGGCGTCTACCTGGGTAGGTAACCCCGAGGAGGTCGCGTGGATCTGCCCGTCATGCCGCCGGTCAAACCGATGCTGGCGAAATCGGTGTCCGCCATTCCGGAGGAGCCCGGACTGCTGTTCGAGCCCAAATGGGACGGTTTCCGCTGCATCGTCTTCCGCGACGGACCCGAGATCGAACTCGGCTCCCGCAACGACCGCCCGCTCACCCGGTACTTCCCCGAACTGGTGGAACTGCTGGCTGCGGCGCTGCCCGAGAAATGTGTGGTCGACGGCGAGATCGTGGTGGTCACCGAACACGGCCTGGATTTCGACACCCTGCAGCAGCGGCTGCATCCGGCGGCGTCGCGGGTGAACAAGCTGGCGGTGGAGACCCCCGCCAGTTTCGTGGGCTTCGACCTGCTGGCGCTCGGGGACCGAGATCTCACCGAGGAACCGTTCGAACAGCGGCGGCGACTGCTGGAGACGGTGCTCGACGGCGGCTTCTCCCGCACCCACCTCACCCCCATCAGCGACGATCCGCAGCAGGCGCGCGACTGGTTCACCCGGTTCGAGGGCGCGGGCTTCGACGGGGTCATGGTCAAGGCCAAGGATCTGCCGTACCTGCAGGACAAGCGGGTCATGCTGAAGGTCAAGCACGAACGCACCGCCGACTGCGTGATCGCCGGATTCCGCTGGCACAAGGACGGCGAAGGCGTCGGCTCGCTGCTACTGGGCCTGTTCGACGACGACGGCCACCTGCACCATGTCGGCGTGGCCAGCAGTTTCACCGCCGCCCGCCGCAAGGAACTGGTGACCGAACTGGAGCCGCTGCGCACGAACGCCCTGGAGAACCACCCGTGGCGGGAGTGGGCCGACGCGGCCGCACAGGCCAAGGCCGAGGGCAAGATGCCGGGCGGGGTCAGCCGCTGGACCGGCGGCAAGGACCTGTCCTGGGAGCCGCTGCGCCCGGAACTGGTCGGCGAGGTGCGCTACGAGCACGTCATGTCCGGGCGGCTGCGCCACGGCGGGCGGCTGGTGCGCTTCCGCACCGACCGCACCCCCGAATCCTGTACCTACGCCCAGCTCGACGAGGTCGCACCCGCCGAACTGGCCGATATCTTCACCGAGGCGAAAGCCGGCGAGGGAGCACGGTCGTGAGCGGTTCCGTCGAGATCGAGGCGAACGGGCACACCGTCACCATCTCCAATCCGGACAAGATCTACTTCAGCAAACGCGGCGACACCAAACTCGACCTGGTGCGCTACTACCAGGCCGTCGCCGACCCGATCATGAACACCATCAAGGACCGGCCGGTACTGTTGGAGCGGTATCCGGACGGGGCGAGCGGCAAATCCTGGTTCCAGAAGCGGGTGCCCGCCTCGGTGCCGGACTGGTTGCGGACCACCGTCGTGTCCACCCCCAACGGCACCACCAGCGACGCCCTGGTGGCCGCCGACCTCGCGCACATCCTGTGGGCGGTCAATCTGGGCTGCCTGGGCTTCCACGTGTGGCCCACCCACGCGGCCGCGGAGGAGACCGGCACCGCGCCGCCGGTCTTCGACGCCGACGGCAACGAACTGCCGCCCACCGGCATCACCGACGAACTGCGCATCGACCTCGATCCCTCCCCCGGTATCGGTTTCGACGACCTGCGCGCGGCCGCGCTGGCCACCCGCGACCTGTGCGAGGAACTCGGCATCGACGTGCGCGTCAAGACCTCCGGCTCGCGCGGCCTGCACCTGTACGCCCTGCTGGAACCGCGCTGGGACGGCTACCAGGTGCGCGCCGCCGCCGTCGCCCTGGCCCGGGAACTCGAACGCCGCCACCCCGACCGCATCACCGCCCAGTGGTGGAAGGAGCAGCGCGGCAGCCGCGTCTTCGTCGACTTCAACCAGAACGCCCCGCACAAAACGGTTTTCGGCGCCTGGTGCGTGCGCCCCAAGGTCGGCGCCCAGGTCTCCACGCCCATCTCCTGGTCCGACCTGGACACCGTCGTCCCCGACGATCTCACCATCGCCACCGTCCCCGACCGCGTCGCCCGCCACGGCGACCCCTGGGCCGACCGCACCCCCCAATCCCTCGCCCCGCTGCTCGAGATGTCCGAGCGCGATATGGCCGACGGCCTCATGGACGCACCCTGGCCCCCGGTGTATCCGAAGATGCCCAACGAACCCCCGCGGGTGCAGCCGAGCAAGGCTCGCCGGAACAGCGAGTAGCCGCCTCACGGGAGAATGGCGAAAAGCACTGCGGCAGCGATCGTTTCGATCCAGAAGAACAGCCAGACCGGATAGAACGGCACCGGCTGGTCCACCAGGCGGGAGATGAGCCGACCCGCCGCCATGCCGGCCAGGGCCGCGGCGGTGGTGGCGATGACACCATCGCGCAAGCCGCCGGGACCGAAGGCCGCGAGAGCCAGCATGATCGCCACGGCGAGACCGAAACCGCCGTAGACGGCCCGGATCTCGGAACGGCCGTCGGGAGTGTCGACGCGGGTGCCGAAGGGACGGGCGATGGCGGCGGGAGCCACCAGCGCGTAACCGCCCATGGCGAGAAACGCGGCGGCGATGACCAGAACGACGACTGTGCGCACGGGCGGGACCCTTTCGCGTGGAATGTCACATGCGATGATCACGGGCATGGACAGGGCCGCACTTCCGGAAACGTGCTGTCCGGGCGAAGTGGCGACGATCTGGATCCGGTCCGGGTACGCCGCGTATCTGGGGCCGTCGCTGCGATTGGATCCGCATTCGGGGTCGGTGCACTGCGTCGCGGTCGGGATCGACGCGCCGTTCACGGTGCGGGTCGCCGCCGACCAGCGCACGGTGCGCAGCGCGTTCATTCCGGCCCGCACGCGGCACCAGGTGGTGGTGGATTCGGGGCGGATGCTGTTCTGCTACCTCGAACCGACGCTCCTGAGCGGCGTCGAACGGTGCACGACCGAGACACTGGGCGCGATCGGGCTCACCCACCGTCACGAATCGGCGCTCATCGACCAGATGCGGCAGGCGAATCCGCTCGACCCCGCCGCGCTGCTGCGCCGCATCGCCGACACGGACACACCGGCTATCACCGACGCCCGCATCCGCGCTACGGTTCGGACGATCCGCGCCGATCCGGCCGGAACGCTCGGCGCGACCGCCCTCGCCACCGACGTCGGCCTGTCCACCTCACGGTTCCTGCACCTGTTCTCCGCCCAGACCGGCACCAGCCTGCGCCGCTACCGGCTGTGGTCACGCATGATGCGGGTCGCGGCCGCCGTCGAACAGGGACACGACCTCACCACCGCGGCCAGTGACGCCGGATTCGCGTCGCCGAGTCATTTCAGCGATAGCTTCCACACCATGTTCGGTCTCACCGCGACGACACTGCTGGCCAACGGGACCCGCCTGATCGTCGGGCCAACGTAGCGACGGACCTATCGCTCGACCGCAAGTGCGGTGCGATTCAGGATAATCCATTCCTGACGGACGCCCGCCTCTTCGGTGCCGCCGACAGAAAACGCATCGTAGCCTTTGATGGCGGCGAACTTCCCGCGGTCATACACCTGCCAATACCGTGATTCCAGTTCCTCTTCTCTTTCCGACGCGTCGTGCGGCCGTTCCCCCCTCCGAAGCTCCTCCATCTTCTCGCTGATCGACCGCAATTCCGCTTGCTGCTCGTGGTACAGGTCGAGGTAGTCCACCACCTTCGCGTCGGGCTTCAGCGCCATCCTCAACAACGTTTCCGACCGGTGGTCCGCATATCGCAGCGCCATTCCCACGTCCGGCGTCGCATAAGTACCCTCCCCGTATTGTCCGGTGCCGGGAAAGTACGAGCCCGATTTGAACTCCGCGACGAAACGCGGGTCCGATACGCCGCGGAACAACTCGACACCTCCCGCCGCGACGATCTGGTCCAACTCCTCGCGGGACACCAGGGTGGGCGGGCCGTCGAACCCCTGGCGTCGGTTCACCTCACCCAACGCACGCCCGCCGTGGTTGGTGCCGTATCCCGCGCGATCGAGCGCGCGATAGTCGAGATCGTCGATGAGGTCGCGGCCCCGGGTAATGCTCCCGGGTATCGAATATCCGGGCGCGGATTCGCTGTGGTCCGATGGCCCCGGCGATGCCGTGGACGGCTCGTACTCCGTTTTCACGGTCGCCGCGACCATCGGTCCGATTTCGCGGTCTTCGTGCACGATCGCGTCGACCGCGTCGTGTGGTCCATCGCCACCGACTTGTCGAGAGGTGTCCGAAAAGGCCTCACCGGCCTCGCGGAGCTTCAACACACGATCGCGTATTCCCTTGCACAAATCGATCAAGGCGCTGCTGATGAACACGTGAAACCCCGCCCGAAGTGCATACTCCGCAGTCTAGCGGGCTCCCGCCACTGAGAATGTCTCCGTCGAAAGCATTCCCACCGGCATTCCATCCCACCGCCCGCCCCACCGTCCGCGGGACGGCGAATTCCGGACGCGGCCTGCCCGGTTCGACCGGCGTCGGCGGGTAGGGTCGGCTCAGTGCTGACCAGGACACGACTATTCGCGCTGTTCGCCGTCCCCACCCTGACGCTGACCGGATGCGGGCTCTTCGACGACGACACCACCGAACGGATGACCTCCGTCGCGACCAGCTTCGCCGACGCGCTCACCAATGACGATCCGAGCGCGGCGGCCGCCGTCACCACCGACCCGACGCAGGCCGCGGCCGCCCTCGGCGCGCTCTACGACGGGCTCGGCACCGATGCGCGGTTCGAGGTGCGCGGGGTCGACACCGACGCCGGGACGTTCACGCTCGCCGCGACCTGGAAACTCGGTGCGAACGAGTGGAGTTACACCACCACCGGCAAGGCCGCCGATACCGGTGACGGGTTCAAGGTCGCCTGGGATCCGGCCGCCGTCGCACCGGGACTGGACACCGGACCGCTGAGCTACAGCCCGGTCTATCCGGATCCCGCACGGGTGCTCGACAGCACCGGCGGTGAGCTGATGGCACAGCAGGTGGTGACCCTGGTGAATCTCTCGCCCGGAGTGGACACCGTCGCGGTGGCGAATCTGCTGTCCCCCATCGCCCCCGGCATCACCGCGACGTCGCTGCAATCGGAAATCGCTGCGGCACAAGGTAACCCGGTCACGGCGATCACTCTGCGGGAATCCGACCTCGCCCCGATCCGGGATGCGCTGACGGCCCTGCCGAATGTCACCCTGGCACCCCAGACCCGCCTGCTCACCACCGACCGGGACCTGGCCTCCCCCACCCTGTCGGGGCTGTCGGAGCTGTGGCAGCAGCAGGCCGACGCCGCGGCGGGCTGGGCGGTGCGCGCCCGCACCCCGCAGGGCACCGAGCGGGTCGCGGGCCAGGACCCCCAGCCCACCACCGATATCCGCACCACCCTCGACCTCGGTCTGCAACGCGCGGCGGAAGCGGCGCTCACGCCCATCACGCAACCGGCCGCCATCGTGGCCTTGCAGCCCTCGACCGGGAATGTCGTTGCCGTGGCACAGAATTCGGCCGCCGACGCAGAAGGACCCATCGCGCTGACCGGCCTGTACCCGCCCGGCTCGACCTTCAAAACGGTGACGGTGTCCGCGGCGCTGCAGGCCGGGTCGGTGACCCCCGACAGTATTGTCGCCTGTCCGGGTTCGGCGAATATCGAGGGCCGCCGCATCCCCAACGACAACAACTTCGACCTCGGCGAGGTCCCGCTGCACACCGCCTTCGCCCGCTCCTGCAACACCACCATGGGCCGACTGGCCGTCGATCTGCCCCCGGATGCCCTCACCACCGCCGCCGCTCAACTGGGTCTGGGCATCGACTACGTCACCCCCGGCCTGACCACCGTCACCGGTTCGGTCCCCACCGCCGACACCCCCGCGCTGCGCGTCGAGGAGGGCATCGGTCAAGGCAAGGTCACCGCCTCCCCGTTCGGCATGGCGTTGGTCGCCGCCGCCCTCGCGCACGGTTCCGTCCCCGCCCCCACCCTGGTCGCGGGACAGCCCGGCACCCCCGACCGCACCCCGCCCGCACTCCCGGCCGGTATCGCCGACCAGGTGAGAACCATGATGCGCGAAACGATCACCGACGGCACCGCCACCCAACTGCGCGACATCCCCGGCCTGCTCGGCAAGACCGGCACCGCCGAATTCATCGACGACACCCACGCCCACGGCTGGTTCGTCGGCATCGACGGCGACCTCGCCTTCGCGGTCTTCGTCTACGACGCCAACAGTTCCGGCCCGGCCGTCGACGCGGCCGGCCGGATGCTGCGGCAGCGCTGAGGATTCGGCGGACCGCACGCAGCACCGCCCGCTGTCCGCCACCTATGGCGGCAACGGACAGCGGGGCGGATCTCGCAGCGACGCAGGCTCACTCCCACGACCGGAGCGGCCGCGAACCGCCGGGGTTCGCGGCCGCCGAGTGCCCGGTGGCGGTGCGGCTACCGGGCACGGCGAGCATCAGTGGGCGACGCCGGCCGTCCGGGGTGTGTCACCGGTGGCGGTGGGCAGCGCGGCTCGCGGGCGTTCGGTCAGCAGCAGTACTGCGGTGAGCACCACGAGCCCCATCGCCGAGCCGTGCACGGCCAATGCCGTTGCCGCGGTGCCGCCGTGCGTGACGACCGCCAGCGCGTCGCCGAACGGTATCGCGGCGTTGATCAGCACCACCCAGCCGAGCAGCCGACGGTGGCCGAGGGCGAGCAGCAGGAACGTGACGGCGGCGACCGCGATGTCACGCGCGCCCTTGACGACGAAGTAGCCGTCGGCGTTGCCGGTCGGCCACGGCTCGATACCGAAACCTTGTGGGGCGCCGACGGGATCGAGCAGGAAATTCAGCCCGAAGTACAACGGTGCGGCCGCGCAGAGCACGGCCATCAGGGTGGTCCAGCGATATCTCGTCATGATCGTTTCCTCGGTTTCTCGGATCAGGCCGCGCGGACGCGGCGGATGTGACGGGCGTAGCGGGGACGGCCTACGGTGTGCCAGATGGCGCGCACCGGTGCGGGAAGACCACCGAGCAGCTTGGCTCTCTCGCTGCGGTCGGCCTCCTCCAGGACGAGACCGAACAGCGTGAGCAGGGTGAGCTTGGGCGTATTGGCCACCAGGTGATCGCCCAGCGACGCCCATTCCCGTTCGGTGATGTGGTCGGCCGCCAGCGGAAGCAGCGTCGTCTCCTCGTCGTCGAGATGGTCGAGCAACACCGCCCGGTGATCGACGAGTACCGCCACGACCGTGTCGCGTTCGTCGGCTCCGGCCCCGGCCTCCCACGCCGGGACCGCGATGTCGAGCGCGGCCAAGGTGGCTTCCACCCGCTCGTGCTGCGCCTGCATGCGCAGCACGACGTCCGCTTCCAGATCGACCCGGGCCAGCAGCGGTGGCCACAACAGCTCGTCCTCGCCCTCGTGGTGGTTCTTCAGCCCCAGCCGGTAGTCGCGGAAATGGTCGGCGATCACCTTGGCGCGCACCGTATCTCCCGGGGCGACCGCCGCGACCAGTTCCGTCAGCAGCCGTGACTCGCGCCGGAAGGCGCGGTGCACGATCTTCATGTCCTGAGTGTCGACGCTCATCTGTTCCTGTCCTTCGACCGTTGTGTTCGACGGGTTCGAGACTGCGCCCGGCGGTTTGGAAGGCACTAGCAGCCGACTTGGAAACCGTGACCCGGCCACGCGTACGATGAGCCCGTCATGGTCTTGATCCGGGTATTGGGTTCGTTCGCGGCCGAGACCGACGGCGAATCCCTTCCCCTCGGCGGGCCGCGGCAGCGCGGCGTACTGGCCCTGCTGGTGGCCGCGCGCGGTCAGGTCGTACCGGTCGACCGGATGGTCGAGGACCTGTGGCGCGGCGAACCGCCCGCGCGCGCTCTCGCGTCGTTGCAGGCCTACATCTCCAACCTGCGCCGCCTGCTCGAACCCGGCCGCGCGCCGCGGGCACCGGCTCGCTCGCTGGTGAGCGCATCGCCCGGCTACGCATTGCGGCTGCCGCGAAAAGCGGTGGACGCGTGGCGATTCGAGGAACTGCTCGACCAGGCCCGCGCGCTCACCGACCCCCGTGACATTCGGGGCCACCTGGACGAGGCGTTGGCGCTGTGGCGGGGGCCGGCGTTCGCCGAGGTCGCCGACGAGCCGTGGGCCGTCGCCGAAATCGCTCGGCTCGACGAGCTGCGCCTGATCGCCCGCGAACTGCACATCGCGGCGGGACTGCGGCTCGCTCGTCCCGCGACGGTGGTTCCCGACACCGAACGCCTTACGCGCGACCATCCGCTGCGCGAGGAGGGCTGGCGCCTGCACGCCCTCGCCCTGTGGAGCAGCGGCCGCCAAGCCGACGCCCTGGCCGCACTGCGCCGCGCCCGCACCCTCCTCGCCGACGAACTGGGCCTCGACCCCGGACCGGACCTGGTGGCGCTGGAAGAAGCGATCCTCACCCAACGCACCGACGTGCTGCGCCGGGCCGTCTCCCCACCCGCCGCCGACGCGGCCCGACTCCCGGTGGCCACGCCAGCACCGCCCTCCGGTGACGACCCGGAGGCGACCACGTTCGTGGGCCGCGACGCCGAGCTTTCGGCGTTGCTGGCGGCCGCCGATGCGGCCACTACCGGCGGGGTGCGCGTCGCATTCGTCACCGGGGAAGCCGGACTCGGCAAATCGACCCTGCTCGAGCATCTCGCCGCGCGGCTGGTACGCCACGGGTGGCTGGTGGCCGCCGGACGCTGCCCCGACGTGGACAGCGCACCGCCCGCGTGGGCGTGGGTGGAGGTGCTGCGGTCGGTGGCCGGAAGCGTCGCGCCGGGAGCGTTCGCCGCCGACCTCGCGCCGCTGCTCCGCGATTCCGCGGCGGTGGTCGGTGACGTGGCGGTGGCCGGTGACGCCGCCGCCGGACGATTCCGGCTGCGGCAGGCCGTGTGGTCCTGGTTCTCGGCGTGCGCCGCCGACCGTCCGGTCGCCGTCGTCCTGGACGACCTGCACTGGGCCGACGCCGCCACCCTGGAACTGCTCGGCGGAATCGTCGACGCGCGGGGTCCGATCCTGGTCGTCGCGGCGTACCGCGCGGACGAAAGCGAGCGGCTCACCGCAACGCTGGCATCCCTCGCCCGCACCGCACCCCTGCGGCTGGACCTGCCCGGACTCGATCGCGCCGCCGTCGCCGAACTGGTACGCGCCGAGTGCCGCGCCGACGACGCGACCGTCACCGGCATCGCCGAACGCACCGGCGGCAATCCGTTCTATGTGCGCGAGACCGCGCGGCTGCTGAATGGTGAGGGCGCGCTCATGGCGCTGTCCGAGGTCCCCGAGGGTGTCCGGGATGTGCTGCGACGCCGGTTCACGCGGCTGCCCGAGAGCGGTGTGTCCGTCCTGCGACTGGCGGCGGTGGCGGGCCGGGAAAGCTCGGTGGACGTGCTCGTGCGCGCCGCCGACACCGACGAGGACGGCGTCCTGGACGCACTCGACGCGGGCGTCATCGCCGGATTGCTCGACGAACCCGCGCCCGGGCGCGTCCGTTTCGTGCACGCGCTGGTCAGGGACACCTTGCTGACTGATGTGAGCCGACTGCGGACCACCAGGATGCACGCCCGGATCGCTGCGGCCCTGGCGGGCAGCGGCGACATCGCGGCCCTGGCCCATCACCACGCGCGCGCGGGATCGCCGCAGGCCGTCGGCTACTGCGTGCGGGCCGCCGAACTGGCCGAGGCCCGGTATGCCCACGATGTCGCCGCCGGACTCCTCACCGACGCCGTCGCCAACGCCACCCACCCGGACGAGCACGTCGACCTGCTCGGCAGGCTGCTACGCGCGCAGGTCAGGGCCGGGGCCTTCGCCGCGGCCCGGGATACCCGGCAGCAGGCCGTGGAGTACGCCGAATCGCTCGGGCGCGACGATCTGATGATCGCCGCGTTCACGGCCTGGACCGAGCCCACCCCCTGGCAGTCCCGTCCCTACGGCACGGTCGACCGTCCGATCGTCGACCGGCTCGATCGCCTGCTCGCGCGCGCCGATCTCGCCCCCGAGGTGCGGGCACACCTGCTCATCGCGTACTCCCACGAGCTGGTGGGCGAGGCCGATCCGACGGTCATGGCGGCCGCGCGGGAAGCCCTGGACCTCGCCACCACTCCCCGGCTACGCGCCGCGGCGCTGCTGGTGCTGGCGCGTGACTCCGGGCGGCAGGAGTACTCCCGTGCGCTGGTGGAGATCAGTGTCGAGCACGATCTGCCGGTCTACCGCGTGACCGGGCTGCTCGACCAGGCCGCGAGCGCCGCCGCGGCCAACGACCCGGCGACCATGCGCCGCCTGACCGAGGAGGCCTTGGCTCTCGCCCGCGCCTACCGGATGCCGGAAGCGATCGGTGTGGCCGAGGTCGCGCTGGCGACACTGGTGCTCATCGAGGGCCGGTCCGCCGATGCCGAACGCCGCTACGCCGAGGCCAACGAACGCATGGAACGCGCCGGATCGGTGCACGCCACCGGCTTCCTTCGCCTCGCGCTGGCGGTGATCCGGCTCAACGACGGCACGCTCGGCGACCATCTGGACGAGGTGCGCGCGCTACACGCGGCGTACGGCCCGATGGCCGCCGACCTGCTCGTGCTCGCCCTGCACGCCGCCGGCCGCACCGATGAGGCCCGCCTCCTCCGCACATCACGGCATCCGATCCGGCCCGACTTCTTCTACACCTTCCTGACGAGTCTGCGGGCGATGGCGGCGGTCGCCCTGAACGACCGCGACGCCGCCGCGCGGATCTACGCGGACCTGCTGCCCCACCGAGACGGCCCTCCGGCTGGTGCGGCGAGCCTGTCACTGGCCGTCCGCCCGGTCGCCCACACGCTCGGTGAACTCGCTCTCCTGCTCGGCCACACCGACGAGGCCGCCGCCCACTTCACCCGGGCCGCCGTCATCGCCGACCGCTGGAACGCCCCGCACTGGTCGACCGCCGCCCGAAGCCACGCCGAGGGTGCTCACGGCGGCCCCGATTCGCGGCCGCGGCAGCGCTGAAAGCGCGACCACCGTTCGGCCCCTCGGGTCCGTTTCCAGTTCGACGCCAAGCGCCTTCCGATCTCCAGCCCAAATCTCCCGGACCACTCTCGTTCTGTCGCAACCCCTTTGGCGGTCGGCTGTCGACTCGTGTGCGTGCTCGCCGCCGGGAAACAGGTGGACTCGGTGGCGTCCCGCCTGATAGTCACTGGATCCATGCTGGTGACCTCACGCTCCGCGGCCGAGTACCGCGCCATGTTCGATCTGTCGGACGCGGACCTGAACCGGTGGGTGCTCGACTGCTGCGCGGGCGGAGCGAGTTTCGCCGCCGAGACCGGACAGCGGGTGGTGGCCGCCGATCCGGTGTACGCGGTCGGGGTGAATGAGATCGAGTCGCGCGTGTCGGCGGGGCTGCGCGAGGGTGACGACATGATCGACGCGCACGCGGAATGCTTCGAATGGGGGTGGTACGGCGATATCGAGAGCCGTCGGTCGATGCGTCACGTGGCGGGAGCGCGCTTCCTCGCGGACCTGCGCGCACGACCCGGACGCTACGTCGCGGCGGCGCTGCCCCAACTCCCGTTCACCACCGCCGCTTTCGACCTGGTGCTCTGCTCACATCTGCTGTTCACCTGGGCCGACCGGTTGGGCGAGGACTGGCACCGGCGCGCCCTCGACGAACTGCTGCGGGTCACCCGCGGTGAGGTGCGGGTGTATCCGCTGGTGGTGCAGGCGACCGGGGAGCCGGTCGCCTTCCTCGACCGGCTGCGCGCGGAGCTGCACTCCCGCGGCCACCGCACCGAGTTGCGGGAGGTGACCTACCGGTTCCAGCGCGGCGCGCACCACATGCTGCGAACCCAGGTGGCGCACCGGCCGAATCGCGCACGACGCCGCTGATACGAATCCCGCCGCCCACCGGCGCGACAACCTGGCCCGCGCCCGCCCGCCGCTTCCACGGTCGGGCGTGAACGTCGGTTCACCGCCAGCCCACCAGGTCCGCCGCCCGCTGAGCGATGGCCTTGCCGAGTTCGGTCCGGATTCAGTTGTCGCCGTGCACGTTCGGGAACGTCTCGGTGATGAGGGTGCGCAGCATGTCGGCGAGCAGGTTGTGCACCTGCTCGCGGGTCAGGCTGCCGCGCACGATCCATTCGCGGCCCGCGGCCTTCACCAGACCGCCGTAGCAGCGCACCAGGGCGCGCAGCTCGTCGCTGTGCAGCGATTCCTCGAGCCCCATCATCCGCACCACCCGATCGGCGGCGGCGGTGTCGGCCTCGTCGA
Organism: Nocardia otitidiscaviarum NBRC 14405; assembly: GCF_000308635.1. Lineage (GTDB taxonomy): Bacteria > Actinomycetota > Actinomycetes > Mycobacteriales > Mycobacteriaceae > Nocardia > Nocardia otitidiscaviarum. Next base: position 25,672 of record NZ_BAGD01000068.1, on the reverse strand, counting down.
GGATGCGCTGCACTTCCGGATCGTCGCCGATGCCCTCGTGGCCGGTGACCTTCACCCAGGTGTGGCCGTGCTCGCCGATGGTGTCGAGCAGCCACGCCACGCTGGCGTCCACGCGGTCGCGCATGGTGCCGGTGGGCACGGTCATGGCCTCGGGGCGCGGCAGGGTGACCATGCGGCGCACCACCGCCAGGTACAGGTCACGCTTGTTCCCGAAATAGTGATTGATCAGGCCGCGCGCCACTCCGGCGCGCTGCGCCAGTTCGGCGGTGGAGACCGCCGCATAGGGCCGTTCCCCGAACATGTCGATGGCGCAGGCGAGGATCTGGGCGCGGCGTTCGTCGGGCTCGAGGCGACGGCGACGCGACGGCGCGTCGGCCCCCTCGGCCGCGGTGGCGTCGAGCACCGTCGCCTCGACCGCAGACGCAGTGCCGGTGTCGCTGCCGGGTGTGGGCCGCGACTCGGTGTCGGTGTCGCTGCCGGGCGTCGGCCGCGACTCGGTGTCAGAGTGAGCGGGCAATGAGATCCTTCATCACCTCATTGGCGCCCGCCAGGATCCGCAGCACTCGGGCGCCGGTGTAGAGCTGGGAGATCGGGTATTCGGTCATGTATCCGTAGCCGCCGAACAGTTGCAGACAGCGGTCTACCACGATACCCAGTTGGTCGGTCAGCCAGTACTTCGACATGGCAGCAGTGGGAATATCGAGTTCGCCCGCCACGTGTTTGACCAGGCAGTCGTCCAGGAAGACCCGGCTCACGGTGGCGATGGTCGCGCATTCGGCGAGTTCGAACCTGGTGTTCTGCATGGCGAACAGCGGTTTGCCGAACGCTTCGCGGCCCTTGGTGTAGTCGACGGTCAGTTCCACCGCCTTCTCCATCATCGCCACCGCCATGATGGCAGTGACCAGTCGCTCCTGCGCCAGCATCTGCATCATCTGGTAGAAGCCCTGGCCCTCGGCCGAACCCAGCAGATTCGAGGCGGGCACCCGCAGGCCGTCGAAGAACAGCTCCGCGGTGTCCTGGCCCTTGCCGCCGATCTTGGACAGGATGCGGCCGCGCTTGAATCCGGGTGTCTCGTCGTTCACCTCGGCGAAGATGAGCGAGACGCCCGCCGCGCCCTGGGTGGGGTCGGTCTTGGCGGCGATGATGATGCCGTCGCACAGCCAGCCGTTGGAGATGAAGATCTTCGACCCGGTGATGACGTACTCGTCGCCCTCGCGCACGGCGCGGGTCTTGATGTTCTGCAGATCCGATCCGGTGCCCGGTTCGGTCATGCCGATGGACAGCACCATCTCACCGCTGGCCGCCTTGGGCAGTACCCGCCGCTTGAGCTCCTCGGTGCCGAATTCGTGCACGTAGGGCGCGATGATGGAGGAGTGCACCGGCATGCCCATAGCACCGTCGCCGGAGTGGCACTGCGCCTCGATGATGGCCGCCTCGTGCGCGAAGGTGCCGCCACCGCCGCCGTACTCGGCGGGGATGGCCGCGCACAGCAGCCCCAGTTCTCCGGCGCGCCGGTACAACTCGCGATCGGGATGTCCCTGCTCGACGAATTTCTCCTCGTGCGGGATCACTTCCTTCTCGAAGAAGGTGGTCGCCAGTCCTCGTACCGCCTCGACTTCGTCGTCGCTCCATGCGGGCCGTGCCATCGTCGCGTTCCTCTGCTCTCGCGCGCCGCCTGTCCGGCGCGTCGAGACAAGAGTGCAGGGTTATTGGCGAAGTGTCAACAACCCGGGATTCCCGCGGGTGGCGACCTCACGACTCCCCGCCGCGCGACTGGTTCACCTCCGCCAGCGTGGCGAAGATCGGCACGTCCGGATCGGCGCGAATACCCTGCCGTCGCAGGAATCCGTCGATCAGATCCCACACCAGTTGCGTTGTGCGCTCGATGAATTCGGCCGTGTCCTCGGCGGATGGGGTAGCGGAGTCGGCCAGCCACAGATCGCTGACCGACACCACGATGCCGATCAGCGCCCGGGACAGATACTCGATACCGGTGGTGTCCAGCGGGATCGCCTCGGCGACCGTGATCGCCATCTTGGTGAGCTTGCGCGCGGCATTGCGGCCCAGATCCACCTGGAGCACCGCCCCGTCGGCCTGCTGCAGCATGGGGGCCTGGCCGAGATAGCGGAACACATTGGGGTGCTCCAGGATTCCGTTGGCGTATTCGGTGAACACCCGCCGCAGCGCCGCCCGCGGCGGTTGCAGCACGAGGGTCATATCGGTGCCCGCCGAGGCGAACGCCAGCCGCGTGGTGCGGTCGGCGATCTCGGCGTACAGATCGGCCTTGTCCGCGAACTGGCGGTACAGCCGCGGCTTGGTGATCCGGGCCTCGCGGGCGATGTCGTCCATGCTGGGGCGGGGGCCGTCACGATCGATCACACGGATCGCGGCGTCCACGATCTCGTCACGGGTGATCGAGCGCGGGGCCGATCCGGAACTGGTGCGCGCCACGGTGAGAACTGTACATGTACCACCGGTACGGCCGTGCGTCACGGCCACCGTCCCCGTTTTGCCCGCTCGTAACCGGGCATACCCGTGACAGAGGCCACACCCTGGGTGTCGCAGACGGGATTGATTTCACCACTACCGTACTGCCAGTATCGAAAGGCGTACCGGCGGTACGGCCCGGGGCGCGAGGGGTCGCACCCGGCCCCACCGCCGAAACGCTCCGCGACACCGAACCGGAAAGAAACCGATGTCCGACGCAGCACGCCAACTCGGCGACACCCTCCGAGCACCGCTCCCCGCCGCCTTCGAACGGCTCACCGACAGCGAACTCACCGAACTCGACCGGCTCCTCCACGACGCCCTGCGCCGCCACGCCGCCAACCTCGACGCCGCCATCGACACCTCCCTCGACTACGTGCCGCGCCTCATGCGCCCCGCCGTCAAGAAAGCACTCGGACTGTGAGCCACCACCTCGTCGCCGTCGCCGAAACCACCAAACTCGCCCGCGTCCTCGGCCTCACCGACCCCACCGAACTCGACTTCCTCGTCGACCTGCCGCCCGAAGCCCTCCGCGAATTCCGCGAACGCGTCACCGACCTGCTCTTCGACCGCGACGCCAAACGCCTGCACCGCGTTGCCGCCGCCAGCAAACTCGTCCCCGCCACCATCAGCGGCAGAATCGCCGAACGCGCCTTCGGACCCGTCCTGTGCGCCGCCACCGCCTCCACCGTCGACCCGCACCGCGCCGTCGACATCGCCAGAACGCTGCCGCCGCGCTTCCTCGCCGAATGCGCCGTCCAACTCGACCCGCGCCGCACCGGCGACATCATCGCCGCCGTACCACCCGCCATGGTCGCCACCGTCGCCCGCGAACTCCTCACCCGCGGCGACCACATCACCATGGGACGGTTCGTGCACGTCGTCCCCGAACCCGCGCTGCGCGCCGCCGCGCCCATCATGAGCGACGCCGACCTGCTGCGCATCGCCTTCCTGCTCGAGGACAAAACCGCCATCGACGATGTGCTGCACGTGGTCGCCGACCGCGTCCCCGGCGTCATCCGCGCCGCCGCCGAACAGGACATGTGGGCCGAAGGCATCGACCTGCTCGACTCCATCGCACCCCAGCACCGCGCCTGGATCGGCGATATCGCCGCCGGCCTCGGCGGCGACGTCCTCGACGCCCTCATCACCGCCGTCCACCGACTCGACGCCTGGGCCACCCTGCTGCCCATCACCAGCGCGATGAGCCACGACAGCCTGCGCCTGTTCGCCGAACGCGACGCCGTCCACGACCAAGCCGTACTCACCGCCATCATGGACACCGCACTCGACCACGGACACTGGCGCAACCTACTCCCCCTCGCACCACACCTGCCCGCGCCGCAACTCGCCTTCATCGCCGCCCGCGTCGCCGCCGAATCCGACGAACGGCTCACCGAACTCATCCGCGACGCCGACGCCGCCGGACTCTGGGACGCCATGATCCCCCTCGCCCTCGCCATGACCGACGAACACCGCCGCCGCATGGCCGCCCTCCCGGTGATGCACGAACCCCACCTGTTGCGCGCCGTCATCAGCAGCACCGCCGACCACGAACTCTGGTCACAGGCACTGCCACTGGTCGACGCGCTCCCCGAACACGCCACCCCCACCCTCGCCGCCTGCATCGGCGACCTCACCCGCGACCAGATGCTCGCCGGGCTGCTCGCCGCCGCCCGCAGCGACAACATCCACACCCTCGTCGACATCGCCCTCGCCCAAGACGAGACCGGCCGCGCCCGCGTACTCGACATCATCGACGGCATGGACGACCTCGAGGACTTCCTCGCCGCCCTCACCCCCGACACCCCGAACGTGGTGTGGGACGCCCTCGTTCAGGTCCGCGACGAAATCCCCGCCACGCTGCTGCGCCTGCTCGCCGAACGCGCCCGCGAACTCGGCCACCACCACACCGCCGCGGCCCTCGACATCGTCCCCGCCACCCCCGACTGACCGCTACCCCGACAACGCACGCACATCGGCGACGTCGTACTCCGCCACCGCCGCCGACAGCATGGCCGCCCCCGGCTCGAACTCGGGACCGCTACACCGGAACGCCTCCACCGCCTCCCGCGACTCCCACCGCTCGAACACATTCACCCGGCCGGGGTCGGTCAAATCGGCGCAGATCGCGAAATCCAGGCACCCCGCCGCCGCCCGCGCCTGCTCGACCACCGACACGCACGCATCCAGATACGCATCCCGATCCCGCGCCTCGACGATGATCCGGCCCGCCACGATAACCATGGGTCACTCCTTCTTCAGAGGGTTCGCAATAGCGACGACGTGGACCCGCCGAACTCATCGCACCCCGAGCGGTCAGCCCACCTCGTAGTCGAACCAGATCCGATGCGTTCCGTCCGCGTCCACGGCGAGACCGCCACCCCCACTGATGCCCGCCAACTCACCCGTGCCACTGCCCGGCACGATCGTGAAGAACTCCCCGCTCCGATCGGCCCCGGTCGTCGACGCCGAATGCAGGAAATTGAACGTCCCCACCCGCCCGTTCACACTGCCCTCGAAAGACTCCATCGCCACATACGTGCCCACCCCGGACTCCTCATCGAACGCCGACGTGAACAACGTGGCCGCCCGCCCACCGACCTCACCATCGAACACCTTCTCCATCCGCGCGACACCCACCCCCAACGCCGTCCGAATCGCCGGATCGGGAACCACATCGGTAGGGGTGAAGGACTTGACCTCGAAAGTTCCGGTAGCTCGCATGACCAGATCCTCACACACCCCGCGCCCGCTTCTCTTGTAAGAAAGCGACACCGGATGACGACACGCCCTGTACTCGGTGAGCTTGCTGACCGGCAGCGAGCCACCGTCGATAATCGTGCGGTGTCCTATTACGGCATCCCCGGATACCGGCCACGCTGGCTCGTAGGACTCGCCGACATCACGTCCGCGCACAGCCAACGGCTGAGCAGGCTCGTCGGGAGACCTTTGTCCAAATCCTGGCTGGTCTGGGACCAATCGGACGACGAGTGGTTCGCCGACTGCCCGGTGGTGCTGGACTTCGACGGTGAACAGGTCGAGATCACTCACCAGAAGTTCGACGAGCTGTCGATCACCTGGAACAGCATCGCCCCCCATCAGCAGCGCCCCTGGTCGTACCCCGAAGACAACGATCCCGAGATTCACGCCTTCCACCTGTCATGGCGATCCGACGCCATCACCGCGTTGACCGCACTCGAAGGCCAGCCGCTACGTGCCGTCGACCTGCTCGAATGGACAAGCCAGCGAGTCGATTTCGCCACCGGCATGATCGCTGTCAGCTTCACGTTCACGAGTGACCGGCTGACCATCAGCAATGGCCTCGACGAGAATCGCCTCGAACTCGGCGCTCCACCGGTCGGCTACCTTCATTACCCTCTCCGTGACTGACAATCAGCCACGCCGGTCGATCCAATCGACGCCATCGGCAGCAGTACCGGCTCATGGACACAATGGGACACAGATTTGGGACCGCTGCCCGAAGTCGACGAGCACGACGGGAAGCGGCCAGTCCGAGTGTGGTGCATTATCAGGGGCGCTCTGACTCGATCACCAGCGGGAGCGACGAGGAGGCTCGGACGTGAAAGCGGAGTTGAAGGCCATCAACAGCCCAGATGCTGATCTTCAAAGACCTGGACGCGGTAACCCAGTACTTACGGGGATACATAGCCGGACTTGATGAACCGTCGTGGCCCGAGCTCGCTGCCAAACTCGGTCGAATCGGCATGTGGGAGTTCGAAGACTATCGCGATCGCGGCTGAACCGGCATCGCACCCTCATCCGGTACCCGATGCATTCCGCCGGGTATCGCCCTCTCCGCACGCCCCAGCCTCGCGACACTCGCGGTCAACCTCATCCGCGCCCGCGGCAACCTCGACCGGCTCATGGACCTACTCGTCCACGGGCAAGACATCGCCATTCCCCTCGGCATCACCCGCGACATGCCGCTCACGGCCACCCGCATCGCCGTCGAACGCATCTGGAACACCAACGCCCCATTCCACGCCCGCCGCCGATTCGCCGGATACCGACTCGCCGCCACCGACGACGACTGGACCAGCGGCCACGGCCCCCTCATCACAGGTCCCCTCGCCGCCCTCCTGCTCCTCATCACCGGCCGCGAAGCCGCACTCCCACACCTCACCGGAGCGGGACTCGACCGGCTCCGTACTCAACGGCCCGACAGCTCCCTCAGATAGGTCTCCGTACGCGCATCAGCCGGAAAATACGCCTCGACCGCGATCTCGGCGAGCGTGATGTCAAAGGCCGTACCGAATACGGTGAGCGTGCTGAACAAACACAACTCGACACCCCCGTGAGTCAGGCGAATCGGCAACGCGATCTCACCCACCTCGTCCCCGGCGGCAACCGGGACACCGTACGACAGCAGCTCCTCGTGCAGACCGGCGAGCTCACGATCACCGGTCGCACGGACCTGCCGGGCGAGCCTGGGCAGCAACACCCCACGCACCTGATCGAGATTGCGCAACCGCGCCGCGAAACCTCGCGGATGCAGGCCAAGCCGCATCATATTGACCGGTTCCGCGAGCAACGCCGGATCGACCCCGTCGAAGAAGACCCGCACACTCTCGTTGGCCCGCAACAGATTCCACCGAGAATCCACCGCCAACGCCGGAAACGGCTCATGCGCCCGCAACACCCGCCACACCGCCTCCCGAGCACTGGCCAACGCCGGATCGTTCCACTCGCGACGGCGGTAGCGCGGCGCGTGCCCGGCCGCGACAAGCAACCGATTGCGCTCCCGCAGCGGCACATCCAGAAACTCGGCCAAGCGCAGCACCATCTCCCGACTGGGCACGGTCCGACCCGTCTCGACGAAACTGATATGCCGAGCCGACGTATCGGCCGACAACGCCAGATCGAGCTGGCTCAACCGACGCAGCCGCCGCCACTCCCGCAACTGCTCACCGACCGGTCGATCATGCATCGCCCCAGTATCGGTACCGACCCGGAGCGACCGCCATTACATGCCGGGTAATCGACACACGCACCCGTCCACGACCACGCTGACCCTATGACTTCCACCACTCGGGCAGACGCCAACAAAGCACTCGTGCACGCGGATTCGCCGAATTCGCCGCCGGAAACCACGCGGTACTCGACGAACTCCTGCACGACGACTTCATCGAGCACAGCCCCGGAAACCCCTCCGGAAAGACCGAATTCATCGCCCACATCACCAGCGCGCCCGTAGCATCGGCGACGCTCGAACTCGCCCGCGTGATAGCCGATGACGAATACGTCGTCGTGCACTACCGGATGACACCGCAGGACGACGACACCGAGTACGCCGTCGCCGACATCTGGCGCATCGCCGACGGCAAGATCATCGAACACTGGGACGTCGTGCAAGACGTACCCGACGCCGCCGCAACCCCGCACGGCATGTTCTGAACCGCCGCGACCACATCACGCCGTGGCCGTCCGCGCAAGTGGCCCGGCCACCACCATGGCCGGGCCACGAGGCTGCTCTGCGACAATGGAGCGTCAACCGACCCCGCACGAAGGAACACCCAGCCTCCCGATGGCCGCGCACACCACCCCGGACAACGCCGACACCACGGCCATCGACCCCGACGAACTGGCGATCTGCCTGCGGGTGCTCGAACGGGCGGGGCAGCTCGAGAAGGATCACCCCGACTCCATCGCCGTGCAGCGGGCCGTCGGGCACATGTTCAAGAAACTCAAGCAGCGGCGGCGCATCGAAGCCCGCGAGGCCGTGGCCAATGCCGACCGTGAGGTCATGGCCGCGACCGCCACCGCGTCGCCGAATCGGATCGACGACGAGACCGCCGGGATCCCCATCAGCTCCAACGCGCCCGGAGCCTCCGCCGGCACCCTGCTCAAACCGCGGCCCTGCTACATCTGCAAGCAGCGCTACACCCGCGTGGACGCCTTCTACCACCAGCTCTGCCCCGACTGCGCCGTCAAGAGCCATGCCAAACGCGATGCCCGCACCGACCTCACCGGCAAGCGCGCCCTGCTGACCGGCGGCCGCGCCAAGATCGGCATGTACATCGCGTTGCGGCTGCTGCGCGACGGGGCGCACACCACCATCACCACGCGATTTCCCAATGACGCCATCCGCCGCTTCAGCGCCCAGCCCGACAGCGCCGACTGGCTGCACCGGCTGCGCATCGTCGGCATCGACCTGCGTGACCCCGCGCAGGTCGTGGCGCTCGCCGACGATGTGGCGGCGCAGGGGCCGCTCGACATCATCATCAACAACGCCGCCCAGACCGTGCGGCGGTCCGCCGGTTCCTACAGCGCGCTCGTCGAAGCCGAGAACGGGCCGTTGCCCGCGGGACAGCTGCCCGAGAAGATCACCTTCGGCAAGACCATGCAGGCGCACCCGACGGCGCTCACCGCGTCGCTGACGCCCGATCTCACCGCCGCGGATATCACCGAACTCGCACTCGTCGCGGGTTCGGCCACCCCGGAACGCATTTCGCGCGGCGTCGCCATCGACGCCGGGGGGCTGGTGCCCGATCTCGCCCACACCAACAGCTGGGTGCAGACCGTGGCGGAGGTCGACGCCACCGAACTGCTCGAGGTGCAGCTGTGCAACTCGGTGGCCCCGTTCATCCTCATCTCGCGCCTGCGCCCGGCCCTGGCCGCCTCCCCCGCGCGCCGCAAGTACGTCGTGAACGTCTCCGCCATGGAGGGCGTCTTCAACCGGGGCTACAAGGGTCCGGGTCACCCGCACACCAATATGGCCAAGGCCGCGCTCAATATGCTCACCCGCACCAGCGCTCGCGAGATGTTCGAGGCCGACCGCATCCTCATGACCGCCGTGGACACCGGCTGGATCACCGACGAGCGGCCGCACTACACGAAGATCCGCCTCGCCGAGGAAGGATTCCACGCTCCCCTCGACCTGGTCGACGGCGCGGCGCGCGTCTACGACCCGATCGTCCAGGGTGAGGCGGGCACCGACCTCTTCGGCGTGTTTCTCAAGGACTACGAACCCTCCAACTGGTAGCAGCTTTTCCCCTCTTGGCTTCTTTTTGGGTCCGGAGGGTTTCGTCGGTTGTCTCGTCTGGTTGGGACCTTTCATAGTTAGATGCGCATATTGCCGTATAGGTATCGCTTGCTGCACACCCTGTCCGTGAGCCACCTGACCGGTCGGCCGAGTTTCGCAATACCCCTTGCCGATCCGGCCAGGTCGATCCAGGGTTCGCGGGGCTCCCCTCCCCCCTACTGCGCCGCGAGACGGCCGACTCGTTGTTGCGGCAAGACGCAGTAGGGATGGAGCTAGCGGGCACCGCTCCCCCTCACCGTCGGATATGACGCGCCATTTTCCATTCATGGAGACGCATATCCGCATGTTGGTATGGCACTACAGCATGATGACGGTCCGCTCGCCGGGTGCGTCGTGGTGGACCCATGCCTTTTCGACCTCTGCCAGCGGGACCGGGCGCGGGCGCACGAGCAGACCACCGGCGGCGATCGCTTCGGCGACCTCGCACAGCACCTGATGCAATGCTTCGTGAGAGACCGCGCCGAAGCCGCTGCCGAGGATGCGGAATGCGTTGGAGCGCAGCGCATGGCCCGACAGGGTGATCTCCGGACCGCCCATGCCGCCGATCTGCACCCAGTCCAACAGCCGGGTGTGCTGGGTGCGGGCATCGAGTACCGCCCGCATGGCGAGTTGGGTCGGCGGACCCCACAGGTAGTCCAGGACCACATCGACCTCGGCCGCCGCCGCGGCCAGCGCAGCCGCGGTCCGATCCTCATCCTCGGTGAGCGCGACGACTTCGTCGGCGTGGGCCTGCAATTCCTCCAGGCGGGCACGATTGCGTCCGGCCGCCACCACCCTGTCCGCGCCGAGATGGCGGGCGACCTGCACCGCCATCGATCCGGCATTGCCCGTGGCCCCCAGCACCAGGACCGACTTGCCGGGCTCGAAGGGCACCCGCGTGCGCAGCGCGCCCCACGACGACATGGCCGGATTCATCGTCGCGGCGACGACTGCGGGGTCCGCGTCGGCGGGCACGGGGATCGCGGTGGCCGGGTCGATGAGAAGGCGCTGCGCGAGGCTGCCCGCGCCCATCGGCATCACATAAGCCAGGCTCCCGTCCGCCCGGCGTACCACGGCGTCGGCACCGGCGAGGGCCGGCAAGGTGGTCGGACTGGTGTAGTGCTTGCCCGCGGCAATGCCTTTCGTGGCCGGGTGCAGGCCGACCGCGAGGACGTCCACGACCTCACGACCGGGCTCGGGCTGCGGCTCGGGAATCGACCGATAGCGCGGTGGTTCATCGAACGATTCCACGAGTGCGGCATTGATCGTCGACATGAGTGCTCCCCTTCTCGAAGCCAGCGTTAGATACGGATCAGTTTCTTATGTTCCCTACGATAGAACGGCAAGATAAGATACTCAAGTGGATCTAAAGGCGAGTAGTGTCACAGCGGACGACAGCCGCGCCGGGAATCCCGCGCCGAACGGCCGGGCGGGCGCCACGCGTCGGCGCGGGGCCCGCCTGGAAGAAGCCATTCTCGCGGCCGCCTGGTCGGTGCTGACCGAAAGCGGTTACGCCGGATTCACCTATGACGCGGTCGCGGCCCGGGCGGGCACCAGTAAACCGGTGCTCTACCGACGCTGGCCGCAGCGTGAGGAACTGCTGCTGGCCGCCCTCGCCGCGCACTGGCCGCGTATCGAGATACCCGATACCGGAAGCCTGCGCGAGGATGCGATCGGTTTCCTGCGAGCCGTCAACTCCGACCGCGCGCGCACGATCGTGTTGATGAACGCGCTCCTGGCGGACTACTTCCTGGCCACCGGAACCAACTTCGGCGAACTGCGCGCCGCCCTGCGTCCCGACCAGCGGCCCCCGTTCGAGCGCATCCTCGCACGCGCCGTCGAGCGTGGCGATCTCCCCGATAGGCACTGGCCGCCACGCATCGTGAACCTGCCGTTCGACCTGCTCCGCCACGACCTGCTGATGACGCTCCAGCCGGTGCCCGACGCTGCGATCACCGAGATCGTGGACGCGGTGTGGCTCCCGCTCCTACACCGCCCGCCGACCGGCGACGAGCGGAACATTCGCTAATCGGCGGACAGCTCGGTTGCGGCGAAGCGGCCGACCGGGTCGGGCTCGGTGGACAGGGCGTCGTCGAGCAAGGTCGTGAACTCGGCGACTTCGACTCCGAAAGCCGCTATCAGGGCGCGGAACGCGCGGGCCTTGTGGTCGCAGTCGGCGAAACGACAGCTCTGATGCGCTTGGAGAGCGTGGCGGGCGAGGTGGTACTCGCCCCATGCGGGGCAGGGTGCACGGTCGGGGTCGTTCACGGCCCTCACCTGAGCCCGAAGCGTCCGTCGCCGAACGCGATCCGCGCCGGGAGACGATGCCGAGCACGCCCTGCGCGATGCAGTCCGTGAGTCGTCGAGCGGGGAACCTCCACCGCCCCCTCCCCTCGGATGTACGGGAGCACGAAAGGGGGCCGCTCCCGGCCCTCCCGAAGATCGTCGCGAATGCCCCACATCGCCCAAACGAATACGGCGATGCCCATCAGCATCAGCCCCACAGTCCATACGTTCCACGACATTCGACCCACTCCCCTTCCGTTACGGGTTCCGCCCCGAGCTACCGGCGGCAGCACTTCACCAAGTAGACAGCAGATCTCGACATCGAAAGCCCAAAAAGTGGGCCGCCCAAGAAATATGATGGAAGTCCAGATTGGACCGTCTCAGAATGGAACTACCCAGGTAGCGAGGCTTACGAAATGTCAGCGGTCTCCAGGCGAGCATTCGGCAAGTTTCTGCGGGAGATCCGCTTGGGCGCAGGTAAGAGTGCACTGGCCGCAGGCCTACACATCGAGACCTCGAAGCAGACGCTGCTGCGCATGGAGGACGGGATCTCGACGAAGATCGCGACACCGCAACTCGAGCGGCTATTGGACTTCTATGGCGTGCCAGCCGAGGTCCGAGCGGAAGCGCTCGTCTTGTGGACCGAGGTTCGGGAACAGGCGAAAACAGCGAAGTTGCAGGGAAATTCCAAGGGATTCTGGCAGGCTTACGCCGATCAGTTCGCCTCGCACTTCCCGCACTACCTGCGTTTGGAGTCGGCGGCGAACCATGTGATCACGCATCAACTCGTCCTCGTGCCGGGCCTGCTGCAAACACCCGACTACCGGCGGGCGATCGTGCGCATCGACGGACCGAGCCTGTCCAATGTCGATGTCGAACGGCGCGTGGAACTGACAGTTCGCAGGCAGGCCAAGCTGCACAGCACCGACTTCCGCATCGAGGCGTTGATCTCGGAAGCCGCCCTACGGCACCCGATCGGTGGTGCACATGTCATGGCGGATCAACTCAGGTGGTTGGCGACGGCCTTCGACCGTCCGAATGTCAGCATCCACGTCGTACCGTTCGGACCATCGCACCGCGGCCTGACGATCGGGTCGTTCACTCTGCTGGACTTCCCGAAAATCGAAGGCGGACTTGTCGAACCGCCGGTGGTCTATCTGGAAGGTGCCATCGGCGCGCTCTACCACGAGCGCACCGACGTGGTCGAACAGTATCGAGAAGCCGTCACCAACCTGCTGACGGTAGCGTTGAGCGAAGACGACACCAGGGACATGGTGCTGCACATGGCAGAGGAGTACGCGGCGTGATCAACAATCCACCCGTCGGCCAGTGGTTCAAGTCCAGCCGATCCGAGCACGCCAGCGCTTGTGTCGAGATCAAGTTCGAACACGGCGGGGTTGCGGTGCGCGATTCGAAGAATCCCGGTGGGCCCGTGCTGAACTTCGACGGAGTGGCGTGGGACCGGTTCGTGGACAGCGGGATTTGGGAGCGCTGACACGAGGATGACCGGGCCGGTTGGCCGAGCGGCTGCTGCCGCCCGCGAGATCGCCGAGCGGACGGCGCGAGCGCTGACCTCCGGCGCATCGGGCATCAGCCGATCCCCGCATGACCTGGCAGCTGGGAGCCGGGAGGCCGCCGGAATGCTGGTTCACGCCGACCACCGCGGCGCTATTCCGGTTGATACGTCCGGGCGCGCCCTGATTCGCGATGATGAGGTCATCGGGGGACGCAACGACGACGTGCACACGGCATGGTGGCAGGAACTGCGGGCTCGGGGCGTCGACACCGACCGGACGGTGTCGGATCTGAGCACCGTATGGGACTACCTACGGCACGACCCCAAGTGGGCGTTCGACCCCGAGCGGAGCTACGGCGGCATCATCTTTTTCGGCAGCCGCGACATCGGCGGATCGTCGGTGATCGCGAACCTGGTCCGCGACCGTGGCCTCGGCGATGTGCCCGTCGTCTTCTCCGGATATCGGGGCGAGGCAGCCAAGTTCCGGCTGGCGGCGGAAAAGCTGAACCTCAACCCGAACCAGATCATCGAGGAACCACTCGCCCAGAACACCGGCCAGAACGCGGTCTACTCGGTCCGGATGCTCGAGCAGCACGGCCGCGACATCAGTTCGGTGATCGGAGTGTGCACTCCCTTTCACGCCCGACGCGTGTGGGGCACGCTCAGGAAACAGTGCCCGGACGTCGAGCACGTCGCCATACCCGCCGCCGACGTCTCGCTCGAGAACTACATGAAATACGGCAACCGCCCCGACGCCACCACGGCCCCGCACCCGAAGTCGATCGTCGCCATCACCATGGGCGAGATCAAACGCCTGGACGAGTACCCCGATGAAGGCCACATCATCCGAGAGGACATCCCGGACACCGTGCGTGACGCCTACAACAGGCTCAGCGAGACATTCCGCCCCGCCGAACGCCGGTTCTGACGTCTCGGGCGATCGGCGGCCCATTCGCCAGCCGTATCCCGTGCCGAGGCCCGGCCACGTTCGATCCGGGTCCGCCGAGGCGGCGCGAAACTCATCTCAGACGGCTCGTGACGAATTCCGCCAGGGGGCGGAGGTTCTCGGGGAGGTCGAGGTAGAAGTGGCGGCCGGGGAAGGTTGCCGCGGCGAAGTCGGCGGTGGTGTAGGTGGCCCACTGCTGTGCTTGGGCGACCGTGGTGGTGGGGTCGTCGGTGCTGACCAGGGCGCTGATCGGGGTGCGCAGCGGGGTGGTGGGTTGGTGGCGGTAGGTTTCGACGGCCTGGTAGTCGGCGCGGACGGCGGGGAGGACCAGGTCGGCCAGGGAGGGTTCGGTGCGGAGGATGGCGACCGAGGTGGGGTCGTTGGCGAGGCGTTCCAGGTCGGCGATGAGGGCGGAGTCGGGGGCCAGGTGGAGGCGGGCCGATTCCTCGTGGGCGGGGGCCGGGCGGCCGGAGACGAACAGGTGGGCCAGGTCGCGGCCGGCCGCTTCCAGGGCGCGGGCGGTCTCGTAGGCGACGGTCGCGCCCATGCTGTGGCCGAACAGGGCCAGGCGGACGGTGGCGGGCCAGCGCAGCAGGTCGGCGGCGGACTGTTGGGCGAGAGTGGTCAGGGAGGTGACGAGGGGGTCGCTCAGGCGGTCCTGCCTGCCCGGGTACTGCACCGCGTAGACGGCTGTGCCGGTGCCGAATTCCTGTGCCACGGCACGATAGGCGGTGGCCGCTCCCCCACCCGGCGGAAAGCAGACGAGCACTGTAGTCGCCTCGGCGTCGGGCCGTAGCTGTCGTAGCCAAGCGGTACCGGTGAGATTCGCCACCAACGAGGTTCTCCTTCGCGCAGTACTGTCGAACGGGTGGATACGTGTGCAGCGCTGGTCCGCGACTACGAGGCCGGGACAGGCGTCACCGCGTCGAGTATGCCCGCCCCACCCGATCCGGAGTCCAATCTGGCTGCCACCCTGCCCGTCTGGTCGCTGGCGGGCGGTGCGGTGGCGGCCTTCGCGGCGGCGACCGACCGGCGGCGTGAAGCCACCGGGTTCGCCGCCCTGCCGCAGCGGCTCGAACCGGCCCGGGTGGCGGCGTCGTTCTCGAGCGAGAAACTGCTCCGGATCGACGGCGCGGGCGTCGACCAGTTCGCGGAACTGTCCGGTTTCTTCGAGGCCGCGGACGGCTGGGTGCGCACGCACGCCAACTATCCGCATCACCGCGCGCGCCTGCTGACCATGCTGGACCTGCCCGCCGACGCCGACCGCCCCACCGTCGCCGCGCGCATCGCCGCACTGCCCGCCGCCGAGATCGAGTCGCGGGCCGATGAATTCGGGGCCATCGCGGTGCGGGTACGCACCGAACACGAGTGGGCGGACAGCCCGCAGGGCAAAGCAGCGGCGGACGGTCCGCTGGTGGCCGTCGACGTGCGCGCCGACAGCGGTGAGTTCGACACCGTCGGCGCGGCCACGCAGATGCTGCCGCTGCGCGGGGTGCGGGTCCTGGATCTGACCCGGGTGATCGCCGGACCGGTGAGCACCCGGTCGCTGGCGCTGCTGGGCGCGGATGTGCTGCGGGTGGACCCTCCGCTGCTGCCGGAGATCGGATGGCAGTATCTCGACCTCTGCCAGGGCAAGCGCTCCACCCTGCTCGATCTGCGTACCGACCGCGCAGTCTTCGACGAATTGCTGTCCACCGCCGATGTTCTCGTCACCGGCTACCGGCCCGGCGCGCTGGAGGCCGCCGGGGTGGATGCGGCGGGGACCCGGCCGGGCATCGTGCACGCGCGGGTCAGTGCGTGGGGTGAGTCGGGCCCGTGGGGTGCGCGGCGCGGTTTCGACAGCATCGTGCAGGCCGCCTCGGGGATCTCGCTCATCGAAGGCGCGCAGGCGAATCCCGGCGGCGTGCCGGTCGGCGCGCTGCCCGCGCAGGCGTTGGACCACGCCACCGGGTATCTGCTCGCCGCAGGGGTCGTGGACGCGCTCACCGCCCGGGATCGCGACGGAATCGGACGCGATGTGCGGGTCGCGCTGGCGCGCACGGCGTCCTGGTTGCTCGCCGCACCCGGCCGCACCCCGGAGCACGGCCCGGCGACACCACCGAGCGCGGCGTACACGGCCGTCCACGACACGCTGACGACTGCGGTCCCGGCGCTCGCGGACTACCCGGACTATTCCTGGCCCGCCCGCCCGTACGGCGGTGACGCTCCCGCCTGGCAGCCGCGCCCCGACGACGGGGTCTGATCCCCGGCGTACGCTGCGCTATCACGCGATCGGGTGCTCCGAAGGCGGCCGCGGGCAATCCGTCACCCACCGGCACGGCAGCAGACCGGTCGCCCGGTCTTGTTCTGCCGCCCGGCTTTTCACGCCTGCCGGAACGTTGCCCGATCAAGATCGTGCAAGTGCACCTGTTCGTACATCGCAGAAAATCTGAATTCCCTTTCCCCACCAGGCATTTGTGGCGTTAATAAGTGAGATGCTGAAACCGACATCGTGAGTACCGACAGCTGCGCCGGCACGCGTATGGAGGAACGTCATCGTGGACACGCCTGGGCCCTTGCTCACCGCTGCGGAAACCAGCACCGGCAAGGGAGGTAGGCGTGAGTGGGCCGGACTTGCGGTGCTCGCGCTTGCCTGTCTGGTGTACTCCATGGACCTCACCGTCCTGCACCTGGCGGTTCCCCAGATCAGCGCCGAATTGCGGCCCACCAGTACGCAATTGCTCTGGATCATCGACGTCTACGGCTTCTTCGTGGCCGGACTGCTGCTCACCATGGGCACCATCGGCGACCGAGTGGGGCGGCGGCGACTACTCATGGTCGGCGCCGCGGCCTTCGCCGCGGTGTCGATCATCGCCGCTTTCGCCCCCACCGCGCCGGTGCTCATCGCCTGCCGGGCCCTGCTCGGCGTCGCGGGAGCCACCCTCGCACCGTCCACATTGTCGTTGATATTCACCATGTTTCGCGATCCCGCGCAGCGGTCGGTGGCCATCGGGGTCTGGGTGGGGTCCTATTCGGTCGGCGGCGCGATCGGCCCGCTCGCGGGTGGACTCGTACTCGAGCATTTCTGGTGGGGTGCGGTGTTCCTGCTGGCGGTGCCCGTCATGGTGTTGCTGATCGTGCTCGCGCCGCGCATCCTGCCGGAATTCCGCGATCCCGATGCTGGCAAACTGGATCCGATCAGCGCCGTACTGTGTACGGGCGCGGTGCTGCTGGTCGTCTTCGGCATGAAGCAGGCCGCCCAGGATGGTCCGGGCCCGCAGGCCGTCATGCCGCTCCTGGCTGGACTCGGCGTCGGCCTCATCTTCGTGCGCCGCCAACTCTCCTCCCCCGAGCCCATGTTGAACCTGCGCCTGTTCCGGTTGGGGAGCTTCCGCACCGCTCTCACCATCAACCTGCTCGCCATCTTCGTGGCCTTCGGGTACTTCCTGTTCGTGGCGCAGTATTTGCAACTGGTGCTGGAGATGTCACCGCTACGGGCCGGATTGGCCACCATTCCGGCCGGACTCGGATTCATGATCGGATCACAGTTGGGTCCGCGGATCGGGCGGGTGGTGCGGCCGGCGTACATGATCGGCGGCGGCATGGCGATGGCGGCGGTGGGTCTGCTCCTGCTCACTCAGATCAGCGTCACCGGCGGTGTGGTGCTCACCATCATCGCCTCGCTGCTCGTATCCTTCGGGCTGGCACCCGTATTCGGCATCACCACCGAACTGATCGTCGGCACGGCACCGCAGGAGCAGGCTGGCGCGGCCTCCGGACTCGCCGAGACGGGCGCGGAATTCGGTGGGGCGCTCGGCATCTCGATACTCGGTAGTGTCAGCATCGCCCTCTATCGAACCGAGCTGGCCGCCACCCTGCCCTATGGATTGCGCGAGCCCGACATCGCCACCGCGCGTGACACCCTCGGTGCCGCCATAAACCTGGCCAATGCCCTGCCCGGCAGCCTGGGGGCCACGGTCGCCGACGCCGCCAAGCACGCCTTCCTGACCGGTATGCACGTCACCGCCGCCATCGCGGCGGGCGCGGCCCTGGTGCTGTCGGCGCTGGCGCTGTCCCGACTACGGCACATCCCGCCCGGTTGAAGCGCTAGCTCCGTGCCAGAACGGCCACGGCGCGGGCGAGTTCGCCGCTGTCGCAGGCGGCGGCGGTCGGAGCGATCAGCGACAACAGCGCCAGGCCCTGGAACTGGACGAAATAGAATCGGGCGACCGCGCGCGCATCGGCTTCGGACAGGTCGGGATGCAGTTCGCGCAGCGTTTCGGCGAGATCGAGACAGCCGTTCTCCACGGCCTCGGACATAAGTCGCCGCTGTTCGGGGTCACGGGCGACGCGCACGCTGTTCTCGAGGCTCAGCAGCATGATCTCCTGGTTGCGCCGCGCCACCTCCACCAGGGCCGCCCAAGCGGACTCCAGCGCCGCACCCACCGTGCGCCCCTCCCCCGCCTCCCGAATCGCCTGTTCGAAATCGTCACCGACCCCGCCCCCCATGGCCGTCAGCAGCGCCTCGGTGACCAGCTGATCCTTGGAACCGAAGTGGTAGCCGATCGCCGCGAGGCTCACCCCGGCGGCGGCGGCGATATCGCGGGCGGTGACCTTGGCGAGTCCGCGTTCCAGGATGGCCTGCTTGGCCCCGTTCAAGAGGTCTTCGCGGTTTCCCATCACACCACCCTAGCAGCGTCTTAGACGTTTGTTCTAGACAGACGTGCAACACAGGTGTTAGACATCTGTCTAAGACATTCGTTCTTCAGCTTGGAGTCACCCATGAACAGCACCCCGAGCCCGCGCGTCCTCGTCTGCGGCGGCGGTATCGCCGGGAATGCCGTTGCGCTGCAACTGCTGCGCGCGGGAATCCCCACCACGGTGGTCGAACGGGCCACCGCTCCCCGGCCCGGCGGGCAGGCCGTGGACCTGCGCGGCCCGAGCCGCGAGGTGGCCGAGCGCATGGGCCTGATGCCGGGTGTGCGCGAGCATCGGCTACACGAGGAGGGCATGCTGCTGGTCGACCGCCGCGGCGACGAGGTGTATCGAATGCCCGCCGCCATGTTCGACGGGAACGGACCGGTGGCCGATATCGAGATCACACGCGGTGACCTGAACCACGTACTGCTGGCCGAGATCGACTCCACCGGAGGGGAACTCGACTACCGCTACGGCGACCGGGTCGAGCGGTTGGACCAGGACGACACCGGTGTCGCGGTCACCTTCGCGTCCGGTGCCACCGCCCGCTTCGACGTGGTGGTCGGCGCCGACGGCGTACATTCGGCCACCCGGCGGATCGCCTTCGGTCCCGCGCACCGGTACAGCACCTACCTGGGCGGCTACATGTCGTTCTTCACCCTGCCCACACCATCGGGTATCGAGCCGGGGTGGATGAGCATGCACGCGGTGCCGAAGGCGTCGGTGGGACTGCGCCCCGACGCCGATCCCTCGACCTGCAAGGCCATCATCACGCTGCGTACCGACGCCGATCCCGCGCTGCGCCGGGATACGGCCGCCCAGCAGCGACTCATTCGCGACATGCTGTCCGGGGCGGGCTGGCTCGCACCGACCGTCCTGGCGGATATGGCCGACGCCTCGGACTTCTACTTCGACGAACTCGCCCGCGTGGATATGCCGAACCTGTCGGCCGGACGAGTCGCGCTGCTGGGTGACGCCGGATTCTGCGGATCGCCCCTCACCGGGATGGGGACGGCCATGGCGCTGGTCGGGGCCTACATCCTGGCCGGGGAGATCGCGCGCACGCCCGCCGACCCGATCGCCGCGCTGGCCCGCTACGACGCGGCCGTGACACCGTTCCTCGACAGGGCCAAGCAGCTGCCGGGCGGCGGCATCGCCATGATGCTGCCCCGCAGCGAGATCGGATTGAAGGCGGCGCAGACGGTCGGCAAACTCATGACCACCCGGATCATGCGACCCGTCATGACGCGCGTGCTGAACGGCACCGAGGACTACCCGCTGCCCTCGTACTGAGCGGCGTTAGGCTCGAACGGTGCGGCAGAAGATCATCATGGACGTCGATACCGGTATCGACGACTCGCTGGCCCTGCTCTATCTGCTCGCCTCGCCCGAGGCGGAGATCGTCGGGATCGCCGCCACCGCGGGCAATGTGGGTGTCGAGCAGGTGGCGGCCAACAACCTGGCTTGGCTCGAGCTGTGCCGGGCGCCGGAGATCGAGGTGGCGCTGGGTGCGGCGGAACCGCTGGCGATTCCCCTGCGCACCACCGAGGACACCCACGGCCCGCACGGCGTCGGCTACGCCGAACTGCCGGTGTCCGCGCGGGAGTTGTCGCCGCGCTCGGCGGCGCGCATGTGGGTGGAGTTGGTACGCGAGCATCCCGGGGAGATCGTCGGGCTGTGCACGGGGCCACTCACCAATCTCGCGCTCGCCCTGCGGCTGGAGCCGGAGCTGCCCCGCCTGCTGCGCCGGTTGGTGATCATGGGCGGCGCGTTCAACCATCCCGGCAACACCACGCCCACCAACGAATGGAATGTGCACGTCGACCCGGAAGCCGCCAAGGAGGTGTTCGACGCGTTCGCCGCGGCACCGGCGGATCGGCGGCCGCTGGTGTGCGCGCTCGACATCACCGAGACCATCGAGATGCGGCCCAAACACCTGGTGCTGCTGGCGGAGCGGGCGGGCAGCACACCGGTGGAGACGGTGACCGAGAGCGACCCCCCGCACGCCCGGTCGGCGGCGAGCAACCCGATCATCCGGTACTTCACCGACGCGGTGCGGTTCTACTTCGACTTCCACCGCATGCACGACCAGGGGTACCTGGCGCATATGCACGATCCGTTCGCGGCGGCGGTGGCGTTGGACCCACAGCTGGCCGTGACCCGGCCCGCCACCGTGGATGTCGAACTGGTCGGCACTCTCACCCGTGCCACGACGGTCGCCGACTGGGCGGGCATGTGGGGCCGGGAACCCAATGCCGACATCGTGGTCGGCACCGATCCCGAACTGTTCTTCGACCGGCTGGTCACCCGCGTCGGCGATCACGCCCGCACGCTCTATCCGCCGACCGGACAGGAGAACCGGTGACCGACTACCCCACCGAACTCCGCGCCCGCCTGGGTCTTTCGCATCTCGTCGACATCCACACCCATTTCATGCCCGATCAGGTCATGCGCAAGGTGTGGGCCTACTTCGACTCGGCGGGGCCGCTCACTCGCCGCGAATGGCCGATCGTCTACCGGGACGAGGAGCAGGTGCGGCTGAAGACCCTGCGTGGATTCGGTGTTCGCGCCTTCACCTCGCTGGTCTACGCGCACCGTCCCGATATGGCGGCCTGGCTCAACGAATGGACCGCCGACTTCGCCGCCCGCACCCCCGACTGCCTGCACACCGCCACCTTCTACCCCGAACATGGCGTGGACAGCTATGTCGAGACCGCCGTCGACGCCGGAGCCCGCATCTTCAAGATCCACCTCCAGGTCGGCGACTTCCATCCCTGTGATCCGCTGCTCACCCCGGTCTGGGGGCTGCTCCAGGATGCCGCCGTCCCGGTGCTCGTGCACTGCGGATCCAGTCCCGCCCCGGGCGCTTTCACCGGCCCCGAGCCCATGGCCGAACTGCTGCGCCGGTTTCCCCGCCTGACTCTGATCATCGCGCACATGGGCTCCCCCGAATACGTCGAATTCCTGGACCTGGCACAGCGGTACGACAACGTCCTGCTGGACACCACCATGAACTTCACCGACTTCTTCGAGGCCGACAGCCCCTTTCCCGCCGACGCCCTCCCCCGCCTGCGCGACGTCTCGCACCGCATTCTGTTCGGCAGCGACTTTCCCAATATTCCCTACCCCTACGCTCACGCGCTGCACGCCCTCGACCGTCTGAACCTCGGTGACGACTGGCTGCGGGCGGTCTGTCACGACAACGCCGCCCGCCTGTTCGGCCTGCCCTGATACCACCGCCCGGATACCAACGGCCTGCCACGGGGGTCCGTTCGACTCTGGTTCGGGGATGCCCGGAGCCGGACGATCGGGGGGACCGATGGGAGGAGAAGGATCATGAGGGCTATGACGGCGGCGGGCATCGCCGCGGCGACGGCCGCGGCCGCGCTGGCGGCCGGGTCGCGGATACCCATGGTGCGCGACGCGGTGCTGCACTGGGGAGCCACCGCCGCGGAGGTGGAACGCGCCCTGCCGGGCGACGACTTGGCCTCGCGGGCGGATGTGGTGGCCACGAGGGCGATTCGGATCGCCGCGCCACCGGCGGCGGTCTGGCCCTGGCTGGTGCAGATGGGTCCCGGCCGGGGCGGTGCGTACACCTACGACTGGATCGAGAACCTGCTCGGGCTGGATATGCACAGCGCGGACCGGATTCTGCCGGAGTTCCAGGAGATCTCCGTCGGCGAGGTGATCGCCCTGGGCCTGTCGGGGCCGCGAATGCGTGTGGAGGTGGTCGATATCGAGCGGACCCTGGTCTTCGCCTCGAAGGATCGATCGTGGGTGTGGGCCTTCGCCCTCGTCCCCGACGGCGCGGGCACCCGGCTGGTCAGTCGCAATCGCATCTCGCGTCCGGGGTCCACCGCGCTCGGACGGTTCGCGTATCGGCTGGTCATGGAGCCGGGCAGTCTGGTCATGGAGCGGAAGATGCTCCTGGGAATCAAGGAGCGCGCCGAACGGCTGGCCACCGCGGAAGGGACCAACGGCTCTGTCGACGGTGCGCAAAGGCGGTATGCGGTGGCGGACGCGGAGCGAACACTCGATGTATGACCGCTATGGAGCTTCCTCCCGTACTGCCGGATCACCGGACGATCATCGAGGCGATGCGACTGGCTTCCCGCGCGCCCTCGGTGCACAACACGCAACCGTGGCGCTGGGTGTTCGACGGCACGCGGCTGCACCTGTACAGCGATTCGGATCGGCTGCTGCACTGGGCTGATCCGCGCGGACGGCAGTTGGTGATCAGCTGCGGGGCCATGCTGCACCATGTGCGTACCGTCTTCGGCGCGTACGGCTGGCACACCGATACCGTGCGGCTACCCGCCCTCGAGCGCCCGGATCATCTGGCGGAGATCCGATTCCGGCCGTGGGCGGACCCGCCCGCCGGACTGCGCGCCCGTGCTCTGGTCATCGACCGGCGGCGGACCGACCGGCTGCCGATGGCGGCCCCGCGCGGCTGGGATGTGGTGCTGCCGCGGCTGCGCATGCTGGTCTCTCCTCACTATCTCGAACTCGACGAGATCGGCGAGGCGATGCGGGACCGGCTGGCGGCGGCCTCGGAACAGGCGGCCGCGCTGCGCCGCCACGATATCGGGTACGCATCGGAATTGAACTGGTGGGCAGGACATTCCGGTCCGGACGGCATTCCGCCGGCGGCGCTGCTGTCGCAGGCGGAGGCGGGGCGGGTGCGCGTCGGGCGGGCCTTTCCCGCCGGATCCCCGGGGCTGCGCCGCGCCGAGTTCGAGGACCGCGCC
Source organism: Nocardia otitidiscaviarum NBRC 14405 (assembly GCF_000308635.1). Classification (GTDB taxonomy): domain Bacteria; phylum Actinomycetota; class Actinomycetes; order Mycobacteriales; family Mycobacteriaceae; genus Nocardia; species Nocardia otitidiscaviarum. The sequence goes on along the minus strand of NZ_BAGD01000068.1, from coordinate 1,967 downwards.
CGCCTGGTGGTGCTCAGCTCCCCCGGCGATACGCTGGAGCACTGGCTGCGCACCGGGGAGGCGCTGTCGGCGGTGCTGTTGGAATGCGCCGCCGCCGGACTGGGGACCTGCCCGCTCACCCATCTCACCGAATTGCCGTCCGGCCGTTCCCTGTTGAGCGGGCTGAGCCCGCGGCCGGGACAGCCGCAGCTGGTGATCCGCATCGGCACCGCGCCCGAGGGCGAACCGGAGGTGGCGCCCTCCCCACGCCGACCGCTGGCGGACTTCTTCACCACCGTGCGCGACTGAGGCCACATGGCCGACCGGTCGGTCGTGTTTCGGAGCGGCCTCGCGATCGTGGCGGCGGACGGGTTTGCCGCAGCTCCCAGGGGGAACTCCGCCGTCAGCGAAACGGACCAAGCATCCGGTGCGGGAAGGCGGATCGCCCGACAATGAGCAGCCCCGAGGCCGCGTCCAACCACCGATCGTCCGACAGCCGACAGGGCGCGCCCATCGCGGCGGAGGCCGAACCACTCACCGCACGCCCCCTGTCGGAGGCCGCCTGCCTGCGGCTGCTCGCCGAGGTCAGCTTCGGCCGAATCGTGTACTCCCGCTACGCCTTACCGGCCATCCGCCCGGTCGACCACATCATCGCCGACGGTGCGATCATCACCACCACCGACGCCACAACCGTCCCGCCGTACCGGCAGGTCGTCGCCTACGAGGCCGACACCCTCGACCAGCACACCCAGTGCGGCTGGTGCGTCATCATCACCGGCACCGCGGAATCGGTCACGGACCCCACCGACCTCGCCCGCTACCGCGCGGCCCTGCGCCCACGCCTGCCCGGCAGTCCGCACCACATCCTGCGCATCCACCCCGAGGTCGTCACCGGCATCGAGTACATCGCCCCAGACCGGCACTGACCCCGGTCCAGCCGCCGCGCCGGGACGCTCTCACGCGGGCTGCGGCGCGGTGGTACGCGGCCAGCACCAGTCGGTAATCTCCGGGGGATCGTCGCCCACCCGGTGGATGTGGGCTCGGATGCGGGCGAGTCTGCCGAGCAGTACGTCCCGCAGGGGATCGCGGCGGTCGGTCAGACGAGGGACCTGTTCGATGGCGGCCAATTCCATGCGCCGAGGCCACACTCACAATGCGCGCGGGCCGCTTGATCACTCAGATACTTTGGGGCGGAATGCTTTCCGGCCACCACCACATTCACCGTGCCACGCCCGCGCAAGCAGCGCTCGAACACGCGCGGCAGCAGTTGGCATCCGGCGGCAAATACACCCGGCTCACCTCGGGACGTTTGCTCAGCACATGGTCGATGAAGCCGGGGTCCTGATGGGTCGCGCCATTGTGGTCCTGCCGCCACACATGTGAGGTGATCAGGTAGTCGAGGCTGGGAATCGGCGCGCGCCACGGGATCTCCGACGCCGCGTGCAGCCACTTGGCGTGCTGCACCACCATCGAGTCGACGATGTGCGCGAAGGCCTCGTAGGTGGAGAAGACGCCGTGCCTGCCGGTGAGCAGATAACCTTTCAGCCAGCCCTGGCACAGCTGTTCGGACAACACCTCGAAGACCCGGCCTTCGGGCGCGAGCCCGTCGTCGCTGTCCAACCGCTTGCCGCGCCAGCGTCGCGCGGTCACCTCGAGAATCGCTTCGAGCCCGTTGGAGGTGTGCTCATCGGGCGAGAAGAAACGGTGGCATGGGCCAGCGATTGACGTCCTCTCCCGCCTGAAGGTGGGAGATTCCGGTCTGCTGCGGCTAGGCCGCGCTCCCGGCGGGTTCCTGCTTCACCGCCGGTCGCTCGACCGAAACCGCGACTGACACCAGCTCCACAAGCGTTGAACTGTCCGCCCGTCCGGCGGCCAGAATATTCTTCGCGGCATTCAAGTCCCGGTCGTGGACCGCACCGCATCCGCATGTCCATTCCCGGACGTGCAGCGGTTTCCTCTCCCCGACCACCCCGCACGCCGAACAGGCG
>NZ_BAGD01000069.1 GCF_000308635.1 Nocardia otitidiscaviarum NBRC 14405 | reverse complement strand
CGCCGCGTCCTCGGCCGCCGATTCCGCCGCCGCCCGCTCCTCTTCGCTGTCTCGCCGCGCTTGCTCGGCCGCGGCTGCCGCCATCTCGGCCTCCGCGATCCGGTGCGCGGCATCCGCCTGCACCGCCCGTACCTGAGCCTCCGCGACGGATGGATCGGCCAGCGTGGACATCTCCGCCACCGCCGCCGACAGCGTCGTCCCCAACTGTTCAGCGAGCCCACGGAACTGCACCAGCAATTCATCGGCCCGCATCCGCGCCACCGTCACCGGCCCCTGTTGCGTCACAGTGACATTAGCGGCTGGGGTCTCTTCCTCCGCCTGCTGCAACCGCTGCCGCTCCCGCCACGCCCGCCAGCGCGTGTGCTCGGGATGGTCGCAGTACTCGGAAGGCCGTCCCGGCCCGCCGCCGCGATGGATGGGGCGGGTGCAGCCGGGATAGTTGCAGATGCTCGACACGAACAGAATCGTAGCGTTTGTTTCGTCATTTCCAACGGAACAACACGAAACGAATCCCTCTGCGCCACAGATCAACTCATGCCGTCCTGACCTCCGATAAGTGAACCTTATCGGAGGTCAGACTCAACTCAGTCCCCTGATCCACCACGCAAACAATACGTTTACGTTTGGTTGGCACCAACGATACGAAAGGCCAACGAAACTCTACAAAAACTGTGCTCGGTGGTACCCCCGTGCCAGACCTGAGCAGTATCGGCACAAACCGGACATCGGCGGAGTCGCCGTAGCATGACCAGATGACTCAGGCGAACGAATGGAGATCCCAGCCGCCGGAACTACTGGCGAGGCGAGCGAATTCGTTCGGCACGGCGGCGGAGTCCTACGACGCCCACCGGCCCGACTATCCGATCGACGCGGTGCGGTGGGCGCTCGAACCGGTGAGCGCACGGCCCCGGACCCTCGATATCGGCGCGGGCACAGGGAAGCTCACCGGCGTGCTCCTCGCTGCCGGCGCGCAGGTGACCGCGGTCGAACCGGATGCGGAGATGCGGGCGGTGCTGGCACGCCGTTACCCCGAGGTGTCGACGATGGCGGGTGCGGCGGAATCGAGTCCGCTACACGATGCCTCGGTCGATGCCGTGCTGGCCGGTCAGGCGTTCCACTGGTTCGACCAAGCTCGGGCATTCCCAGAGTTCGCCCGTGTGCTGCGCCCCGGTGGCGTGGTGGCGGCCTTCTGGAATTCCCCTGATACGTCGATCGAGTGGGTCGCCGAATTGAATCGCATCGCGCGCTCGTCGGTGTCGACCGCCCCGGGCATGGATGACAGCCTGGTCGGCCATCCGCTGTTCCATCCTCCGAACCGGGCGGAGTTCCCCCATATGCAGCGACGTACGGCCGAAAGTCTCACCACCACGATCGGGACGCATTCACATACCCTGGTCCTCCCCCGAGCCGAGCGCGCCGAGGTGCTGGACAGGATTGCGACCTATCTCGGCGGGCGCCCGGAAACCGCTGGCGGCGAGTTCGATTTCCCGCTGCGTACGAAGGTGATTCGCGTGGTCCTGAGGTGAACGGCCTCAGGCGTACCACCACGACAGCGCGAAGACGACCACGAGCGCCGCGACGAAGACGATGGCCAGGGCTCTGGCCAGGGGTGGGCTGAATTCCTGTAGCCGCTCGACGCCGATGTAGACCACACCGATGAGCAGAATGGGAACGATCGCGGGGACGATCAAGGCGACCAGCGGACCGATGATCCATCCGGCCGTTCGGAACTTGCCCCAGGCGGTGCCGAGGAGCAGCGGGATCAGGATCGCGCCGGCGAAGCCGCCGATCAGGGCCGGGATCGGGCGTTCGCCGATCCACGGTACGCCCGGGATGCCGTCGAAGTTCAGCAGGTCGAGGGTGGACCAGATGCCCAGCAGGACAATCGCGAGCAGGCTGCCCCACAGGGCACCGCGGTAGTGCCACTTCTGCATTCGCGACCAGTCGACCTGGCGGGCGTGGTAGATGGTCGCGGCGGTGACCGCCGACCAGACCATCCAGCGGCGGATCAGCCCCGTTCCCGTCTTGCCCATGGCGTCGCGGAAGATGCGGTCGGCCTCGTCGCGGTATATCTCGCGTTCGGCGATATAGCTCGCGGGCTCGTCCCCGGACAGCACCAGACCGTCGTGCAGGATGGCCGCGGGTAGATGCGCGCCGGTCTTGGGTACCAGCCAGGTCAGAAAGGCCGGAACCGAGGTGAGATCGGTGGTCCAGTTCTCCAGGTCGGCGGGTACCAGTATGCGACCGACGCCCACTTCCGGGGCGTCGTCGTAGTAGCCGATCCGCCGCGTCAGCCGGAACTCCTCACGCCGAGTGGTGTGGTTGAACCGGCGGTCCAACACGATGGCGAGATCGGGCGGCGCGGCGAATCCCCCGACCGATTCCTCGGATTCGATCCTCGGTTCCGGCGACTCCGCCGACGGGACGTTGACGACGACCGCCTCGGAGTCGATGGCGTCCGCCGCCTCCTCGGCGGGTGCCTCACCGCCGTCGTAGAAGGGTCCGTCGTCCTGCTCCACTTGGAGCTTCATACCGATCAGGGTACGTGCGAACGGTCCAGTTACCGGATCACCCCGGTAACGTTGTGGCCTATCCGAATCAGCCGGTGAAGGACTCTGGGCCGAAGCGTCCCCACGCGACGAAGGCCGCCATGGCCAGGTAGACGAAGTTCACCGCGACGAACCTGTACTGTCCGTAGCGTCCATGGGTGATCATCGCGCCGATCATCAGCAGGATCCAGCACACGGCGGTCACCGGCACCAGTACCGGTGCGATATCGAGCGCGGCGGGCAGGACGAATCCGGCCGCCGCCAACAACTCCAGCCCCCCGAGTGTCCTGACGAATCCGGTGCTCGCATGCATCGTCCAGCCCCCGCCGGACTTCTCCCCCAACTCGTCCAGCTTGGCCTTGTTCATGAACGCCTTGGTGAGGCCGCCGACCAGCGCGAGGACAGCGAGCAGCCCGGCGACGATCCAGAGGGCGAGGTTCATGAGTTTTCTCCTTCGGTAAATGCCTACCGGCGTGTCGGTGGTGCAGCCGGTCGAGCATCAGACTCCGCTCACTCCATTTCCGTGACACCCGCTGGACGTGACCTGTGTCATGGGTCGGTGTCGCGCACGGTAGAAAACAGACGGACTGGTATGCGAACATATGTTCGTGTCGCAATTCGGAGCCGCAGGTCCATGCCCTACGCAGGCGTCGATTCTGCACGCGGATCTCGACTCGTTCTATGCCTCGGTCGAGCAGCGGGACAACCCCTTGCTACGCGGGAAGCCCGTGATCGTCGGTGCGGGCGTGGTGCTGGCGGCGAGCTATGAGGCGAAGGCGTTCGGGGTGCGGACGCCTATGAACGGGCGGCAGGCTCGGCGGCTGTGCCCGCACGCGCTGGTGGTACCGCCACGGATGGGCGCGTACGCCCGGGCAAGCAAGGACGTGTTCGAGATCTTCCGGGACACCACTCCCGAGGTGGAGGGCATCTCGATCGACGAGGCGTTCCTGGATGTGGGCGGGCTCCGGCGGATCGCCGGTGATCCGGTGGAGATCGCGCGGCGACTGCGGGCCCGGGTGCGCGATGAGGTGGGGCTGCCGATTTCGGTGGGGGTGGCGCGGACCAAATTCCTCGCCAAGGTGGCCAGCGCGGTGTCCAAACCCGATGGGCTGCTGGAGGTTCCGCCGGACAGGGAACTGGAGTTCCTGCATCCGCTGCCTGTCGAGCGACTGTGGGGCGTGGGTGAGGTGACGGCCCGGGAGCTGCGCGAGCGTGGAATCACCCGGGTCGGGCAGTTGACGGAGATGGGTGAGAGCGCCCTCGCGGCGGCGCTCGGCCCGGCGGCCGGACGGCATCTGTACGCGCTGTCCTGGGCGCGCGATCCGCGCCGCGTCGAAACGGGTAGACGGCGGCGATCCATCGGCGCGCAGCGTGCCCTCGGGCGGCGCTCGCGCGGTGACGAGGAGTTGGAGGCGTATCTGCACGGGTTGGCCGACCGGCTCGGCCGCCGCCTGCGTGCCGCCCACCGGGTGTGCCGAACCGTGGTGCTGCGCTTGCGGTTCGACGACTTCAGCCGGGCCACGCGCTCGCACACCCTGGCGGAGGCGACCGACAGCGGCGCGGTGGTGCTGCGGGCCGCCCGGAGCCTGCTCGCGGCCGCGCTGCCGATGATTCACGAGCGTGGCGTCACCCTCATCGGACTGTCACTGACGAATCTCGACTCCGCTGGGAGTATGCAGCTGTCCCTGCCGTTCGAACCGCGTGCGGAGTCCACTCTCGACTCGACGTTGGACGCGCTGCACGACCGCTTCGGTGCGGGTGCGGTGACGCGGGCGGCGCTGCTGCGGCGCGGTGAGGGGTTGTCCGTCCCGCTGCTGCCCGACTGAAAAGACCGCGTGTAACTAGCGCGCGGCACGCCCGCACCCGTGGTCGCGACGCTGTACACGCCGACCGCGATGTGGGAACGACCCGGGCCTCGCCCCCTCATCTCCTACAACATCCCGACCAGCTCGCTCGGAAACACCTGCGCCCCTTCGCATCAGCTCAAGCAGGGCATACAGGCGGATCTGTGGTCGATCCACCTGCTACTCACCGCGAACTACGCCGTGCTCGTGCCGGATCACCAGGGCCCGCGACAGGCATACGCCGCCGGACATATGGGCGGACACGCCGTACTCGACGCGGTGCGCACCGCCCTCCGGCTCGGACTGCCCGACCTCACCCCGAAGAGCCCGGTCGTACTGTCCGGCTACTCCGGCGGCGCCATCGCCACCGGATGGGCGGCGGAGCTGGCCCCCGCCTACGCCCCCGAACTCGAGCTCGCCGGTGCCCTCATCGGCGGTCTCCCCGCCGACTACGGACAACTCGTGCGCACCATGAGCGGCAATGCCGCCACGGGCGTCTTTCTCGCCGCGACACTGGGTCTGGCACGCGAATACCCTCAACTGCTGACACTGCTCAACGACAACGGCTGGCGGCTGGCACACGCCCTGCGGGATGCGTGCGTCGCCGTCGAGGCGGCGCTCGGGTTCATCGCCCCCATCACCCTGGACGCGCTGACCGACCATCCCGACCCGCTCGCGCTGCCCATGGTGCGAAAGATCGTGGCGGACAACACCTTGGGCACACTCGCCCCGCAGATTCCGGTCCTCCTCTACCACGGGGTCGACGAGTTCTGGATTCCGCTCGCGGGTGCGCGGAAGGTGTACGACGACTGGTGCCGGGCCGGTGCACGGGTACGGCTGGAGCTCATGCCCGGCGAACACTTCACGGTCGGCGCGTTCGCGGTTCCCGCGCTCGCGCGATGGGCCGACGACCTGATCGCCGGGAGGCTCGTACCCGACGGATGCTCACGTTCAGTCGGCTAGCTCGAGGCGGGCGCTGTCGTCCCACAGCGCCGCCGCCAGGTCGTCGCGTCGAGCCCGTCGGAGGGGCAGGTGATCTCGCCGTGCCGCAGCGCGGCGGAGGTGTGTCCCGGAAGCGGGAATGGACGAGATGGCCGTCGATGATCACGAGTGGCTACCGTGGCGTGGTGTCCACCATGTCCCGAACGAGTACGGCCCTGCTGGTCGGCGGGATCGCCGCGTACGTGGCGGCGTTGGCCGTCCTGATCGGCACCGGCCATACCGGGGTGCGCTACTCCGCAGACGACGCCGAAACCGTGTCGCTGTGGCTGCTGTGGTTGCCCGCGCTCGCCGGACTGGCTGTGGCGTGGGCGATTCCGCCGCGCGCGCCCGCGCCGGACCCCTTCGCGGAGGTGGATCCACGGCTGGTGACGCGGCAGGCGGGAGTGCTCGCGGGGCTGGGGGTGGCGTTCACGGTCGGACTGCATCTCGCGCCGCGCACCGATCTGTGGTTCGTCGGGCTCAAACTCGTGCTGCTGGTGGCGATTCCGTGGGCGACGCGGATGGTGAGCTGGCGGGAATGGGCCGCGCTGGGCACGCGCGGCCGATGGTTGCGCCCGCTGGCCGCGGTGGTGGCCTTCGAGTTGGTTCGGTCTCTGACCGGGCCGGATTCGGATGGTGTGGTGCCGGATGCGGTGACCATCGCGCTCGTGTTCCTGTTCAATGCCGTGATCGAAGAGGTGTTCTACCGGTTCTGGCTGCAGACACGTCTCGAATCGCGTTACGGACGGTGGCCCGCGATTCTGGTGGTGAGCGTGCTGTGGGCGTCCTGGCATTCGGCGCTGTTGAGTATCGCCGGGGTGGGCGTGGATCTGGCGGCGGCCGTGGCGAAACTCGGGGTGGACGGGCTGTTCCTGGGCTACCTGTGGTCGCGGCACCGCAATCCGTGGGTGCTGCTGCTGATGCACGGGCTGATCAACGCGCCGATCGTCATGCTGCTGGCCGTGCGTTGATCAGCCGACCGTGTCGGAGATGCGGGCGACGAGTCGCCATGGGCGCTCGGTGTCGGCGACGGCCTTGCCGCTGGTGAGGATCGCGCCCGCGAGCCCGCGAGCCGGGTCGGCCCAACCATATTGAGTGGTCAGTCCGCTGCGACCGAAATGGGATTCGGTGTGGCGGCCGAACTTCGAGCGTCGCCCGCCGAGCTCGTAACCGGCCGCCGAGACACGGCCGGCGATACTGGGAATCCACCTGGCCGGACGGACCGCGGCCCGCACGGTTTCCGGGCGCATGATGCGCACGCCATCCAATTCGCCACCGCGCGCGAGGATCTCGTAGAACCGGGACAGCTCGTACGCCGTGGTCACCAGATTGCCGGAGGGCAGTTCCGCGGTGAGGAAGGCTCGCTCCGCCGCCGCGTCGGTCCGCCCGGACAAGCCACCGCCGAGTGCCCGCCCGGCCAGATAGCGCCACACCAGCGACGGGCCCGGCCCGACTCGCACACTCGGCACCACCCGATCGACGTCTTCGGGACGTACCCCGAAATTGGTCCATCGGAAGCCGAGCGGGTCGAGCACCTGCTCGCGCAGGTGGTCTCGCATCCGCTTGCCCGTGGCCCGCTGCACCAGCAGGCGTTGAATCAACCCGCTGGTCAGAGCGTGGTACACGCGCAGGCGGCCGGGCCGCCAACTCGGTTCGAGATCGCGCAGCGCCCGCACCGCCAAGTCCTCGTCGAGAACCAGTTCCGAACCGCTGTACGGCGGGGTGATGAACGGGACGCCAGCGGCATGCGAGAGTACGTCGCCGATGGTGATGCGCTCCTTGCCGTGCGCGGCGAACTCCGGAATGTAGCGGCTCACCGGATCTTCCAGTGCGAACGCGCCCTGCTCGATGAGCATGAACATGACCGCCGCCGACACTCCCTTGGCGGTCGAGAAGCCGCAGAACGGCATGTCGGTGGTCACCACCACCTTCTCCGCCGCCTCCTCGTCCCCCGGCGCGTTGCCCCACCCATGCCCGATCGCCCGATTCAGTACGACCTTCCCGTGCCTGCGCACGCACACCTGAATCGCGGGCGTGGTCCCCATCCGATACCACTCCCGCACGGTCTCCCACACGCCGTCCACATCGGCTCTGGTCAGCCCCGCCGCACCTGGTTCGTCCTCCCACCCCACCGTCGTCACGGCATCCAGATCCGTCCCCACCAGCACCAACGAACTCGCGACCGCACCCATCCGACCAGGATAGAGAAGATCAGCCGAACAGCTCCTCGGCCGTCGTCACCGTCACAGCCCGCCGCAACCATTCCTCGAGCCGCGCGGTATCCGCACACGCCAGCACCCGATCCCGCACCTCGACGCTGACCGGAATTCCCCGCGCCTCCAGCACGGTCAATACCGCCATCGCCTCCCCTTCGGCCCTTCCCTCGATCTTTCCCTCGGCGATGTACTTCCGAGCGAAATCACTCTGATACTCGTAGGCCGTGCTCATCAGTACCTCCAAGTGGTTCCGCGCCGCGGCCGACAGAGCGGCGTGTACGACGTCATAGTACATTTTGGCGCGCTCGTCATCGGCTCGCCGCAATCCCTCGAGCAGCGCGAACAGCACCCGATCGGCCCGTGGACCCTCAGCGTGCGCGATGGCCGAGAGTACGGCCCGCTCGGGCACCTCGATCGCGGAATCGGCCTCCGTGACGGGTGGGATGCCGTCCGGTCCGAGCACCAGCGGCCGCAGTACCCAGCCCGGGTGGCCCATGGTGATCCCGATACGGCTCCATTCGGCTATCTCCGGAATCGGCGAGACAACCAGGAGGAAGACCGGACAGCGCAGTCGGGAGCGCAGGGTGGCCGCGTAGACGGGCCAGGCCCACCGGCGGCTCTCGTCCCGGCAGAGCTGGACCTCCACCACGATGCCCGCTACGGCCTCGCCCGCGCCGTTGACCAGGGAGAAGGCGGTGTCACCACGGAATTCCTTCGGACCGATGTCGGTGAAGTCGCACGGTTCGGAGCGGATGTCGCGAAATGGCGGTAGACGAATGCCGAAAACCTCGGCGAGGTAACCGGCCGCCAGCTCGGGGCGGTTGCGGAACAGTTCCACCAATCCTTCGTGCAGGTAGGAGGGCACGGGGAGGAACATAGTGGGGATTTGCCCGGCGCTCAGGCGAATTGGCGTGTCGGTGGGCGGACTCGCCGGGCGGGTTTACGGGCGGGGGGCGAGGTTATGGCGGTCGATGCCCGGAGTGTCCGGGTCGAAGGGCAAGGAGCGTGATCGAAGGGAGCGACCGATGGCAATTGTGCTCGGTATCGGGGTCGGGGTGGTGTCGGCTGTCGCGGTTCCCGCCGTGGCGTTCGGGGGGTACCAGAATCCGCACTATCCGCAGCCTGGGTCGGGGTTGCCGGGTGGGTGCGTGATGCTGTGCGAATCGCAGCCGCCCGCCACGACCTGGGAGGCGCCCGTACCGTGCGGATGCGATGTCCCGCTGTACACCACCCCCGGCTGGACCATGCCGTTGAACAGCGGACCGGTGGAGTCACCGTTCGGCGTGCTGGGCGATTCCTAGTTGCCGGGCGTGCGGCGGCCACCGTTGGGTACCCGCTCGGCACCACCGTCGTCGAGTACCTCGAATCCGCTGTAGTGGCGGAGATGAGCGCCCCGAACCCGACTGATCCGCAGCTGCGCCTCCACCGCGTGGTGCGTCGGCGATCGTCGGACCCGCTTGCCCAGATCCGTCCACATCCCGGGACACGTCCGCCAGCGCGGAGGACCGCTGTGGGGCGTACCGCATAGGCTTGTCAGCTGTGAGCGATTCCGGGGCGAGCGACGCGGGCACGGTGGCACTCTCCGATACTTCGGACGGCGTGCCGAATGCGGTTGTCGCGGTACCGGATGCGGTGCGTGGCGAGTTGCGGCGGGGTGTCGGGAGCGTGCTGGTCGATGCGGCGGCATTGCGGTTGGTGCGGGAGCGGTTCGACGGTGAGCAGGCGGGGGCGCTGCGGCGGTACCTGGAGGCGTCGCAGTCGGGAAATACCGTGCGGGCGTATCGGTCCGACTGGATCGGGTGGGCGGCCTGGTGTGCGGCCGAGGGGCGGCAGGCGCTGCCCGCGGACGCGCTGGATGTGGCCGTCTATCTGGCCGCGGCGGCGGATGCTCGGCGTGACACCGGCGAATGGGCGTTCAGTCCGGCGACTCTGGAGCGCAAGGCGGCGGCCGTCGCGGCGGTGCACGCGGCCAATGGGCTGCCCTCGCCCACCCGGTCGGACGTGGTTCGGTTGACGCTGCGCGGTATTCGCCGCACCCGCCGCACACCCCCGACCCGCAAACGTCCGGTACTGCTGCACACCCTCGACCAGCTGCTGGCCCAACTGCCCGACGCCGGGTGGCCGACCGAACCGGCGCGGCGACGTGACTGCCTGGCCCTGCTCATCGGTTTCGCGGGCGCGCTGCGCCGCAGCGAACTCGCCGGACTCCGGATCGCGGACGTGCGGGTCCAGCAGGATCACACCACCGGGGAACCGGTCCTGCTCGTTCACCTGCCCACCACCAAGACCGACCCGACCGGTGTCGCCGAGCAGCGGGTGGCGCTCCCGCGCGGACAGCGCCCGCACACCTGCCCGGTGTGCGCCTTCGCCGACTGGGTCCGGCTCCTCGAAATTCACACGGCCGGAGGCACTCTCGCGGTCCGCGCGGCCCTCTCTGAGCGCCTCCCCGACAGTGCCATCCACCGCTGTCACGGCTTCACCGGCACCACCCTCGCCGACTCCCCCGACCTGCCGCTCTTCCCGACCATCAACCGCCACGGCGGAATCGGCGATCAGCCCATGTCCGGCCGAGCCGTCGCCGAACTGGTGAAGCGCTACGCCGCCCGCGCGGGCCTGGACCCCGACCTGTTCTCGGGTCACTCCCTGCGCGCCGGTTTCGCCACCCAGGCGGCCCTCGGCGGGGCCAGCGACCGCGAGATCATGCGCCAGGGCCGCTGGTCCAATCCGCGCACCGTGCACGGCTACATCCGCACCGCGAATCCCTTGGAGGACAACGCCGTCACCAAGCTCGGCCTGTAGCGGGCGTGCACATCGCCGCGAGCTCGGTGTGTGCGGGTGTGCGACCACAGGCGTATTGACCCGCGACCGAGGTCGCGGCCGGGTCACCCGCAGGGCTGATGCGCCCGGGATCGGTGATGAGTAATGCTCTACCGCGAGCCAGCCCGATTGCGCAGAGGAGGGACCCGCCATGCCGAGCAAGGCCCTGAGGGTCGGCCTCGCTACCGCTGCCGCCGCGGTGCTCGCCGCGGGCGCGGTGGTGTGGGTATCCGGGGACGAGCCGGCGACCACCGCTGAGGTGGTCGCCGCCCCGGCGTGGGGTACGTGTCCCGACCCCGCCGCCACGGACCGGATGCAGTGCGCACGGCTCACTGTCCCGTTGGACTACCGCGTCCCCCACGGCCGCCGGATCGAGATCGCGATCTCACGCTTGCCCAGTGCCCACCCTGACAAACGCCGAGGGGTGCTGTTCACCAATCCCGGCGGTCCCGGCGGCGCGGGTCTGAGCTATCCAGCGCTGCTGGCGGCCGCGAATCTGCCGCAGTCGGTTTTGGATGCCTACGACGTGATCGGGATGGACCCGCGAGGCGTGGGCGAGTCCACCCGGTCACGTGCGGATTGAGCGAAACCCAGCGGCAGCGCCGGAATCTGCCCGCCTACGCCCACACCGACGCCGACGTCGTAGCAGAGGCCGAGTTCGCGCGCGCTATCGCCGATCAGTGCGCCAGCTCCGACAGCGCGTGGTTGCTGCCGCATACCACCACCGCCAATACCGCACGCGATATCGACCGCATCCGCGCGGCACTGGGCGAGGACAAGATCTCCTACCTCGGCCACTCGTACGGCACCGCCCTGGGTGCGGTGTACGCGACAATGTTTCCCGAGCGCGGCGACCGGATCGTGCTCGACAGCGCGCTGGGGCCGGGCGGCTACGACCACACCGCTTTCCGGCGCCTGGCGCGCGGAGTGCAGGAGAGCTTCCCCGACTTCGCCGCGTACGCCGCCGCACACCCCGAATACGGCCTGGGCAGCACTCCCGAAGAGATCACCGCTGAGTTCGACGATCTTGCCGCCCGCCTGGACGCCAACCCGATCGGCGGTATCGACGGCACCCGGTTCCGCGGGATGACCATCGACTATCTGTTCAGCGACGCCGCCCTGCCTGCCCTGGCCGCATCCTGGCGGGCACTCGACAGCGGACAGCCCGCGCCCGAGGCGCCGCCGCCGGGCGATGTCGACAACCTCATCTCCAGCCGCCACGCAGTGCTGTGCGCGGACTCACGCTGGCCACGCGACATCGGCTACTACCAACACAGCGCCGCCGTCGATCGTGAGCGGTATCCGTTGGTGGGAGGGTCCACCGGCAATATCGTGCCCTGCGCGTACTGGCCCGACCTGCCGAGCGAGCCGTGGGTGCCGATCACCGATCAGGGCCCCTCGAACGTGCTCCTGCTGCAGAACGAGCGCGACCCCGGCACACCGTTGATCGGTGCTCGGGAAATGCGCGAGAGCCTGGGTGGGCGCGCCCGGATGGTGACCGTCGACCAGGGCGGGCACGGCGTCTATCCCTTCGGCGCCAACACCTGCGCCGACGACATCGCTACCGGTTTCCTCACCGCCGGGACGCGACCCGACCAAGACACACACTGCCCGGCGAACCGATGATGCCCACGGACAGCGGAATGCCACACGGGTGGAGTTCCGCTACGTCACCGGTTATCGATGATCCGCTCATGGACGGTGAGCAGGATGTGGTCGAAGCGGGTGCGGGCGCGGACGTCCATGGGTGGGGTGGCGGTTGTCGCGGCGACCAGGGCCGCGGACAGGTCGCGGAGTTTGGTGTTGGTGACCTGGGAGCGCCAGCGCAGGACCTGGAACGCCTGGTCGGGTGACAGGGCGTAGATCGCCATGAGGATGCCCTTGGCCTGTTCGATCGCGGCGCGCTGTTCCACGATCTCGGGCAGGACCTCGCCGAGTAGATCGACCGATTCGGGGAGGCTGTCGGTGAGGTCGACGCAGTAGCCGCCGGTGCCGATGACGATGCCGTCGTCGTCGGTGATCGGTTCGGACACCACGACCACCTGATGCTCGTCACCGTCGGTGTCGATGATGCGGTGGCGGCTGGAGAACGGCGCGTGGTCGCGCACCGAGGTGACCAGTTCGGCTTCGACGCGGTCGCGGTCGTCGGGATGTTTGTGCGACAGCAGCAGTTCCGTGCTCGGCTCGACGTCACCGGGCTCGTACCCGTGCAGGCGCGCCATCTCGTCCGACCATTCCCAGCGCTGGTCGGCGAACTCCATTCGGAACCACCCCACCCGCACCGCGTCGCCAGCCCCCACGACCTTCTCGACCGCCCGCAGGCTGTCACCACCGGTGTCTTCGGATACGTCCGTCACCTCGCCAGTATTCAGGCAGCGGTCTCGGTGCGGTAGTCCAGCCAGCATGTAAACGCAACCTTGACAGGCGAGGTGTTGTCAAGGCAGCATTTACATATGGATGAATCCCCGCAGCGAGACCCCGCCGATGAGCGGGCCGTGTTCGCGAAACTGCTGTCCGCCAATGCCGAACTCGTCGCCGAGGTACTGCACCCCGCCGACGGCAAGCCCGCCGCGTCCGTGATCGCCGCTCTACAAGCCGCCCGTAGTCTCGACAGCGTGGTGGACAGCGTGCTGCGCATGCTCGTGCAGCAGGCGCGTGTGGAGGGGCACACCTGGGCGGAGATCGGTGAGCTGTTCGGCACCTCGCGTCAGGCGGCGTTCCAGCGGTTCGGCGGTCCCGACGCGGCCTTCCCGCCCGTCCCGCCGCCCCCGCCGATGCCGCCGATCCCGGCGATGCCGCCCGTGCCGAATATGCCGATGCCACCGAAAATCCCACCCGTGCCGCACTTTTCGAGTATGCCCGCCCCGCACCCGGAGCATCACGATCACACTCGCCGGACGCCGCCCGCATAGCGCGTCGGAAGCCGCGCCGCCGCTCGTGTGACAATGCGGAGGTGGATCTGCGTCAGGCCTGCCGGGCCGCGGGCATCGGCGTGGTGGCCGTCAGCGACCACCACGGACCACCGCGACCGCATCGGGCCGTCCCGGCCCTGTCGGCGCGGCTGGTGATGAGCCTGGGCGCTCCGATCGAAGTGCGCTACGGCGGGCGCGTCCAGACCGCTCAGGCGGTCGCGGCCGGATTCCTGCGCCCCGGTGTCGCGACTCCGGCCCTGACGCTGCGGTCGGCGCAGCCGACCGTGTACGCCGAACTGTCACCCGCCGCTTTCCAGCGGCTCACCGGAGTGCCGCTCAGCGAGGTGAACGCCGGTGGGGTGGATGCCGACGCCGTGCTCCCGTGGGCGCGGTCGCTCGGCATGGAACTGGCCGCACAGCCGTCCGAGCGCCGCGCCGCCGTCACCCGCCTCCGGCTGCTCGAGCAGCTGTCCCGGGCCGATTCCGTCCTTGGAGCCGAGGACGCGCTCCACACCCTGGCGCGGATCGGAGCCAGCGGTGGCAGCGCCTCGGTGGCGGACCTGGCGCGCACCGCACACCTGAGCCCCCGGCGGCTGCGTGAGGTCATGCGGCAGTCGCTGGGCATCACGCCCAAATTCGCCTCCCGGATCGCACGGTTGTCCACCGCCGTACACCGCGCCGCCACGGGCGCGGATTCCTGGGCGCAGGTCGCGGCCGAATCCGGATACCACGATCAAAGTCACCTGGTGCACGACTTTCGCGACCTCATGAACACCACGCCGTCCGGGTGGCTGCTGGAAGAGGGCCGAAATCTACAAGGCTGGCGACGCGCCTCCTCGTGATCATGGCTGCATGAACTCCGAACTGCACCCCAAACTGCTGGTCTCCGACGCCGACTCCGCGATCGACTTCTACACCCGAGCCCTCGGCGCCGAACTGGGCCTGCGCGTGGCCGATGACGACGGTGTGGTCAACCACGCCGAACTCAGGTTGGGCGATGTCGTCTTCGCGCTGGCCCAGAGCGTGGCGGAGTGGGGATGGCGCGATCCCGAATCGGTGGGCGGCTCCCCCGTCCTGCTCACGCTCACCGTGCCGGACCCCGACGCCACCGCGAAGAACATGGTGCGGCACGGGGCCCGGCTCGAGATCCCGGTCGACGACCGCCCCTACGGCAAACGCCAGGGCCGAGTGCGCGATCCGTTCGGCCATCTCTGGGTGGTCAGCGCCGACATTCGATAGGTGCTGCCGCCCGGCGAATCACACCCGCGACGGCTTTGCTTCCACGGCGGGGCGTGGAAGCCGCAGTATCGCCAGCGTAAGCAGGCAGCCGAGCAGCGCCAGGGCCGCCGAGGCGGCGAAGCCCGCTCGGAGACCCTGAACGTGGTCGTGGGTGGCGTCGGTGACGGATTGGGCGAGCAGGAGTACGGCGGTGACGCCGAGTCCGGAGCCGACGCGCTGGGCGGTGTTCACGGTGCCGGCCGCGATGCCGCGGTCGGTTTCAGCCACCGCTTCGACGGCGGGTGCGGTGACGCCGACGAAGGCGGCGGGTAGGCCGATGCCGAAGATGACGGCGGCGGGCAGCACGTCCACCAGGTAGACGCCGTGTTCGGGCAGTCGGCCCAGCCAGCCGAGTGCGAGCGCCTGCAGGGCCAGGCCGCCCGCGAGCACCCCGGTCGCGCCGAGACGTTCGAGGGCGTAGGGAATCACGGTGCGGGAGACCACGATATTGACCACGGCCACCGGCAGCACCGCGAGCCCGGACAGGGTCGGGCTGTAGCCCTGGGTGTTCTGGAGATACAGCGCCAGCAGCGCGAAAGCGGGGACGTGCGCCGCGCCGACGAGGGTGTTGACCGCGGCCGAACCGCTCACCTGGCGGATGCGGAACAGTCGCAGCGGCAGCAGCGGGTGCGGGCTGCGGGCCTCGATCAGCAGGAAGGCCGCCATGCCGAGCAGTCCGGCGATGGTCAGCGGGGCCGCGAGCGATCGGGCGTCCGGATCGCCCCACGCGCCGATGCCGTAGCCGAGGATCAGCAGTGCCGCCGTTCCGGTGACCGCGCCGGGTATGTCGAGGCGTCCGCCCGTCCGCGCCGAATCCCTGGGCAGTAGCACGAGCCCCGCCAGTGCTGCCACGCCCACGGGCAGATTGATGAGGAAGATCGACGGCCAGCCGAACGCATCGGTGAGCGGACCGCCCACGGCCGTGCCGATGGCCGCGCCCGCCGCACCCATGGCGCTCCATACGCCGAAGGCCCGCCGCCGCGCGGCCGGATCGGTGAAGGTGGCGGTCAGCAGCGCCAGCTGCGCCGGAATCACCACCGCCGCGCCGATCCCCTGCAGTGCCCGGGCGGCGATCAATACCGTTGGGCTTGCGGCGAATCCGGCCAGTGCCGACGCAGCGGTGAAGACCGCCAGGCCCACGCCGAACATCCGCCGCGGGCCGTACAGGTCCGCCGCCCGCCCACCGAGCAGCATGAACCCGCCGAAGGCCAGCAGATAGGCGTTGGTGACCCAGCCGAGCCCGGCCTCACCGAGCCCGAATCGCTGCCCGATCGCGGGCAGGGCCACGTTGAGCACCGTCGTATCCAAGAAGATCACCAGTTCCACAACGGTGATCAGCAGTAGTTGCAGACGCCCCGTACCGCGCATTGTCGACTTCCTTTCACTAGAGCGTCGATCTAGTGAAAGAATTGACTAGAGTTTCGCTCTAGTCAAGTAGGATGTGAGCCATGACTGCGAAGACCACCGGCGTTCGCGCGGCCCGCGCCTCGGCCAATCGCACCCGTATGCTCAGCGCCGCGCGGGAGCTGTTCACCACCCGCGGCTACACCGCGACCACCATGAAAGCCATTGCGGAACAGGCCGGAATGGCCGTGCAGACGCTGTACTTCACCTTCGCCACCAAACGCGCGATCCTCACCGAACTCCTGGATGTGGAGATCGCGGGGGATGCCGAACCCGTGGCCACCCTCGATCGGCCGTGGTTCGCCGAGGCGGTGGCGGCCGCACCCGAGGAACAGCTGCGCCTCCAGGCGGTCGCCGCCGGACAGATCCTGGGGCGCGTCACTCCACTGCTCGAGGTGGTCCGATCGGCGGCCGCCGACGATGCGGAGATCGCGGAGCTGTGGCAGACCAATCTGACCCAGCGCCATACGGTCCAGGCGCGCTTGGCCGAGGCGCTGGCCGCGAAGACGCCACTGCGCGGAGGTCTCGATGCCGCCAGGGCCGCCGATATCGCCATGGTCGTACTCGCCCCCGAGACCTACCACCTGTTGGTCGGTGAACGCGGGTGGTCCGAATCCGCCTGGCAGGACTGGGCCGTCGACGCACTGAGAACTCAATTGCTCCCACACGAATCCGCGATCCGTGCATAATGCTGGTCGACCGACCAGCATTGCCCCATCGGATTCCACCACCCGGATGAGGAGTTCCATGCGCCCCCGCAACCGCCGCCAGGTCCTCGCCGCCCTCACCGGGGCCGCGCTACTCGCCGTGACGGCTCCGGCGGCAGCGGCGCCCGCACCCGCGGCACTGCCACCCGTGGGGCCTGGATTCCATTGGGGCGTAGCCGCTTCCGGCTTCCAGTCGGAGGGTCACGCCCCCGACAGCAACTGGACCCGCTATATCGCCGGGAATCCGGAGTACGACCCATATCTGAACAGCGTCGACTTCTACTCGCGCTACACCTCCGATATCGCGCTCGCGCGGCGGCTCGGCGTGAACACCTACCGCATCGGAATCGAATGGGCGCGGCTGCAACCGGAGCCCGGCGTCTGGGACGAGAACGCCTTCCGCTTCTACGACGCGGTCATCGACGCCATCGTGGCCGCGGGCATGCGGCCCATGCTCACGCTGGACCACTGGGTGTATCCCGGCTGGCAGGTCGACCGAGGCGGCTGGCGCAATCCCGCCATGCTCGACGACTGGCTGACGAACATGCGAAAAGTGGTGGACCGCTACGCCGCTCGTGATCCGCTGTGGGTCACCATCAACGAACCGGCCATCTACATGATGAACGAGGTCCGCAACGGCGGGCTGTCGGCGGCCGAGCTGCCGCTCATGCAGAGCCGCCTCATCGCCGCCCACAACGGCATCTACGACTACATCCACCAGGTGCGCCCGGATGCGATGGTGACCAGCAATGTCGCCTACATTCCGGCCGTCGACCAGGCGGTCAACGGCGCGATGCTGGCCGGGATCGCGGACCGGCTCGACTACGTGGGTATCGACTACTACTACGGCGTCTCCCCGGAGGTGCTGCCCGCGATCTCCCCGGACGCACTGTCCGAACTGTGGAGGATGCCGTTGCAGGCCGACGGGATCTATTACACGCTGCGGCATTTCGACCGCATGTTCCCCGGCAAGCCGCTCTACATCGTGGAGAACGGCATGCCGACCGAGAACGGCCTGCCCCGCGCCGACGGTTACACCCGGGGCGACAATCTGCGCGACACCATCTACTGGATCCAGCGCGCCAAGGCCGACGGTATGAACGTGATCGGGTACAACTACTGGAGCCTCACCGACAACTACGAATGGGGTTCCTACACACCGCGTTTCGGCCTGTACACCGTCGACGTTCGCTCCGATCCGAGCCTGACGCGACGCCCCACCGACGCGGTGGGCGCCTACCGCGCCATCGTCGGCGACGGCGGTGTCCCGGGCGACTACCTGCCCACCCGCGCACCGGCCACCTGCTCACTGGTCGACGTACCGTCCAGCTGTACCGATCCGGTGACGCTCCCCCGCTGAGAGCGGCGCCATCGGCGCGCCTGACCCGGGTAACAGCTATCTGACAGCTACGCTTTTCGCATGCGCTCCAGGCTGCGTCGCTGCGTGATCACCGGGCTGACAATCGCGGCGGCATGCCTGCTGGTGGCCCCGCATGCGGCGGCCGTACCGCCGTCCGTGCGCGGTGGGCTCGGCGACGACTTCCTCTGGGGCGTGGCCGCGTCGGGATTTCAGTCCGAAGGCGCGACGCCCGATAGCAACTGGACCCGCTACATCGAGGCAAAGGGCTACGAGCCGTACGAACAGTCGGTGGACTTCTATCACCGCTACGCCTCGGACATCGCACTCGCCGCCCATCTCGGCGCACGGGTCTTCCGGATCGGCATCGAATGGGCGCGGGTGCAGCCGCAACCGGGCCAGTGGGACGAGGAGGCGTTCCGCTTCTACGACGCGGTGGTCGCCGAGATTCTCGACCACGGCATGCGGCCCATGCTCACCCTGGATCACTGGGTGTATCCGGGCTGGGTGGCCGATCGCGGCGGCTGGAACGATCCCGCCATCGTCGAGGACTGGCTGCGCAACGCGCGGCGGGTGGTGGACCGGTACGCGGACTGGAATCCGGTCTGGGTCACGGTGAACGAGCCCGTCGCCTACATCATGCACGAGGTGCGCCACAACGGCACCGACGCCGGGCGGATGCTGGACCTGGTCGCGCGGGCGCACAACGATATCTACGACTACGTCCACCGGGTGCAGCCGGACGCGCGGGTCACCAGCAATGTCGGCTATGTCGCCGGAGCCGAGGCCGAGGTGAACGGCCCACTGCTGGACCGCATCGGCGCGAAGCTCGACATCATCGGCGTCGACTATTATTTCGGCCTCCAGGCTCCCGAGGCGTCCACCGACGGTTCGGTGCCGCCCCCGGCGGGCATGTGGGAGCTGCCGGTGCGCCCGGAGGGCATCTACTACGCGTTGCGCCATTACGCGGAGCGCTTTCCGGACAAGCCGCTCTACATCGTCGAGAACGGAATGCCCACCGAGGACGGCGCACCCCGCGCCGACGGCTACACCCGATCCGACCACCTACGCGACACCGTGTACTGGATCCAGCGCGCCAAAGCCGACGGTATGAACGTGATCGGCTTCAACTACTGGAGTATCACCGACAACTACGAATGGGGTTCCTACGCACCCCGTTTCGGGCTCTACACCGTCGACGTCCGCACCGACCCGAACCTCACCCGCACCCCCACCGACGCCGTCGACACCTACCGCGACATCATCGCCGCCGACGGCGTGCCCGCCGAATACCGCCCGGTGCGGCCGCTGTCGGACTGCGCACTGGTCGATCCGCCCGCCAGCTGCGAGCACCCGGTCACGGTGCCGGAGGTGCAGTTCGCGGGGCAGACCGCCTCCTAGCCCGGGGAGTACCCGGGTTCCCGGTCGGATGAGGTTCCGGAGTAGCTGAAGTTCCGGAGCACCACAGCGCCGGAACAGCTGAGTGCCAGTCGAATCCGCGCCGCATTGCTAGGGTTGGCGAACGTCCAGTACTGTTTCGAGCCCTTCGCCGAATAGCAACGACGCGTTCCGCGAGACTCCCCGATCCACACCGGGAGCCGCCATGCCCAAGTGGACCACCGCCGACATCCCCGATCAGCACGGCCGGGTGCACATCGTGACCGGCGGCAACGGCGGTCTCGGCGCCGCCATCGCCCGCGCCCTGCACGATGCCGGAGCTCGGGTGATCCTGGCCTGCCGCAATATGGCAAAGGCCGAGCGGGTCGCCTGCGAACTCGGCACGCGCGCCGAGGCCCGCCCGCTGGACCTGGCCGATCTCGCCTCGGTGCGCGCCTTCGCCGAGACCGTCGACCACGTCGATGTGCTGGTCAACAACGCGGGCGTGATGGCGATCCCGTTCGAGCGCACCGTCGACGGCTTCGAAAAGCAGCTCGGAACCAACTATCTCGGACATTTCGCCCTCACCGGACTACTGCTGGACCGGGTGCGCGATCGGGTGGTCTCGATGAGCAGTCACACCCATCTCATCGCCGGCCTGGATGTCGACGATCTGGACTGGCAGCGGCGCGGCTACCGGCGCTACGGCGCGTACGCGCAATCCAAACTGGCCAATCTGCTGTTCGCCTACGAATTGCAGCGGCGACTCGAGGCGGCGGGTGCGCCGGTGCTGTCGGTCGCCGCGCATCCCGGCTATGCCGAGACCGATATCGTCACCCGCAGCGGGACGCTGCTGCGGTTCGTCACCACACCGCTGCACCATCTGACCACCGCGCTGCCCTGGCTGAATCCGGGGCAGAGCCCCGAAATGGGCGCGCTGCCACTGCTGTTCGCGGCGACCGCCGAGGTCGAGCCGGGTGGATACTACGGACCGAACAGACTATTCGGTTTGCGTGGATATCCGATGCGAACGTCGTCGAGCCACGCCTCCTACGATCGCGAACTCGCCCAACGACTCTGGGAGCGGTCCGAGAAACTCACCGATGTGCGGTTCGATTTCGCCCATTTCGGACCTCGGTGAGGAATCACTCAGCGGAGGTGTCGGCCTTCGGGCGGGTCACCCGCTAGCCTGGCGACATGCCAGCAAACACCCGGTATCTCAGTGATCCGCCTTGCAGTCGATGCAAATCCGGCGCGACCTCGGGTAAGGGTGGGTGCGGATCATGACCACGGTCAGCGCATTCGAACCTTCGGTGAAGAACGGGCTACCGCGCACCGACGCCCACGTCATCGCCCTGTGCAATCAGAAGGGCGGCGTCGGCAAGACCACCTCCACCATCAATCTCGGTGCCGCACTCGCCGAAACCGGTTTACGCGTCCTGCTGGTGGACCTCGATCCGCAGGGGGCGCTGTCCGCCGGGTTGGGGGTGCCGCCGCACGACCTGAACGTGACGATCTACGACCTGCTCGGCAAGTCGGGACCGCCGGTCGACGAGGTGGTGATGCCGACCCGGGTCGACAATATGCACCTGCTGCCCAGCAATATCGATCTGTCTGCGGCGGAGATCCAGCTGGTCAACGAGGTCGGT
Source organism: Nocardia otitidiscaviarum NBRC 14405 (assembly GCF_000308635.1). Taxonomy (GTDB): domain Bacteria; phylum Actinomycetota; class Actinomycetes; order Mycobacteriales; family Mycobacteriaceae; genus Nocardia; species Nocardia otitidiscaviarum. Next base: position 12,409 of record NZ_BAGD01000069.1, on the reverse strand, counting down.
CGGGAACAGTCGCTGGGGCGGGTGCTGGACCCGATCCGGGACCGCTACGACTACATCCTCGTCGACTGCCAGCCCTCCCTGAGCCTGCTCACCGTCAACGCGCTGGCCTGCGCCGACGGGGTGATCATCCCGATGGAGTGCGAGTTCTTCTCGCTGCGCGGCCTGGCCCTGCTGACCGACACCATGGAGAAGGTGCGCGAGCGGCTGAATCCGAAACTCAGCCTCTCGGGCATCGTCGTCACCATGTTCGACGGCCGCCTACTGCACTCGCGGCAGGTCATGGCCCGGGTGGGCGAGGTCTTCGGCGACCGCGTCTACGACACGGTCATCTCCCGCACGGTCCGGTTCCCCGACGCCACCATCGCCGGGGAACCCATCACCACCTGGGCACCCCGCTCGTCGGGGGCCGATCAGTATCGGGCCCTGGCCCGCGAGGTGATTCAACGTACGAGTCGCTGACTCGCGCGGCGGGCCCGGCGCGGGCGCACCACCAGCAGTGCGCCCAGCGCCAGCGCCGTGCCGAGCCACAGCACGCTGCCCACCCCGAGCCCGTTCACGGCCAGACCGCCGAACAGCGCGCCGAGTGCGATGGACAGGTTGAAGGCCGAGACATACATCGACGACGCGGCCTCCGGATCCCGCGGTGCGGTGTCGAGAATCCAGGTCTGGAAGGTGACGGGCACCGCACCGTAGCCCAGACCCCAGACGACGAGGGTGACCGCCGCCGTCGCTACGGTGTGGTCGACGGCCAGCAGGGTCAGCATGCCCGCGGCCAGCAGCACCGCCAGTCCGACGACGGTGTGCCGCAGGTACTTCGCGATGAGCGCTCCGGCGATGAAGTTGCCGCAGATACCCGCGACGCCGAAGACCAGCAGTAGCGCGCCGATCACGCCGTCGTCGACGCCGTGCGACAGCAGCACCGGGCGGACGAAGGTGTAGGCCAGGAAGTGCCCGGTGACGACCAGGAAGGTCAGCGCGATTCCGGCGCGGACACCCGCGTTCGTGATGAACACCCGCGGCAGATCGCCGACGACGAGGGTGCGCCGGGCGGGCACCTTCGGCATGAGCAGCACGATGCATACCAGGGAGGTCAGGCCGAGCACACCGACGGCGGCGAAGGCGAACCGCCATCCGCTCAGGTCGCCGAGCAATGTCCCGGTGGGAACGCCCAGTACCGAGGCGGTCTCGACACCGCCGAAGATCACCGCCGTGGCCCGCGTGACATGCCGCGGCGGCACCAGGCGCAGCGCGATGCCACCCGCCAGGGCCCAGAAGCCGCCGACGCTGACGCCGATGAGCACCCGCGCGAGCAGGATCAGGGTGAAGTCGGTGGCGAACGCGGACGCCAGATTCGCCGCACCGACCATGCCGACCAGAACGGCGAGCACGACGCGCCGGTCGATCCGGCCCGTCGCGAGGGTGACCAGCGGTGCGGAGACCGCGGCGACCAAGCCGGGAACAGTGATCATCAGTCCCGCGACGCCCGCCGAGACCCGCAGGTCGGCGGCGACCGGTGTGAGCAGGCCGACCGGTAGGAGTTCGGAGGTCATGAGGGCGAAGATGCCCAGGGTGACGGCCGCGACGGCCGACCATCCGCGCACCGCCGACGGAGTGTCGGCGGTGTCGGAGGTCGCGATGAGAGACATGGCGGCACAGTTCCTTTCGGGATGAGCACGGTGCGGGACGGACGGCCGTGGCATTCACGGTAGAAGTGACAATGACCCGGAGTAGGGTGCAATCCTGTGCCGGATTCATGGGTCAATCGTGAAGGGGGTGCGGGCACCGATCTGCATCTGGAGCTCAGCGGCCGGGGTAGTCGCCGCGCCCAATTGATGGAGGCGCTGCGGGAGGCCGTCCGCTCGGGACGTCTGGCCCCGGGCACCCGGCTGCCGCCCTACCGCGGCCTCGCCCTCGATCTCGGCATCGCCCGCAATACCGTGGCCGACGCGTATGCCGAACTGGTGGCGGAGGGCTGGCTCACGGCGCGGGTGGGGTCGGGCACCCGGGTGGCCGAGCGCGCCGTACCTCGCGAACCCGAGCAGCCGCACCGGATCTCGCCGCCGCGGCGCCGCCTCGGCCACGACCTGCTGCCGAGTTCGCCCGATGCGGCGGCGTTCCCGCGCACGGCCTGGCTCGCCTCCGCCCGGCGCGCGCTGGCGGCCGCGCCGAACGACGCCTTCGGCGTGGGTGATCCGCGAGGTCGCCCCGAACTACGGGAGGCGCTGGTGGAATATCTCGCGCGGGCGCGCGGGGTGCGGGCCGACAGCGACCGGGTGATCGTCTGTTCGGGCTTCGCGGAGGGGCTCCGGCTGCTCGGTGCGATCCTGCCCGGACCGGTGGCCGTGGAGTCCTACGGTCTGGGATTCCACCGGGAGATCCTGCACGAGTGCGGATTGCGCACGATTCCGCTGCCGGTCGACGCCCACGGCGCCCAGCTCGCCGGGCTTCCCGGCACCGGGGCCACCGCGGCGCTGCTCACCCCCGCGCACCAGTTTCCGACCGGCGGCCCGCTGCATCCGGAACGTCGTGCGGCCGTGGTCGATTGGGCGCGCGCCCGCGGGGCGTTACTGCTCGAGGACGACTACGACGGCGAGTTCCGCTACGACCGGGAACCGGTCGGCGCGGTCCAGGGCCTCGACCCCGACCGGGTGGTGTATTTCGGATCCACCAGCAAGAGCCTCTCCCCCGCATTGCGCCTGGGCTGGCTGGTCGTGCCCGCCCGGCTGGTCGACGCGGTGCTCGCCGCCAAGGGGCCGCGGGAGCTGTCCACCGGTGTCATCGATCAGCTCACCCTCGCCGATTTCCTGACCTCCGGCCGCTACGACAGCCACCTGCGCCGCATGCGTGCCGTCTACCGTCGTCGCCGGGACCTGTTGACCCGCATCCTCGCCGAGCGCTTCCCGCATATTCGGGTCGGCGGCATCGCGGCGGGTATGCACGCCGTCCTCGAACTGCCGGACGGCACCGAGGAGTCCACCCTGCGCGCGGCCCACCGCCTCGGCCTGGCACTCGACGGGTTCCGGTCCTACCGCCACCCGGACAGCACCATGCCACCACGCGACGGCCTCGTGATCGGCTACGGCACCCCGCCCGAGCACGCCTATGCCGCCGCGCTCGACGCGCTGTGCCGGGCCCTGCCGACGTGAGCTGCCCAGAGCCGCATGAGCTACACGAAGCCGTCTGCGTGACACCGAGCCGTTCGCGCTACACCGAGCCGCGCGGGCTACTCCGTGGTCGTTCCGGCGCAGCGCGATCGGTAGTCGGTCAGATCGAGGACCTCGGCGAAACGGCCACAGCGCGGTTCGCTCGCGGCCAAGCGGACGGCCGCGGCCAACAGGTCCATCCCGTGCGCGGCCAGCAGTTCCATTCCGGCCGAATCCTCGGATCGCAGGTCGATCAGATCCCGGAAGAAGCGCCCGACGACGCCCACCGCCCCGGTGCCGGGCAGCGGCACACCGGTTCGAATCTCGTTGGGGCGCAAACCCGTCCGCTCCAGGATCGGCTCGAGGGGCACCTGCGCGACAATGCGGTCCCAGCAGTCGTCCACGCAGACGGTGTAGGGCCGCCCGGTGTCGAGCAGGTACATCTCGCCCGGATGCGGTCCGGGTACCCGCTCCCCCTGCTCGAGCCAGCCCGGCGCACCGCCGCACTGGATGACGGCGAACAGCATCGGCTCATCGGACAGCGCCACCAGCCGACGGGTGCGACGAGCCAGCTGGGCACTGGCCCGGACACGGGACAGGGTGAGATCGCCGAACTGGGCCGCGTCCACGCGCCCGTGGAAATCCCCCAGGTGCACCGGCGAGACGGACATGGGTACATAGGCGGCGCTCACCGCCCCTTCCCACGCCTCGAACGCCTGCGCCGCGGATACCCCCGCCGAGGTCCTCACATCGATCACGCCGCGACCGGTCGAGTCAACCACGCTTCCATTGTGGCAGCCGCGGCGCTCATAACCAGCCGGTTGCCCACTGCAATATCAGACAACTGACCGACAGCACCACGGCGAGGATGCCACCGAAGAGCAGTGGCCTGCCGCCACCAGCGCGAATGTGACTCCAGCTCAACGATGTTCCGATCGCGACCAGCGCCGCCGCGATGAGCCAGGCGCTGACCGACCCGAGGGGCGCCGACCAGCCGGGCGGAATCAGGCCGGTGCTCGCGAGCACCGAGGCCGCGACGAACAGCACCACGAACACCGGCACCGCCCGCCAGGGTGCGGCGGCCCGCTCCGACCGCCGGACGGTCAGGTGCACACCGAGACACAGCGGGCACGATCAGCAGGCTGCGCACCATCTTCACGGTGACCGCGAACTGCGCGGCGGCCGGGCCGAAGATCACCCCCGCCGCCACCACCGAGGAGGTGTCGTTGATTGCGGTGCCCGCCCAGAGCCCGAAGGACTGCTCCGACAGCCCGAGCGCGCTGCCCAGCGGTGGAAAGACCAGTACCGCGGCGATATTGAAGACGAAGATGGTGCCGAGGGCGTAGGCCAGGCGCTCCCGCTCCGGACGAAGCACCGCGGCCACGGCGGCGATGGCGGACGCACCGCAGATGGCGGTGCCCGCGGCCACCAGAATGGCCGAGTCCCGCTCCAGCGCGAGCATCCGGCCGACCAGGACGGCGGTGACGGCACACACCAGCAGGGTGCCGAGCAGCACCGCCGAGGTGCGGTGGCCGACGGCGAGCAATGTCGGCAGTGGCAGGCCGAGGCCGAGCAGAACGATGGCGAGGGCCAGCAGGCGCTGTCGGGCGATGCGCAGGCCGGGGGCGAGGACGCCCGCCTCCTCGACGGAGCGTCGCCGCACCGCCCCGAACAGCGCTCCCGCGCCGAGGGCGAGGATCGGTGCGCCGACGGCGGGCAGTGCGTGACCGAGCAGGGTGGCGATGGTGGCCAGCGCCAGCGCCAGCGCGAGACCGGGCAGGGATTTGCGAATGGTGAGCACGCGATCACCCTGACGCGGCCCGAAATTGGGCGGTAGCCACTGAAATTCGACGAGCTCATAAGCGGGACTCATGAGCTGCCGGTACTTCGCCCACCGAATCCCGTCGCTACGGTCCACTGCCGCGTAGTCAACTGGTAATACTCACCGGCGCGCAGGCATTTTCGCAGGTGAGGGTGTTTTCTCGGGAACCGTAACTGGCGTAACGAGCCGGTAATTACTCGCAACGTCGAATGTAACCAGCCGTTTCCACCATGTGCTGCATGACAGGCAAGACGTATTCCGGACAGCCGGATCGCGGCGGTGTGGTGAATTCCGCGACCGGTCGCCGTTCGGCTCCCGCACGCCGCATTCGAGATATCCTGCGGGCCCGTATTCGCAGTGGCGTGTATGGAAATCGCCCACTGCCGTCGGAAACTCAACTGGCGGCGGATTTCGCCACCAGTCGCAATATCGTGCGCGACGCCCTCGCGCTGCTGCGCGACGAGGGGATGGTCGATCGGGTGCCGGGTGCGGGCACCTTCGTGGTGGCCGACAAGGCCGTCCAGGGGCTGGACCGGCTGCGCGGGCTGGCGGAGACCTTCGACACCGGCAGTGACCGGGTGCTCAACACGGTGCTGCTGGCCGAGGTGGTGCCCGCGACCCCGATGGTGGCCGAACGCCTCGAACTGGAGCCGGAGACACCGGTGGTCGCGCTGGAACGGCTGCGCTGCCTCGACGGCGTGCCGCTGTCCCTGGATGCCAGCTATCTCACCGCCGACGTCGGTGCTCCGCTGCTGGAGCTCGATCTCACCGGCTGCGATGTCTTCCGGCTGTTGGAGGCCGAACTCGGGCTGCCGCTGGGCTCGGCCGCCATCTCCATCGAAGCCGTCGCGGCCGATCCGACCGTGGCCGGACTGCTGGCGGTGCGGCCCGGATCGCCGCTGCTGTTGATGGAGCGGCTCACCTACACCGATTCCGGCCGACCCATCGACCTCGAATACGTCCGCTACCGCGGCGACCGATTCTCGCTGTCGGGCCGTCTGCATCGCGCACCCGTCACACCGAATCGCGGTGTGACCGAACCGCTGGAAAGGATCTGAGATGGCCGCGAATATCCCGCCGGTGACCGACCGGCAGGAATTGACCTGCGACGTACTGGTGATCGGCGGCGGCACGGCGGGCACCATGGCCGCACTCACCGCCGCCCGCCGCGGCGCGAACGTGCTGCTGCTGGAGAAGGCGCACGTCCGCCACTCCGGCGCGCTGGCCATGGGGATGGACGGCGTCAACAACGCCGTGGTGCCGGGCAAGGCCAGCCCGGAGGACTACGTCGCCGACATCACCATCGCCAATGACGGCATCGTCAACCAGCGCACCGTGTATCAGACCGCCACCCGCGGTTTCGAGATGGTGCAACGGCTGGAGGGCTACGGCGTCAAATTCGAGAAGGACGAGCACGGCGAATACGCGGTGCGCAAGGTGCACCGCTCCGGCAGCTACGTGCTGCCCATGCCGGAGGGGCGCGATGTCAAGAAGGTGCTCTACCGCACGCTGCGCGCCCGCGACGTGCGCGCCAAGGTCACCATCAGCAACCGGGTGATGCCGGTGCGGGTGCTCACCGTGGGCGGGCGCGCGGTGGGCGCGGTCGGGTTCGATACCAGGACAGGGGAATTCGTCACGGTGTCGGCGGGCGCGGTGATCCTGGCGGCCGGGGCCTGCGGGCGGCTGGGGCTACCCGCGAGCGGTTACCTGTACGGCACCTACGAGAACCCCACCAATGCGGGCGACGGCTACGCCATGGCCTACCACGCGGGCGCGGAACTCTCCGGCATCGAGTGTTTCCAGATCAATCCGCTCATCAAGGACTACAACGGCCCGGCCTGCGCGTATGTCGCCAATCCGTTCGGCGGCTACCAGGTCAATGCCGAGGGCAATCGCTTCGTGGACTGCGACTACTGGTCCGGGCAGATGATGGCCGAGGTCAAACGCGAACTCGACAGCGCGCGCGGGCCGATCTACCTCAAGCTCAGCCATCTGCCCGATGCCACCATCCGCCAGATCGAGGGCATTCTGCACACCACCGAACGGCCCACCCGCGGCACCTTCCACGCCGGCCGCGGTACCGACTACCGCACCCGCGACATCGAGATGCACATCTCCGAGATCGGTTTGTGCAGTGGGCATTCCGCGTCCGGAGTCTGGGTGGACGAGTACGCGGCCACCACGGTGCCCGGCCTCTACGCCGCCGGGGACATGGCACTGGTGCCGCACAACTACATGATCGGGGCCTTCGTGTACGGCGATATCGCCGGTGAGAGCGCCAGCGACTACGCGGCCGGGGCCGCGCATCCGGCGCTGCCCGAGGATCAGATCGAGGCGGCGCACGCCCTCATCTACCGCCCGCTGAGCAATCCGGACGGGCCGCCGCAGCAGCAGGTCGAATACAAGCTGCGCCGCTTCGTCAACGACTATCTGCAACCGCCGAAATCCCAGCGCTACCTGACCCTCGGGCTCGAGGCGTTCGAGCGCATGCGCACCGATATCGACCGGATGGGCGCGCGCACCCCGCACGAACTCATGCGCTGCGCGGAGGTGACCTTCATCCGGGACTGCGCCGAGATGGCGGCGCGGGCGTCGCTGCGCCGGACCGAGAGCCGTTGGGGTCTGTACCACCAGCGCGCCGATACTCCGGAACGCGATGACGCCGCATGGTTCTGCCACCTGAACCTCTTCCGCGACGACACCGGCGCGATGGCCTTCCGCACCCGGCCGGTGGCTCCCTACATCGTGCCGGTGCCCGGCTTCGTCCGCCCCGACGGCGTCGCCGATGTGGCTGCCCCTGTGCTCGCCGGTGCCTGGAGCGGCCGATGAGCGCGCGGCTGCTGGCACTCGTGGAACTGGCCGAGGAGTGTCCTGAGCTGTCCGAACTGTGCCCCTACCTGGACGATTCGGATCCCGAGGTGCGGCGGACCGCGCTGTCGGTGCTGAGCGAGACCACCGAGGAGTGGGCAGACTCCGCGCCGATCATCGCGCGCGGCCTCACCGATCCGGACGGTTCCGTGCGGCGCACCGCCATCGGGCTGCTCACCGAACTCGTCGAAGTGCTGGTTCCCGGAACGGAATTCGATGCGGCGCTGCGGGAGGCCGTCGCGGCCGCCGACGCGGAGGTGCGCGCCGCCGCCATCGAGGCGCTGTGGCGGCATCGGCGCACCGATGCTCACGAACTGTTCGGATGGTTCACCGACGCCGACCCGGCGGTACGGCTGGCCGTGATCGGCGGGCTCACCTCGGTGGACGCGCTGGAACACCTGCACACGGCCGCCGCCGACGCGGTTGCGCTGGTGCGCATCGGCGTCGCCAAAGGTATTGCGGCGATCGGCGATCCGCGTGGTTCGGCCACCCTGGTCACCCTGGCCGCCGATCCCGATCCGCTGGTGCGGGCCGCCGCACTGACCGGCCTGGCCCACACCGGCTGCGGTGACGAGGCGGCGGCGCTCGCGGTCGCCGCGCTCACCGATCCGGCCTGGCAGGTCCGCCAGGGCGCGGCCGTCGCGCTGGCGGTGGCCGACCCCGATATCGCCGCGCCCGCACTGGTGGCCGCGGTGACCGATCCCAATCTCGACGTGCGCAAGGCGGCCGTGCGCGGTCTCGCCGAACGCATTGCCGCCCACCCGGAGGTCGTCGCCGCCCTCCGCACCGCCCTGGAGGACCCGGACGCCGATGTCCGCGCCTTCGCCCGCATCGGCATCGCCAACTCCGGAAAGGAAATCTGATGGCCCAGGCATCCACCCGCCTCGACGTACCCGTCTCGATCGACGAGGAGAAATGCATCGACGGCTGCACTCTCTGCGTCGACATGTGTCCGCTCGATTCGCTCGCCATCCACCCCGACACCGGCAAGGCGTACATGCACGTCGACGAATGCTGGTACTGCGGTCCGTGCGCGGCCCGCTGTCCGGTGGACGCGGTGACCGTCGACATCCCGTACCTGTTGCGCTGAGTCCGGCGGGAGCACAACGATGATGAGGACACCACGCACCCGTTTCGCCGCCCTGCTGCTCGGGGCGGTCAGCCTGGCGACCGCGCTCGCCGCCTGTGGATCCGACGCGGATCCCGATACCGTCGCCGTGAACATCGGCTATCAGTCCAAGACCATCAACACCGTCACCGCCGGCACCCTGCTGCGCGAATTGGGGTTGCTGGAAAGCAAACTCGCCGAGATCGGGGCGAGCAACGGCAAGACCTACGAGGTCAGCTGGCACGACTTCGCCTCCGGGCCGCCGCTGACGGCCGAGATGATCGCGGGCAAGGTCCACATCGGGTCGATGGGCGACTATCCGCTGTCGGTCAATGGCGCGAAGACCGCCAAGCTGCCCGATGTGGCGACCCGGTGGGTCAGCACCACCGGCTACAACCTGCGCGGCTCGCTCAATCAGGTGGTGGTACCGGTGTCGTCGACCGCCGAGGACATCGAGGATCTGCGCGGGCAGGTGGTGTCCACCAGCCTCGGATCCACCGCGCACGGCAATTTCGTGAGCGCACTCGCCGCGGCGGGCATGTCCACGGAAGACGTGCGGCTGCTCGGCCAGGATCCGCCGGTGGGTGTGACCGCGTTGGAGACCGCGCAGGTCGCCGCGCTGGCCCAGTTCGTGCCGTTCCCGCAGCGGGTGATCTTCGCCGGACAGGGACGGCTGCTGCACGACGGCAACACCGGGGTGCCCACCTTTCACGGGGTGGTCGCCAACGAGCGCTACACCAGCGCGAATCCCGAAGTGCTGACCGCGTTTCTGGAGGCGCAGCGGGAGGCCACCGAGTACCTCTACGACAATCCGCTGGAGGCCGCCGTCCGGGTCGCCGACGCCACCGGGCTGCCGCCGGAGGTCGTCTACCTCTACAACGGCCCCAACGGCGTGGTCACCTTCGATCTCACCATCAAGCCGGAGCTGATCGCCGCGGTCGAGACCGGGCTGCCGTTCCTGAAGGAACTCGGCGCGCTCGAGGACCTCGACCTGGCGTCGTTCGTCGACACCGGTGCGCTCGAGAAGCTCTACGGCGGTGAATACGAGAGCGCCACCGCCTCGCTCACCAACCCCGCCGCCATCACCGGCACCGACGCGGTGTGCGGGCTGCCGGTGGACGATCCGGCGACCGCCTCGGAGGCATGGCCCGCCGATGCCGACCGCACCAGCGTGGCCGCCACCCCCACCTGCCTGCTGCGCCTGGTCGCGGCCGGTGGCGAATTCCGGGCGCTGTACGTGCCCGACGCCGGGTCCGGCACCCGCATCTTCGGGCAGTACGCCAGCTGGGTGCTCGATCCGGCGGCCGCGCCCGAGCAGCGGCTGCTGCCCTTCGGCGCGATCGGCGATGCCCGCGCCTACGCCGCCGCACACCCCGGCACCACGGTGCTCGACTATCAGGCCGCGCTGGCCGCGACCGCCTCCGATTGACGGGAGTTGCTATGACCACCACCGATGCCCGGGTACGGGCAGCGACCGACACCACCACCGAACCGGCCGCCCCCGCACGTGAGCGGGCCGTCGGACAGCGGCTGCGCCCCGCCCGGCACCTGCTGCCGGTGCTGCCCGTCCTGGGCGCGGTGCTGGCCTGGCATGTGGTGACCGAGATGGATCTGATCGCCTGGCTGCGCTTCGACAAACTGCCCGGCCCGCTGGATGTGGCCGCCTCGCTGCGGCGGCAACTGGAGAGCGGGGTGTTCTACGAGCACATGGTGGCCAGCCTGCGCCGCATCCTCAGCGGCTTCGCCATCGCCGCCGTGCTGGGGGTGGCCGCGGGTATGGCCATCGGGCGCTCCCGGATCGCCGCCGCGCTGCTGCGGCCACTGCTCGAGGTGGCGCGGCCCATTCCGGCGATCGCGTTGGTGCCCATCGCGATTCTGCTGTTCCCGACCAGTGAGCAGGGCATCGTCTTCATCACATGTTTCGCGGCGTTCTTCCCGGTGACCGTCTCCACCATCCACGCCATGAAGGCGCTGCCGCAGGTGTGGACCGATGCCGCCCGCACCCTCGGCGCGAATCGGTGGCAGGTGCTGTTCCATGTGGTGCTGCCCGGTGCCATGCCCGCCATCTTCTCCGGACTGTCGGTGGGCATGGGGGTGGCGTGGATCTGCGTCATCAGCGCCGAGATGATCTCCGGACAGTTCGGGGTCGGGTACTGGACGTGGATGTCGTACTCACTGCTCGACTACGCGGGGGTGGTGACCGGGATGCTGACCATCGGCGCGCTCGGTTACGGCACCGCCTGGGTGATCGAACGGGTCGGGCGACGGGTGAACCACTGGCTGCCCGGGGAGGCGCGATGACCACGGCTGTTCGTGCCGGAGCTCCGGTCCGGCTGCGCGAACTGCGCATCGATTACGCCGACGGGCCTGCCGCACAGGTGGATCTGGATATCGCCGCGGGCGAGATCGTCATGTTGCTCGGGCCCTCCGGGTGCGGCAAATCCACCATTCTGCGGGCGCTGGCCGGACTGCTGCCGGTCGCGGCGGGCAGTGCGGAGGTCGACGGCTCGCCGATCGGTGACGGCGGGCGCTGCGCCATGGTGTTCCAGGAGGACGCGCTGTTGCCCTGGCGCAGCGCGCGCCGCAATGTGGAATTCGCGCTGGCGCTGCGCGGGGTGCCGCGCGGGCAGCGGCGGGCCCGGGCCCTGGAGCTGCTGAATCAGGTTGGGTTGCAGGACTTCACCGACCATCTACCGGGTCGGTTGTCGGGCGGTATGCGCCAGCGCGTGCAGTTGGCCCGCACACTGGCCGCGCAGCCGAGTGTGCTGCTGATGGACGAGCCGTTCGGGGCGTTGGACGCGCAGACCCGCGCCGAGATGCAGCGACTGCTGGTCGAGGTGTGGGAACGCCACCATACGACCGTCCTGTTCGTCACCCACGATGTGGACGAGGCGCTGTTGCTCGCCGACCGGATCGTCCTGCTCAGCCCGCGTCCGGCCACCATTCTGCGGATCGTCGAACTCGACGAACCCCGCGCCCCCGGCGCGCAGTTCCAGCCGGAATTCGCGCGCCGCCGTTACGAAATCCTCGCCGCGCTGGGCGAAACCGGGGAGCCGGGCGCGGACGAACTCGAGACCAGGAGTGCATCATGACCTTCGTCATCGGCGCGGCGTGCGTCGACATCATGGACCGGGCGTGCGTGGAGGAATGCCCGGTGGACTGCATCTACACCGGCGGTCGGATGGCCTACATCCATCCCACCGAATGCGTGGATTGCGGTGCGTGCGAACCGGTGTGCCCGGTGGAGGCGATCTACGCCGAGGACGATCTGCCCGCGGCGCAGCGGCCGTTCGTCGCGGCCAACGCGCGGTTCTTCGACGAGCCGCTGCCGGGCCGGGAGACGGCGCTCGGATCGCCCGGTGGGGCGGCCGGACTCGGGGAGCTCGGCGTGGATACGCCCTTCGTCCTGGAGTTCCAGCCATGAACGCGGCGAATCGTCCACTGCGCGTGGGGATTGTCGGCGCGGGT
>NZ_BAGD01000070.1 GCF_000308635.1 Nocardia otitidiscaviarum NBRC 14405 | reverse complement strand
CGGACGACCTCCCCGCGCGGCTGCGATCACTGTTCGACCGCGCGTTCCACGACCCCTTCGCGACCACGGGTCGCCCGACGGCGGTCGAATGGCGGGACGCGCTGAAGGCGGTCTTCCTGACCGGCGACGGGAGCGCCTTCCGCTATCCGGCACTGCGGGCGGTGGACCGGTACGCCGATCGGTTCCGTCCCCCACCGGTCCGTGCGAAACCCACTGTCCGACAACGCCCGGCCCCGGCGGCAGCGTCGACTTCCGCGACGACGCCATCCCGCGACCCCTGGCTCATGGCGAAGCTGGCGATCGCCGTCACGATGATCCTGATCGTCTTCGCACTCGCCAACGTCACCATCTCCGAGCCGTCCCGCCCGACCAACCGGCCCCGCTCGACCGAGACCACCTCCGAGTGGACTCCTTTCCCCGGTGTGCACGTGGAGAAGACGGACCGTGGCGAGACGCGCATCCGCACCGACACCACCCCGTGCGACCCGGCGGCGGACAATCCCAGGGAACTGCTGTCCGGCTTCTGGCTGGTCTGCCAGTCGGACGGAACCGCACCCCCGGCATGGCGACCGTCGGTGCTCCTCCTGCGCGCCACCCCCGGCACCCTGTGCGACTCCGAAGCAGCACCGATGGCCAGGGGCCCGGACACCCAAATCCTGCTCTGCCGGGACGGCACCTGGCAGCCACCGCGGTAACGCAGGGTGCGGTCGTTGATCAGACCTGATCGGCGGCGCGGCGGGCACGCATCGCCCGGACCCGTCCCCGGCTCGCACATGCCGGGGACGGGCACCAGCGGCGGCGACCTGCGCTGTCGATGAACACGCCCCGGCAATCATGTTCCGGGCAGACCTTCAGCGCGGCACGTTCGATGCCGGTCAGGTAGTCGACGGCTTGGCGTGCGATGCGAGCGAGCGCGTCGACTGCGGTCGCGGGGGGCTCGCGCCGCAGCCGACCTGCCACGACGAGGTGCACCGAGTCATCGTGCCCGGCGAGGAACGCGCTCAGTTCGGTGACCGCGTCGTGTGGTGGTGCCGTGCCGTCGATGGTGGCCAGCACCAGGACACGCAGTGTCTCCCGCAGCCGGGTCGCCCGGGCGAGGTCGTCGGCGGTGGGCGGTCGAGCAGGCAGTAGCTCACTGCGGTCCAGCCACTCGGCGAACCGCGCAGGCGAGTCCAGCCGCTCCACCGGGTCCGCACTGAAACTGCGGCCCTTCGTGGCGAGCAGATTCAGCCACGTGGACCCGCAGTCGAACCGAAACGCGTGCTTGTCTTCCGTCACCAGAACAGCGTAACGCTTCAAGCGTTACACATGTTAGCGTTGTAACGCCTAACCCGTTACGAAGATGTGAGGTTGCCCGACCATGACGAACACCGCTGACCTGTCCCAGCAGCTGACTCCGGCCCGGTTCGATCGCGAGGAGGGCTACCGGGTGTTGGACCTGCTACAGGACGAAGACACCCAGCACGCTGCACTGCCCGGTTTGGAGAGCTGGGTGCCCGGCTTCGCCGACTGGATCGTCACCGCACTGTTCGGCGGCACCTATCAGCGCGGGAATCTGTCGCTGCGGGATCGTCAGCTGGTCAACCTGGCCGCACTGACCGCGCTCGGCGGCGTGGACCCGCAATTGAACGGACATGTGAAAACCTCTCTGCGGGTGGGACTGTCCCGCGAGGAGATCCTCGAGGTCTTCGCGCATCTGGCTCCCTACATCGGAGTGCCCAAGGCGCTGGCCGGTCTGCGGGTGACCACCGCAGCACTCACCGAGGCCGAGGAGTCCACCCGGTGACCGGCATGATCCGCACCGTGCTCGGCGATATCGAGCCCGAGCACCTGGGTGTCTGCAACGCACACGATCACCTGTTCATTCGTTCACCCCAGCTGCCAGGCCAAGAACTCGACGACGCCGATGCCGCACTGGCCGAATTGAATTCGTTCGCGACGCTGGGCGGGCAGGCAGTGGTGCAGTGGACACCGTGGGGCATGGGGCCTCGCCTGGCCGACCTCCCTGAGCTGTCCCGGCGATCCGGTGTGCATCTGGTCGCCGCCACCGGGCTGCATCAGGCCAAACACTACGATCCCGCCGCATTGGCGGCCGTCCACGACGATCTCGCCGAGCTGTTCGTACACGAGCTCACCGCGGCACCGGTACGTGCGGGACTCATCAAGGTGGCCGGAGCCTTTCACCACATCGACGAACACACCCGACACGTCTTTGCCGCCGCGGCGACCGCCCACCACGCAACCGGGGCGCCGATCGGTGTCCACCTCGAGGGCGGCACCGCAGCTCTGGCCGTGCTCGATGAACTCGCCGGGACCCATGATGTGGCGCCGCAGCGCGTCATCCTCGGCCATCTGCACCGGTTCCCGGACCGCGCGATTCACCGGCAGATCGCCGCCGCCGGCGCATTCGTCGGGTTCGAAGGACCTTCCCGGGCACACCACGCCGTCGACTGGCACCTTCTCGACAACATCGCAGCCCTGGTCGACAGCGGGCATGCCGACCGGATCCTGCTCGGCGGAGATACCGTCACCGCCTCGGCGCGCTCGACCGCCGACGGCCCCGGGATGGCCTTCCTGCTCGACACCCTGCGGTCCCGCGTCGAAAACGAACTCGGGTCCGACATCGCCACCGCCGCTTTCGTCACCAACCCCGCCAACGCGTTCAGCGCGCACTGGAGATCGCACGTCCGCGCACCGTGAGACCACATGCGACAGCTGTGGCCACGACAGCGACTCCCGCTGGTCACTCACCGCCCGTCGCGCAGCTCCGCGATCGCTTCCGCCGCTGCCTCGTTCACTGCGGCCAGCATGTCGCGCAGCAGACGCAGTTCAGCGTCGCCGTACTCGGCCAGTCGAGCCCCGACCGCCGCGCCCATGCCCTGGAACAGTGGTGAGACCAGCTCGGTCGCGCGGGCGGCGTCCAGTTCCACCAGGACGCGGCGGCGGTCGGCGGTGTCGCGGCGGCGGTGGACATGGCCCGCGGTCTCCAGGCGGTCGAGCATGGCGGTCACCGCTCCGCCACGGGTGATGCCGATGCGGGCGGCCAATTCGCCGGGGGTGCGCGGGCCTTCGAGGCTGAGTACGTTCAGGCAGCTCAGGTCGGCGGCGGTGATGCCGAGGCGGGCGGCGACCGCGGTGTGGAAGGTGACCGTGCGGACGGCCTGAATGCGGAACTCGGCCTGTAGCGAGTTCAGGGCCGAACTCCGGGTGTTCCCGGATCCCATAGCGTGCTGCTCCTTCCTAATCTCTCTATTGCAGAGAGACTCTGATGCCGAGAGTACCGGGTGAAGGGAAGTACGATCATGACGTTCAAACGAAGCATCTGGCTGTGGCTGCTGGTGATCTTCGTGAGCATCCAGTTCGGCGGCGGGCTGTACGAGAAGCTCGCGGTCATACCGCTGTGGGCGGAGGCTCCGCCCGAACAGGTGCTCGCCACCATGCAAACTTCCGGATTCCACAAGGCGGGGCGCGCCTTCTGGCCGTTCGTCTCCCCGGTGGTGGCACTGCTGTCGCTGATCTGCCTGTTCGTCGCGCGCCGCGCCGCGACCCCGCTGCGGAACTGGTGGCTGGCGGGAGCCGCGATCATGACGCTGTCGTCGATCTCGACCTACGCCTACTTCGCCACCCAGATGCTGGTGTTCCAGAACGGCGGCGACGACTGGGACGCCGACCGCGTCGAATCGTTCGTCGGCCTGTGGACGACGCTGAACTATCCGCGCATGGTGCTCGCCGCCGTCGGCTGGCTCTGCCTGCTGCGCGCGCTGTCGCTGTCGGGTGTCGCGGGAGCCGGGGACCGGCGGCCACTCTCGGCCACCGCCGCATGACGCAATATCGCCAACTCGAGATTCGCAGGTTTCGCAGAGACGTTTCGATGGAACCTATGAACTATCGCATCACTGATCGCGGGGCGGCGCGTTCATCGAGGCATTCGTGTCACGTGACGGGCGATGCGTACTCGAGCGTCCGTAGAAGGAGGACACGGTGCGAGAATTGGTGTTGGATCCTGGGCCCAATGGGCAGGCGCACGACAACTGGAATGAAGCCATGAATGCCGATGACGACGGGCAGGAATCGTTTATGCGGGTCAACCGCCTGTAACGTCCGTTTGCAATCGCATAATCGAATACCGAAACGCCCCCGGAGAAATCCGGGGGCGTTGTTTGTGCCCGCAGGCCCATTGCGGATATCCCGAATGCGCAATGGCATTGAGTGCATGCATGCACGCGCTGCCTCATCCGTGCAGGTACTGCACCAGATGTTCGCGCTCGGTCTCCAGTTCGGCGATCTGACTCTTCACCACATCGCCGATGCTGACGATGCCGATCATGCGGCCGTCGCGCACCACGGGTAGGTGGCGGATACGGTGCTCGGTCATCCGGGCATTGAGGGTTTCGACGCGGTCTTCCGGACAGCAGGTGTGGACGACGTCGGTCATGATTTCCGAGACCGGCTGCCCGAGGACGACGGCGCCGTGCCGGTGCAGGGCACGTACCACGTCGCGCTCGGAGACAATACCGACCATATAGGACGCATCCGGCGAAACCACCACTGCGCCAACATTGTTGGTGGCGAGGATTTCCAGCAGTGCGTGCACCGTGGCATCGGGTGCGATCGTGACTACATCGGAACCTTTCCTGCGCAGGATCTCGGAAATTCGCATACTGTCCACCACCCAGTGAATTCGACGTCGATGCCTCCAGGATCTCGCGATTCACCGCCCGTGACCAGCAACGATTGCGATTCGACCGTTAATGCGGATGTTGAACGAACCGGGCGGGACTCAAGGTGTCCGTGTTGCGAAGATTTTCCGGCGACGCGCGGACCGAAAGCGTCAAGCTGCCGCGCGGAGCGACCCGCGGCACGTACCATGCCGAACGTGGCCGAAGCGAAACGTCCCGCCGCGCTGCGGGTGCTCGTGTACAGCAACGACGCCGACACCCGGAGCCAGATCATGCTGGCCCTGGGTCGAAAGCCGCGTCCCGACCTGGAGCAGTTCGACTACCTCGAGGTGGCGACCGCTCCGGTGGTGATCGAGCGCCTGGATGCCGGTGCGGTCGATATCGCCATCCTGGACGGCGAGGCGCAGCCCGCCGGCGGACTCGGGTTGGCGAAACAGCTCAAGGACGAAATCGCCGACTGCCCACCGCTGGTCGTGATCACCGGTCGCCCCGACGATGTCTGGCTGGCGAACTGGTCCCGCGCGGACGCGGCGGTGTCGCATCCGATCGATCCGATCCGGCTGACCGACGCCGTCGTCGGGGTACTGCGCAACCGGACGGCCGCGTAGCCCACCCCGTCACGTGACGTTCGCCCATTGCGTCCGATTGGTCATGAATGGGCGTTCCGAATTCGATCAAACGCCGCGCCGAAAATTGCTGCATCCCGACGTCCGAGTTGTAGGCTGTGCCGTAGCTCACATGGGTGCGAGCCGAGGTATCAGTCCGATTCGGTATTAATCCGCCGTGCCAGGTCCCGACCGCCCGCATCCCCGGCGAGTGCCTGAGGGGCGAGACTGGCCCGGCATGACGACGAAGTCAGCCCGCCTCGGCAGCATGCCGTCCGAATGCGTCCAGCTCGCAAGGAGGGGTAGTGCGGTTGTGAATATCGAGGTGCCGACTCTTGTTCTCGGTGCGATCGCCGCGGCGTTCGCACTGTTCTCGCTAGCTCTCGCGGCCCTCATCGGCCCCAAGCGCTACAACCGGGCCAAGCTCGAACCCTACGAGTGCGGTATCGAACCGACGCCGCACGCCATCGCCGGTGGTCCGGGAAACGCTGCTGGACAACGCTTTCCGGTGAAGTACTACCTCACCGCGATGCTGTTCATCATCTTCGACATCGAGATCGTGTTCCTGTACCCGTGGGCGGTGCACTTCGACTCGCTGGGCCTGTTCGGGCTGGCGGCGATGGCGCTGTTCATCTTCAACGTCTCGGTGGCCTACGCCTACGAGTGGCGGCGCGGCGGACTCAGTTGGGACTGATTCGCGTGCGACAGGGCTGAATCGAACGACGGCTGACGGGAATTCCGATCAGCGCCGGTGCGCCCGCACGCGGGGTCCGGCGCGAGAAGTCTGGAGAAGAATCCGATATGGGTCTCGAGGAGAAGCTGCCCAGCGGGTTTCTGCTGAGCACGGTCGAGGATATGGCGGGCTACCTGCGCAAGGGCTCACTGTGGCCCGCCACCTTCGGCCTGGCGTGCTGTGCGATCGAGATGATGGCCACCGGCGGCGGGCGATTCGACATCGCCCGCTTCGGCATGGAGGCGTTCCGCGCCTCGCCGCGCCAGGCCGATCTCATGATCGTGGCGGGACGGGTGAGCCAGAAGATGGCCCCCGTCCTGCGTCAGGTCTACGACCAGATGACCGAACCGAAATGGGTGCTGGCCATGGGCGTTTGCGCCTCGTCCGGCGGCATGTTCAACAACTACGCCATCGTGCAGGGCGTCGACCACGTGGTGCCGGTCGACATCTACCTGCCCGGCTGCCCCCCGCGGCCGGAGATGCTGTTGAACGCCATCCTGAAACTGCACGAGAAGATTCAGGAGGCTCCGCTCGGCGTCAATCGCGAGGAAGCGATCAAGGCCGCCGAGGCCGCCGCCCTGGCCTCCACCCCGACCATTCAGATGAGGGGTCTACTGCGATGACCTTCGATTCACCCAGTAGGACCGAGAGTCCCCCGGAGGCGGCCGTGGACGAACGCAAGCACGGCGAATCGAACGAACCGATCGAACCACCGAGCATGGCGGGTCCGATCCAGGACGAAACCGAGAACGACAACGGCACAGCGGAATCCGGACCCGCACCCGATGAGATCATCGGCGTGCGGCGCGGCATGTTCGGGGTCTCCGGCACCGGCGACACCTCCGGCTACGGCCGCCTGGTGCGCACCGTCACGCTGCCCGGCGGCACCGAGCCGCCCTACGGCGGCTACTTCGACGGACTCGTCGCCACCCTGCGCGCCGCGCTCGGAGCGGAATTCGAGGCAGCCGTGGAGAAGATCGTGGTCTTCCGCGGCGAACTCACCCTGCACGTACGCCGCGAACATCTGGTCGCGGTCGCCCGCACCCTGCGCGACGATCCGGCGCTGCGGTTCGAGCTGTGCCTGGGCGTGAGCGGCGTGCACTATCCCGACGACCAGGATCGCGAGCTGCACGCGGTCTACCAGCTCAACTCCATCACCCACAATCGCCGTCTGCGGGTGGAGGTTTCGGCACCCGACGCCGACCCGCACATCCCCTCGCTCTATGCCGTCTACCCCACCACGGACTGGCACGAGCGGGAGACCTACGACTTCTTCGGCATCCTGTTCGACGGTCATCCCTCGCTGACCCGCATCTCCATGCCCGACGACTGGCGCGGGCACCCGCAGCGCAAGGACTACCCGCTCGGCGGAATTCCGGTCGAGTACAAGGGCGCGCGCATCCCGCCGCCCGACGAGCGGAGGGCTTACTCCTGATGAACGACATCGACACCCGGCGCACAGGTTCAGGTGCGCCGGAAACACCCGTCTCACCACACGATCCGAAGCCGGAACGCGCCGTGACGGTGGTCGGCAACGACTGGGACGAGATCTCCGCCGCGCTCGACGGTGTCGCCGAGGAGCGCATCGTCGTCAATATGGGTCCCCAGCACCCCTCCACACACGGGGTGCTGCGGCTCATTCTGGAGATCGAGGGCGAGACCGTCACCGAGGCCCGGTGCGGAATCGGCTACCTGCACACCGGCATCGAGAAGAATCTCGAGTACCGGCCGTGGGTGCAGGGCGTCACCTTCGTCACCCGCATGGACTATCTGTCGCCGTTCTTCAACGAGACGGCGTACTGCCTGGCGCTGGAGAAGCTGCTCGACATCACCGACGACATTCCCGAGCGCGCCAGCGTGGTGCGGGTCATGCTCATGGAGCTCAACCGCGTCTCCTCGCATCTGGTGGCGCTGGCCACCGGCGGCATGGAGTTGGGAGCGCTCACCCCGATGCTGTTCGGCTTCCGGGAGCGCGAACTCATCCTCGATGTGTTCGAGACGATCACCGGTCTGCGGATGAACCACGCCTACATCCGCCCCGGCGGCCTGGCGCAGGATCTGCCGGAAGACGGCGTCACCAAGGTGCGCGAACTGCTGGCCATCATGCCGAAACGCCTGCGGGATCTGGAACTGCTGCTCAACGAGAACCCGATCTGGAAGGCCCGCACCCGCAATGTCGGGTACCTGGATCTCACCGGCTGCATGGCGCTGGGCATCACCGGTCCGGTGCTGCGCTCGACCGGCCTGCCGCACGATCTGCGCAAGTCCCAGCCGTACTGCGGCTACGAGGACTACGAATTCGATGTCATGACCGATACCGGCTGTGACTGCTACGGGCGCTACCTGATTCGCGTCAACGAGATGAAGGAATCGCTCAAGATCGTCGAGCAGTGCCTGGACAAACTGCGGCCCGGCCCGGTGATGGTGAGCGACAAGAAGGTGGCCTGGCCCGCGGACCTGGCGCTGGGACCGGACGGACTCGGCAACTCCCCGCAGCATATCGGCAAGATCATGGGCACCTCCATGGAGGCGCTGATCCACCACTTCAAGATCGTCACCGAGGGTATCCGGGTGCCGGCCGGTCAGGTCTACACGGCGGTGGAGTCCCCGCGCGGTGAACTCGGCGTGCACATGGTCAGCGACGGCGGCACCCGCCCGTACCGGGTGCACTACCGCGATCCCTCGTTCACGAATCTGCAAGCGGTGGCGGCGATGTGCGAGGGCGGCATGGTCGCCGACGTCATCGCCGCGGTGGCGAGTATCGACCCGGTGATGGGAGGCGTGGACCGATGACCGAGATACTGCTGAACCTGACCACGAGGCCGATTCCCTACCCGCAGCAGGTGCACGACCGCCTGGAGGTGGAGGCCCGGGAGATCATCGCGCGCTACCCGCATCCGCGATCCGCGCTGCTGCCGCTGCTGCACCTGGTGCAGTCGGTGGAGGGCTACGTCTCGGGCACCGGCATCGAATTCTGCTCCGGGCAGCTGGGTTTGACCGATGCCGAGGTGACCGCGGTCGCCACCTTCTACTCCATGTACCGGCGCACACCCACCGGCGACTACCACGTGGGCGTGTGCACCAATACGCTGTGCGCGGTCATGGGCGGCGACGAGATCCTCGCGACCCTGAAGGAGCATCTGGGGATCCGGCACGGCGAGACCACCGCCGACGGCGCGGTCACGCTCGAACACATCGAGTGCAACGCGGCCTGCGACTACGCGCCCGTCATGATGGTGAACTGGGAGTTCTTCGACAACCAGACGCCGGAATCGGCACGGGCGCTGGTCGACGCGCTGCGGCGCGGCGACCAGGTCACCGGCACCCGCAGCGGCGCACCGCTGTGCACCTTCCGCGAAACCGCCCGCATCCTCGCCGGCCATCCGGATCAGCGCCCCGGCGCGAACGACGGCGCGCCCGGACCGGCAACCCTCGCGGGTTTGCATGCGGTGCAAGAAAATCCGACCGACGGAGGCGCTCAATGACGACATTGACGCCGGTGCTCACCCGCTACTGGGCCGAGCCCGAGTCGTGGACCCTGAAGTCCTATCGCCGCCAGGAGGGCTACCGGGCCCTGCCCAAGGCGCTGAAGATGCATCCGGACGAGGTGATCGCCACCGTCAAGGACGCGGGGCTGCGCGGCCGCGGCGGCGCGGGCTTCCCCACCGGCATGAAGTGGGGCTTCATCCCGCAGGGCCCCGGCCCGGACGGCATCGAGAAGCCGCACTACCTGGTCGTCAACGCCGACGAGTCGGAACCGGGCACCTGCAAGGACATTCCGCTCATGATGGCGAGCCCGCACCTGCTGGTCGAAGGCGTCATCATCGCCGCCTATGCGATTCGCGCCTCGCACGCCTTCATCTATCTGCGTGGCGAGGTGCTGCCGGTGCTGCGGCGCTTGCAGACCGCCGTGGAAGAGGCGTACGCGGCGGGCTATATCGGCCGCAATATCCTCGGCTCGGGGTACGACCTCGAGATCGTCGTGCACGCCGGAGCGGGCGCGTACATCTGCGGTGAGGAGACCGCGCTGCTGGACTCTCTGGAGGGTCGGCGCGGGCAGCCGCGCCTGCGCCCGCCGTTCCCCGCGGTGGCCGGGCTCTACGCCTGCCCGACGGTGGTCAACAACGTCGAGTCCATCGCGTCGGTGCCCAGTATCCTCGCGCGTGGCGTCGAGTGGTTCCGGTCCTTCGGCACCGAGAAGTCGCCGGGCACCACCATCTACTCGCTCTCCGGTCACGTGACGCGACCGGGGCAGTATGAAGCGCCCTTGGGAATCACCCTGCGGGAGTTGCTGTCCTACGCGGGCGGCGTCCGCGCGGGCCACACGCTGAAATTCTGGACCCCCGGCGGCTCCTCCACTCCCCTGTTCACCGCCGAACATCTCGACGTCGCACTGGATTACGAGGGTGTCGCCGCCGCGGGCTCCATGCTCGGCACCAAGGCGCTGCAGATCTTCGACGACACCACCTGCGTGGTGCGGGCGGTGCTGCGCTGGACCGAGTTCTACGCCCACGAATCCTGCGGCAAGTGCACACCGTGCCGCGAGGGCACGTATTGGCTGGTGCAGCTGCTGCAACGACTGGAAAGCGGCCAGGGGCACAGCACCGATCTCGACAAGCTGGCCGATATCGCCGACAACATCAACGGCAAATCCTTCTGCGCCCTCGGCGACGGCGCCGCCAGCCCCATCTTCTCCTCGCTGAAGTACTTCCGCGACGAATACGCCGACCACATCCGGTACGGCGCATGTCCTTTCGACCCGTCCCGGACCACCGTCTGGGCGGATACGGCTGAAGGAGCGCGATGACCGCGACAGTCAGCAGCAACGACAGCGACACCGCACCCGCCGATCTGGTGAGCGTCACCATCGACGGCACCACCGTCAGCGTGCCCGCGGGCACCCTGGTGATCCGGGCGGCCGAGCTGATCGGCATTCAGATCCCGCGCTTCTGCGACCACCCGCTGCTCGAGCCGGTGGGCGCGTGCCGCCAGTGCATCGTCGAGGTGGAGGGACAGCGCAAACCCGTCGCCTCCTGCACCATGGCGGTCGCCGACGGCATGGTGGTGCACACGCAGCTCTCCTCGCCGGTGGCCGCCAAGGCACAGGAGGGCGTGATGGAGCTGCTGCTCATCAACCACCCGCTGGACTGCCCGGTCTGCGACAAGGGCGGTGAATGCCCGTTGCAGAACCAGGCCATGTCCAACGGCCGCGCGGAGTCCCGCTTCGAGGGCGAGAAGCGCACCTACCCCAAGCCGATTCCGCTGTCCTCGGCCATTCTGCTGGACCGGGAGCGGTGTGTGCTCTGCGCCCGCTGCACCCGCTTCGCGCAGCAGGTGGCCGGTGATCCGTTCATCGAACTCATGGAACGCGGTGCGGTGGAACAGGTCGGCATCGCCCAGGGCGAGAGCTTCGACTCCTACTTCTCCGGTAACACCGTGCAGATCTGCCCGGTGGGCGCGCTCACCGGCAGCACCTATCGGTTTCGCGCGCGCCCCTTCGACCTGGTCTCGAGTCCGGCGGTGTGCGAGCACTGCGCCTCCGGCTGCGCCCAGCGCACCGACCATCGGCGCGGCAAGGTCATGCGTCGCCTGGCCGGTGACGATCCGCAGGTGAACGAGGAATGGAACTGCGACAAGGGTCGTTTCGCCTTCCAGTACGCCACCGAACGGGATCGGCTCACCACCCCGATGGTGCGCGGCTGGGACGGTCGGCTCGCCCCCGCTTCCTGGTCGGAGGCGCTGGCCGCCGCGGCCGCCGGCATGGCCGGGGCGCACGGCAATGCCGCCGTGCTGGTGGGCGGACGCGTCACCCTCGAGGACGCCTACGCGTACTCGAAATTCGCGCGCGTCGTGCTGGGCACCAACGACATCGACTTCCGCTCCCGCGACCACTCCGCCGAGGAAGCCGACTTCCTGGCGGCCCGCGTCGCCGGACAGGGCATCAGCGTCGACTACGGTGCGCTGGAGCAGGCTCCGGCGGTGCTGCTGGTCGGATTCGAGCCGGAAGAGGAATCGCCGATCGTGTACCTGCGGCTGCGCAAGGCGGCCCGCAAGAACGGCACGGCGGTCTTCGGCCTCGCTCCCTTCCTGACCCCGGGGCTGGAGAAGATGTCCGGCACGCTGGTGCCCGCGTCCCCCGGCGCCGAACCGCACATCCTGGAGGCGCTGCACGGCGGCGACACCGCCGGACTCGTCGATCCCGCTGTCGCACAGCGCATCACGAACCTGCTGCGGCAGCCGGGCGCGGTGATCATGGTGGGTGAGCGACTGGCCGGAGCCTCCGGCGGACTCTCCGCCGCCACCCGGCTGGCCGAGGAGACCGGGGCGGCCCTGGCCTGGGTGCCGCGCCGCGCGGGCGAGCGCGGCGCGATCGAGGCCGGAGCCCTGCCGGTACTGCTGCCCGGCGGCCGACCGGTCGCCGATCCGCAGGCCCGGCACGAGGTGCGCGACGCCTGGAACATCGACGACCTCCCGGCCGCCCCCGGCCGCGACACCGCCGGAATCCTCGCCGCCGCACCGACACTCGGCGCGCTGGTGGTCGGCGGGGTGGAGGTCGGCGACCTGCCCGATCCGCACGCCGCGCTGGCCGCCATCGATTCCGCCCGCTTCGTGATCAGCCTGGAACTGCGGCACAGCGATATCACCGGCCGCGCCGACGTGGTGTTCCCCGTGGCCTCCGCCATGGAGAAGGCCGGTACCTTCCTCACCTGGGAGGGCCGCCACCGGCCGTTCGAGGCCGCACTGCGCGACGCCACCGTGCGCCGCGAGGCGGCCCCGCTGCCCGAGCACCGGGTGCTGCATGCCATTGCGGCGGAACTGGGTATCGATCTCGGCGTACCCGATGCCGCCCACGCCCGCGCCGAACTCGCCGACCTCGGCGTCTGGTCCGGACCGGCCGCCGCAGCCCCTGTGCACCGCCCGCATCCGATACCGCAGCCCTCCTCCGGTACCGCCGTCCTGGCGGGCTGGCGCATGCTCGTCGACCGGGGTCGCCTCCAGGACGGCGAACCCAATCTGGCCGGGACCGCCCGCACCCCCGTGGTGCGCCTGTCCCCGCACACCGCCGCCGAGATCGGTGCCACCACCGGCGATCCGGTCACCGTCGGCACCGACCACGGCCACATCACCCTCCCGCTGGTGATCACCGAAATGCCGGATCGCGTGGTGTGGCTGCCCATGAACTCGCCCGGGTCCGATGTGCTCGTGCAACTCGGCACGACACCCGGCCACCTGGTGCGCATCCGACGGGAGGACCACCGTGAGTGACATGAGTGTCTTCGGCCACGACCCCTGGTGGCTGGTGCTGGTCAAATCCCTCGGCATCTTCGTCTTCCTGCTGCTCACCCCCATGCTGGCGGTGTACGCGGAACGAAAGATCGTGGCGTTCATGCAGATGCGCGTCGGCCCCAATCGGGTCGGCCCGCGCGGCACGCTCCAGTCCATCGCCGACGGCGTGAAGATGCTCCTCAAGGAGGACATCATCCCGGCCATCGTGGACAAGCCGATCTTCGTGCTGGCGCCGGTCATCTCGCTGATCCCGGCGGTCATGGCGTTCGCCGTGATCCCGTTCGGGCCCGAGGTCAGCATCTTCGGCGAGACCACACAGTTGCAGCTCACCGATATGCCGGTGGCGGTGCTCTACGTGCTGGCCATGGCCTCGGTCGGGGTGTACGGAATCGTGTTGGCGGGCTGGGCATCCGGTTCCACCTACCCGCTGCTGGGCGGGCTGCGCTCCACCGCCCAGGTGATCTCCTACGAGATCGCCATGGCGCTGTGCTTCGCGGCGGTGTTCCTGCTCGCGGGCACCATGTCCACCTCCGGCATCGTGGACGCCCAGTACGGCACCTGGTACGTCTTCCTGCTGCTGCCGTCCTTCCTCATCTACGCGGTCTCCATGGTCGGCGAGACCAACCGCGCGCCCTTCGACCTCCCCGAGGCCGAGGGCGAGCTGGTGGGCGGCTTCCACACCGAGTACTCCTCACTCAAGTTCGCCATGTTCATGATGGCCGAGTACATCAATATGGCGACGGTGTCGGCGCTGGCCACCACGCTGTTCTTCGGCGGTTGGCACGCTCCGTTCCCGATCAGTCTGTGGGAGGGCGCGAACTCCGGCTGGTGGCCCATGCTGTGGTTCACCGCCAAGGTGTGGACGTTCCTGTTCGTGTTCATCTGGCTCCGCGGCACCCTGCCGCGACTGCGCTACGACCAGTTCATGAATCTGGGCTGGAAGCTGCTCATCCCGGTCTCGCTGGCCTGGGTCATGTTCGTGGCCACGCTGCGGGTGCTCCAGCTCGAGGGCATGAACGTGCAGACCCCGGGCATGGTGATCGGCGGCATCGTGGTCGCCATCGTGCTCATCGGACTGGTGCTGCGGGCCGGGCATGCGGGCGACGACCGCACCGCCGCCGCACCCGATCCCGACGCCACCCGGATGTACTCGGACTTCCCGGTGCCGCCCATGCCGACCGATACCGGCGCACACGCCGCCAAACCCGGTCTGCTGGAACCACTCGCCGGATTCTGGGTCACCTTCTCCACCATGTTCAAGAAGCCGAATACCGAGCTGTACCCGGAAGTGAAGGTGCCCACCGCGCCCCGCTACCACGGACGCCACCAGCTCAACCGGCATCCGGACGGCCTGGAGAAGTGCATCGGCTGTGAGCTGTGCGCCTGGGCCTGCCCGGCCGACGCCATCTTCGTGGAGGGCGCGGACAATACCGAGGACGAACGCTTCTCCCCCGGCGAACGCTACGGCCGCGTGTATCAGATCAACTATCTGCGCTGCATCGGCTGCGGTCTGTGCGTGGAGGCCTGCCCCACCCGGGCACTCACCATGACCAATGACTACGAGCTCGCCGACGACAATCGCGCCGACCTCATCTTCGAGAAGCAGGATCTGCTCGCCCCGCTGCGACAGGGCATGCTCGCCCCGCCGCACGCCATGTACCCGGGCGCGGACGAGGGCTCCTACTACCGGGGTGAAGTACCCGGCGCGACAACCGAATCCGAGCCCCGCACGCCCGCGGCGGTCGGCGCGGAAGGAGAGGCGCGATGAGTGCTCTGCTCGCCCAGGCGGAACCGATCATCACCCGCACCACCACCGGTGAGGCCGTGATGTTCTGGATTCTCGCCGTCGTCGCGGTGGCCGGGGCGCTCGGCATGGTGTGCGCCCGCAAGGCCGTGCACTCGGCACTGTGCCTGGCCGCCACCATGATCACCCTGTCGGTGTTCTACATCGCCCAGGACGCGCTGTTCCTGGGCGTGGTGCAGATCGTCGTCTACACCGGCGCGGTCATGATGCTGTTCCTGTTCGTGCTCATGCTGGTCGGCGTGGATTCGGCCGAGTCGCTGCGTGAGACCCTGCGCGGCCACCGGATCGCCGTGATCGTGGTCGGCCTCGGATTCGGGCTGCTGCTCATGGCCGCCATCTCGCGCGGGATGAACGAGACCAGCGTGGCCGCCACCGGACCGGGACTGGGCGGGGACTACACGGTCGCCCAGCTCGCGGAACTGATCTTCGTGCGGTACGTGTGGGCCTTCGAACTCACCGGCGCACTGCTGATCACCGCCACCATCGGTGCGATGGTGCTGGCGCACCGGGAGAAGTTCGGGCCGCGCACCGATCAGCGGGAACTGTCCAAGCAGCGGTTCCGGGACGGCACCCGGGTCACGCCGCTGCCCACGCCCGGCGTGTACGCCCGCCACAACGCCGTCGACACCCCGGCCCGGCTGCCCGACGGCTCCTTCGAGGAGCAGTCGGTCAGCACCATCCTGCGGCACCGCCGACGGCGCGCCCACAACGAAGCCGCCGCGCTCTCGGTCAGCAACGGGAACGGCAACGGCCACAACCACTCCGACAGTTCGGACGAGGAAGGCACGCGGTGAATCCGGACAACTACCTGTATCTGTCCGCACTACTGTTCACCATCGGCGCGGCCGGTGTGCTGGTGCGGCGCAACGCCATCGTGGTGTTCATGTGCATCGAGTTGATGCTCAACGCGGTGAATCTGGCCTTCGTCACCTTCGCCCGCCAGCACGGCAATCTCGACGGGCAGGTCTTCGCCTTCTTCACCATGGTGGTCGCCGCCGCCGAGGTCGTGGTGGGCCTGGCCATCATCATGACCATCTTCCGTGCCCGCCGCTCGACCTCGGTCGACGACGCGAATCTGCTGCGGTACTGATATGGATACGCAGACGATGACGCTGTGGCTGCTGCCCGCACTGCCGCTGGCCGGTGCCGTATTCCTGCTGTTGGTCGGACGATTCAGCGATAGGTGGGGCCACTGGGTCGGCACCCTCATGGCGCTGGGCTCGTTCGGCGTCGCCGCGTGGGCGTTCGTCGAGATGCTCGGCCGCGCCGACGGCGACCGGGCCGTGCACCACGCCTTCTTCAGCTGGGTGCCGGTCACCGGGCTGAATGTCGACTTCGCCCTGCAACTCGATCAGCTGTCGATGTGCTTCGCACTCCTCATCACCGGAGTCGGATCGCTCATCCACATCTACTCGGTCGGCTACATGAACGGCGATCCGGGGCGGCGGCGGTTCTTCGCCTACCTGAACCTCTTCCTCGCCGCCATGCTGGTGCTGGTGCTCGCCGACAACTACCTGGTGCTGTACCTGGGCTGGGAGGGCGTCGGCCTGGCCTCCTACCTGCTGATCGGCTTCTGGTACCACAAGCCGTCGGCCGCGACCGCCGCCAAGAAGGCGTTCGTGGTCAACCGGGTCGGCGATATCGGGCTGGCCATCGCGCTCATGATCATGTTCGCGACCTTCGGCAGCGTGGACTTCCAGACCGTGTTCGGGGCCGCGTCGGCGGCGGGCGAGGGCACCCTCACCGCCATCGGCCTGCTGCTCCTGCTCGGCGCGTGCGGCAAATCCGCGCAGGTGCCGCTGCAATCCTGGCTCGGGGACGCCATGGAGGGCCCGACCCCGGTGTCCGCGCTCATCCACGCGGCCACCATGGTCACCGCCGGTGTGTACCTGATCGCCCGCTCCAATGCCATCTTCGATCTGGCGCCGGGTGCGCAGGCCGCGGTCATGGCGGTCGGCGCGGTGACCCTGCTCTACGGCGCGATCATCGGCTGCGCCAAGGACGACATCAAGAAGGCCCTCGCCGCCTCCACCATGAGCCAGATCGGCTACATGGTGCTGGCGGCGGGATTGGGGCCGGTCGGCTACGCCGCGGCCATCATGCACCTGCTGACGCACGGCTTCTTCAAGGCCGGACTGTTCCTCGGAGCCGGATCGGTCATGCACGCCATGAACGACGAAACCGATATGCGCCGCTACGGCGGACTGCGCAAGATCCTCCCGATCACCTACATCACCTTCGGACTCGGATACCTGGCGATCATCGGGGTGCCGCCGTTCGCGGGCTTCTTCTCCAAGGACCGCATCATCGAATCGGCCTTCGCCTACGGCGGCTGGGGCGGCTGGGTGACCGGTATCGCGGCGCTGGTCGGCGCGGGCGTCACCGCCTTCTACATGACCCGCGTCATGCTGCTCACCTTCTTCGGCGAGAAGCGCTGGCACTCCGACGCGCACCCGCACGAAGCGCCGGTGAGCATGACCGGGCCGATGATCCTGCTGGCGCTGGGCTCGATCGCCTCGGGCGCGATGCTGGCTTTCGGCTCGTCACTGCAGAATTGGCTCGCGCCGGTGGTCGGCTCGCATCACGGTGAACCCGTGCTGCCGATCTGGATGATCACCTTCTTCGCCCTCGCGGTGGTCGCGGCGGGTGTGTGGGTGGCCTACGACCAATATGCCAAACGAGAGATCCCGGTGCTCGCACCCGCGGGCAACGCTCTCACCGTGGCCGCGCGCCGCGATCTCTATCACGACGCCGTCAACGAGGCCGCGTTCATGCGGCCGGGCCAGCATCTGACCCGTTCGCTGGTGTTCGTCGACAATCGCGGGATCGACGGTCTGGTCAACACCACCGCCGCCGTCATCGGTGGCCTGTCGGCTCGAATCCGGCGCGCGCAAACCGGATTCGTGCGGTCCTACGCCCTGTCCATGTTCACCGGCGCGGCCCTGGTGGCCGCCGCCCTGCTGGCGGTGAGGTACCTGTGAGCGAGTTTCCTTGGCTGACAACGCTGTGGGTGACACCGCTCGCCGGTGCCGCGCTCACCCTGCTGATTCCCGGAGCCTGGCGGACCGCCGCCCGCGCCTGGGCGCTGCTCGTCTCGCTCGGCACCCTCGGCATCGGGATCTGGCTCGCCACCCGGTTCGTGCCCGGTGGTGAGCATTTCCAATTCGTCGAATCACACGAGTGGATACCGGCTTTCGGGGCCGGATACACCGTCGGCATGGACGGCATCGCCCTGGTGCTGGTGCTGCTCACCGCCGGATTGGTGCCGCTGCTCATCCTCGCCGGATGGAACGACGAACGCGAGGTGGGCAGCGGGCCCCGGGTGACGCACTACTATATGGCGCTCACCCTGGTGGTCGAGGCCATGGTGCTGGTGTCCTTCACCGCCCTGGACATCCTGCTGTTCTACGTGTTCTTCGAAGTGATGCTCATCCCGATGTACTTCCTCATCGGCGGATTCGGGCCGCGCATCACCGATGTGGCACTGCGACAGCAGCGCTCCCGGGCGGCGGTGAAATTCCTGCTGTACAACCTGTTCGGTGGGCTGATCATGCTGGCGGCGGTGATCGGGCTGTACGTGCTCACCGTGCGCGAGGGCATCGGCGGTGAGAACGGCACCTTCGATTTCCGGGCCGTCATGGAGGCCGCCAACACCGGGCAGCTCGGGGCCGGACCGGCGGTACTCAACGCCATCTTCCTCGGCTTCATGTTCGCCTTCGCGGTGAAGGCCCCGCTGTGGCCGCTGCACACCTGGCTGCCGGACGCCGCGGTGGCCGCCACGCCGGCCAGCGCGGTGCTCATGATGGCGATCGTCGACAAGGTCGGCACCTTCGGCATGCTGCGCTACTGCCTGCTGCTGTTCCCCACCGCCGCATCGGATTACGCGCCGATCATCAGCGTGCTCGCGGTCATCGGCATCATCTACGGGGCACTGCTGGCCATCGGGCAGACCGATGTCATGCGGCTCATCGCCTACACCTCGATCTCGCACTTCGGTTTCATCATCCTGGGCATCTTCGCCATGACCAGCCAGGGCGGCTCCGGGGCGACGCTGTACATGGTCAACCACGGCATCTCGACGGCGGCGCTGTTTCTCATCGCCGGATTCCTGGTGTCGCGGCGGGGCACCCGCGTCATCGCCGACTACGGCGGGGTGCAGAAGGTCGCGCCGATCATGGCCGGAACGTTCTTCATCGCCGGACTGGCCACCCTGTCACTGCCCGGACTGGCGCCGTTCGTCAGCGAATTCCTGGTCCTCGTCGGCACCTTCACGCGGTACCCGGTGGCGGCCGTCTTCGCCGCCAGTGCCCTGGTGCTCGCGGCGCTGTACGTGCTGTGGATGTACCAGCGCATGATGACCGGGCCGGTGAAGGAGGGCAGCGACAAGATCTACGACCTGCTGCCGCGTGAACTCGCGGTGGTGGTGCCGCTGATCGGGGCGCTGATCTTCCTGGGCGCGTACCCGAAACCGGCGCTGGACGCCATCGATCCGGCGGTGGCGCGCACGCTCACCACCATCGGTAAGCAGGATCCGGCACCGACCGTGCAGCCCGAGGCCGCGACCGAATCCACGCACAGCGGAGGTACACACAAGTGAGCGGTACTCCCCTTCTCACCGCGGTATCCGATTCACTGCTCGCCGCGACCGTCCCCGCGCCCAGCATCGAGTACCGGGACCTGTCCCCCATGCTCATCGTGTTCGGTGTGGCCGTGGTGATGGTGCTGGTGGAAGCGTTCCTGCCCAGGCGGTTCCGGTATGGATCGCATCTGGTGCTCGGCCTCGGCGGTCTGGCGGTGGCGCTCGGCGCGGTCATCGGACTGCGCGGCACCGAGGCCACCGCCGTGGTCGGCGCGGTCGCCATCGACGGGGTGACCCTGTTCCTGCAGGGCACGATCCTGGTGGTGTCCATCCTCGGCCTGCTGTTCCTCGCCGAGCGGCGTGCGGACCGGAATCCGGTGCGGCGGGAAGGACCCGGCACCTGGAGCCTGACCGCGTCCAAGGGCGTGGACGCCTTCACCCCGCAGGCCGCCGCCACCCCCGGCAGCAGCGACGAACTGGCGGCCGCGCGGGCCGGTGTCGCCACCACCGAGGTGTTCCCGCTGGCCATGTTCGCGGTGGGCGGGCTCATGCTCTTTCCGGCCTCCAACGACCTGCTCACCATGTTCGTGGCGCTCGAGGTGCTGTCACTGCCGCTGTATCTGCTGTGCGGGCTGGCCCGGCGGCGGCGACTGCTCTCCCAGGAAGCGGCGCTGAAGTACTTCCTGCTGGGGGCGTTCTCGTCGGCGTTCTTCCTGTACGGCATGGCGTTGCTGTACGGCTACGCGGGCAGTGTGCGTCTGTCCGGCATCGCCGAGGCGGTCTCGCGCGACGGCGGTGAGCGCACGCTCGCCATTCTCGGCGTGGCCATGCTGGCGGTCGGCCTGCTGTTCAAGATCGGCGCGGTGCCGTTCCAGTCCTGGGTGCCGGACGTCTACCAGGGCGCGCCTACTCCGGTCACCGGCTTCATGGCCGCCGCCACCAAGATTGCCGCGGTGGGCGCGCTGCTGCGCGTGCTGTACGTCGGGGTGCCCGGACTGCGGGACGACTGGCGGCCGATCCTCGCGGCCGTCGCCATCGCGACCATGATCGTGGGCGCGGTACTGGCGATCACCCAGACCGATATGAAGCGCATGCTCGCCTACTCGTCGGTCGCGCACGCGGGCTTCATACTCACGGCGCTGGTGGCGGCGAATACCGCGGGTATCTCCTCGGTGCTGTTCTACCTTGTCGCCTACGGCCTGGGCACCATCGGAGCCTTCGCCGTGGTGACCCTGATCCGCGACCGCAACGGCGACGAGGCGACCACACTGTCGGCCTGGGCCGGGCTCGGCCGCCGCTCCCCCTGGCTGGCCTCGATCTTCGCGCTGTTCCTGCTCTCCTTCGCGGGTATTCCGCTCACCAGCGGTTTCATCAGCAAGTTCGCGGTCTTCGAGGCGGCGGCGTCGGGCGGGGCCACCCCGCTGGTCATCGTCGGCGTGGTCACCAGTGCGGTGGCGGCGTTCTTCTACGTCCGCGTCATCGTGCTCATGTTCTTCACCGACCCGCCCGAGGACCCGCCGACACTGGTCTACCCGACCGTCACCACCACCGTCATCGCCGTCACCGCCGCGGCCACCCTGGTGCTCGGCATCTTCCCGCAGCCGCTGCTGGACCTCGCCGAGCAGGCGGCGGTATTCACCGGTTAGCCTCTCTCGCACACACATCGGGCCCGCCGCGATCGTCGCGGCGGGCCCGATGTGTTCGACGGCGGTGCCGGGTGCACTAGACGGGCGTGCATTCGATGCTGGAGTACTTGGCCTCCCCGCGCCATTCCGTCTTGGCCAGCCCCTTGGCAGCGCGCACACCGTACTTCGACTCGACGGTCAGCGGACCGAGCTGCTCGCCGCCCCACGACTCGGCGGTGCAGCTGTAGGTCTGCACCCGAGCCTGGGCGGTGCCCGAGGCGGCGAACCCGAACACCGGCACCATGGCCATGACCGCCACCGGCAATCCCACGAGGTATCGAACTCTCACCAACTGCTCCTCACGTACCGAGCTGAACGAACGCGCCCATCCTCACACACCCGCCGCCGAGCCGTGGGGCGTGCGCTGGAAACGGTGCGAGCCGGGGATACCGGCAGCGACCACACTCGTTCCGAAGCCGAAAAGACCGGATACCGAGGTTCACGGCTATTCGATTGCTGATCCTTCAGATGGTGGACATTCCAGAGTTTCCCGATGCTGGGAAGCTCTGACGGATTGAGATCGCCCCTCCTGCGGGAAGATCAGGTGCTTGGCACGGCCTCCTCGAGAAGAGGATTCGGTCTCGTTCGGATTGTGCCGGTAGGGATGGGGTTGCTGTGGATCATTTCGGGATCGGCTGCCGGGCCGCGGTATCGACGTTGATCTCACTGTCGGAATCGAGTGATCCAGTTTCGCCGCACACTCGCGGAGGCGCATCGTGACGCCCGGAGGCGCAGACGAGATCAGCAGGATTGTCGACCGGATTCTGGCCGTACAGGGACCTTTCACGCCGGACTCCGTCTCCGAGGCGTGCTCGGTCACGCTGTTCGAGGTGCCCTGCACCAATCCTCACCTGCGCGAATTCGAGGCACACCCGGAGACGGGTCCATTGTCAACAATCACCTTCCGTGGATCTCGTACGCTGTCCGGTCCTCCGAAGGGCTTGGTGATAATGGACGTCTCGGCGGGATGCCGAATCACTCAGGCCGAGCTCACGACTCGCTTCCACCTTTCCTCCGAGCATGTCAGCGCCAACCCTCGGATACCACCGGAGGGAGTCATCTCGTTCCAGGAAAGGCGCGGTCTCAGAACGCTGTACCTACAGTTCACCGCGGAAGCTAGGACACTTCACGCAATCAGCGTGCACGAGACGTCATGAGCCGAGTCTCGCAACTCGTCGAAGAAATCGCCGGCCGTACCAGCAACCTGCTGCGGCGGGCCGGCGAGGGCTACGTCACCCGCTATCGGGCCGGCAGTGGTGGACTGCGCAACACGGCTGCCGGGCTGACCGGCGCTGATCAACGCAATGCTCCGAAGTTCACATGGGAGCGTGCTTCGAGGATCGCATGGACGACCTCCGCTGGATTGTGGGGCTACCAGATCTTGGCCAGTGACAGCGCAGAAAGGGCGGGACCTTCCAGCGACGGACCGGTTCAGGAAGTGGACGCGCTCGTCGAACTGTCTCCCACACTGGCGAAGACTTTGCGGGACTTGGAAGCGGACGGGTGGATCATTCAATGGGGGCCGAAAGGCAGCGGGTATTACACCGTCCGAGAGCAAAAATTGATCAACATCGACATAGCCGCGAAGGGAGACGATCTGCTTTTGACGGATATCCTGGCTCATGAGGCCGGCCACGCCAGGAAGAGCGATGTACCCATTTCGATAAGACCGCCTACAAAGGATATGACACGCGAGCAGTGGATAGATGAGCATCTGTACAATTCGTTCGTCGATGAAGCTGAGGCTGAACTGACGTCCGCGCAGGTGCGGAGAGAAATCTCGGAGAACGGCGGTCCGGATATCCGATCTTTTGACGGTGACGGTGACAGCATACGATTCGCTGTCGAAGTCGCCTACAATAGCCATGCCAGCGGCATGATATCCCGCCAAGAGGCACGTCTCATAATCGCCGACAGCATCAACCACCCGCATTCGTTTTGGTATCAGAAATACTATCCCTTCTATCAGAAACTGTCTGACGACTACTTCGGAGATTAGGTGCTCGATGGACCACGGGTGATCACTTCTGGAACGGTGAACCTCCGGAGCGCTCCCCCTGCCCTGCCCGCCGGTCCCGAGCCCCGTGAACACGCGTCGGTAACGCGAGTGATCTGAGTCACATAGTGTCAGGAAACTCGGAACTGCGGTGTCTGGTGCATGAACCCCTCGGAGTGAAGGAGACATCATGGGCGAGAACATCGATGTGGTCGTGGTCGGCGGCGGGTACGCCGGGATCATGGCGGCCAATCGCCTGACCCAGCGCGACGACGTGACGGTGACCGTGATCAATCCACGGTCGGTCTTCGTTCCGCGGCTGCGACTGCACCAGCTGGTGGGCGGTACCCACGACGCGGTCGTCGAATACCCGGACGTGCTCGCCGAGGGCGTCCGGTTGGTCGTCGACAACGTCACCGGCATCGACGCGGCCGGACGCGGCGTGACGCTGGCCGAGGGCGGCCGGATCGGCTACGACTACCTCGTCTACGCGGTGGGCAGCGGCAGCGCGGGGCCGCGGGTACCGGGCGCGGCCGAGTTCGCCTATCCGATAGCCACATTGGAGGCGGCGCGGCGCTTGCGGTCGGTGCTGTACGACACGCCGATGTCGGCGGCGGTGACGGTGGTCGGGGGCGGGCCGACCGGGATCGAGACCGCCGCGGAACTGGCGGAGCAGGGGCGCAGCGTCACCCTCATCTGCGGTGGTGGCCTCGGGCCGTACCTGCACCCGCGGGCGCGCCGCACCGCGCGCAAATACCTCACCAAGCTCGGCGTCGGCCTGCTGGAGGGCCCCGATACCGCGGTCGCCGCGGTGACCGCGGACGCCGTGGAACTGCGGGACGGTCGCACCCTGGCAAGCCGGGTCACCATTTGGACCGCAGGATTCGGGGTGCCCGAACTGGCCGCGCGCAGCGGTCTGCGCACCGACGCCGCCGGGCGCCTGCTCACCGACGAAACCCTCACCAGTGTGGACGATGAGCGGATCGTCGCGGCGGGTGACGCGTCGGCACCCTCGGATCTGCCGTTCCGGATGAGCGCCTACGCGGCGGGCTGCCTGGGCGCGCACGCCGCCGACACCGTCCTGCACCGGATCGCGGGTGAGCGGCCGACGCCGATCGACCTGTCCTTCCCCGCCATGTGCATCAGCTTCGGCCGCCGCACCGGCATCTTCCAGCTCGGTCGCAAGGACGACACCGCACTGCCGCTGTACTTCACCGGATTCGCGGGCCGCACACTGAAGGAGTTCTCCTGCGCCGCCAGCGTCGACCATCTGGTGACGGAGGCGGCCAAGCCCGGTTCGCACCACTGGCCAAAGGACGGCAAGCATCGACCGGCCCTGCTGGCTCAGCGCGGCGACGCCACGGCACCCGTCGCGTAGGACGGGAGCGAACCCGATGGACACCACGCGCGAACCCGGCCGACCCCGGCGGCCCGGCGTGCCCGCCAACCCCCACGCCGCCGTCGCCGCGACGGAAACCTTTCTCACCCATCGCAATCTGCTGTTCACCGTCGCCTACGAAATGCTCGGGTCGGCCGCTGACGCCGAGGACGTGCTCCAGGAGACGTGGCTGCGCTGGGTGAAGGTGGACGCGGCGGAGGTCTCCGAACCGCGTGCCTACCTGGTGCGGATCACCGCCCGGCAGGCGCTGAACCGACTGCGGTCGTTGAAACGCCGCCGCGAGTCGTACGTGGGGTCCTGGCTGCCGGAGCCGCTGCTCACCACCCCGGATGTGGCGGCGGATGTGGAACTGGCCGAAAGCGTTTCGATGGCGCTCATGCTGGTACTCGAGACGCTGACCCCGACCGAGCGGGCCGTGTTCGTGCTGCGCGAGGCCTTCGGGATCGGCTACGACGAGATCGCGGCCGCGGTGGACAAGACCCCCGCGGCCGTGCATCAGATCGCCCATCGCGCCCGCCGCCACGTCGAGGCCCGCCGTCCGCGCCGCACGGTCACGGCCGACCAGGCCGAGGCCGCCGTCGAGGCATTCCGGCACGCCCTGGAAACGCGGGACCTGAGCGGACTGCTCGCGGTGCTCGCCCCCGACGTGGTGGCGATCAGCGACGGCGGCGGCATCAAACAGGCATCCCCGCGGCCGATCCACGGCGCCGACAAGGTATCCCGCTTCATCGTCGGCGGGCTCACCAAGACGCTCACCACCACCGATATCACGATCACCGTCGAGCCGGCCACGGTCAACGGCGGTCCCGCACTCGCCCTGTACGCGGACGGCGAACTCGACGGCGTCATCGCCGTACACGTCGAGGATGCGCACATCACCGGCCTCTTCTATGTCCGCAATCCGCGCAAACTCACCCACGTCGACTCCGAAACCCACCTCACGCTTCGATGATTTACCCGGAAATTGGACGGGCACCGATGAATCTCGAGCCCGCGGGCGGTCCAACGAGTTATGCGGAAACTTGTCTACACCTACGGTGTATCCCTGGATGGTTACATGAACGACCGCGACGGCGGCATCGGCTGGACCACCCCGGACGACGAACTGCATCAGTTCCACAACGACCGCTTCCGCGAGCTCGAGATCTCGCTGCACGGCCGCCGCATGTACGAGCTGATGGCCGATCACTGGCCGCACGTCCCCGAGGACGCCCCACCCATCGAACGCGATTTCGCCGAGCTCTGGACCAGCAAACCGAAGGTCGTCTTCTCCCGGACCCTCACCGAAGTCCACTGGAACAGCACCCTGGTCCGAGAGAACGCGGTCGAGGAGGTGCGCGCGCTCAAGGCCGGAGGCGACGGCGTCATGGAGGTCGGCGGCGCGAGCCTGGCCGCCGCACTGCTCCCCCACGGTCTCATCGACGAGTATCAACTGTTCGTCTCGCCGATCCTGCTTGGCGGCGGTACCCCGATGTTCCCGCCCCTGGCCAAGCACATCCCGCTGCGCTTGGCCGAAACGCGACACTTCAGCACCGCGGTACTGCTGCGCTACCTCGCCGACTGAGCCCTCGTTCAGACCGGGATTCGAGACAGGAGCCGTGTCCTGAACCCCGCATGGCCCGTTCTCGGAGCCGGATACGCCGAATCCGATGTCGGGAGTGGCCTGCTGCGGCTCCATCAGCTCGCCATCGGGCGGCGATTGCGCCACCCCGGACGGAAGTGCCACTGAGTGTCGGTGTTTCGGCGGCGTGGCCTATCCCGCGAGCCGTTCGATCGTCGCGAGCCAGGCGGGTGCGCCGTCCGGCGTGAATCGGGTTTCGATGGTCTCCGGTGCGATGTCGGCGACCTGCCAGTCGGGGTCGTCGTCGAAGGGGGCTGTCAGCGCCTCGCGGCTCACAGGGTGTGGACCTGGGTCGGGACCGTTGTCGCCGAAGCAGAGGATGAACAGTCGGGAGCCAGGGGTGGTCACCGATGT
Source organism: Nocardia otitidiscaviarum NBRC 14405 (assembly GCF_000308635.1). Classification (GTDB taxonomy): domain Bacteria; phylum Actinomycetota; class Actinomycetes; order Mycobacteriales; family Mycobacteriaceae; genus Nocardia; species Nocardia otitidiscaviarum. The sequence continues at coordinate 18,017 of NZ_BAGD01000070.1, read as the reverse complement.
GAGGCTGTGCACGTAGGCCGTTCGCTCGTCGGCGTCGAAGGTGTGGAAGAGGCCGCTGTCGACGACTGTGTCGAAGGTGCGGTGCAGCAGGTGTAGCCGGAAGGCGTCGGCCACGGCGAATTCGGCGTCGAGTCCACGGGCGGTCGCCTTGCGCCGGGCCATGGCGATGGCGGTCTCGGCCACGTCCACGCCCAGGACCGCTCCCCCGGCAGCGGCGATGTGGAGTGTGTTCTCACCGGTTCCGCAGCCCGCGTCGAGGACGGTGCGACCGAACGCCCCCGCCGCCAGCCGTACGATCGCCGGTTGCGGGCGGCCGGTGTCCCACGGGGCGGGTTCGTCCCGATACGACTCGTCCCAGAACAGGCCCGACCTGCGTTCGTGACTGGTTGGCTGCCGATCCGCCAGCGGTTCGTTCACGGTGCTCCCATCCGGCCACCGCTCCCGGCCGATGCTCGTCAGGACAGGTCCGCACCCCGGTCCCGCTGCACCTGCTTCCAGAGCGCGAGCGGCATGAAATCGTAAGCGGTGCCCAGGATTACCGGCTCCGGGAACACCTGTTCCGGCTGATTCTGCAGATGCACGCTCAATACGTGCACCTCACCGTCGATCCGGCACCACCGAGCTTCGTGGCCGTTGCACTTGGTGATATGTGGGCCCGGTTCGTCGGCGCGCCCCATCACACGCCCCTATCCCTCCGCTGTGCGATCAGTCCGCAGCCACCGCCGCGATACGGCACGGCGGCTCGAACTACCTGTGCCTGTTCAACATACCCGCAGCGGGTTGAGGATTCCACGTGTCGGGCAGGTGGGAGGTCGGCGCGGCTATATGATCCCCCGCTGAGGTCGTGCGCCGGCACGCGTAACCTATCGCCGCCAGCGCGGCCACTCCCGGTAGGTGGCCGCGCGCAGCAGCCACTCGACCGGACCGTAGCCGTGACCGCGCAACCACCACGCGCTGAACCACAGCTGCATCAGGTAGGTCGACAGCGCGATACCCACCGCGACGGCGGGGGCGACCCGATCCGCCAAGGCCAGCCCGTACCCGGTGAACACGAGCATCATCACCACCGATTGCAGGATGTAGTTGCTCGCCGCCATGCGACCGGCCGGGGCCAGCCACGCGATCCCACCCGCCCAGCGGCCGCGCGCCAACCAGAGGACGGCTGCCATGTAGCCCAGCGTCACCACCGGATTCACCAACTCCTGCACGCCGTACCAGTGCGGGGGCAGACTGCCCTCCGTGGACGCGAAGAAGAGGGACGCAAGCGATACCGGCAGCCCGACGAGCCCGCCCGCGACGAGCCCGACGCGCGCCCAGCGGCGCAGCAGGTCGGCGTTCTCGAAGATCCGCCGCTTCCCGGCCGCCATGCCGATGAGGAACATGCCCAGGCTCGGAACGCCCTGCGTGAGCCAGATGAGGAGCATGAACACCGGCGCGGTGTCGAGTTGGGCGTGGAAGGTGTCGGCGGGACTGCCGGTATATCCGGCCCGCATGGCCTGGAGGTCGAAGAGGGCACGCAGACCTTCGATTTCGCCGCTGCCCGGCAGGAAGGAGAACGCCACGAACGCCAGGTACAGCACCACACCCGCGATGAACGCCGTCCGGGGCCGGATCTTGCGCAGCAGCACCAGGATCAGCCCCAGCGCCGCGTAGAGGGTGAGGATATCGCCGAACCAGAGCAGCATCACGTGTGCGAGACCGATCAGGAACAGGGCCAGGCACCGCCGTAGCAGCCGTGGCACCGGCCGCGCACCCGCCCGCTCGGCCGCCGTGATCTGCAGCGTGAACGAGTAACCGAACAAGAAGGCGAACAGCAGGTAGAACCGGCCGATGAACAGCCCGTCGACGATCGCGTAAACGAACCGGTCGATCGTCCCGTCGTAGAGGTGACGCGGATCGTCGTCCGTGCCGGTGAACGACAGCACCGTCGTGAGGACCACGACGTTGGTGATCAGGATCCCGAACAACGCGAATCCCCGCAGAATGTCGATTTCTCCGATACGGCGAACACGGGACGATGCGGCAGACGAACCGGACATAGGGCAACGCTATGTCCCACCACCCACTCTCACATCCACCGCGCGGCTCAACCGCGACAGCGCCATCTGATACCTCGGGACTACGAACCGCGACTGACCTGGCATTTTTGCGGACGGACCCGAACCTAATAATATTAGGTAGTAGCCTAATTGCCATAGGAATAAGGGAGTCGCATGTCCCCGCGCGTGGGCCTCAGCGCCGAGCGAATCACCAGTGCCGCGGCCGAGTTGGCCGACGAGATCGGCTTCGACAAGGTCACCCTGTCCGCCGTCGCGCGGGGCTTCGGCGTCAAGGACCCGAGCCTGTACGCGCATGTGCGTAATCTGCACGACCTGCGGGTGCGTATCGCGCTGCTGGCATCGGGTGAGATGGCCGATCGCATCGCGGCGGCGGTGGCGGGGCGGTCGGGGCGGGACGCGCTGTTCGGGTTCGCCGGGGCTTATCGCGGCTACGTGCTCGACCATCCGGGCCGCTACGCCGCCACCCAGATGCGCTTGGACCCGGCCGACGTGGGCGACCACCCGGCCTTTCTGCGCACGATCGAACTCACCACCGCCCTACTGCGCGGGTACGGACTCGACGAGCCCGCGGCCACCGACGCGGTTCGCCTGCTCCGCAGCACCTTCCACGGCTTCGCCACCCTGGAGGCGGCCGGCGGCTTCGCCCACCCCCGCCCCACCGACACGTCGTGGGAACACATCCTCGACGCCCTGCACCGCACACTCGACCAGTGGCGGCACACCGATAAGGAGCACTGACAGTGAGATCCGGAACAATTCGATCCGGCACCCTGAAAACCCCCGGCGCGACCATCTACCACGAGGTGCGCGGCAGCGGACCGCTGCTGCTCATGATCCCCGGCGGCGGTGGAGACGCGGGCGTCTTCGATGCCATGGCCGAGGTCCTCGAGCGGCATTTCACCGTCGCCGCACTCGACCCGCGCGGCTACTCCCGCAGCACCCTGGACAGCGGTCACCCGGAGCGGCAGGTTGTGGCTGTGCAGAGCGATGACGCTTTTCGCCTGCTCGCGCATCTGAGCGACGAGCCCGCGTATGTGTGCGGTACCAGCAATGGCGCGATCGTCGGCTTGGACCTGCTGGCCCGGCATCCGGAACGGGTGCGCGGCCTGATCGCTCATGAGCCGCCCTGCTTCGCCGTCCTCCCCGACGCCGCCGAACACCGCGCCATGGTCGAGGAGGTCTACGCCCTGCACCGCAGCGAGGGACCGGCGGCGGCCGGGGCGCGGTTCCTGGCCGGTATCGGAGGTGCGATGAAAGCCGCGCCCGAGGTGTCCGAACTGCCGCCGCGCATCGCTGAGATGTGGGGACGCCTGGCCGCCAACGGGCCCCTCATGATCGAGCACGAGTTGCGCGAATTCACCTCGTACCAACCGGATTACGCGGCCCTCGCGCCGCATGCCGACCGCCTGATCCTGGCCGTGGGACGCGAGACGCGCGGCTGCCTGCCCTATCGTCCGGCCGCGGCGATCGCGGAACGGCTCGGCGGTGGCGTCACCGAGTTCCCCGGTGCCCACAATGGTGTGCGCACCGACGCCGAGGAGTTCGCCCGCCGGGTGATCGAGGTGCTGCGCTGATCCGACGGCGGGTCAGTCGAGCGGTGTGACGCTCGCGAGCGTCCGCGCGGTGCCGTCGATCTCCAATTGCGCGTGCAGTCCGGTGTCGGTCCGCCAGCTGCGCAGCGTCACGTCGTTGCCGGCCATGACCGGGCCGACGTGTTCGACGATGGCGCGGTGCGGTCGTGCGTGCAGGTCCGGATGGGCGGCTAGGGTTTCCTCCACGGCCTGCCAGTGCACGGCGTTGTTCACGTGGTCGTGGCGGTCGAAATCGGTGGCGCGCAAGGGGAAGGGGCGGGCGTCGGTGGCGGGGGCGGTCTGCTCGTGCAGCGCAGCCTTCCAGCGCAGCCGGTGTTCGGTGGTCACCGCCAGCATGGGCGACATGAAACGGTCGGTCATGCGGGCCGGACGTCCCGCCTGCGGATCCACATTGATCAGGAACTGCTCGACCTCGACGACGCCGCCCTGATCGCTGTGGATCTGGATGCGCGCGTTGAACCAGCGGTTGGACAGCGCCGACGGCCAGCGCCGCAACCGCACCCGGTCGCCGAACCGAATGGGCCGTAGCACGTCGATCACCGTGCGCCGCACCAGCCAGGCCGGATGCAGATGCCCGTCCTCGGCGGCACGCAACTGGTCGTAGCCGATATCCATGGCGTAGCGCGCGATGCCGTCGAGACGCAGCCGCTCCCGAGTATCGGTGTCGGCCAGGCGGACCGCCCAACTCGCCTCGTACGCCTCACCGTCCGGGCGCGGCGGCAGCGGGAAGTCGATCACCGGTTGTTCGGTGCGGTACGCCGTTTCGGTCGGCAAGGGTTCCTCCGTCTGATGGATGGTGGTCGGTCACCGGATCTCGGTCTCGCCCGGAACGCTACCCGCAACCATTGGGCATCCCAAGGATCTCCGGAAGCCCCCGCTGGGACGGATCAGTACGTACCGACGATCTGATCGGCGGTGCGCTCCAGCCGCACGGCCGTCAGCACCTCGGAGACGCCCAGCGCGAGGGTGAACAGGCCGACCACCACCGACAGGGTGGCGATGGATTGGAACGGCACCACGGCCACCGCGATGCCGACGACCGTCGTGGTCAGTCCGACCGCTTCCTGCCGTCCCGCACCCGCGAGTTCGTCCGACCAGGCCGCCACCAGCGCCAGCACCACACCGCGCGCCATCCAGCCCATACCCACCCACATGCCCAGCAGCGGAACCCATTCGCCGCTGCCGAAGCACCAGTACGCCAGGGCGGCCGCCAGCAGGGCGCTGAAGAACTCCAGGAACCGCAGCGCGGTCGGTATGTTCGCACCGAATGCAACGATCGCCTGCACCGCCGCGGTGGCGAGGAGGACCAACCCGAACAGGGTGCCCGCCACGGTGGTGGATTTGTTCGGCCAGACCGCCGTCGCCAGCCCGAGCACGGCGGAGCACACGCCGATCACCAGCAGTGTCTGCCAAGCCCACTCGGCGAACACCGCGGTACGCCCCTCGATCCGATTGGTGGGCATAGAGCAATGATATGACCGGAAAGTCGGATTACCTGGACATTTGCATCGATGGCATGTCGGCACGCGCTGCGGAAACGGCCGTCCAGTCGGTAGCTGGCCGCCGCTCGGCGTGACGCGGACGGCAGCGTCGATGAGACTGTCGGAATGCACATCGTGGTGGCGAACCGGGGAGAAGTGGCCGTTCGGGTGATGCGGACTGCGCGGGAACGCCGTGCCGCGACCCTCGCCCTATACAGCGCGGACGACCCGGACGGCCTGTGGGTGCGGCTGGCCGACGATGCCCTGGAATTGCCCGGCGACGGGGCCGCCGCCTATCTCGACATCGATGCCGTCGTGAAGGCGGCCCGCACGGCCGGGCCCGGAGCCCTCGTCCACCCGGGCTACGGATTCCTCAGCGAGAGCGCCGCGTTCGCCGAATCCTGCGCGGCGGCGGACCTGGTGTTCGTCGGCCCCTCCCCCGACGTGCTGCGCGTCTTCGGCGACAAGGTCGCCGCCCGCGCCGCCGCCGCGCGGGCGGGCGTGCCGGTCCTGCCCGCCACCGCCGCACATGCCACCCTCGCCGAGATCGGCGCATTGCTCACCGACCATCCCGGCGGAATCATGGTCAAGGCCGCCGTGGGCGGCGGCGGCCGCGGTATGCGCGTGGTGCGCGATCCGGCCCAGCTGGCCGAGGCGTACGAGCGCTGCCGGGCCGAAGCCCGCTCCGGATTCGGGGACGACACCGTCTACGCCGAGGCGCTGGTGGACGAGGCCCGCCATATCGAGGTGCAGATCGTCGCGGACGGGCGGCGCGCGGTCGCGGTCGGCGACCGGGATTGCAGTGTGCAGCGGCGGCAGCAGAAACTCCTCGAGATCGCGCCCGCCCCGAATCTGGATGCGCCGCTGCGGACCGCACTGCACGACTACGCGGTGCGATTGGCGGAATCGGTGGCCTGCCGGGGCGTGGTCACCATCGAGTTCCTGGTGTCGGGCGGCGACGCGTGGTTCCTCGAGGTGAATCCGCGACTCCAGGTCGAACACACCGTGACCGAGGAGGTCACCGGCCTGGACCTGGTGGCCCTCCAGGTGGATCTGGCCCAGGGGCGCACGCTCGACGACCTCGGTATCGAGGCGACCCCGCCGCGCGGGTACGCGGTGCAGGCGCGGCTCAACGCCGAGATCGTCACCGCAGGGGGCGAGGTGCTGCCAAGCACCGGACAGCTGCACCGGTTCGCACCCCCGATCGGCATCGGGGTGCGCGTCGATACCGCCGCCTATCCGGGTATGCGGCAGGGCGCGCGATTCGATTCACTGCTGGCGAAGGTCATAGCCCGGGGTCCGTCGTATCCGGCCGCGCTACGCCGCTGCGCCGACGCACTGGCCGAGACCGTCGTCGACGGCGTCGACACCACCATCGCGCTGCAGCGGGCGGTGCTCGAGGCGCTGGCCGACGGTGCGGTGGTGTCGACGGCGTGGTTCGAGCGGCAGGTCGGCGAACTCGTGTCCCGGGCGGTCGATATCGCGCCCGCCGCCGTCGCCGCGGCGACGCCGAGACCGGTGTCGGTGGAACCGGAGCTGGCCGACGACGAGCGGGCGCTGCGCTCCCCGCTGGGCGGCACGGTCGTCACCGTGGCCGAGGCGGGCACGCTGGTCGCGGCCGGTGCCGAGGTCGCGGTGCTGGAGGCGATGAAGATGCAGCACGTGGTGCGCGCCGAACAGCCCTTGCGGGTGCGCCGCGCCCTGGTCGCACCCGGCAGCGTGGTGGATCCCCATACGCCGCTGCTGATCTGGACCGCGGCCGACCACGACGGCGCGATCGCCGATCGCGAGGCGGCGGACCTCGACGCGGTGCGCGAGGACCTCGCCGAGGTCCACGAACGCCACCGCCGCACCCGCGACGAGGCGCGCCCCGAGGCCGTGGCCAAACGACACCGTCTCGGTCGGCGCACGGCGCGGGAGAACATCGCCGATCTGGTCGACGCGGGCAGTTTCATCGAGTACGGAGCCCTCGCGGTCGCGGCCCAGCGGCTGCGCCGCAGCCCCGAGGACCTCATCGCCAACACCCCCGCCGATGGGCTCATCGCCGGGGTCGCCACCGTCAACGCCGACCGCTTCGGCGCCGAGGCGGCCCGCGCGGTGGTCATGTCCTACGACTACACCGTGCTGGCGGGCACCCAGGGCATGCGCAATCACGCCAAGACCGACCGCATGCTGGAACTGGCTCGGGAACAGCGACTTCCGGTGGTGTTCTGGACCGAGGGTGGCGGTGGACGCCCCGGCGACACCGACTACTCCGGCATCTCCGGCCTGGACGTCACCACCTTCCGCGCCATGGGCGCGCTGTCCGGCACCGTCCCCCTCATCGGCATCGTGTCCGGCCGCTGCTTCGCCGGGAACGCCGCCCTGCTCGGCATGTGCGACGTCGTGATCGCCACCCCGGACGCCAATATCGGCATGGGCGGTCCGGCCATGATCGAGGGCGGCGGGCTGGGCGTGTACGCGCCCGAGGACATCGGCCCGGTCGAGGTGCAGCGCCGCAACGGCGTGGTGCACGTGGTGGCCGCCGACGAGGCCGAGGCGGTCGCCGTCGCCCGCCGGTACCTGGCCTACTTCCAGGGCGCGGACACCGAGTGGACCGCACCCGACCCGCGCCTGTCCCGGCATGTGGTGCCGGAGAATCGATTGCACGCCTTCGACATCCGCGCCGCCATCGACGCCGTCGCCGATATCGACTCGGTGCTGGAGCTGCGCCGCGACTGGGGTGTCGGCGTGGTGACCGCGCTGGTGCGGGTGCAGGGCCGCCCCTTCGGACTCATCGCCAACGACTGCCACCATCTCGGCGGTGCCATCGACGCCCCCGCCGCCGACAAGTTGAGCGCCTTCCTGCGACTCTGCGACGCGCACCGGCTGCCGATCGTCTCCCTCTGCGATACACCGGGATTCATGGTCGGACCGGAGGCCGAGACGCACGCCACGGTCACCAGGTTCAGCCGACTGTTCATCGACGCGGCGGCGCTGACGGTGCCCTGGGGCACCATCATCCTGCGCAAGGGCTACGGCCTGGGCGCACAGGCCATGGCGGCGGGCTCCTTCCGCGCCCCGCGCTTCATCGTCGCCTGGCCGACCGGGGAGATCGGCGGTATGGGTCTGGAGGGCGCGGTGCGACTCGGCTTCGCCAAGGAGCTCGCCGCCATCGAAGATCCGGCCGAGCGCGCTGCCGCCTTCGACAACCTGGTGCGACTCGCCTACGCCAACGGCAAGGCGCTCACCGCCGCGACCGTGCTGGAACTCGACGACGTCATCGACCCGGCGGATACTCGGCGGTGGATCGACACCCTGCGCTAGGCCGAGAGTCCGCGCAGCTTACGGCAGAACTCGCGCAGATCGTTCGTGAGCAGGTCGGGCGCTTCCATGGCGGCGAAGTGCCCACCGCGGTCGAACTCCGACCAGTGCACGACGGTGTTCTGCTTCTCGGCGAGCCCGCGAATGCTGGTCCCGCCCGGGAAGATCGCGACACCGGTCGGCACCCCGGAGTTCGTCGACTCCCCGCCCCACTGTTGCGATTCCCGGTACAGCCGCATGGAGGACGCGGCGGTGTTGGTGAACCACAGCAGCGACAGGTTGGTCAGCAGTTGGTCACGGTCCATGGCCTCATCCGGCCGGGACTTCGTGGGGTTGGTGTAGGTCTGCACGACATCCAGAACCCAGGCCATCATGCCCGCCGGGGAATCCGAGACCGCGGGCGCGAGGGTTTGCGGCCGGGTGGAGTGCACCATGGCGTACGCGGAATGGTCCTGATTCGACCAGTCCTGGAGCGCGGCCAATTTCTCCCGGTCCTCCGGACCGTAGTCGGAGCCGTCGTCGTCCCAGGACGGAATGGTGATCGGGTCGTTGAGGTGTACGCCGACCACATGCTCGGTATCGATGCGACCCAACTGCGGGGCGATGAACGAACCGGCATCCCCGCCCTGCGCGGCGTAGCGCGAGAATCCCAGCCGCGCCATGAGTTTCGCGATGAGTTCGGCCGCGCGCTCGGTGGCGGCGTCACCGGGCCGCCGCGTCGGACCCGACAGTCCGCATCCGGGCAGGCTCGGGATCACCAGGTGGAAGGCGTCGCTCGCCGCGCCGCCGTGCGCGCGCGGATCGGTGAGCGGTCCGATCATGTCGGTGAAATCCGCGAACGGCCAGCCGTGGATCAGGACCAGCGGCAGGGCGTCGGCCTCCTGTGAGCGAATGTGCATGAAATGCAGACGCTGCCCGTCGATCTCGGTGACGAACTGCGGAATCTCGTTGCGGGCGGCCTCCGCGGCTCGCCAGTCGTACTCGGTACGCCAGTACTCGGCGAGTTCGCGCACATACGAGGTCGGGATGCCGTAACTCCAGTCCACCCCGGGCAGTTCATCGGGCCAGCGGGTATGGGCGAGGCGGGCGTTCAGGTCGTCGATCTCGCGCTGCGGAATGTCGATGCGGAAGGACTCGATGGTCGTCATGGTTCCCACGGTAGAAGTCCATTAGGTCAGCTTCTGTCCTAAGAATGTGGCAATCTGAGGGCATGCTGGAAACCTCGGCGCGACTACTGCGACTGCTGTCGCTGCTGCAAACCCATCGCGAGTGGTCCGGTCCCGAACTGGCCGATCGACTCGGCGTCAGCGCCCGCACCGTGCGCCGTGACGTGGACCGGCTGCGGGAACTCGGTTACCCGGTCGACGCGGTCCAGGGCACGGCCGGATACCGCCTCGGCGCGGGCTCGTCCCTGCCGCCGCTGCTGCTCGACGACGAGGAAGCCGTGGCGGTGGCCGTCGGGTTGCGCACCACGACCGGCGGCACCGTCTCCGGGATCGAGGAGGCGTCGCTGCGGGCGCTGGCCAAGCTGGAACAGGTGTTGCCGTCGCGGCTGCGTCACCGGTTGGCGGGGCTGAAGCGGTCACTGGTGCGCGTGGAGGCCGCCGCGCCGCGCGTCGACCCCGATGTCCTCATCGCGCTCTCCGACGCCTGCGACCGGCACGAGCGATTGCGTTTCGACTACACCGATCATGCTGGGCGACAGTCGATCCGCGAGGTGGAACCGCAGGCGGTGGTGAACTTCAATCGGCACTGGTACCTGGTCGCCTGGGATGTGGCGCGCGATGATTGGCGGTCCTACCGAGTGGACCGGCTGCGCCCGCGCATCCCCAGCGGCCCCCGGTTCACACCCCGCGAACCACCCGACGGCGATGTGGTCGCATACCTGTCCCAGCGGTTGTCCCAGGCGTCCTGGCCGTATCAGGCCACGGTCACCCTGCACCGCGGCGCGACCGAACTCGCCGACGAGCTCTGGCCGGGCATGGGCGTACTGGAGGCGGTCGACGACACCAGCTGTCTACTGCACCTCGGCGCGGATTCGCCCTGGGCGCTGTCGTGGATGCTGACCTCGCTCGACACCGACTTCACCGTCACCGAACCGCCGGAACTGGTCGCCGAGATCGAGAAGCTCGCCCGCCGCTGCGCCGCGGCCGTGCGCTGAATTGGCCGAACATATCTGCACGCGGCGGCCGCTCGCGCCCTACCGTGGACGAGAGGCGGTCGCCGCCGCCCGCGGTCCGAAAGGAATTCCCGTGCCCACCGCCCATCCCCCGGGTCCTCGGCTGCCGAGGATGGTTCAGACCGTGCTGTACGCGAAGTGGCGCGGTTTCCTGCTCGAGCGCGCGGCCCGCCGCTACGGCGACGTGTTCAGCCTGCGCCTGGTGCCGCCCTACGCGGAGCATGTGGTGATCTTCTCGCGGCCGGAGCACATTCGGGAGATCTTCGCCGCCGACCCGGCCGATCTGCATGCGGGCGAAGGCAATCGGCTGCTCGTGCACATCATGGGCGAGCGTTCGGTGCTGCTCACCGACGAACAGGAGCACGCCCGCGCACGGCGACTGCTCATGCCCGCCTTCACCGGATCGGCGCTGCACGGGTACCGGGCCATGGTGGAGGCGATCGCCAAGACGCATATCGACCGGTGGGCGTCCGGGTCCACCCTGCCCGCCCTGGACCGCATGAACGACCTCACCCTCGATGTGATCATGCAGGTGGTCTTCGGCATGACCGACGAGCGGCGGCGGGGCGAACTCGCACCGCGACTGCGCCGCATCGTCAACATCAACCCGATCGTGTTCTTCGGCTGGAAGTATCCGCGCCTGGCGCGCTTCGGGGTATGGCGGCGTTTCCGCGAGAACCAGCTCGCTATCGACGCCCTGCTGTTCGACGAGATCACCCGCCGCCGTGCGCACCCCGATACCGACCAGCGCGCCGATGTGCTGTCCCGACTGTTGGCGGTGGGGTCCGGCGACCATCCGGCCGATCAGCCGCTCTCCGACGCGGAACTGCGCGATCAGCTCATCACCCTGCTGCTGGCCGGGCACGAGACCACCGCATCCGCGCTGGCTTGGGCGTTCCAGGAGCTGGCCGCGAATCCGGAGGTCCAGGACACCGCCCGGCGAGCCGCCCACGACGGTGACGACAAGTACTTGGAGGCGGTGCTCAAGGAGTCGCTGCGGCGGCGTACCGTCATCGCCGCCACCGGGCGCAGAATCACCCGCGATATGACCATCGGCGGTATCGAGCTGCCGCGGGGCACCGTCGTGTCGACCTCGATTCTGTTGGCGCATCAGCGGTTCGACGCCTATCCGGACGCCGCCCGTTTCCGGCCTGACCGGTTCCTGGACGGCAGCGTCGCACCGAATACCTGGCTGCCGTTCGGCGGCGGGGTGCGCCGGTGCATCGGCGCGGGCTTCTCGCTCATGGAGGGCGCCGTCGTGCTGCGGGAGGTTCTCGGCCGCTTCGCCCTCGAACTGCCCGAGGACGGGTCCGTGGAGCGGACGCGCATTCGCAATATCACCCATGTGCCCGCGGGCGGGGCGCGCATCACCGTGCGCGCCGCGGCCGCACCGTCGTGACGTGCGGGCCTCGGTGCGCTTCCGCTGTCGGTGACGGTGGTCCCGGCCGTGGCCGGAGAGCGATCTTGGTTGTAGTTTGAGCTGATGCAGGTCACTGTTCGCCCGGCAACCGATTCGGATATCCCCGAACTCGCCCGCGTCCTCGGCATCGCCTTCCTGGACGACCCCGTCGCCACCTACTTCGTTCCCGATGCCGGCGTACGGGCGGACCGCATGGCGCTCATGTACGCCACGCTGACGCGCACCCATTTCCTGCGCTACGGCGGTGTGGACGTGGTCGAGGACGATGCGGGAACCATTGTCGGCGCGGCGGTCTGGGCTCCGCCGGGACACTGGCACGCCTCGACCGCGGCCACCCTGCGGGCCGCACCGAACATGATCCGCGCCTTCCGCGGCCGCATCCGCCTGGCCGGGCGGATGGCCGAACGCATGGCGGACGTACACCCTCGCGAACCGCACTGGTATCTGGCCTTCATCGGCACCCTGCCCACGGCGCGCGGGCGCGGATACGGCCAAGCGCTGCTGAACTCGCGCCTGGACCGCTGCGACGCCGAGGGCGTGCCCGCCTACCTCGAATCCAGCAAGGCCGACAACGTCCCCTATTACGAGCGCTTCGGGTTCGTTCAGACCGCCGAGCACGATTTCACCGACGGCGGGCCGCTGGTCTGGTCGATGTGGCGGGAACCCGCTGATCAGGCGGATTGAGTCGGCGTTATGGCGAACTTTCTTGCGTCACAGTGACGTTGGTCGATTCTGATGTTGAATGGACGGCATGAGTGACTGGAGTTCACCGTACGTCTACCCGTCCGTGATCGAGTTCGTCGAGAACTACCTCAGCGTGGTGTACCGGCGCGACGTGGTCAACGACCCGAACCAGGCGTGGTGCGTCGAATGGTGGAAGCACGCGGAGGCGGTGGCGCGGCTGGATGTGCTGTGGCGGGCCTGGGAGCACTACCGCCTGGATTCACGCACGGGACTGAGCGTGTGGTTCCTCGATCACGCCGATCCGCAGATGGCCCGGTTACTCGCGGCGAACGGACCCTTCCGGTTCTGCTCGGTGACCAACGGGCATCAGAGCATGCTCGGCCCGCTGCCGCTGGTCTCACCCCGGAAGGGGCTGTTCACCGATCCGACCGCATAGGAGCTTCAGCGCTTGCGGGCCATCCCCGCCACGATGAGGTCCTCCCAGATGCTCAGATCCTTCTGCACCGGATCGGTTCCCGGTGCGGGCGGTTCCGGCCGCCAGCGGGCGCACGGTGCCATTCCCGGCTCGAGCAGTTCGAGATCGCCGAAGAAGCTCTTGATCTTCTCCTCGTCGCGCCAGGTTCCGACCCCGAAGGCGTCCCGGATCTTGCGCTCGGTGGCGACCGCCTCCCGAGTACGCCCGGTGCGGAAATGCGAGATGTAGACACGACTTTCGGGCGCGAGGCGCTGCGACCAGTCCCGTACCACCGCGGCCGGATCGGCCTCGTCATCGAGGAAGCTGAGCACCACGCCGAAGATGATGCCGACGGGCTCGTCGAAATCGATCAGCCGCTGCACATCGGGATGCTCCCGAATCGCCGCCGGGTCGCCGACATCGGCCTCCACCACCGCGATGTTCTCGTCGATGGCCAGCAGCGCCCGCCCGTGCGCCACCACGAACGGATCGTTGTCGACGTACACCACACGCGCATCGGGGACCTTGCGCCGCAACACATCGTGCACGTTCTCGTCGGTCGGCAGTCCGCAGCCCATATCGATGACTTGGCGGATGCCGTCCGAAGCCATATCACGGGCCGCGCGGAGGATGGCTTGACGATTCGTAATGGCCAGCATCTCCGACCCGGGGAGATCGCCCATGAAGAAATCCCCGACGTCCTTGTCCACCCCGTAGTTGTCGCGCCCACCGAGCACGTAGCTGTACACGCGCGCCACACTCGGCCGTGATTGCCGTGCCCGCATGGCGTTGATATTCAAGTCTCGCAACCCCTTTACCCTTCCGTGCACCAGCGGTCGATGATCGCACGGGCAGCTCGCCGGTAGGCGGAACCACGACAGAAGATCATTCCAGATCGCGTCCGTGTGGAGCAGTCGTTCGCATCTGACGATACAGGTGTAAGCCCGGGATTCCATCAGCATTGAAATCTTCGGGGTGAAGATTCATCGCGCAGTCCGCACGTAGGCTCTGACCTGCGGTTGAATGACCGAATGGTCCGAATGAGGAGGCCGCAGAACAAGATCGGCTACGGTATGGGTGATCGAAGGAGGGGAAGTGACGGAGGGCCCACGGCCGAACCTGCGGACCCGCCTGCGCGCACTACGGCAGGGCGAACGGGATGCGGGGGTGCTGGAGGCCCTGCGCGCGGCCGGACGGGCGGCGCATCAGGAACAGTTGCTGGCCGACCAGGCGCGCGCGGAACTGACGCTCGCCGGGCACAGCGTCTGGCAGGCGTCACCGGCGACCCAGTCGCGGCTGCTCGCCGCCTGGTCGGCGACCGCATGGCAGACGCTCAGCGAATCCGTGCTGGATACGGTGTACGCCGTCGATCCCCGTACCGCCGGGTACGTGCCGCCGGTGACCTATGACCTGGTGTGGCGATGGCTGAACATGGTGGAGCAGTGGCTGAAATTCGCCCGCGCCGCCACCATCGATCCGCGGTTCGAGATCACCGCCGTCCTGCCGGTGCCGACCTCGCTTCAGGTGGGTCCGGTCGCGACCAATACCCCACGGCCACATCGTCATGCCCTGACCGCCGCGGTGTCCACCGCTCGACAGCTGGCCGAAGCCGCCGTGTACGCCCTCGAAATTGACACGCCCGCGGAGTACGAACCGAAGTTGAACCGCATTCGCGCCCTGGCCGGGCAGGCGGCGGTGCAGTCGGACTATCTCGTCGGGCTGCATCCGGCACTGGACAACGCGGATTTGCACCACCTCATCGATGAGCGCGTGCGCAGCACGCTGGATCTGTGGGTGACCATCGGACAGACGGCAGCGATGCCCGCGCTGTTGTCGCGACGGACCCGGTCGGCACATGCCGCACGCGCGTCGCGTCCCGCCGGCCCGCCCGCCGCGCCATCACGGCCGCAACCCGCCCCCCGACCGGCGCCCGAGCCTCGGCTCTCCCTCGGTCCGGGGCTGCCGCTGGGGTCGAGAGAACTGCCCGACGCCAGCGTCGGTCGCGGATCCGCCGTGCTGGGACTACGGCTGACCCCGGGCGTCAGCCACACCGTGAGCCTGATCATGGACGGCGACAGCCCATTTCGCGTATCCAGCCGGAGCGAGCACGGCACCGAGCTCGCGGTGCTGGCGCAGGCGGTCGGCGCGTATCGCGGTGTGCTTCCGCTGGATCTCGGGGTGGTCCCGGCGACGCTGCACATCGACACCTCCGCAGATATGCGGTGGCGCGTAACGATCGACCGGCTGAGCAATGCCCCCAGATGGAACGGGCGGGCGTCGGGCGCGGGATCAGCGGTCCTGCGGGTCCCGTCCCGGCTTCGCATGGGATTCGCCGAACTCCGCGTCTCTCACACCGGATCCGCCCGTTTCCGAGTGGTCGCACACACCCCGTGGCCCACACTGCTCGTGGACGGCATCGGACCATACCGCGGCACCGTGGCCCTCCCCGCCGGATCGCACACCCTCCAGATCGACGCCGACGGCTCCTGGTCCATCTCCCTGCCGTCCGTGCTCGCGGACTGACCCCTTCAGGACAGCGCCAACAGCGTCACGGTCGCCGCGGCTCCCAGGAAGAGCGACGCCGCGACAATCGCCGCCATCAACCGCATCCGTGGGGACGGCCCTCGATAGAGCGGCCCGTCCTCGAGCATGTCGTGCGTCTCCAGCTCCGGATCGCGCATGAGCCGTTCGCGGTAGTCGTCCATGCGGACGAGGGTATCCGGACCGGAGAGCTAGTCGCACGGGTAAGTCATGCTCAGGCGCGTACCCACGGCGCGCTCCGTGCTAGCAAGCTGATGCGCTGCGGTCATGCTGTCCTGGGGCGCTATTACTCGTCCTTGTCAAGACCGGCGTGCGGAAACAACTTCCGGTACGGTTTCACCATGGCGAGCGTGAACGTGGGATCAGGTGCAGGCGATCGCGGGGTCGGGTGCCGACCGGTGTCGCCGACAGCAGCGGCCTGATCCGTGTGGATGCTGCCGAAACCGTTACGCCGAGGCGGATTTCGGCGTGGCTGGTGCGGAGCAGCAGCATGTGAGGACCGTTGACAGGGTCGAGGCTGCCGGAGTTCTTCAAGGGCGTAGCCGATGGACTGCGCAGCCAGCAGATACCACGCATCGCCGAGTACATCGAAAGGAGCTACGGCGGCCCGCTCGGTGCGAACGGCCTTCGGACTGTCAGCGGTGGGGCAGGTGACGCCGACGCGTTGGCTGCCGAACAGGTGAAGCACCCTATCGAGGGCACAGGCCAGGCCGTTCCACCGGCACCGTTGCTGTCGCCTCACGATGTCGAGAACTCCTTGACAAACCTTGCCATGTTCAGTGCCGACCGGCTCCGCGCCTTTGGTCCCGGGTCGGGTTTCAGCGGCGTCTACCACCCTGGCACCCGGAAAATGCTCGCCTACCCGAGTGGTGATACGACAAGGCTCGATATCCCAGGAGAGCCAACGAACCTGGTATCCCGGTACGGAGGTCATGTGGATGTCGAGGACAAACTTCTGCAAGCGATAAATCGTGATTACGGCGAGAGTGTCGGGTTCAGTGCAGTCTTGCGTGAGGATGGCTCTCTTGGCTGTAGGTGGACATCCAGGTCGGTGAATGGTGAAAACCGTAGCTTCGACGGGCCGTTCGTCCCGGAGGACTTGCGTCCGGAAATCATGAGAACTCTACATGAAATCACTGGTAGAAAGGTGGAGTCTGACGTATGACGGTGACAGAGATCAATGGTCTGCCGTTGCCGGAGACCCTGGTGGGGGCGATCAGGGAAGGCCGATGGAAGGCGCCGGACACGCGGCTCCTGAAACAGATTTTTGGTGAGGAGCCGCAGCAGCCGAACTTCTACTCGCTCGAGTACATGCGA
Organism: Nocardia otitidiscaviarum NBRC 14405; assembly: GCF_000308635.1. Taxonomy (GTDB): domain Bacteria; phylum Actinomycetota; class Actinomycetes; order Mycobacteriales; family Mycobacteriaceae; genus Nocardia; species Nocardia otitidiscaviarum. Next base: position 986 of record NZ_BAGD01000070.1, on the reverse strand, counting down.
ACCGAGAACCGACACTGGATCGATGTTGCTGCTCAGGCACCGGCCCTGTGCGGCCGCCCGGACGAGTCGACCCCACCCGGCGATATCGATCCCGCCCTGTCGGTACTGATCGGAGATCTCGGCTACGACCAGCCGTTCGCATTGGACTTCCGTACCTCGAGGGTGGAACCACGCGTGATCTACGCGTCACTGCAATCTGGACGTTGGATTACTGTAGCGCCACAGATCGAGCAGCTCTTGCGCCAATTAGGACTCTGAGAGAAAATCTTGCGGCGCAGGCGGCCGCGGAGATCAGGAGCCCACGCGAGATGGGTTTCATCCGACCCGATCTGCTTTCGGTGACCGAGTGGACAGAGCCGGGCCGTCGCGGCGAGCGGCCAGCAGTTCGTCGAGTTGTCGTTCGGCGCGTTCGGCTCGGGCCAGGGTTTGGGCGCGGGCGTCGTCCAGGGCGGCGAGTTTGGCGGCGGCGTCGTGTTGGGCCTTGTCGAGAGCGGCCGCGGCCTCGGTGCGTACGGCGGCGATGTCGGCGGCGGCGGTGCGGCGGGATTCGGTGAACTCGATGCGGGTGCGTTCCAGTTCGGCGCGGACCTGCCGGAGTTCGTCGCGGGTTTCGGTAAGGGCCTGATTGCGTTCGGCGACAGCGTTTTCGGCGCGCTCGATGGCTCGGTCGGCATCGGCGGCCCGCTGCACCGCGAGATCGCGTTCGGCGCCCGCGGCGGTGACGCGTTGGGCGGCGTCGCGGCGCACCTGTTCGATTTCGGCGGCGGCCTTGGTGCGGGCCAGGTCGATGTCCTCGGTGGCCTGCTCGCGTATCCGCTCGATCTCCGCGGCGGTTTCGCGGCGCACCTCCCGGATCTCGGTCTCGGCAGCGGCGCGGGCGGCGAATACGTCGTCGGCGGCCTGGGTGGTGATTCGTTCGACCTCGCGCAGGGCGTCATCACGGGCCGCGACCGCCTCCGCGATCCTGGCCTCCGCTGCTTCGGCGG